>CAYJWW010000033.1:0-2404 GCA_964374065.1 uncultured Candidatus Saccharibacteria bacterium | reverse complement strand
ACCTCGCGGAAGAGCGGCGCGAGCCGGACGTAATCAAAGGGACCCGGATTGCGCGGATCGCGAAAGGTTCGGGAACGACTGAAGCAGACGTCCGCGACCTATTAAAATCATACAACCAGATCCAGAAGATGATGAAGATGGTCGGGGGCGAGAAAGGCATGAAGCGCGGACCGATGGCGCAGATGCTGAAACGGATGGGGATGCGGGGAGGATAATTATGTCGAAATACCAGTGCCAGGCGTGCGGGTGGGAAGGCAAGCCGATTTTTATGGAGCCTGCGACGAGAATGTGCCAGAGCTGCCGGTCGATTAACGTGAAGAAGATGAAGGCGTAATCACGCCTCCACCTGCGTCCCGATCTGTTTTTCTGCGGCAAGCCGAATCAGTTGTTTCTCCAGTTCCACGAGCCGCTGCACGACAGGAGTATCCCGGCTCAGCCGGTACAGCTTCGCCTTCCCGAACTTCCTCGCGACCGTCACGAGCCCGAACCGTTCGAGGCGATCCCAGTGTCCATAGAACGTTGCTTTGCTTAATCCGGTTCCCTCGATTATTTCCTTCTTGCTGAAATCAAAGAGCTTGTTGTCCAGGAAGAAATCGATGATCCGGAGTTCCGGGGAATTCCCGAGAAAAATCAACAGCAAGGATTTCTGATCTTCCGCCATCGTTGCGTCCATGGAGAAGCCTTGGGTATCTGAGTATATAAGAGTTACCTTTAAAAGGACTAAAAAATGAACTTATTGCCAAACACGATCTGACCGATACCCAAATCGCGGCGACGATTTTCGACAAGCTCGGACGGAAGGCAATGTAGGGCGGCGTCTACCGGCCGACAGAAAGCTTGGAAGGCTGGATTTCCCACCGGCTGACTCGGAACGGCGTGCGCGTGGCGCGGATCCTGCGCGAGCTGGAGAAAGCGGGATTTCTTTTGTTCAAGAAATCAGGGAAGGTGGTTTCACTGAATCCGGGAAAGCGGGAGGAAATTCTGGCGATGATTGAGAAAGAACTGGGACTTTGAAGAGTATCATCAGGTTTTTGCTCGCCCGGTTTTTGACGAAGGCGGCAGCTTTTTTTGATATAGTTTTGGTGATTATCTCTGGATCGGCCAACCGATCAAGCGGAGCGTTGTAATAATGCGTCCAGACAAATCGCCGGTTGCCCGTGACTGCTAATGAAAATTTCTGGAAATCAATGTCGAATTTTCCGAGATTGTTTTTCAACCCGTGATAGAAGTTGCTTCCATCAATGAAAATCATTACTCGCTCTTCTGGCATACGGCTGTTTGCCTGGGCAATAATTAAAAGGGAAAAGAAAGCCCGCCGTTGCCGAGGCAAAAGCGGGGAGGATATGAGAGCTATAGTGGTGTGCAACCATTTAAAGGTGATATAACAGCGTTATAAACGTCTCAATGCGATTTTTGCGATTACTCCGCCCCGAGCAGCTTCCGGAACAAGATCGTCGTCGGGATCAGGATGATGAAGTAGATCCAGAACCACGAAAGGAAGTGGGAGAGATACACAGGCGGGAACGCGAACTGCAGAAGCGGAAGGATAACGGGCGAATGCGCGAGCTGCGCCTCCAGCTGCGGCTTTTCGCCGAGCCGGGCCTGCCAGTAATATTCGCCTTGCCTGAAGGCCTCCCCATCTTTTAACCGGGTTTCAAACCGGCCGTCTTTGTTCGTGTCGAGCGAGAGCACGCCGTTTTGCAGCTGTCCGGAAATGTTCAGCGGCGTGCCGAAGAAGAGTTCGTTTTGTGTTGCGTTTTGCACTGGCGTTTCGAGCGCGACCGGCCCGTATGAGTTGAGCGTCCCGAGCGCGAGAATGAAAATGAGCGCGGACGGCAGCATGGGTTTCATGTTCTGCCGCATCTGGACCTGATTCGCCTTGAGCATCTGGTTCATTAAGCGGGTGACTTCGGCCATGTCGCCGTGCCTGCGGGCCTCGCCCATTTGCTTCCGAACGAGCGAGACTTCGGCCTTCGCGCGGCGCATCTCTTCTGGTTTCGTCAGCAGGCGATACGGGATCGCGGCGAGAAACGAGAGGCCGAGTGAAATCAGGACCAGTTCAAGAAGGGCGGTCATAACGTCAATGCGGGTGCGGGATATTTAAGGCCTTGCCCGTTGCGGTCACTGTTTCAAGCGTTTCGCGGAACGCCTGCAGCCCCTCTTTCAAGTTATCGCGGTCCACGGTGATGATCCGGATCGGGACGCCGCAATGCGCAGCGATGTGCGCGCCCATCGAGCGCTGGAGCGCTTCCACCGACATCGTCGGCGTGACGCTCTATCGCGTGTTCCGCGGCGGGCTATTCCGCACGACGATTAATGCGCCGGCACTTATCTTCATCGACACCGGGCTTACTGCTTCCACGAACTACAGCTACACGGTGGCGGCGGTCGATGCCGTCTTCGA
>CAYJWW010000032.1:0-2552 GCA_964374065.1 uncultured Candidatus Saccharibacteria bacterium | reverse complement strand
AAACGGAAGGCAGTATTGTTATTTTTTTCCGCCAGTTCCAAAGCCCGCTGATCTATATCCTCTTTCTCGCGAGCGTTATAGTTTTTTTCACTCAGGATTTTCTCGACAGCATCATCATCCTCGCCGTTCTCGTCTTTAATGCCATCCTCGGCACCGTTCAAGAAGGGAAGGCGAACCAAACGCTTCTCGCGCTCCGGCGCTTTACAAAAACCTCTGCAACGGTTCTGCGGGACGGGGAGGAGACGGTATTGCCGGACGAGGAGGTCGTTCCCGGGGACTGCATCGTGCTCCGCGAGGGCGAGAAAATCCCCGCAGACGCCCGCATCATCGAATCCAATAATCTGAAAGTCGCGGAAGCGGCGCTCACGGGAGAATCGGTGCCGGTGCATAAGAGCGATATCGTCCTTCAGCAGCGCGAACTGCCAACCGCGGAGCGCACCAACATGGTATTTAAAGGCACTGCGGTTGTCGGGGGCTCGGGAAAAGCCGTCGTCGTAGAGACCGGAGCCCGGACCGTCATCGGGAGAATTAGCGAAACAATAGCGGCGATCGAAACTGAAATACCTTTAAAGCGAGATATCCGCTCCTTTTCGAAACTCGTCGTCGGAGTGGTTGCGTTCCTGTGCACGCTTACATTCTTCCTCGGCATCTGGTTCGGCAAGCCCGTGGACGAAATGTTCCGCACGGCGGTATCGCTTGCGGTTTCCATCATCCCCGAGGGCCTGCCGGTCGTGCTTACCCTTATTCTTGCCACGGGGGTATGGCGAATGGCGAAACGCAATGCGCTTGTAAAAAAGCTCCACGCGGTGGAGGCTCTGGGACAAGCCAAAATCATCGCAGTTGATAAAACCGGGACGCTCACCAGGAACGAGATGGTGATCAGAAAGGTTTTTGCCGACGGAAAACTATTTGAGATCGGCGGGAATGGGTACGAATCGCGCGGGGAGGTTCGGCTGGACAACGCCGTCGTTGATCCGCCGAATCATCCTGAGCTTATATTCGTCGGACAAATCGCCGCATTCGGCGCAAATGCGCGCGTTTCCCTGGTGCGAGGAGAATCGGGAGCGCAAAGATGGCAAGTAGTCGGCGACCCGACGGAAGCCGCCATGCTCGTCTTGTCGCAAAAGCTCGGGTTTCACAAGGAGGAGCTTGAGCGGGAATCTCCTCTCCTCGCGGAGATCCCTTTCGACTACCGCCTGAAGTACCATGCCACTTCGCACTTCAGGAATGAGAAAGCGTTTACGGTGGTCGCAGGCGCCCCAGAGATCGTTTTGGACCTCTCCTCGCGGGTATGGAGCGCGACCGGGGTCCGAACGATGTCTGCCGAAGACAGGAACATTCTTGAAGATGTGTATCAAAAACTTTCGAGCGAGGGACTGCGCATTGTAGCCCTCGGAGTGCGCGAAGATGCTCCCCGGAAGGAAAGTGAGATCATCGAAACGCAAAACCTCGCATTCGCGGCATTCGTGGGGATGCAGGATGCCCTGCGCCCGGAAGTTCCCGATGCGGTCCGCCGAGTGAAGGGCGCCGGTATGCGGCTCGTAATGATAACAGGGGACCATCGCTTAACCGCCATACGAATCGCCCAAGAAGCCGGGATATGGAATGACGGGGATGAAGCGATCACCGACGAAGAGCTTAGTCGATGGGATGACGCGGAACTTGTGAGAAAACTCCCGCGCGCGACCGTATTCGCGCGGATAACGCCGGAGCATAAGATGCGCATCATAGATGCCTTCAAACGGCGCGGCGAGGTGGTGGCCATGACGGGAGACGGCGTGAATGATGCGCCGTCTCTCGTTGCCGCGGATCTGGGCGTCGCCATGGGCATTACCGGGAGCGAAGTCGCGAGAGAAGCCGCAGATATCGTCCTGTTGGACGATAACTTCGGGACCATCGTCTCCGCAATTGAAGAAGGAAGGAACATGTTCTCCACGATACAAAAGAGCGTTCTCTTTCTTTTCTCTACAAGCTTGGGCGAGCTCTTATGCATCGTGGGGGCTATCATTCTGGGACTTCCGTTGCCGATCCTGCCCGCGCAGATCCTTTGGCTGAACCTTGTGACCGATCCGTTCATCGGTTCCGCTCTGGCGGTAGACCCCAAAGAGCCGAATTTGATCCGGGCGCAATTTAAAAAACCGTCTCGGTTCATTGTTGACGGCCTGATGCTCGTGCGCATCATAGTGATGGCCGTTCCCATGATGCTGGGAACGCTCTATTTGTTCGCCACGATCTATCCGGAAAATCCCGCAAAAGCGCTGACTATCTCGCTTACCGTACTCGCAATTTTCCAGTGGTTCAATGGCTGGAATTGCCGTTCGAAAGACCGTTCCGTATTCACGACGAATCCTTTTGAAAACCCCTTGTTCATCATATCCCTCCTTGCCGTCATCGGCCTTCAGATGCTCGCGATCTATGCACCTCTGATGCAGAATATACTCCACACGGTCCCGCTTACCGCCGCAGAATGGGGCACGACAACGTTTGTGGCGTTCTCGATCGTACTCGCGGAAGAGGTGCGGAAGGCGATGTATCGATTCTTCCGGCCACGC
>CAYJWW010000031.1:0-2743 GCA_964374065.1 uncultured Candidatus Saccharibacteria bacterium | reverse complement strand
TGATGCGGCCGCGCTGGCTTGCTGTCCGGATGAGGGAATTCAGGGAGCGCTCGCTTCAATCCTTTGGGACGAGTATGGGCACGGCGACCCTGAACGCACCCATCCGGCCCAGTTCAGAAAGGTCCTTCGTGCCCTCGACGTGAATATCGAGGAAGTTGATCGCGCGACTCGACTCCCAGAACTGGAGGAATATTCGCGCATCCACTTCGGGCTATGCGTGCCCGGCACGTTTTGGAAGGCGATGGGAGCCGTGGGGTTTGCGATGGAATGGCCCATTCCGACTCTCTACAGACGGCTCGTGCAAGGCTATCGCGAGATCGCGAATCTCTCCGATGAGGATCTCGAATTCTTCATCGAGCACATCCCTACGGATGAAGATCACTCAGCACGAATCGTTTCCGCGTTGGCTCCGTACCTCGAATGGGAGGACGTACAGCCGGATCTCGAGGACGGCGCGCGCCGTTCAATGGATGCGCGGGAGAATCTAATCAGGGCGATCTACCGGCAGATCGAGGTAAAGAAGGCACCTTTGATTCGTGCTACAGAATAGATTTTTCTCTTCACGATCTTCAACAGATACGGATAGGACAACCGATGGCCCATGATGTTAGCCTGAATTTTCGCAAGCGCCCCTTGGGGGCGCGCGAAAATCCAGGCTAAGGGTCCAGGGGGCAGGATTTTTTCGGACCATCGATTCTTTCATCGCTTGTCGACGAGCCTTATTTGCGATCAAGGCGTGTCGTTATACTCGACCTCAACGAAGGGCGGGCTTGCGGGGGCTTGGTTTATCCCGTCATATTGAAAAGCGGGATAGTCGCGCAGGATTTGCTCCCAACACGAATGGGGTTGACCACTTTGAGAGGCGTGATTGTCCGCGCCGCACCAGCGAGTGAGCGTCGTCAGTTCCATCACGCAATCATCGTCTGGGGACGAGAAGTATTCGTCTCGAAGCGAGTTCGCGCCCCCTTCCGAGGACCAGGAAAGGATCCAGAGCAGATGCGAGGCTTCGTGGATGTACGTAAAGAGGAGACCGGAAACGGGGACGCCGAGCAGTCGGCCCCGCCTGCCGGTGTGGTAGGTCACAAAGCCGCGAGCGGATATATTCCAACGCGCATCGGGAAAAATGAGGACATCGTATTGCGAGAACCGAAGCGAATTGTTCCAAAGTTGGGAAGCGGTCGCGCCGGGAGAAACGTTATCCGAGAGTCGGACCTTCGCGATCCACACCTGGCCTTCCGTGAGGTGAAAGATCCTATCGCTGGTTTGAACGAGCTTCTGGTGGAGCCCTTCGAGGGTCGACCGAGGGACGTTATCGGTAACGCCGACATGCCACGTGAGGCCTGTCACCGGCGAAGACCCGGTAGGGACGAAAGGCTCATCGGTTATGTTTCCACGGTTCGGGGGGTCTTCTTCTTCGGAATAGCCGCCTTTGGAATGCTTTCCTTTTCCCCCGCAGCCGCCACAGGACGACAGCGACAGGAGAAGGAGCGCGCCGACAAAGAAAACAAAACCGCGCATTGGCTTCGACCGAGACATGGCCCCGCCGGGGAGTGTCCTAAAATCTTATACAGTTTTTACCTCAAGGGCCTTTGAAAGTAGGATTCTCGTTTCGCGAGAATTCTAAAAGTCGAACTCCAACCCCGCCGAGGGATCGGCGGCATGGGGCGATTCCTCCCCCATGAGTTGAAGAAGGCGGTGTTGGAAGGCGCTCGATGACCAAACGGCCTCGTAGCGGTGTCCCCAAGAGGTCGCCAGGAGGAGCGCGGCCATTCGGAGGGTTGGAGGATGTACCTCAGGTGTTTTTTCCCCGCTATTCGCTTTCCGTGATGGCACCCGGCGCCCCTTTCTTGCACGGAGTGTCCCAAAATTACATAGTGGATGGACTTTGTCCATAAATTACGGAGCTGTCACGGATGCCTTTGACTCGCTATGAACCGAGACAACGTTTTCGCGTTATAATCCTTGTATGAAGCGATGGTGGCCGGTCGCGCTAATGCTGCTGTTGCTCGTGGTGGCGTACAGCCTGCGCTCGCGCCGCTGGGCGTCGAAGCTTGACACCTCCCCGCCGCCGGGCGAGACCGCCTCCCGGGATACGTACACCGCGACGGCTGGGCGGATCGAGCCGGCCGCCGCGCCGGAGAAGACCGATTCTGGGGACGAGGCGCGGTCAGTCGCACAAGGGGGCGGCGGCAAAGATTCTGAGAACAAGGTCCTTCGCTCGCTCAAGTGGCTCCTCAAGAATCAGAACGAGGACGGCAGCTGGGGCGACGGCATGACGACGCTCAACGAACACGCGATCGACAAAGTCGGCGTCACCTCGCTCGCGCTCCTGCCTTTCCTTGGCGCCGGCTACACACACCTCTCGCAGGCCACCTACGAAAGCCGCTCCTGCGGCGACGCGGTGCGCAAGGCGCTGAAATTTCTCATGAACCACATGCGGCAGGACGGGACGTTCATCTCGGGCGGCGACCGGACGTTCGATCAGATTCTCGGGACGCTTGCGCTCAGTGAAGCATACGCCCTTACCGGTTCGCATATCATCAAGGAACCGGCCCAGCGGGCTACCCGCGCGATGGCCGCGATGCAGGAAAGCAATGGTTCGTGGGGGGACCTCTACCGGAGTGTGTGGGCGGCGGAAACGCTGGCCTCTGCTATCAGCAGCGATCTGGCGCTCGGCGTGGATACGCTTCCTAACCTCGATTTTCGCGGTGTACCAATCCGGTTAAGATCCGAGCTATCGGAA
>CAYJWW010000030.1:0-3982 GCA_964374065.1 uncultured Candidatus Saccharibacteria bacterium | reverse complement strand
TTCTGCCTTTCTGCCGCTTCTTCGTGAAAAGTTCGCTGCAGAACTCGAGAAATTCGAGCCCCGTGAGGCGATCATAAAAATAAGGGGCTTCCGGCATGAACCCGATCCCTTCGCGGACCTCCGGCGCGCTTACTGATCGTCCGCCGATGCGCACCTCTCCGTGGTCCGGGGAGGCAAGGCCCACGAGCATTTTCATCGTGGTCGTTTTCCCGGCGCCGTTCTGGCCTAAAAATCCGAACGCTCCTCCCTTGGGGACGGAGAGCGTTACGTCATGGACCACCGTTTGCTTCCCGTATCGTTTCGTGACGTTCTTGAGTTCGATCATCGTTTGCGTATCAAGAAATATCTTAGCATAAGTTTAGCGGACGACCCTCGGATATGGTTCGGCCCGGGCTGCGCATATGCGCGAGGCCCGGGCCTTACTGTTTTTCTACCGCTCCGCCGGCGAGGGTTCGAGGAGATGATCGAAGCGGTCGTTCGCGAGGAACGCCGCCATCCGCTGGATGCAGATCGCGCGGCAGGCGCCGGCGACCCACAGCGAGAACATCTCGTCGTAGTACCACTCGACGCCCGAGGCGCCGACCATGATACCCTGATGATTCACGCTCCCGCCATACTTCACGTCGCCCGGGCGGAAGAGATGCGGGTAGAGCTGCTGGGCAACATGGCTGCCGAGCCCCGTCCTCCAGGTGAGCTCCACCTTTTCGGCCGCATAGGCCGCGTAGTCGTGCTCCCACGCCTCGCGGGGGATGGAACCGAGGTCTTCCTCGTGGAGGATGGGGAGAGGCGCATCGCCGAGAGGCGCTTCCCTAAAGGGCACCACGGGATCGAGGACAATGATGTGAAGCGCGGACCGCTTCACGTGCTGTCTCTCCATCATCCCGAGGATCGCGGGGCGGACGAACTCGACCGCCTGTACCGCCGCTTCACGTGTCAATAGTGCGCTATTCACTTGGACAGACTCCTTTCGTTTACGAGAGATGAGAGCGCAAAACCGGCAATATTGTAAAATACCGCTCCCGTTTAGTCAAGTTGTGCCCGGGGTGGGAGTCGAACCCACACGTCCTTTCGGACCCCTGATTTTAAGTCAGGGCTGGCTACCAATTACAGCACCCGGGCTTTCGGCCAAGTTTAAGGTTATCGGTTTTGGATTTTAGGTTCAATAGTTGAGGCCGCGATGGGATTTGCACCCATGAATAACGGTTTTGCAGACCGCTGCGTTAGCTACTTCGCCACGCGGCCGATTTAACTCAAGGATTTTAGTATCCTTTCCACCCCCACATCAACCCGAGATGGCCTAAGGGTAAAGTACTCTTCGAATAACTTCAACTTTCGTTTGAATGGCGCTTCTCGAGGAGCGTTCCGATACATGAACTTGAATAATTCTACACTATCTCCTGTGGCGAATCTAAGCTGAAAGGACCTATGTCCGTTGTAAATCTTTGTTTGTTTTAACTTAAGCGCACCCCGAAGAACCACAAGCAACTCCTCTAAAAACTTTTTGCTCCCGCTTGTGAAAATAAGCGATGATAAACTTATCAGTGCTAGTTATAACTAGATACTTCCCGCGCGCTGACGGATAGACGGTGCCATCCGCATACACGAATCCCAAGGCGTAGGCCATGACAGGCGACCAGTTTTCGAAGAATCGCTCGTTTACTCCGTACTTTATCCCCACTCCATCGAGTATGAGTGGTAACGGTATATACTGCAAACTAAGAATCTTCTAGCAATCTCCTCTCAACATTCGCCGCGTTCTCGGGGCCGCGATCGAGTTCGAAACGAATCCTTGGCATCGGCTTGACGTTGATCTTCTTGAGAAGAAGGTGTTGGAGCCTGCCCTGCGCGTCTTGGAGCGTTTTTATCGATTTGGGCGCTTGCGCGATCGGGATTACGCTCACGCGCACAACGGCGGTCGAGAATTTCTTATCCACCTCCACTTCCGTGATGGTCGGCAGGGCGTTCGGGAATTCAAGCTCCCGAACGATGATTTTTCCCAGCTCTTCGCGGATCAGATTTTGGACGCGGAGAGAACGGTATTTCATGAATAAGACTTAGAGCTTAGCCGGTAGAACTTAGACCAACACGAATGGCTAAATCCTAATGGCGAAGCACTACCCTTTAATAACGAGCCTGTCTCCCGCTTCTATCTTCATTTCTGATTTGGCCAATAGCCCTGCTTCGTTCCCCTCCGCAACTTGTTGCGTCTCTTTTTTCTGCTGCTGAAGATTGGATACGAATCCGGTGCCGATCGCCACCTTGGCGCGCTCGATCACGAACTGCGATCTGTTTTTGAATATTCCACTGACAACCTTGCCGCCGACGATCTGTTTATCCAGTTTCTCCTGATTGAATACGGCCAATATCTCCAGTTCGCCGGCGGACTTCGGCGCCGCAAGTTCGCGGAGCATCGTTTCGATCGTCGTGATGAGTTCGTACACTATTTCCGACGAGACGACCCGGACCCTTTGTGTTTCCGCGAGCATCCGCGCTCCTTTGTCCGTTCTGCTCTTGAACGCAAGGACGGTCGCTCCCGCCGAGGCCGCGAAGCGGATATCATTGTCGTTTACGTCGCCCACTGATCTGGCCACCACCGCGAGCAATGCGGCGTCCGGGAGCGATGTGACGATCTGCGAAAGCGCTTCAAGGGAGCCGGTGTCCGCCGCTTTAAGACTTACGCGAAGGAACGGCGCCGACTCATCGGGTGAACCGACGACGGCCGTTCCCGGTTTCGAAGCAATCGCGCTGGCGCGCAATACGGCGTCCGGATCGGTCGAGAACCAATCTCCGACATCCGGAAGCCTCTCGAACCCGATGATCAGGGCGGGCGCGGATGGCGTGAGCGTTTTTGCGGTTTTTCCGGCGAAGTCCTCGAGAATTCTTATCTTCCCTTGTGCGGTCGAGGTCCCGATCCAGTCGCCATGGCGGAGCGTTCCGTCGTTAAGAATAACCGTCGCCTCGAGGCCCCGTTGGCGATCTACTTTCGTTTCGAGTACATAGCCGGAGGCGAAGGAAGCCGGGTCATAGGTGAGATGTTCCATGTCTGCGGCTAGGAGGATGAGATCGAGGAGCGCGTCAATATGTTCCCCGGTCTTTGCCGAAACGGGCTGATAAGAAATATGGCCGCCGTATCCTTCAAGGAGGATGCCCGCGGCGGTAAGCTCGTTCTTGATCCGTTCCGCATCGGCGTTCGGCTTGTCGATCTTCGTGATCGCCACAACGAACGGCGTCTCGGTCGCCGTGAGAATGTCGAACGATTCTTTCGTCTGGGGTTTCACGCCTTCGTCTGCGGCGATGACCAAGACTGCAAGATCGGCCGCGTGCGCGCCGCGGGTCCGCATCTTCGAGAACGCTTCATGTCCCGGCGTATCGATGAACGTGATCCTGCGGGATTGTTCGGTGTTCGGTGTTCGGTGTTCGATTTCGTACGCGCCGATCGACTGCGTGATGCCGCCCGCTTCCCGCGCCGCGACGTTTGCTTTGCGGATGTAATCAAGCAAGGTGGTCTTGCCGTGATCCACGTGCCCCATCACCACGACAATCGGAGAGCGGGGAAGCAGACTTTTTTCTTTCAAATCAGTCATGAATGTTCCTCTAAGGTAGCAGATTTTACATGCAGAAACAAGGATTCTGAAAATGTGTCGGGCCCGACGTGATGTCGGGCCCTCTCTCTTCGTATCAACTTGTCACGCGGTCCAAGCTCGCGCCGAAGGTTCTCTTGAATTCGACCGTTGCGATCGTTTCCAGAATCTGCGCGGCGAGGAGTTCGGGTTGCGTGCCGAGCGGAGCGATTATGCACGGGATGTCTTTCCCGTGTCGCTTTTCGTGTCTTCTCACGGAGTTCCGTGAGTGTTTTACTTGAATGTCCACGCGTTGCCGCAGATCCGAAGCCAGGTAGATTCGCCAATCAACCCCGGAACGATCAAGGGGGTCCCTCTTAACCGTCTGTTGGTAGCTATGGACCGCCCCGCGTGAGGCGAGG
>CAYJWW010000029.1:0-4199 GCA_964374065.1 uncultured Candidatus Saccharibacteria bacterium | reverse complement strand
TCGGCCGCGTTCCGGTAAAGATTTCAACGGAAAACGGCATGATTAAATCCGGCGACTATGTAACTTCAGCCGCTATTCCCGGATACGCGATGAAAGCATCGCTTGCCGGCAGGGTTATTGGAAAAGCGCTTGAAGATATGGACTCATCTAAACTGGTTGCGTGTCCGGGCGATAGCGATACTGCTAAAAGAAAATGCGGAACGCTCACGGTTTTTGTAAATCTTATCGATTATCTTGGACAGCCCGTTGAGCTTGCCATGGAAGAAGCGCTCGGACTTCGCGAGGAGCAACCGCAAGGGGAAGCCACTTCGGCAGATTCGACAAGCTCACTGCAGGCAGGTTCGACCTCAACGGTCGAGGGGCTGACCGTCGAGTTGATTGCAGTTGGCGAAACAAGCGGCGCAGGTTCGACAAGCTCACTGCAGGCAGGTTCGACAAGCTCACTGCAGGAGGAGGCCCGTGCTACAGGCTCCAATCCTTTGCCCAGCCCCGGCGGGCACGCAGGGCAAGCCGCTCCGGGAGCGCAAAGCCGAACGACGAGTTCGCCGGAACAACTTTCGTCCAAGTCCGTCATTTCTGAAATTTCCGAAAAAGATCAAGCTGCGAGAATCCGGGAACGCATTTTGGATTTTCTTCATCGCCTTCGAGATCAAAAAACATTATTGGGATTCGGAGTGTCCTCCGAAATTTTTACGGATCGCTTGAGCGCCGCGTTTGAAATCGTGAGCCCGCAGGTTACGACCGGTCACCTCGTCGCGAAAAAAATCACCGCCGGCGGCTTGCGCATCGATCAGTTGGGCGAGGAGGGAGACATGGTGCGCATTGTCTCCGACGTCGCATTCTTCGGACGGCCGTACTTTTTGAACGATACGGCAGGCTTCGCACGGATCGCGAAGGGCGAGCGAATCTCCGACATCCGGTTCGAGCGCGAGTACCTCGAGCGGCCCGTGGTACACGCGACCCTCACGCAGGCCGGAACGCGCCGTTCGGCAACCGCGGCGTCCGAGGGCGGGTTCGGGGAAGAGGCGGCGCGCGCGGCGGCTGAAACAATATTCGCGCACGGCGTTCAATATGCGGTAATGGAAAGCACTGAAGACGGCTTTTCGATCGTGCTCGACAAGCCGGCCCCCGCAGACCTCCTATTCAGCTGGACGGCGCTTGCCGTGAAGAACCCAAAAATATTTTCTTCGCGCGCCCTCGGAGAATCTATGCGCCCGGAAAAAACAGCTCGGGTTGCGGATACCGAGACGGTCGATAATCCTCCGTCTCGGGAAGACGGGGGAGAGATTGGGGAGGCGATCTCCGCGCTGCCTCCGGAGGTTCCGGTGATTCCGGAGGTTCCCGCGACCGAGGCGGCGCCCGCGGTCTCTCCGCCGGAAACTTCGCCGATTGAAACGTCCGCGAGCGAGTCTCAAAATACGGTTGCGTTCGGACCGCCGTGAGCACTCTCATTCGCAAGATTTTTGGATTTGGTCGAAATAAAAAGCAATCAGAACAATCACATGCAACAAATTAGTTTAAAACCGAGACGTCCGGAAGAGCGAGAGGAGGAAAATGAGAGCGATCGGGGCTCAAGGAGCCGGAAATTCATACATCGCCCTACGACAGCGCTGCTCATCGTGGCGCTCGTCGCGATCGGTGCGGCTTTTTACTTCTATCGCGAGAACGCTGCGCCTGCCGGAGATTCCCAAAAAACGGCCCAGAAAGAGATCGAGCGCCTGATATCCCGCGTGGGGGAGATCATCGTCTTGCCGGAAGGCGAACAGCCGACCGTGGCGACCGTAACCAATCTGGAGCAGTTGAAAGATCAGCCGTTTTTCAGCAAAGCAAAAGTGGGAGACAAGGTGCTCATCTACACGAATATGAGAAAGGCGATACTATACGATCCCATACAACATAAAATCATCGAGGTCGCGCCGCTCAACATCGGGAATCAATAACACGCATGAACAATCCTCTGAATCTTCGACGCGTGCGGCAGGAGCCTGATACTGCAGATTCGGCGGTCGATTCCGCGCACATTCACCGGCCACGGCGCACACTCGCGAAAAGTTTTCTCGGCTGCCTCGTGCTTCTCTTCGTTGCGGCCGCGGCCGTTCGGTTTTACCAAAGCGAACGCGCGTGGCGCGCAGTGTTCCTTTCCAATAACCAGGTGTACTTCGGCAGATTTTTCTCGCTGCCGTTCTGGCCGAACGGGCGCTTGACGGACATCTATTACCTGGAAGTTTCCCAATCAATACAGCCGCAAGGGAATACCGCCCCGCAGCCGGAGCTCAAAGTCGTGAAACTCGGCAACGAGATCCACGGGCCGATGAGTAAAATGATCATCCCGATGTCGCACGTCCTTTTTTGGGAGGATCTGCGGAGCGATTCCGCAGTCGTAAAGGCAATCTTAGAATCTGAGAATCTAGAAAGTAGAAAATAGAATCTAGAACCCAAAAAAATGGCCACGAAATCTTTTAAAGATTTGGTCGTCTGGCAAAAATCCAAAGATTTAGCCGTCGCAGTTTATCAGTTGACCGAGGCTTTTCCGAAATCGGAACTATACGGTCTTACCAGCCAAATGCGGCGGGCAGCGGTTTCTATTTCCTCTAACATCGCTGAAAGCTATCACAGGTTCCATCGCAAGGAGAAACAGCATCTATTGTCCATAGCGTTTGGTTCCGGAGCTGAATTGGAGAGCCAGACAGAAATCGCGAAAACATTATTCCCAGATTCGGATTACGCAAAAGTCGAGTCATTACTCCTTGAAGTAATGCGGATTTTGAATAACTTTCTTACGCAATGAGCTTTCCTCCTCGCAATTCTAATTTTTACTTTCTATTTTCTGGTTTCTTGATTTTTACAATGGTTCTACTTTCTACTTTCTACTTTCTAGATTCTCCTTCGGTCTTTGCGGACGACTACACGAGCGCGAACTTCATTTCGCGGGATCCCGTGATAAGCGACTTTGGCGGGTACTCGAATTCCTCGGGATTCCAGTCTATAAATAGCGGCGGGCAAGCCGTGACCGGAGAGTCCACCAGCGCGAACTTCGTCGTGCGGAGCGGATTCCTCTATTTTGATTCATTTGCGCCGAAATCCCAGAACTGGCGGTGGTACGACGACGAGTCGAATGAAACGCCGACAAGCCCGCTTGCGGCGGAAAATGTCGCTCCGGCAAGCATTGTGAATCAAAATATCGTGAAGCTCCGGCTTGCGATCAAAGAGACCGCGGACATCGGCGGCGCGAATATAAAATATCGGCTCCAATTTTCAGAATTTTCCGATTTCTCTCAAGGGGTAATCAACGTTGTGGAAAGCGGTTCGTGCCTTTCGAATTCCCTCTGGTGCTATGCGGACGGCGGCGGCGCGGACAACGGAGTGATCACCACAAAGGTCTTGAGCGACGCTGACGCGTGCTCCGGCGGATCGGGAAACGGGTGCGGCACACACAATGAATCCGGAACATCCGCCTCCACCTTCAATCACAAGAAAAGCGCAGCAACGGAATTCGAGTTCACGGTCAAACACGCCGGCGCGCGCGCGAATGCGACATACTTTTTCCGCGCGTTCGACGTGACCAGCAATAAAGCGGTGCCGCTCAATACCGGCGAGACGTACCCGAGCTTATCCGTCGAGGGGACGACGCTCACGGTAACCATAGGAGGGATCGGGAGCGGTACGGCGACCGAGGGGGTTACGACCGATGTCGCGACGACGGCGACGACCGTTCCGTTCGGCACGCTCTCGATCGGGAGCGAGATCGAAGCGGCGCAGCGGCTTACGGTAACTACAAACGCGACAGAGGGCTATCAGGTGTTCGCGTTCCAGACCCAAGGGCTTATCCGGAGCGGGCCTTCGGAAATTACGCCGGTTACGGGGACGAATGCGTCGCCCGTGAGCTGGACGGCCGGTTGCCCTTCTTCACAGGCAGGATGCTACGGATATCACGCCGGCGATGATGTCCTCGCGGGCGGATCCACGCGTTTTGCGGCGAACAACACCTACGCACGGCTTGAATCAACCGCGAGAGAGGTCGCGTTCAACTCGGGTCCGGTAACGAGCGAGGCGACCGACATCGTCTACAAACTTCAAATCACGAATCAACAGGAATCGGGAGGCTACGAAAGTTCGCTGGTCTATATTGTGGTACCGACGTTCTAGAATCTAGAAGCGAGAAAGTAGAATCTAGAAAATAGAAAGTAGAAAGTAGAATC
>CAYJWW010000028.1:0-4200 GCA_964374065.1 uncultured Candidatus Saccharibacteria bacterium | reverse complement strand
AAGTTTCTAAGTGACCTACGCAAAGACTAAGACCTAAGCCCAACGATTGTCGGAGTGGTCATTGGGATTTGGTTGGGAATTAGCAACGAGGAATTAGAAATTATGGAGCATACCCCGGTTCTTTTACACGAGGCAGTAGAGGTTCTCGATCCGAAGCCGGGGGAATTTTTCATCGACGGGACTATTGGCGGCGGCGGGCATGCGAACGCGATACTCGCGCGCATCGGCTCCGCGGGAATATTCCTTGGCATTGACTGGGACAAGGAGATGATCGTGCGCCTCCGCTCGAAGCGAAACGCGAGAAGCTCGAAGCTTCTCCTGGTTCACGGCAATTACGCCGAACTCCCGGCAATTCTCACGCGGTATTCTCTGCCCAAGGCGGACGGGCTGCTTCTCGATCTGGGATTCTCCTCCCGCCAGCTCGAAGCCGGAAGGGGATTCAGCTTCGAGGCGTACGCCGCGGATGAGCCCCTCCTCATGACGTATTCCGCCGAGCGGGAACCGGTGCGGCAGATCCTTTCGGGCATTCGCGAACAAGAGCTCGAACGCATCATCCGCGAATTCGGAGGAGAGCGTTTCGCCGGACGCATCGCGCGCGCGATCATTCGCGCAAAGCGATCGCATCCCATCCGGACCGCGGGCGACCTTGCGAATGCGGTCCGCAGCGCGGTGCCGAAGCAGTACGAACGAGGGCGGATCGATCCGGCAACCCGCACATTCCAGGCGCTCCGCATATACGCGAACGAAGAACTCGCGAATCTCGAAAAGCTTCTTCGGGAAGTCCGCGAAGCGGTGAAGCCCGGCGGACGGATCGCGATCATCAGCTTCCACTCCCTCGAAGACCGAACGGTGAAGATCGCCTTCCGCGAATTCGCGGGGAAAGGCCAGGCGGAGATCCTCACCAAGAAACCGATCAGCCCGCCGCTCGAAGCACGGCGCAGGAATCCGCGAAGCCGCTCCGCAAAACTCCGCGCCATCCTCCTGCAATAACTCTACTTTCTAAATTCTACCCGATGACCATCTTCCAGCCGAATTACGCGAATACCGCATTGCACCGAGTTTTAATATTGCTCATCTGCGCACTGATCGCGAGCGCCGCGATGCTGGTCGTCTATTACAATCGTTACACGAATGCGGAGCATGGGATAGCGGAGGCGAACGCAGAATTGCAACAGATCGAGACGGAGAATGCCGAGATGAAGAGAAAGATCCTTGAGCTGGTTTCCGGGGCGCGAGTGGATGAATTAGTGGCCGAGCGGCAGCTCGTCAAGGACCGGCAACCCCGATATCTCGAAGCAAGGAACGGCCAATGGTCAATCGCATCACAGTAGCGATCGTATTCCTGCCGCTCGCGTACATAGCGCTCCTCTTTCGCTTGTACCAATTACAGATCGAAGGCGGGGAAATCTATAGAGGGCAGGCGCAATCCCAGATCGGCGCGCTGACATCGAAGCGCGGCGTGATTTATTTTACGGACAAAAACGGGGGGGTTCTTCCCGTCGCCACAAGTAAGGATTTCTCCTTTATCTACGCCGCTCCAAAGCTCATCGAAGATGCGGAGGAAACGGCGAACCGCATTGCTCCGCTTATCGGCGTGCCGGTCCCTGAGGTTCTGCCGAGGCTTCAGAACAAAGAGAGCCAATATGAGCTTCTCGTAAAGAAAGCCGGGGCCAGCACAACGGAGGCGGTGCGCGCAGAGCGGATACAAGGGGTCTTTATCGACGAGGCGCCATTGCGGTTCTACCCGTTCGGAACGCTCGCGGCGCATGTGCTGGGGTATGTGGGCCCGAGCCAGGAGGACCTTAAGGAAAGCGGCAGATACGGGGCGGAGAAGCAGTTCGAAAAACGGCTCACCGGGAAAGACGGCGAGTTAAAAGAAGGCGGGGTTATTCCGCCCACGCACGGCGAACACATCGCGTTCACCGTCGATTTTAATATCCAGATCGAAGCGGAACGCATATTGGACGGCCTCGTGAAGAATTTTGGCGCAAAGGGCGGGAGCGTGATCGTGGAGGAGCCGAAGACGGGGAAGGTGCTCGCGATGGCCAGCGCTCCGGGTTTTGACGGGAACTCGTACGCGAAATCCGATATCGGGAACTTTCTGAACCCCGCGATACAGAAGCGTTACGAGCCGGGCTCCATTATTAAGGCGATCACGATCGCCGCGGGAATCGATGCGGGGAAGATAACTCCCGAGACGACATACCGCGATACGGGTTCTTTGGTGATCAGCGGAAAAAAGATCCAGAACTGGGATTTGAAAGCGCATGGCACGGTCACGATGACCAACGTGCTTGAGAAGTCGATCAATACCGGAGCGGTATTCGCCGAGCGGGCGCTGGGAGACGCGCCATTCCGCCGGTATCTTGAACAATTCGGCTTTTCGGAGAAAACCGGCATCGACCTCCCCGGCGAAGTGAAAGGCGATCTCACGCAGCTCTATCCGAACGCCCCGCCGGTCAATTTCGCGACCGCATCGTACGGGCAGGGGATCTCCATGACGCCGATCGAACTTGTGAACGCAGTTTCCGCGATCGCGAACGGCGGCGTGCTGATGCGGCCATACCTCAACGCCTCCTCGTCGCCGGAAGTTATCCGGAGAGTCTTGACCAAAGAAACCGCAAAGACGGTCGCCGGCATGATGGTCTCGGCGGTAGACAAGGCAGAAGTGGCAGTCATTAAGGGATATGCGCTCGCGGGGAAGACCGGAACGGCGCAGACACCGGATTTTAAAAACGGAGGGTATACCCACGAGGTCGTCAACACGTTTGCGGGGTTCGGGCCGACGAGCGATCCGCGATTCGTCATTTTAATAAAACTGGATGAGCCGCGAGAGGCGCCTGTCGCGGCACTAACCGTAGTCCCCGCGTTCAGGGACCTCGCGCAGTTTATCCTGAATTACTATAATATTCCTCCGGATCGGAACTAAGATATGAATCAGCGCATACATAATTTTCTGACACGCCTGTTGCGGTGGAGCATAAAGAAACTTGCCCGGCTGACGATATGGCGGTTCCGGCCGGGTATCATCGGGATCACCGGAAGCGTAGGGAAGACTTCGGCTAAAATCGCCGTCGGAGCCGTGCTCGGCGCGGAACGCCACGTGCGGGTTTCCGCGGGAAATTTGAATAACGAGCTCGGCCTGCCGCTCGCGATTTTGGGGAATTGGCGTGAATCCGATCTGCGGCTCGTAAGCCGGGACGAGCCGGAAGGCGAGCGGAGATTTTGGAAAACGCTGTTTTGGCTCAAGGTGCTTTTCGGCGGGGTGTTGCGCCTCGTATTCGGGAAGCGGGCGAATTATCCGGAGATTCTTATCTTGGAATACGGCGCGGATCGCCCCGGCGACATCAGGCGCCTGATGGAGATCGCGCGGCCGAACATCGGCGTGATCACGGCGGTCGGGGAGGTGCCCGTGCATATCGAGTATTATCCGGGGCCGCGCGAAGTGGCCCGCGAGAAAGGGCACTTGATAGAATGGCTTCCTGCGGCAAGCTTTGCGGTGTTGAATCACGACGACCCTGTCGTATTGGATCTCGGGAACCGCACACGGGCTCATTTGATGACCTTCGGGTCGGGCGACGAATCGGACATACGGATTACCGCGTTCGAGCATCGCGTCGTGGACGGAGTTCCGGTCGGCATCGCGTTCAAGCTGGAATACGGCGGCAACGCCGTGCCGGTCCGCATCGACGGCGTATTCGGCAGAACTCATGCGATGGCGGCCGCGGCGGCAACGTGCATCGGATTGATTTTCGGACTGAACCTGATTAAGATTTCCGAGGCGTTGCGGCGGTATCGGCCTGCGCCCGGCCGTTCGGAACTCGCCCGCGGCATCCGGTCTTCATGGGTGATCGATGATACGTACAACGCGAGTCCGCTTTCGATGATCGCGGCGCTGGACACTCTTCGCGACCTGCCCGGAAAGCGGAAGATCGCCATACTGGGAGATATGCTTGAGATCGGGGCGTATGCGCTCCAGGCGCACGAGCGGATCGGGAAGATCGCGGCCAAATTCGCGGATGTGCTCGTTACCGTGGGGCCCGCCGGCAAGCTCATCGCGGACGCGGCGAAGGCGGCGGGAATGAAGAAGAAAAACATTTTCTCCTTCGATATTGCGGAGGACGCCGTCGACGAAGTGACGCATATGATCAAAAAGGACGATCTTGTGCTGGTCAAGGCGTCTCACGCGATGCGCCTTGA
>CAYJWW010000027.1:0-5749 GCA_964374065.1 uncultured Candidatus Saccharibacteria bacterium | reverse complement strand
CCTCCGGCGGCCCGCCAATAAACTTTAAATTCGCTCTCGTTCGTCGAGGCATCGCCCCAGCTTAACACAGCGTCTGTCCCGTTCGCCGCGAGCGCTCCGGAAAGCCCGGTCGGGGCCGCGGGCGCTCCGGGAGTCGATGTCGGCGTTGTGGTTGCCGACCCGAAACTCAAGGTCTTCTCAAACGCGTTATTGTTCTCGTTCGATTCGCTGATCGTGTAGTTCGCGTCGATCATCGCTTTTATGAAATGCGATCCGGAAAGGGTCTGCGGCTGGACAACGGAGGTGCCTCCCGGCGAAAGGAACGACTGGTTCGAAAGCGTGCTGAAGCTGTAGGTCCAGGAAAGCTGATTATCGATCCAGATATAGAGATGTCCCGTGCCGCTCGGCGCCTGGGCGCTTCCGATATTGCCGATCCTTACGGAAAGCCTGCCGCCATCGTCATAGATATCGAACACGGTGAGATCAGGCATATTTGTCGTCGTGGTCGAAGTCCCGCCACCCGAGCTCCCCCCCGTCGTGGTCGATGCGGGGACCCGGCCGGAACAACCCGTGGAATTGCAAGCCGCAAGTTCATATACGTACGCGGTCGATGGAGCCAGCGCGGAATCCGCGTAGCTTGTGATGCTCGAGGCGAACGTATATGCCGGTGATTGGCTGAAAACCTCGTTCATCTTTCTGCGGTAGATCTGATATGAACTTGCTCCTCCAGATTCTCCCCATGACAAATTTATCGTGGCGGCCCCGGAAGCGGCAGCCGAGAACCACGCCGGCATCCCCGGAGGCCCGCCCGTCGCGGGGCGGGTAATGGTCGCGATATTCGAATCGCCGGAACAGCCGTAGGAATTGCAGGAGTTCACCTTGAATTCATACGTTACTCCCTGCGGCAAATTAAAATACGTGAACGACGTAACATTCGAACCCGTCTGTGATAGGTACGCCCATGCCCCTCCCTGCTGCCGCGAATAGACCTTAAATGCGGTTTCGTCCATCGAGTAATCCGCCCATGTTACATTTGCATCGGAACCGCTCGAAGAGAGCGCGGCATAAAGATTTCCCGGAGCCGCGGGAGGCATCCCGCTTTGAGGAGTGGTAGTCGACCCCCCGCCGTCGCGGTACGCGGAGACAAACTGATACCCGCTTCCCTCGGTCGACCCGTCGGCGCTCGAAGACTTAACCTTGAAATAGTATGTCGTCCCCGATGAAAGGCCCGTCAGATTCACACAATGGGAAGACACCATTCCCCCGCCGTCGCAGCGATCGGACGAATAGTATGGGAAACTCGTGGGCGTATTCTGGGTGCCGTAAAAAACGTGTGAGTCGGACGGAAGATCGGTGGTCCATTTGATCTGCGCGCCCGGACCTATCATGTTCGTCGCGTACGGGGCGCCCTGGATCACCGGCACTGCCGCATTCACGAACCCGCCGGGAAAAAATGAGGCTACTAACGAAAACGCGGTGGCCGCAACGAACGATTTTCGCATGGTGCTATGCAATGCGGAGCGTGGCCTTTATTTTTTCAACGAGCTCCTTAAAGTCGATGCCCTTATTCAAAAAATCCACCGCTCCGGCGTCTTGTGCAAATTTCGTATCTTCCGGCCGGTCTTCGAGGCTGGTAAGGATGTACACGAAAATGTCCTTCAAGTTCGGGTCGGCCTTTAATTCAAGAAGCGTTTTCGCGCCGTCCATAACGGGCATCATGACGTCTAAAAGGATAAGATCCGGCTTTTCGGCGCGGGCCACGCGCAGTCCTTCTTCCCCGTTCCGCGCTTGCGCCACCGCAAATCCGGCCGATTTGAGCTTCAAAGAAAACAGATCCTGGATCTGCGGATCGTCGTCGACGAGTAAAATAAGCGGCGGCTGATGCATGCCTTTTCCTTATTATAGTATCCCTACGGGGACTAAGCACAGCGCCTTATCCACAGGGTATTTACTTTCCAAGGCGCTCACGTAGGGTCTCGCTTGGGATATAGACAAGGACATCGGCCCCCTTGAGCTCTATCATCTCATATCCTTTGCGCGCCATAAGCGTGAAGTTCCCGCTGCTCATTAAATATTTGCCCTTGAACACCTTGTAATTCGCTATCTTGAAATCCGGCGCGCCGCGCTGGGGACGAGTCGGATCCGGCTTCCGAATCTTCAAGAGCCGGAGCGGACCGGCGGTTGTCTCAATCGGCTCCTGAAGCCAAAATGTGCGGCCGGTTTTGCCGGTTTCCTTATCGATCTCGTTCCCGAGCGATTCCGTAACTCTCTGAAGTTCCTGCCATTCTTCATCGTCCTTCGCAAAGATCGCGACGTAGTCCAGGTGAAAATCGGATTCAGACGTATATTCGCGGAGTGCAGATGCACCGCGCGCGGCGATGTAATCCGCTATTGCGTTGAGATCGTTTACTGTCATGTTTACTGGGAGATGACGGAAAGGATGACGACCCCGGCCGTGGCGAGGAACGCTCCGATGATCTGATGCGATCTTAGTCGTTCACGGCCGATACAGAGGCCTAAGAGCACGGCGAGTGCAATATAGCTTTCCGTGATGGCCGTTGCAATAGCTATCGGGATAGTTGTGGTCGCGACCGCGAAAGCCGCCCACGCGAGGTTATCCAGAATGCTCTGTCCGAGAATCGGCTTCGGATACTGCTTTATGTCTTCCATCAAACTCCGGAATTGCCCGGCGGAAAACAAATATGCGCCGCAGACCAACGCGAGGAACGAATGCGCGAACCAAATCGTGAGAAGCGGCGATATCTCGCGGCTCGAGACGCCGACAAGAAAGTTCACCAACGCCATGCCGACCGCCCCGATGCCCGCGAGGATAACCCCCTTTTCAAGGATCCTCTTGTGGTATCGGAGGCGCGAATGATGTTCCGTGATCGCGAGCACGATGCCGACCGATATGAGGGCGATCAGTAGGAGCTGCGCAAGAGTAAGCGACTCGCCGGCAAGCGCGATGCTCAACCCGACGGTGATGGGAAGTTCCAACCCGATGATCGGTTCGACGATCGCGATCTTCCCCCTGCGGAGCGCTTCGAAATCGAAGTACGCCGCAAATACCACGACAAGTGAAAGGAGCGTTAAAAGGACGAGGTCGGACCGTTCTAAAAACAGGAGCTCGCTCCGGACGAACGGGAACAGAGCGACAAACCCAACCGCTCCGATAAGGAATAGCGCTTTCGTATTCCCGATCACCCGGACCGTTTTCTGTATGAAAAAATCGCCGAATCCCCAGCTTATAAGCGCGATGAACGCAAAGAAAATCCCGTTCATCCTCTAAGTTGTTTCCGGTTCTTCCCGCATAGAGCGGTGGGGGTGAGATTCGAACTCACGATACCCTTTCGGATATAGCGCTTTTCAAGAGCGCCGCCTTCAGCCGCTCGGCCACCCCACCGTGAGAACGATTCATTTATAACAGTCCTCTATAAAAAACTGAAGAGGGGCTGGCGCATGCCATCCCCTCGTTTTTCTCTCCGCCCGCGCCGTTATTCGCGGTGGCGTTGACTCTTCTTCTCGATCGCCTCGAGGCCCCGCTCCACTTGTTCGGGCCGAAGCCCGGCCAGATTCGCGAGGCGGACGCCCTCCATGATAAGGTCCACCGCGACCTTCCCCGCGGGGACAAGCTGGCGCTTTGTGAGCCGCTTGCCGCGGTGATCGAGCACTTCGAGAAGCCCAGCGAGATGGCCCGCGGACTTCTGCACATGAAGCAGCACGTGTTTCACGGCGAAGGCTCGCACCTCCTCATCGGACTTCCCCTCGAGACCGGCGTACGTTTTCGGATCGAACCTCCACGACTCCCGCGCAGCCTGATACAGCTTAAAAATGGTCACGGTTCGCTCTCCCTTCTGGGGGCATATAGTACTCGGATGTTCACATTCGTCAACGCCTTTTTCCCCTTCGCGTCGAACGCGCTCGTGTCTTTGGGACTATAACGACCGCACGCTTTGGAGATCCCGGGCGAGTCCGGGAACCGTTTCGAACGCCTCGGCCTCGTCCGGATCGATCCACCGATAGTCGGTATGCTCCCAGTCCAGAGTGATCTCGGGACTCGCGATCTCCGCGAGGCAAAGATGCCGTGTCCATTCCTTCCCGATGGCGTCATCCACAAATGTATACGTTCTTCCCGTAGCGACGCGACGCACGTGTTCTTTCATAACGCCAAGCTCTTCCCGCAGTTCCTCGAGGACTTTCTCCTCCACGGATTTTTCGTCGTCCAAAAATCCCGCGAGACTGCTCCATAAATTCTTATATGCCATCACCTTGTCGCTCCGCTTTAAGAGCAAAAATTTGCCTCCGCATTTCACGAAGCAGACGACAACCGGAGCCGCTCGGCTGTTTGAGTAATCACTGCGCATATGTCATCTCATCGGCTGGGACCAATATCGGACCGGGCTGTACTTATGCAAATTCATACTCCCACCCCGGCCTCCAGGATTTTGTTTTCCTCCAGTCCTCCGCGAATACCTCCTCCCAAGTTTTACCTTTCAGAAGCACGTCCAACGCGAGTTGCGGCGCTTTATGGGCGACGATCGCGATTCTCTTGCCATTATAGCTATTTTTCAAAGATGAAAGAAGGTCCGCGATGCGGGTTCTCACGTCTTCATAACTCTCGCCGCTCGGAAATCGCTCCGTGACCATTCTCTCCTGCATCGGCTCCACGATTGATGACGGTTTGCCGTTGTAGTCGCCGTAATTGCACTCGCGCAGGCGCGCGTCGGGGATAATCGGCGCAACCCCCTCGAACGCGAGCGTCGCGGAATCGACCGCGCGCTTCAAGTCGGAGGAAAATACGACATCAAACTTTTTATCCTTAATCTTGTCTTTCAGCTCGACGGATTGCCGTTTGCCGAGTTCCGAAAGCTCGACATCGGCCCATCCGGACGAAATCCCCTGCTCATTGTCGGTCGTCGTCCCGTGGACGAAGTACGTAATGTGAACGGCCATGTCACTGCGGAGCGGAAAAATCAGCCCGGCGCCAGTCGGGGGTTGCGGTGTTGTGATTCGCATACCGGTAGCTATTCATATCTTTATTTCTACGATTTTATTCGGAGGAGGACGGTAAATTAATTATTGCATCGAGCAACGCATTCGCGTTCGCGAAATTGCCCTGCTCGATGTCGCTGTTCACTTGATCAAATAAGCTTTGAGCGGCGCTCGTATCTTTCCCTTCATTCGACCATAGCTTTAGGAGGGATGCTGCTTGCCGGGATTTGTCTTGAATTTCTTGGGGAATAGCAACGCTACTTTTACTTTTGGTTGGTAACACCGATCCATCAAACTGATCATCTGAGATAATATCTACTCCATACACATCGAAAATACTATTTTTTATAATTTCTTCTTTACTGACCACGTCGGGATCATAGATAACTGTGGCGGATTTTGCAGGTGTGAGACGCGCCTGCACTCTCTTGACTCCGGGCATGGAAGATACATATCCCTCAACGTTTGCGGTGCATCCCGCGCAAGACATGCCGGGCACCGAAAGCTCCAGCGTGCGCAGATTGTCTGATACCGCTGCAAGCTGCGCGTTTGAAGGCGACCTGCCATCCGAAAAGAATACAACCACTCCGATAAGAATGGCGGCAACAATAATGGAAAACGGAATGACGATATTTTTGCTTGTACTGAACGAAGTTGAAGTATTCATGATTTGAATATATTGTTACATTCCAAAGAGCATATAGAAACTGATGAGGTATATACCCGTTAAAATAAAGATTGTTCCGGCGACTTTTTTGACTCTCTCGCCGTAAAGACC
>CAYJWW010000026.1:0-6528 GCA_964374065.1 uncultured Candidatus Saccharibacteria bacterium | reverse complement strand
CCCTCTCCGCCAATTGGGAAATGGAGTCATTGGCTCGCCCGTCCCGATTTCGCTAAAGCTACGACGGGCAAGTACATGGGATCGTCAGTTCTGCCTACCGGTTGGGCAGGCGTTTTGAACTAGATCAGAAACCGGCTTTTTCTCGCTCACGATCATTATTTGCGTTATAATTTGCGTATGGTTAAAAAAACCGTTAAGAAAACTTTAATTATAGAAACAAAATACGGCTCTTTCTCGTGTGTTTTTGAGCCAGAAAAAGACATGGGGGGATATTCGGCAGAAGCTCGTGGCGTGTCTGGCGCGATCTCTTGGGGGAAGACTCTTGCCGAAGCCAAACGAATGATTGCGGAAGCTGTTGAAGGCGCCATTGAAGCCGAAGTTGTTGCCAAGGCAGTGAAAAAAGGTATTGTCCAAATAAAAAATAGCAGACGTTCCGTGCCAATTGCATGAGTATTTTGCCGGTTCTAACGGCACGGGCAGTTATGCAGAAACTGATTCGTGCCGGTTTTCGTTTTATATATGCAAAGGGCAGCCATTACTTTTTCCGACACCCCGTCACAAATCGTATAACGTCTGTTCCGATCCACGGCGGTAAAGATGTTGGACGTGGTTTGTTGAGTAAAATTATTAAGCAGGCCGGGCTTTCGATCAAGGAATTTATTAAACTTTAGAACCCGAAGACAGACCCGTGGCGAGCTTGCCGAATCCATTGGCTCGCCCGTCTGCCGAAGCCTTTTTTGACCTTCGTAGTTTTAGCGCAACGCAGGGGGGCCAGAGAATTCCGTTCGCCTGCCTGCCTCTGGCAGGGATATTTTCAATCCTTCGATATCCCTCAGGATTGACCCTGAGTCGAATCGAATGGGTCAAACAGACTCCGCCAGTTGACTTCCCGATAGGCATCATTACAGTGAAGGGGACATGAAAGATGCTTTCACTCTGTTTCTCGTCGTAAGCTTTATCTCCATCGCGGTCTTCGGAATGCTCGCGGTGCGCCATAGCGCGGACGAGCATGGCGGGTGCATCGCAGCATTTTTGAACGGCACCGATTGTCCACTCAAAAACGGTCTCGGCTTCATTGCGTTCCACTGGGGCGCGCTTAAAAGTTTCACCACCAGCCTTCCTATGTTCGCCGCGCTTCTCGCGTTCGCGCTCTTTTTCCTCCGGCTCCGGTTTCTAAGCGACATCGGTCCGCCCGCGTTGTTCCTTCAGACGAGCGGCCGCCGTGCCGCCCGCGGGTCGTTTGGCCAATACGCAAAGAAAAAGTTCATTCGGTGGTTGGCGCTTCATACGAGGCGCGACCCCGCGCTCGCCGGATTCTAGTCCGTCGGTTGGCGGATCGTGCCCGCCCCGCATAGGGGAGTAGTTTTCGCGCGCGATTTCGCAACCGGCGGGATCTCGCCCTCCGGCGGGAGAGATGCGGTTTTGCGGTTCAAAAACAGCAACGACACAAAAAAACATGAACAAAGAAGCAATACTTTCGGGGATCGGAGGGTTCTTTCTCGGGGCGGTGTTCCTTGCCGTCCTCGGAGGGTACGGATCCAGTCGCGGTCCGAGCATGATGGGCAGCGGTTTTTACGGCGCTCCGCTGGGGCAATTCCCGGCTTCCGTGGGGGATGCATTGGATCGGCAATTCATCGATCAGATGATCCCGCACCATCGGGTGGCGATCGACGCGGCAGGGATCGCGCTCCAAAAATCGGAACACGAGGAGATCAAATCGCTTGCGCAAAATATCGCGCGCGATCAAGCGGCAGAGATTGCGGAGATGCGGGGGCTTTACCGATCGTGGTATGGCACCGAGCCGCCGGAGTTCTTCGGCGCCGGGATGGGAGGATTCATGGCTGGCGGCGCGATGTCCGACATGATGCGAGGCGGGATGATGCAAAGGTTCGACGCCTCATTGCTTGAGAGCCCGGAGACGAACGTCCCCTTCGACCAGCGGTTCATCGAACAGATGATCCCCCATCATCAGATGGCGATCATAATGGCCAATATGCTCCTGGAGCGCACGACTCGGAGCGAGCTCAAGGAGCTCGCCCGGAGGATCATCGAGGGGCAAAGCGCGGAGGTGAAGCAAATGCGCGAATGGTACGAGAAGTGGTATAGAGCATCGCAATAGCTCCGGCCACTTCAATGAAAAATGCAAAAGACTTTTCATCGCGGCGATTTTCGTCAGCACAGTGCTCGGGGCCGGACTTTTCGCCTGGCTGTGGAATTCAATTAAACAATAGGCCGGAAACGGGTAGAATATAGGTATGAACCAAAGAATCGCGGAGTGGATCTTGCGGGTTGCGGTTGCGGGCGAGTTTATCGGGCACGGCGTCCTCGCGCTCGAAGGGAAAAAGGATTGGATCGGTTGGTTTGCGAAGTTTGGCGTGGCGAATCCGGATACGGCAACGCAGCTCCTCTTCCTTATCGGGCTTATGGATATCGCGCTTGCGATACTCGTCCTTCTCCGGCCGGTTCGAGCGGCGCTTCTCTGGATGGCGTTTTGGGGACTCTGGACCGCGCTTTTGCGGCCGATTGTCGGCATGCCGGTATGGGACTTTGTGGAGCGCTGGGCCAACTGGGGCGCGCCGCTCGCGCTGCTCTACATAATCGGGAGGCCCACGTCCTTGCGAGAGTGGTTTAGATAAAGCCGGGGGAAGAAAATGAAGAGGCCTCCGGGATCGAGTTGATCCGGAGGCCCAAGGATTCTTCTCATCACCCGCGCTTTCCTCGGAGAAAAGCGATAACGAGCGCGGCGAGGATGATGAAGTTGATCGCCCAACGGTCCGCCCCTTCGCCGAACGCCCGTTCGATCGCGTTCCCCACGGGATCGAGGTTCGTGACGGCAAGGAGAAAGACGGCGATGAGCAGGACCCACATCCACGGTTTCACTTCGAAGTTCATGCGGTTCCTCCCGCGTGGCGGTTGTGGAATTCGTCGTCGAACTTAAGGATCGCGGCAATGAGCGCCCGCGCCGTTTCGCTTCTGGTTTCTCTCATGTTCGCCGAGAGCGAGTAGCCGGGCTGCGACTTTTCCGGCTTGATCCGCAGTACCCCTTCGCGAAGGAGCCAATCGAGCGTTTTTCGGTAGACGCTCGGATCGAAGGGCGCATCCACCCAGGCGTTGTAGCGGTTCACCACGCGCCGCTTGATCCGCGGTTCGGGGCGATACGACTCCTGGAAGCGCCGCTTCCTCCGGCCCGGCTCGAGGAGCACGATGAGGATCTCCTTCGCCATCACCGCATCCACGCCCTTCGGGAATAGATGCGCGATCTCGAAGCGCTCCTCAAGGAGTTCGCTCAGCGCCACGAACTTCACATCCGAAGAAATGAGCTTGTCCGCGGCGTCCGGTTTCGGGGCGGGCGGCGCGTCTTCCGCCTTGGATATCGCGTTCCGCTCGGTGCGGATCGCCTGCTTCAAGAGGCGGATCTTCGCGCGCCGATCCGTTTGCTCTCCCGCCGCGCGGTAGAATGCCTGCGCGCCCTCGCTCGTGCATGCCGCCGCTTCCGCTTCGAGCGCCGGAAGGCGCGGATCGGTCGGCGGTTCCGCTTTCGGCGCGATGGGCGCGGCGTTTGCTGCCGGCGCGCCGTTTATGGCGCCCCGCTCCTGCATGAAGCGGTCCCAATCGAGATACCGCGCCACGTTTTCGACGAAGCGCTTTTTCCGCTTGGGGTTCAGCAGGTCGGCGCCGTCCTCAAGGACTCCCCGCCGCTTTTCGAGGGGGAGCCACGGGTGGGCGTCGACGACGCGGAACAGCTCTTCCTGCAGTTCGTCGCAGCGCATCGCATCCGCGTGCGCCCTTCGCCGTTCCGCCCGAATCCGCTCCGCCCACCGCTGTTTTTCGATCAGCCGGTCACAGATGAACTTTTCGAGCGCGCGCAGGTCGCTCTCGCGCCGGAACGCCTTCCGCGTCACGACGAAGATGGGGATCTCGGGGTGGCTGGCGTGAACCCTTCGGGCAACGGCCAGCATGCGGTTCTCGCAGAAGAGGATGTAGGCCTCTTGGAGCTTCCTCCAGCCGGCGAAGAACATGCCGTAGGCGATCCCGGCGCAGACCATCTGCCCGAGGATCACGAAAATTCCGAAGAGCGTTCCGTAATCGCGCGGGGCGAGATATGCGGTAGCGGTGCCTATGGTGAAGATAGCCGCGCCGCCGATCATGTTCCAGACGGCAACCTCCTTCTGCTGATATGTTTCCGCGTAGAAATCCACTCAGACCTCCCTTCATTCCGGCGTAATGCCGGTGAGCTGGAAAGGTTATACCATAAACGTTATTAATTGTCGAACGCTACTCGCCCGATGGTTTTACCAAGCTCACGGCGCCTTCCTCATTGAAATAAAGTTCATAGCCGAAGGGATCCGGCGGAGCCACGGGGATTACTCCTGCGCGGACGAGATCTCTCGGGGCTTTGGGATACGCTCCGCGTTTCGCTTTATATGCTTTCGCCGCCTTCTCCAGCACCCCGAATACTTCGATCCGCTCGAGGTACAGCTTTGCGCGGGCGCGCGTAAAGTCATCCGGTGCGGTATCGAAGATCGTCTGCCATACGGTCTTCGTTTCCTCGCGGTTTTTCTGCGAAATGAGATATGCGGAGGTGAATCGGCGGATATAATCGGGGGCGTCGGGCGAGCGGGAGGCGATATCATAATATTTCACCGCATTCGCGCGGTCGTCGCGCTCCACTTGATAGAGGGTTCCCAAGTAGAAAGGGATGCGCCAGTCGGGGTCGGCGTCGCGGACTCCTTTCTCTCCGATCGCAATTGCGAGATCGACAGGATTTTCAAGCTGTTTCGCATAGGGAAGCGCGAGCGTGGCGAACGCATAAGGCGCCGCGAACTTCGGGTCAACGGCGTTCACGACCTCGATCTCGCGGACGAAACGGGGCGGATCGTAGAGGATTTGGATACGCGTTCCGACCCAGAGGAACGCCGCGGCCGCTTGGTGGAGCCCCACGTCGAGGGCTCGGATAAGCGCGGGCGATGCCGCGCTCGGGAGCCCCTTCGCTTTTGTGCGCGCCGTATCCGATGCCAGTTGGGCCAGTACTATAAGGAACAGAAAAGCGGTTACGGCAACGGTTTTGAATAGCGCGACGGCGGGGTGCGGCATGCGAGTATTAGAGTTCTTTGCGCTTAAGGAAAAACGTCGCGAGAGCGAGAAGAAGGACGATGTAGAGGAGCGCATAAAAGAACGCCGCGATGAATGCGGGCGGGGGGAGTGAAATGCTATGTACCGCGTACGCTCTTCCGTCGAATTTTTCCAAATTGGGGAACAGATAATAAAAGGCGAGGACCATGCGATAGAGCATGCCGCCGATCCAGGTTGTGTTTTGGAGCATAGTACTCGCCGCGTGGCCGCCGAATATGAGCAGTATGCCGCAGATCGTCGCCGTAAGGGGTGTGGCGATCGTAGAGAGGAAAACGAAAAGCGACGTGAGCAACGCGAGTTCCAAGAGTTCCAATGCGACCGCATAGAGTCCGAGCGCATCGAATCCTCCTCCCTGGGAGAGAATGAGCGCGAGATAGATCGCCGTCATCGCGAGAATGGTTGCCGCGATCGCCGCGTAAAGACCCGCCCATTTGCCGATCACGATGTCGCGCCGCGAAACCGGTTTCGAAAGGACGAAATAGAGCGTACGCCGCTCCAGCTCCTTATTGATGATCGTCGAGCCAAGGAAGACGGTAACGACGAGGCCGAATACGTAGATGCCCGCAAGCCCGAAGCTCCGGATCATGACGAGATCCCCCAAAGCCAGTTTTGCGAAAAAGAGATCGAGACACAGATAGAGGGCCGCGAATCCCAAGATGCCGTAGAGGATGCGGTCGCGGATCGCCTCCCGGAAAGTGTTTTTTGCGATGACGAAAATGGTGCGCATGGGAGATAATCTAGAACTACCCGTTACCACGATCCGCAGCTTCCACGGTTTCGATGAACCGCTCTTCAAGAGACCTTCCTTTCACAAATTCCCCGATCGGCCCCGCATAGAGAATTTTTCCGCGGTGAATGATCCCCACGCGGTCACAGAGCTCTTCGGTGTCGTAGAGAATATGGGAATTAAAGAAGATCGTTTTCCCTTCGGCGCGCAATCCTTTGATGATCTCCTTGACCTCCCGGCGGCCGATGGGGTCCAAACCGTCCAGGGGTTCGTCCAAAAACAAATATTCCGGGTCGTTCACGAGCGCTTGCGCGAAGGCGAGGCGCTGTTTCATGCCTTTCGAATAATTCCGGATCGCTTTATTCCTCGCATCGTAGATCCCGACCCGCCGCAGACTTTCCTCGCGCGCGCCCAAGAGGCCCTGGCCAAAGCCAAGGCGGTGGGCACCGGCGAAACCGCCGTCTTAAGCGTTTCCTGAATGCTTCCCTGGATCGTCTTTGGGGGGATCGTCATCGTGATGCTGGCCCTCGACCTCGGCATTTTCCAGCGCCAAGCCCACGAGATTCGCTTGCCGGAAGCCCTCGCCCGGAGCGCCGCTTGGATCGTGATGGCGCTCGTTTTTTGTGCGGGGGTCTACTTCTGGCGGGGTGCGGAGAAGGCGCTTGAGT
>CAYJWW010000025.1:0-7374 GCA_964374065.1 uncultured Candidatus Saccharibacteria bacterium | reverse complement strand
ATCTGCAACGCCATCGCGTACTGCAACATCGCCGCGCGCAGGCGCGGGTTGCCCGGATATCGCTCGAAGATCGCGAGTTCGACATCGTCGCGGATGTCGTTCCTGTTCGCGTCGATCCCTTCAATAGTCATATCGGCGGACGCCGGATCGGGCCTCGGCGGCAGATCTTCTCCGGTCACATCTTTCAGCTCGAGTTTCGCGGCGCGTATCTCCGCAACTTTCTTCTGCGTTTCATCTTCGGCTTTCAGTTGAAAAACACGCACGACCACAAGCGCCGCGTACGCGATAAGCACGGTCAGGAATCCCCATTTCAATACCCTTTTGAACCGGGCCATGATATTCAACGCTCTCGAGGAGAAATTGCTAAAAACCTTATGCGGTAGCGGTATTGTACCATAGTTCCTTCAGCTCTTGCCCGCCGCCGAGCAGGCAATGCGCCCGGCAAGCGCGAGGCGCGAAATATGCCGCTGCCGGGCTACATCCCTTGGAATGACTTAAGAAAGCGCACGAATGTTTTTCCGTATGGCGACAGATGGTGCTCCACGAACCGCCCGCGGTATTTCTTGTCTATCAGCCCCGCAAGATGAAGGCGGCGCGTGTGCTCGCCGATCGTCTTCACGCTTGCCCCAACGCGGTCCGCAATGTCTTCCAGGGTCATGGCATCGCGATCCGCGACGAGAAGCAAAATCTCGATGCGGTAGTGATTCGCCATCCCCTTAAGGTGCCGCTCCATCTGCTTTGCGGTCTTTAACTTTCTCATCTCCATAGAATACCATAACCCTACACGACATACCAACATACTTGAGAATGTTGGTATGTCGTGTATTCGCGGGGGTTCGGCGCGGGCAGTGCGGCGCGGTTCACTGGGACGAATTCTTTGGCGTAGGAGAGGAATTCGAGAATTGGCTGCTCCCCCACGAGACGCGCGCGTAGCTTTCCCCTTTCGGAATTTCCGACCACGATACCGCTTCGACCGTTGCTCCATTCGCGTCGTAGAGCGCGATCGCGTTGTTCGTGTATGCGAGCGTGTTGGATTTCGCCCAAAGTGCGTCGGCGGGAACCGTGCCCGTGTAGCCCCCTTCGTTCGCGAGCAGGAAATACTTTCCGACGCCGATTGTTTTCCCTTCAAGGCGGCTCGACGCAACGAGCGACGACTCGCTGCCGGTCGAGCTTTTCTTTTTCACCGACCAGCCGGTGAGGTCGATCGCGCGCGATGTCGGATTGTAGAGTTCGACGAACTCATAGTTCGCGTTTCCATCGATGCCGGCGACGATCTCGCTTATTAAAAGATGCGAGGTCGCGGGTTGCGGTTGCGACTGCGGCGGCGGGGCCGACGATGATTCCGAAGAAGTCGTCGCGACTTCCGGAGATGATTGCGGCTGGGCTGCGGTATATGGCGGTGCGGGAGTATACGAAAGCGGCACCTCGCGGTCGAAGGTGGCGATGGCCATAGTGTTCGAGCGGATGACGAACGAGCATGATCCGTCCCCGCTGCAATCCGCGGACCAGCCCTTGAAGACATGCCCCTTCGCGGGCGCCGCCTTAAGCGTCACCACCGATTGATGTTCGTACGATGCCTCGCATCGATCGCCGCACAAAATGCCGCCCCCATCGCTTGTGATCGTGCCCTCACCTATCCGAATTACGGTTACGGCATGTCGCTTGGGAGCATTTTGGACTTGCGGTGCCGTTTGCCGCGGCGGAGTCGCGCCTTGGGAACCCAGAGGCGTCGCCTGCGCGCCCTGCCTTGTCGGCAGCGGCGCGACGGAGACTGCCGCATCCGCGCTGCGAGTTAAATCTTCCGCACCTTCTTCCTTGTTATATTCTGGCGCGGCCGCCGCAGGCGGCGGAACCACGCGCTCCTCTTCGGTCAGATCAATTTCCAACGCCGCTTTCCGCGATTCCGGCAAAAACACCTTCCGAAAGGTGGCCCCCAGAACGGATGCGAGGCTTTTCTCGCCCGAAACCGGCGTCCCGGACGCTCCGAGCCAGATCATCACGCCTCCGCTTACTATTAATATGGGGAGGATGGCCTTCAAAAAACCGGTTTTCATTGATTTCTCTTGTGCTTTTATTCTAACCCACGGCGAATATCCCCGCGAAAACGCCCATTTTTGTCGAATGCGGCAAATTTCAGAATAGCGAGTGCGAGTGTGTCGGGATTTTCTTGCGCTTTTCCGAAAACGTGACATTTTTGGGTTTTTTGTTGATAAGTAGGGATTGAACCTAAGGGCGGGTCTAGTGATACAATCCCTACCAGAGTCAGTTCCCTCTTCGCCTGATTCCTCGGATGGAACTTCTCTGGAAATTTTATTTTTTCTTCGCGCATACATCACTTCATGGTCATAGATCGGATAAAAAAACGGAACGGTATAGTTGTGGAATTCGATCGCAGCCGCATCGAGCGCGCGATGGAGAAGGCGTTCGTCGCGACTTCGGTGGAAATCTCCCCCGAAACGCTCCGGACGCTTGCCGATCGCGTGATCGCGGACCTCGCCGAACAATTTACGGAACGGATCCCCGGCGTTGAGGACGTTCAGGACCTCGTGGAGCAGAAACTCGCGGACGCGGGCTATTTCGAAACGTCCAAGGCGTACATCATCTATCGCCGCGAACGCGAAAAAATGCGCGAGCAGAAAAAACTGGAGGCGATCAAGCGCGTGGAGCGGAGCGAGATCACCGTAAAGAAACGCGGCGGCGGCATCGTGCGCTTCGACATCAAGGAAATCGAATCGGCTGTCGTGAATTGCGCGAAAAAGTATCCGGACTCCGCGATCGACGTCGAGGGGATCATGGAGGATTGCAAGACAGGGATCTACGACGGCATCACCACTTCGGAAATTAATCAAGTCGTGCTCATGGCGATCCGCGCGCGCATCGAGCGGGACCCCGTGTATGCCCGTCTCGGCGCGCGATTCCTCTTCACCGATCTCGCGAAAGAGATCCTGAAACGCGACGAGTTCAGCGAGGGATTCGAGAAAACGTACCGCGAGGGATTCGCGAAGAGCGTGAAAGCGGGCGTGGAGTGCGGCCGGCTCGACCCGCGCCTTTTGGAATTCAATCTGGATCAGCTTGCGAACGCATTGGTCCTCGAGCGCGACGGACTCTTCGAATACATGGGCGCGCAGACGCTCTACGATCGTTACTTCCTCAAGAACTACGAGCAGGACATTCTGGAAATGCCGCAGTACTTCTGGATGCGCGTCGCGATGGGACTGGGCATCGGCTCATCGCTTTTCGCGCCGGACAAAGAGAAGCGCGCGATCGAGTTCTACGACGCGATGTCGACGTTCCGTTACCTTCCCTCGACGCCCACGCTCCTTCACTCGGGCACCGTGCATCCGCAGATGAGTTCGTGCTACCTCACGACCGTCGAGGACGATCTCCATCACATCTTCAAATGCATCGGCGACAACGCCCAGCTCTCAAAGTGGTCGGGCGGCATCGGCAACGACTGGTCGAACATCCGCGCGGTGGGTTCGACGATCAAGAGCATCAATGTGACGAGCCAGGGCGTCGTCCCCTTCCTGAAGATCGTGGACGCCACGACGGCTTCGATCAACCGGAGCGGCAAGCGCCGCGGCGCGACCTGCGTCTACCTCGAAACCTGGCACTACGAGGTCGAGGATTTCCTTGAATTAAAGAAGAATACGGGCGACGAACGGCGGCGGACCCACGATATCAATACCGCGCACTGGATCCCCGATCTCTTCATGAAACGGCTGGCCCAGAACGGCCTCTGGACGCTCTTTTCGCCCGAGGAAGTGCCGGACCTCCACCACACGTACGGCAGGGATTTCGAGCGCCGATATGAGGAATACGAGGCAAAAGCCCTCCGCGGGGAAATCGGGCTCTTTAAGCAGGTGCGGGCGCAGGATTTGTGGCGGAAAATGATCACGCTCCTCTTCGAGACGGGGCACCCGTGGATCACGTTCAAGGACCCTTCGAATATCCGCTCGCCGCAGGACCACGCAGGCATCGTGCACAGCTCGAACCTCTGCACGGAGATCACCTTGAACACCTCGAAAGAAGAAACCGCCGTCTGCAATCTCGGCTCGGTGAACCTCGTGCGGCATATCGAGCACGGAACGCTCAATCGGGAACTCCTCGCGGAGACCGTCCGCACCGCGATGCGGATGCTCGACAACGTGATCGACATGAACTACTACCCGACGGAAGAAGCGAAGACCTCGAACCTCCGCCACCGGCCCGTGGGGCTCGGCATCATGGGGTACCAAGACCTCCTCTACGCTCTCGGGATGAGATTCGACAGCGACGAGGCGGTCGCGCTCTCCGACGAGCTCATGGAATTCGTTTCGTACCATTCTATTCTCGCATCATCCGAGCTCGCAAAGGAACGCGGCGCGTATTCGACGTACGAAGGATCGAAGTGGCACCGCGGCCTCTTTCCGCTCGATACGCTCTCGATGCTCGAGGACGAACGCGGCATCGCGACGGGGATCCCCAAAACGTCGCGCATGGACTGGATGCCGGTGCGCGAGCACGTGAAGCAGTACGGCATGCGCAACTCGAACTGCATGGCGATCGCGCCCACGGCAACCATCGCGAATATCTCCGGCTGCCTTCCCTCGATCGAACCCATCTATAAGAATTTGTACGTGAAATCGAACTTCAGCGGCGAGTTCACGATCGTGAACAAGTATCTCGTCGAGGATCTGAAGAAGATCGGCCTCTGGAACAACGGCACCCTCGAGAAACTGAAATATTATGACGGAAGCATCCAGCGCATCTACGAGATTCCCGAGGAGCTCCGCGCCAAATACAAAGAAGTGTTCGAGATCGATTCCCTGTGGATCGTGAAACACGCCGCGCACCGCGGGAAGTGGATCGACCAGAGCCAGTCGGTGAACATTTTCACGACGAGCGAATCCGGCCGGCTCATCTCCGATGTCTATATGAACGCGTGGCGCATGGGACTGAAGACGACCTACTATCTCCGGACGCTCGCCGCATCCTCGATCGAGAAGAGCACGATCGACATCAATAAGAAATTCGAATCCCCGACGATCGCCGCACCGGCCGTGAGCGCCGGGGTCGAGGCCCAATTCGCGGCGGCGCCGGCGGTTACCGGACCCGTTACGAACGCGGCGGTCTATATCGCCGAGGACGGTATCTGCGAATCATGCCAATAGAGGACCCTTCGTTCTCCATCCCAAGATCCGCTCCCGTTTCTCCGCAAACCGAGAAGCGGATTTTGAACTCGGGCGTGACGGATCCGAACAAAATCCTGCCCATGAAGTACCACTGGGCCCGCCAGCATTACCTGAACGGCGTCGCGAACAACTGGCTGCCGTCCGAGGTGAATATGCAGAAAGACGTGGAAACGTGGAAGAATCCGGCGGGCCTCTCGGACGACGAGCGGCGGCTCATCATGTGGAATATGGGGTTCTTCTCGACCGCAGAATCGCTTACGGCGAATAATCTCGTCCTCATCGTCTACAAGCACATCACGAACCCCGAATGCCGGCAGTACCTCTTGCGGCAAGCCTACGAAGAAGCGGTCCATACGGACACCTTCATCTACTGTTGCGACACCCTGGGCCTCAACCCCGATGAGGTCTACAACATGTATATTTCGATCCCTTCGATCACGAAGAAGGACGAATTCGTGGTCGAGATGACGAAGTCCATCCTCGACCCGAGATTCACGACCGAAGGCACCGAGAACATCCGCAAGTTCGTGCACGACCTCGTGGGGTTCTACGTGATCATGGAAGGGATCTTCTTCTACGCCGGATTCGTGATGATGCTCTCCTTCCTCCGCCAGAACCGGATGGTGGGCGTCGCGGAGCAGTTCCAGTTCATCCTGCGCGACGAATCCATCCACCTCGCGTTCGGCTCCGATCTCGTGAACGCCATCGTCGCCGAAAATCCGGACGTCTGGACGCCGGAATTCAAGAATGTGCTCACGGAAAACATCAAGCGCGCGGTGGAGTTTGAATATGAATACACCAAGGACTGCCTCCCCCGCGGCATTATGGGATTGAACGCCGAGAGCATCTATGAATACATCAAGTACATCGCGGACCGGCGCCTGGAGCGCATCGGGCTCGCGAAAGTGTACGACGCGAAAAATCCGTTCCCTTGGATGAGCGAGACGACCGACCTTCGCAAAGAAAAAAACTTTTTCGAGACGCGCGTCACGGAATATAAAACCGGCGGAATGCTGAAGTGGGACGAGGAGGAAAGGGACGAGGCATAGGCGGTTGCCGCCGGCACTTACGCGCGATATGGTGGGGCCCCCGAGAAATCGGAGGGGCTTCCGTTTCGGGTCCCCCAAGAAAGACGGATGTCCGAAGAGATGCCGGAACTGCGTACGGCTTCGGGGAACGCGGCGGAGGCCTGCGCCCCGAAGCGGTTGAAAAGCGAGAAAATTTCAGGTAAGCTTTTTGACGCATTCCCCGGTAGCTCAATGGTGGAGCGGCGCCCTGTTAAGGCGATGGTTGTAGGTTCGAGTCCTACCCGGGGAGCCAAGAGATTAGATATGAACTCGTTTTTGGAACGGGAGTGGTAGTATCTTCGGGAAAGTGTTAATTCGCAAACTAAAGTTATGGCAAAGAGAAAGCAACTAGAACCTATAGAAGCAAATCTGTCGTACCAACAAATGGAAGCGGCTATTCCTAAAATTGACAGGAGAATAGCTGACCTTGAAAGTTTTGATATTGATGCCATAACAGATCGAAGCGATGCAAGAATTGATGCGCTTGAAAAATCACTAGACGCGCTACTCGTTTCTGTTTTTGGAGCAGGAACGGTGGAATATGACCGTTACCATTGGCAAGTTACGCGATTGAATACTGCTTCAATAAACATGGTGCACCGAACTCCGATTCACGAAGTCCACGAGGGACTTCGCCGTGGTATCGCGACTGCCAAAGCGCATCTAGAAGCGATCAAAAAAGGATTTCTCGAAGAACTTGGAGATGTCGGGCTTACTTCTTCTGGAAAAACTTTGAAGGCGTATGAGGGACTTGAACTACACCCCGAAATTGAGCGTGCTGTCGGAAATCTATATCGAGATGGTTATTATGCAAACGCTATCGAGGATGCAACTAAGGCACTAAATGCTCTGGTTCGGATGCGAAGCGGTATTGATGATAAAGACGGGATTCCGCTAATGGAAACAGTGTTTAGCCCTAAAAATCCAATCCTTAAATTTAATAATTTAGCAGATCAATCAGATATTGATGAGCAAAAGGGATTTATGATGATGTTTGGTGGAGCTGTCGCAGGGTTGCGAAATCCTCGCGCTCACAAAATTATCAAAGACGACCTAGAAATGGCATTGGAGTTTATAGCGTTTATTAGCTTGCTCGCAAAATTGGTAGACAAAAGCACAAAATAATTATGGCA
>CAYJWW010000024.1:0-7433 GCA_964374065.1 uncultured Candidatus Saccharibacteria bacterium | reverse complement strand
GCCACCTCCCGGATTTGAACCGGGGACCCACGCTTTACGAAAGCGTTGCTCTACCGCTGAGCTAAGGTGGCAATCAGTCACATCTTAGGCGAAGCGGGCCCGAAAATCAAAACAGGGCGGCGCTTAGGCTATCGGCAGCGAGAAGCTGAACGTCGACCCTTTCCCCTCTTCTGATTCAACCCATATGGTTCCGCCCATCTTTTCAACGATCTGCTTCACAATGAAAAGGCCCAATCCTGTCCCCGTGATATCACGGGTCTGTTCGGTCTGCACTCGGTAAAATTTCTCGAAGAGCCTCTTTTGCGCTTCTTTGGAAATACCGACGCCGGAATCCTTTATATGGGTGACCAGCGCCCTCCCCTGCAGTTCGTGGCTTATCGCAACCGTTCCCGCCCCGATAGTATATTTAATGGCATTCCCCACGAGATTCACTATTACTTCCTTGAGGCGTCCGGCATCCGCCATGGCCTTAGGCAGCGAAACGGGCGGTTCGTATTTCATCGTGATGCCCTTCTCTGCGGCAAGCGGAGCGAGCTCGATTAAGACTCCTTTTATCGGCTCAATGACATCAACCGGAGCGGCCTGGATCGTAAGGCGGCCCGCTTCGGAACGCGCGACTTGCAACAGGTCGTTCACGAGCTGAATAAGCCGCTGGTTCGCGGTAATAACCTTTTGGATAAACTCTTTCACCTGGTCGCTGATCGGCCCCGCATCCCCCTCCAAAACCATACCCAAGTACCCCTTAATCGCAGTGACCGGCGTACGGAGTTCGTGAGCCGCGATGAACACAAATTCATCTTTCAGCTGCTGGAGTTGTTTTAGTCCCTCGATCATCTTATTGAACGCCGCTCCAAGATCTTCTATTTCATCGTTCGTCCGTATCTCGATACGCGCATCGAACTTTCCCTGTGCGACAAGCTGCGTACCTGCCTCAAGCTGCTTAATCGGCCCTGCGATCCGATTGGCGAGCACGATACTCAGAATCACCGTAATAAAGAGTACGATGAACAGGACAAGGAGCACTTGGTTCCGTACGATGTCCACAACGCGGTCCGCATCGCGGGTGGGCCACTCGGCCACGATCCCCCATCTGAGGTTTTCGAGATATCGACCGCTCGCCACGACGGAAACGCCGAAAAGGTTCGCATAGCGCCGCTGACCCTGTACTCCGCTTTTCGCGCGATCCCTGATCGCATCCTCCACCAGCGCAACGCCCGTTGCGCTTGAAGCCCGGAGCTGCGGCGATCGGCCGTGCGCGATAATAAACCCGTCTTGATCGACCACATATATGTACCCGTCTTCGCCAAGCGTGGTTTTTGCAACTATCTGTTCAAGCTCTTTGAGATTGATCTCTCCCGCGAGTACGGATATGACAATGCCGTTCCGATTCAGCACCGGGGAGGCAACCGCAACCGCAGGACCGTCGAGGGTGTAATGGACGGGACTTATATAACTCTTTCCCTCCTTGGCGCGCACGAACATTTCCGTGCGGCTCATATTCAAGAGATCGTCTGCGATGCGCGCATCCGCTCCTGACTTTCTCACTCGAGACGTTTCCAATCCTTGAAGATTTATGAACCCGACTTCAATGAGCGACGGATTCTGGAGTAAAAGCTGTTCAAGAAGGAAGTACTGCCCGGAAAGCTCTATGTCCCCGGTCTGTTCGAACCCGACTTGCAGTTCGAATGTTTCAGTGACCCTCTCTACGGCGCTGCGCACTTGGTCGCTCTTTTGCGCAAGCAAGGCATCCTCTATCGCTGCGATGTCTACCGTATGGAAGTATTCGATGCTTATAAGCGCCGAAAGGCCGATGGCGATGATGGGCAATATGCCCACGACGACCATCATGAGAAATATCTTGTTTCGAAGCCGCTCCCCCAGCCGAAATTGTTTGAGAAGCGAGAAAGTCATTGTGTGAGCGAGCGCGTAATCACTCCCATTTCTTTCAGTACTTCTCGATCCAAGTACGTGGCTCGGATCGGCCTTCTCCTGCCCGAACCCATGATATCTCCGGAAAGCGGCGCATCAGTCGCCGCATCGTAACGATCCGCCGCACCAATGGTGTGCGCGAATTCATGGTAAAAAAGCGAAGAGCCGATCCCCGGCTCCGCTTCATCCGATATGTATTTGCGGTTCAAGAGGGCGAACCCGTCGAATGAATTGATGGCAACTTTATAAATGACCGACTGAGGGAGTCCGAGCTCGCGCGCGATATCGGAAACGCTTTCCAATCCGCTTTCGTGAATAATCCCGCCGGCAGCTCCTACTCCTTCGTAGAAAAACGCGGCAACCGGATATTCCCCTTCATCGAATTTTGCGAAGGTTCCGCCGAAAAGATCTCCGTCAGGAAGAAAAACCCTTTTCTCGACTTCCTCGCCTATCGCGAGGAGCCCGCGCGGATTTCCGAAATCGGATCTGTCGGTATCGTAAAACTCCGCTCTCTGCTCCAGAATCAGCGGTTCGGGGAAGATATCGAATGTAAGCGTCGAGGCGCCGCGAAACTGCAACGTATGGAATGCGGCCGCATCCTCAAGCGTCTGCGCGACGCGCGCCCGCCAGAATTCGTATGGTTCGTCCGCCTTGTCCTTCGGGACAACATAAAATGCTTTTATTCTGATCTTCGCGATGCTCCGCTCGGTGTTGCCCACAAGATGAGACTTGACTTCCGGGGCCGCCCGGGAAGACGTCTCCAACCGAAAGGTGTTCTGCCAAACAAGAAATCCGCCCGCGCCCAGTATGAGAATCCCGCATATGGCGAGAACCCGTCTGAAGGATCCGATTCGCTTCATCGGAACCGCTTGTTATTTCCCGATAAGAGCGTTTAGTTTCGCTCGCGTTGACGTTCCGACAAAACCATTCCCCGCGGAAAGGCCGTTGGGGGCAAGGATGTCCGCAGCATACTTCTCCTGGAATCGAATCACCGCCTGCCTCGTAAGATTGCCGAAATAGCCGGTGATGAGCGCTTCGGGATACACTCCCTCGTTCACGAGGACCTGCTGCAGTCTTTTCACATCCTCACCGGCCGATCTTGCCGAGAGATTTCGCGCAAGGACCCCTTTGGCCGCGGCAACTCCCGTGACAGAAGGCACTTTTGCCTTTGCGGAGGTTCCTACCGCGATCACGGAAACCTGCGCGGTATTCGCCGATTCATTTCCGGCCGGATCGACGGCGCGAACGGTGTAGTAGTACGCAATCCCGTTCTGAACGCCTGAATCCTGATAGGCAGCCCCGGAAACGGCCGAAGCCACAACTCCTCCAAGCGTTCCGGCAAGCGTCGAGCGATACACTTTTGCGCGCTCGAAATCCTCCGTAGGATTCGTCCACGAAAGCGCGACGATTCCTTGCCCCTGGGCGACCGCCTTCACGCTCGCGGGAGCCTCCGGAGGCGTTACGTCCGCCGCGGCGACGATCGCGAACCTCGTCAAGTGCTTCACGCGGGCGATAATCACGCTGCGCGTTTTATCGATTGAATAACTGCTTACCTTTACCCAGACACCCGTGGCGTCATCGAAGTAGCTCGGCGCGATGGTATCTTCAGTCACGCCTTGCGCCTTAAGGTCGTCTTTCGAGTATGGCAGTTCGATCGTAACTTCCTCTTGGAGTTGTTTCACCTCGTTCCCTGCCTGGTCACGAATCTTAATGTCGTACACGGTGCCCACCACTCGCGCGCCGGCTTGAGACGGAGCCTCCATGGTCGCGGACACTTGCACGTTCACGTCGCCACCCGAAACGGCGGCCCGCGGCGGCACGGAGATCGAAGCTCCGCCCTTCGCTTTCGCGACGATCTGGTCCTCGGCAGTCTTCGTGACAGAGACAGGCGACGGCAACGGAGCACTCCCCGCCTTACGCAATTCTATTTCGATCGAAACTGACGCGCTCTTCACGTCAACGATAATTTGATCGGACTTGTAGGGATATCCTGCAACCTCTTTCCCGGCTCCGATATGAACCCGGTCCCCCGTCGGCATCGAGAAACTGAACTCTCCTTTCGCATTTGCCTGCATCTGGATGAACTGCCCCTTCTCCGACCATCCCCAGAGGGACGCGTCGACCGGTGTGCCGTCCTCGAGCTTGACCACGCCGCTTACCGCAGCTTTTTGAACGGCCTCGGGGCGCCGAAAGACGAGCCTCACCTCCCGCTCTTCACCTCCCTTCACCTCAACCGCAGCTTCTTCGGGGTTCAGATATCCCTTCCCCGGAGGCAGGAATGCCCGAATATAATACTTCCCGGGGGCAACCGTAAATGCGGCGCGGCCGCCTGCATCCGATCTGCGGAATTCCGGCGAGCGGCGCTCTCCCGCAGGTGCGGCGTTCGATGCGACATCATCCAAGACCACTCCCGCTCCGGTGATCGGCACCCCTCGTTCGTCCTCTGCGATCGCGACCACTCCGGAATTCGCAAGCGGGATTATAAAATCAACAACTTTCGCTTCCGACGCCGCGTCCGCTTTGAAACTCGCTTTTTGGAGCGAGCCCTCCCATTTCCACTTTGCATTCGCGGAATCCTTCGGGTGAATGCCGACGGTCCAGTCTCCCGAGCTCACGCGGAGCGCGTACGCGCCGCTCTGGTCCGTGAACGCGCTCGACCATTGGCCGGTCGCGCTGTTATAGGCCCCTACTTCCGCGTCCGTGACGGGCTGTTTGTTCGAGAAGGAAACGGCTCCGGAAATGGTCTTCGCACCTTCCGCAAAACGGAGGATTATAGTCTTGGTCTCTCCTCCTTCTATGGAAACCTCCATCGGTTTTGGCTTAAGAAGATTCCGCTTATCGTAGGGAGGATATACTTCCACGAAGTAAGTCCCCTTTGGCGCTTCGAGCCGGAACGCTCCTGTGGCGTCCGTCATGGCGCCGAAAGACGAGCTGAAATCGGAACTGCCAAGATGTATGCCTGCCCCCGCCACCGGCTTTTCGGCGGAGTCGCGGACCGTGCCCTCAATCACGCCGCCTGATTTTTTTTCATTCCCGCCGGTCGTAAAAGCGGCGCGGTAGGAATTCGCCAGCGGCGCGTTATTCTCATCCTTCAGCGTTGTAAAGATCTGGTAGATATACGCAGTATTCGGCTGGAGCGGCCGCGCAGGCCTGAACTCAAAAGCCTCCGAAAACATCTGGAAAGACCCCCGAACGGACGCGCTGGGATTCGCGCTCGGCGCAAGCGAGAAAAATTGGCCGACAGTCGATGCGGGACTATACGGGCGCGTGAACTTTACCCGAATCGTTGCGAACGGATCCACTCCTTTCTCGCCGTCTCTGGGGTATGACGCTCCGGAATCCACGTCGAACGGCACTTCAACTGCCTTCGGACGCTCCCGCCTGAATTTGGGAGAGGCATAATCTGCCGTCAATTGGTTCCCGGCAAGATCCCGCACGTCCCGCTTTACGACAAGATAGTGGTCCTCGTCGAAGTTCGCCGGAGCGTTCGTCACGTAATCCAAGCCGGACGGGGCATACCGGTTCAGCGTTCCCGGGATCCGCATGCCTTTGGAATCCGCGATGTAAACCGCAGCATCGGTCATCTGCGAGAAATCCACCGCTTCGGAGAAGCTCACACCCGCGCGAAGCCGCCCGTCCGCCTCCATATAGTAGCCGAACTTTGCGATGCTCGGAGCTATCGTGTCTTGCGTGCTCGTCGCCGTTCCGCCGCACCGCGAGGAGATGGAAAAATAGCCGTCACTCATATCCATGGCCGCCTCGCCGTGGCTTTGATCGTGCGCGACGATCCAGAGCGCCATCTGGGAGCTCTCGGTCGCGGGAAGCGTGCGCGTGTATGATGATTCCGCGGGCGAACTCATATAAAGCCACTTGCCGTATGGCGGCCGCGTGCCGTAACCCGAAGGGCTTTCATAGAGCGCGATATGGTTCACCGCCGCGTTCTGCGTCCACTTTATCGTAATCACGGAACCCGGCGCAAAACACTCGCCGCCGTTCGGGTAGAATAACTGAACGGATGGCGTGGAAGTGGCTTTGTCTCCGGGGCTCCCCGATCCTGACATGAAGCTCATTTCTCCCGATTCTCCTTTGTTCCCCGAAGGGTCGGAGGAGATGGCGCGGTAGTAGTACATGGTGCGGGGAGTTAAACCTGTCACGTTCACGCAATGTTCCGTGACATTTCCGCCCGCATCGCAGCGCGAATCAGAAAAATTCGGCATGCTTCCTTTCGCGGCCCCGAACACAACCCGCGAGTCGGAAGCTTTGTTGGTGCTCCACCTCACCTGCGCTCCAGATCCGAAAACATTTTCGGTGCGAATACTGAAGAGAGAGGGCGGGGCAGTATCCCCTCCCGCGCTGCTCCCGGGAGTGGTTCCGGAAGGGCTGTTCGACATCGAATAATTACTCGCGTCATCGAGGGTCCTTAGGGCAAACCAATAGGTGGTGTTCGGGACAAGACCGTAGATGAAAACGTCCTGTGTCGTACCGGGGGCCGCCGGCGAAGGAACTGATGCGGTATAGGGATTCGCGCCCGTCCAGTTCGCATCCGTAACGGGGCCTGCGCTTGAATACTTCAATGAATAACTCGTCGCGAGACCGGACATGCCGTCATCGCCCGGCGCAGTCCACGTCAACCTCGCGCTCGAAGATGCAATAGACGTCACGGCAAGATTCCATATCCCCGCTGGCGGAGCAACATCCGCACCGCCTCCGATTTTCACGGTGGCGGTCGGAGAGGGAGCGGAACACCCGTACGAATTGCATGCACTCACGTAATAGTCGTAGGTTCCTGCGGCAGAGACTCCGTAGTTCGTATACGATGTCTTATTCGCATCCGCTCCTCCTGCCCACGTCCACGAAGAACCGGAAAAACGCCGATATACGGTAAACCCTGTTTCATTCGCAGAGGCATCGTTCCATGTTATCGAAATATCCACGCCGTTGGGCATCAAGGACGCCGCAACGCCCGTTGGGGCCGTCGGCACGCTTCCTGCTCCTGCGCCGCCGGACCCGCCGACGGTTGCGGATGCATAAGTCCGGGCGGAACAGCCGTATGAATTACATGCCGCAAGCTCATACCAATAGGTCGTTCCGGGAGAAAGGCCCGACTCCGTATATGTCGTCACGTTCTGCCCGAACGTGAACGTCGGACTTCCCGGAATCGATTCCGTGCCCAAACGCCGATACACTTGGTACGACGTTTCGTTCGAAGCGTCCTGCCATGAAATCACGATGGCATTGCTGCCCTGGACCGCCGCAGTGAAGTTCTTCGGGGATAACGGAATGCCCTCCGGCTGCGCGCGGGACACGCTCACGATATTCGAGTATGCCGAACACCCGCTCGAATTACATGCGCTCACATAGTAATCGTACGTTCCGGCGGGGTGGCCGTAATATGTGAAGGTCGCGATATTCGGCCCCACGCTTGAGAGGTATGCCCACGTTCCTCCGGAGGCCCGCCAATAAACTTTAAATTCGCTCTCGTTCGTCGAGGCATCGCCCCAGCT
>CAYJWW010000023.1:0-7803 GCA_964374065.1 uncultured Candidatus Saccharibacteria bacterium | reverse complement strand
TTGCAGTTTTGGCATGCTTTGGTTTGTGCTCCGGTCATATAAAACAATTGGAATATAAGAATTCCTCCTCTGTTTCGCGATCACTTCTTTATCCGGTTCCAATAATACCACTCGAGGACGTCCTTCGCGATCGGAACGGCGTTCAGGCTTCCCTCGCGCGAATTTTCTACCAAGACAAGTATCGCGATCTCGGGATTCGCGGCGGGGGCATACCCCACGAAAAACGCGTTCTCCTGCTCGCCCGAGAGCACCTGTGAGGTGCCCGTTTTCCCGGCTATCGGGATGGGAAGGTCGGCGAGGAGATGCGCGGTCCCGCGCGGCGAGCGCACTGCGAGTTCCATCCCTTTCTGTGCCTCACGGATCTGCGCGAGAAACTCTCTGAGATCCGCGAGCGCTTCCGGCGCGCCGCCCTGCGCCACTCTTGGCTTGTATATCATTCCTCCATTCGCGATGGCGCTCACGTAACTCAATAGCTGAATGGGTGTTACGAGGAGGTCTCCCTGCCCGATCGCGACGTTATACGTATCTCCCAAAAGCCACGGCCGGCCAGTCTTTTTTTCTTTCCATTCCGGACTTGGCAAAAATCCGTCCGCTTCATTTGGTATATCAATACCCGTCGTTTTCCCAAAACGGAATTTTTTCCACCATTCCCGGAGGCGGCTAATTCCCAATCCCCGAATGCCGTTCGCTCCGCCTCCCACAGTGAAAAAATAGACGTTCGACGATTGCGCGATGGCCGAATGCGCATTCACATCGCCTTGATACTGCCAATCGAGAAACCGGGTCGGTTTGTCCGGATCGTACGGATTTGGCACATCCAGATAACCCGGCGAGAAGATGGTCCGTTCCGGCGAGATGACTCCTTCCTTGAGCGCCGCAACGGCAACAAGCGGTTTTATCGTCGAACCCGGAGTGTACAGTCCTCCAACCGCACGACTAAAGAGCGGGCGCGAGGAAGACGTGAGGAGCGATTTGAGTTCGGAGCTTTTCCCGGGAGTATTGAAAAGGTTGTTGTCATAGGGGGGGAAATTCACGAGCGCCAATACTTCCCCGTTGCGCGGGTCCGTCGCAAGCCCCACCCCGGTCGTACGGCCAAGCGCCCGAAGCCCTTCCGCAAATCGCTCGTAAAAATACGATTGCAGCTTTGCGTCTATCGCGAGCGTGAGGGGTTTCCCTATCTCCGGAGTCCGCTCACTCCGTTCGCCGAGCACTTCGCCGTGAGCGTCCCGAAGCTTCACAGTAATCCCTTTTTGTCCGCGAAGCCCGCCGTCGTAGGCGGCCTCGACCCCCGCCTTCCCGACGAAATCGTCCCCGCGAAGGTTGGGGCCTCTCGCAAGATCCGCTTTTGTGGTAAGCCCCGTATAGCCAAGGAGAGAAGAAAAGCGCGGACCATCCGGATAGCTCCGCGAAAAGCTGTTCCTCACCAGAATCGTCCGAATATCAAGTTCGAGAAGCGCGACGAGCTGTGTCTGCGTAATCTCGGGAGCGAGCACGATCGGATCGACTGCGGTTTCCAGATCGCGATCTTTGATCATGCCGATGATGCTTTCTCTTTCGATCCCCAAAATGCGCGCGGCCTCCTCAAATGTTTTTTCCTGAAGATCCGGGTACCGCAAGAATTCGCGGAGATCGAGAAGCGCCGTAAACACTGCCCGATTTTCGGCGAGAACGGCTCCGAACCGGTCGGTAATAATCCCGCGGGGGGCCGGCAGATACTCATAGCGGTTTAGATTGGATTCCGCTTTCGCACGATAGAAATCCCCATTTACTAACCCGACAACGAACATCCTGCCGACGATAACCACTGCGATGACCATCGCGACAACCCCGCTCCAGAAAAGCGGCGCGTTTTCAAGCGGGACCTCGCGTACATCGAGGTCCTTGGCCCAATCGTCGCTTAGCGCATCTTCGAAAATAATTTCCTGGTGTTCCATGGGACTTATTGCGCCCTCCGCTGGACGAAGCGGTCCTCTGAGCCGTACACGACGTACAGCGCGAGGAACAATATCACTCCAAATGCCGTCGATGCGAGAACCGCGGGGATAAAAACGGAACCGTTCAAAACAAAAGCGGCGCTGCCGCTTGCGAGCGGGAGAAGCGCTTGTCCGACGACAACCATGATTGCGGCCGCAAGCCACGGCTGGTACGGGAAAAAACGCTGAAGCGCGCCGGCAACATGGGGGAAAATGAGAATCAGGGCGACTTCAACGCTGGGAGCCGGTTGCCAATTCAGCAGCCAAACCGAGAAAAGCGCGCTGGTAAAAAGCTCATAGCCGTTCAAAAAAAATGCGGCGACCACGAGCGCGGCCAAGATAAGATCTGCGTGAACGCCCATCCGCCCAAGTACGCCCTGGAGCGCCAGCACGAGCATCAAGGTGAGTAGAATGACAATGAAACGAACGCGGATCATATCGAAGCCTATTCTCCGGGAGTTTCTGTAAATACGAGTACGGAAGTCAGGCTATTTAGATCGTAACTGACACGGAGCGTCGCTTCGTCAAAAAGACCGTCCGCCGCCCGGGTGACTTTTTCGATCTCTCCCACGGCAAGGCCATATGGGTACGGATGAGAAGCGAGGTATACGATCTCGCCCGAATGCACGGCATCTTTCGCGATAAAAACAAGTTTCGGCTGGTTCCCTCCCCGAAGGAGCGCTTCCACCCCTTTTTTGCCGACACGGACGGCAAGCTCCAGGCGCGAATCAAAAGTTGTATAGAAGGCGGAGCTTTTTTCGAATACACGGTCGATTTTTCCGAGGAATACGGCCTCCGAAAGCGATTCTCCGTATTCGCGCGAACGAGACGGGATCCCCACCGCCTGGCCCGGAGCGACTCCTAATGATTTTCCCGCGCTGATCAAAAACTCGTTCTTGAAATTAAAAGGGTATTGCGAATAGACGGACGCGCGAGGATAGCCGTATGAAATCTTTCCCAGGTCCCTCGCGATGCCTTCATACGTTGCGATTTTCGCTCTCAACGCCTCGTTTTCGACCGCGAGATTGGGAAGATCGCTCGGTCCTCCGGGCGAGGTCCCCACCAGGAATGCCCGAAGCCTCCACCCGAGGGACGGATAGAACAGAAGGAGGACCAATAGAATGAAAAGAGTGGCGAGAAATAGTGCTCTTTCTTTCATGCTCCGTACTCATAAAAATTAAAGGTTGATCGCGGGCGGCCGCAAGGGGTTATCGAGAAGCGCCCGATGGACTTCAAAATTATCTACAATCCGTCCCAGCCCGCGCGCGACGCACGTCAACGGGTCTTCCGCGACGATCGTGGCAATCGAAGTCTCCTTTTCGATCAGCTGGTCGAGCCCTCGCAGGAGCGCGCCTCCGCCGCACAGATGAATCCCCTGCTTCAGCATATCCCCCACGAGCTCGGGCGGGGTCGTTTCGATAACCTCGATCACGGAGTCGATGATCGTACGAAGCGATTTCGCGATCGCCACGCGAATATGGCTGTTCTTGACCACCACTTCCCGAGGCAATCCTGTGGCGATATCCCGTCCACGGACGGCGAAATCCAGCCGTTCATCGAGCGGCACCGCAGAACCCACCGCGATCTTAACCCCCTCGGCCGTAGGCTCGCCGATGATCAGTTTGAACTCGTCGCGAATGAATCTCGTGATGTCCTCATTCAACCTGTCGCCGGCGATCTTGAGCGTTCGTGAGGTGACCGTACCGCCCATGGAAATTACCGCGATATCGGTCGTCCCCCCGCCGACGTCCACAACAAGGCTCGCTTGCGGCATATCAATCGGAAGGTTCGCGCCCAGCGCCGCCGCGACCGGTTCTTCGACGAGATAGACCGTGGTACACCCCGCGTTCCGCGCGGCATCCTCGACCGACTTTCGTTCCACTTCGGTTAAATTGTTCGGGATCGCCAAAACCCCTCTTCGGAAACTGGTGAAAATCGAACTCTGTTTCTGGAGCCGGCGCAGGAACTGACGGAGCATCTCCTGTGCCATCTCGAAATCGGAAATGACTCCGCTCACAAGCGGGCGGACGACGGCGATATGCGAAGGAGTTCTCCCGAGCATCCGCTTGGCCTCTTCGCCTACGGCGAGTATCTGATTCGTCTTCGTGTTGACCGCGGCAACGGACGGTTCGCTTATCACAAGCCCTCTCCCTTTGAGATAAATGAGCGTGTTTGCGGTGCCAAGGTCGACGCCGATATCTTTGAAAAAACGATCGAGGAAAGACATGTTTTTTAAAGTTCCAAATTACAAATCCCAAATTCCAAATAAGTCTGAAATTCGAATCTCAAAATTCGAAACCATTTTTTGGTCATTCTAGTTTTGGTCATTGGAATTTATTTGCAATTTGGCGCTTTGAATTTGGAGCTTCTGGAGCATCCCGAAAAGCTCTTCTTTGCTTACGAGCCTTACCTCGGCCTCGCTCCTGCGTTTCACTTCGATCTTATCACCGGTCTGCGGGCTCACGACAAGCCGCAGCGGTATCCCGATAAGGTCCGCATCGACGAATTTTCCCCCTGCAGAGACATCTCTATCATCATAAAGGACTTCTCCTCCTCTCGCCTTCAGTTCGTCGTATAGCGACGCGGCCTTCGCACCCCCCAGCTCGACCAGGTGCGCCGGATAGGGCGCGACGGTTTCCGGCCACACGATCCCCTTCTCATCGTGGAACGCTTCGACGATCGTCCCCATTACGCGCGAGATGCCGATGCCGTAACAGCCCATGACCGGATGTTTCTTTTTGCCGTCGGCGTCTCTAAACGCAAGATCGAAGTCCTTCCCGTACTTCTGCCCGAGATCGAATACATTCCCCACCTCGGACGCCCGCGCTTTTGAGAGTTTCCCCTTCCCGCACTTAGGGCAGGAATCGCCTTCTTTTTGCTTTGCAATCTCGACATTCACGCAAAATTCGCAGGCGCCGCAATACAAAATATCGTCCTCACCGGCGGTCGTAAGCACCATGAATTCGTACGATATCTTCTCGCTGAAACTCCCACCGGAGGCTTCGGTAACTTTGGCGACGAGCCCCATCCGCGTGAACGCCCTGAGGTATGCCTGCTTCACCACCTCGTAAAACCTGTCGAAATCCTCCTGATCCACATGAAAACTGTACATATCTTTCATGAAAAATTCGCGGCCGCGGAGCAACCCCGACTTTGAGCGAAGCTCGTCGCGGAACTTCCAATGTATCTGGTAGACGGCGACCGGCAAGTCTTTGTGCGTATACACGCGCCGCATCACAAGAGGCGTAACCACCTCCTCTTCGCTCTGCCCTAATGCGTATTCCTTTCCGGTGCGGCTTTCGAGCTCGAAGAGCACATCCAGCTTTTTCCACTGGCCGGTCCTCTCCCAAATCTCCTTGGGATGAAGCATCGGCATGAGTACCTCCTGCCCGCCGATCGCATCCATTTCTTCTCTGACGATCTGCTCGATCTTCCGGAGCACCCGGAGGCCCAACGGCAGATAGCTGTAGACGCCGGCCATCAGCTTCTCCACAAAACCAGCCCGCGCGAGGAGCTGGGCGTTTACCGTGATCTCATCCTTCGGAGCATTCCGCTCGGTTTTCGTGAAAAGCTCGGATTGACGCATTGGCTATGGTAAATAATGCGAATCCTAGCACGGCAAACGGGATTTTGTGAAGGAGAAACGGGTCCGCCCTACGCGGGCCGGACTATGCAGAGCGGGGTCTGCTCCGATGCCTGTCCGAGCGGGTTGTCCCGAAATACCGACTTCGCGAATTCGTCTTCTACCGCTTCCGAGCTTTTACCGAGTATCGCGACGCCCAAATCGTTTGCGTCGATGATCACCACTTCGCTTCCGAGACGCGCGTTGATCTTCTTTGCAACTCCAGAAGGATCGCGCGGCCCGAGCTTCGCGTACCGATTGAACGGCGGGAGCGTATAATCGCACGGACCGTCGATCGCGTTGATGTTTTTCCCGACGACTTTGTAGAACACTCCGCGAACGCCGAATGGCTTCGTGAGCGCGGAGACGAATGCGGCAAAGAGTATGCGCCACGCCCCGGCTTCGCGTATTGCGAGCTCCATCGTCCACGGGCTCCCGAGCCCGATGCCGTACGGCGACTTATGCACGAACCGCACGAGGAACTTCGCGAGCCGGGACGGCACAATGCTGTCAATCGGGTATGCCCTGCCCTGCGTGACGGCAACAACTCGCTCGCTTATGAAAAGCAAGTCGCCTGCTTGAAGATGCGGCTTAGCATAGCGAACAACGATCTCAACAATACTATCCTTTTCTGTAATCACGTGTGTTTTAATCGGCAGCCGCAGATAACATGCGCCGTTTGTATCAATCGAGAGACTCTTATGAGGATTGGGCTGAAACTCGCTCTCTGTCATCGGAAATGTATCAAGAAAACGTATGTTTACTGGTATACATTTTGGTTTGCCGCAGGCGTAGTGGTGCAACCACTGCCGGTCGAAGAATCGCAACGGATGCGGCCGTCGCCGCCTGCCGCACCCGCAGTAGTACTACTACCAGCAGTACCAACAGCAGCACCAGAACTACCACCTGAACCGCCTGTAGAACCAGAGCCACCGCCTCCTCCGCCGCCAGTGTCTCCACCTCCTCCTCCACCACCTCCTCCACCACCTGTGCCGCCTGAGCCGCCGCTCGCAGTGATTGTCCCGGCGGTAACCGTTGCTGCGGCGACATAGACTGTGCCACCTGAGCCGCCTCCTCCGCCTGCTCCTGCTGCGCCTCCGCCTCCGCCACCCGCTGGGCCAGAGGAACCAGCGGTACCCGCTGTACCGTTGCTTCCCGATGTTCCGTTTGCCCGAATCGTCCCGCTATTAGTAAGCGTGCTTGCTTCAATAAAAATAATTCCTCCGCCAGTGCCGCCAGCAGCGCCTGCGCCACCAGCCTGTCCGGCAGCGCCTGCGCCATAATTGGTGCCGCCTCCGCCTCCACCACCGCCGGAACCTCCGGCGCCTCCGCCTCCGCCGCTGCCCAGAAACATCGTTGAAAGATTGGCAACACCTAGTGTAGATGCAGCCGTTCCTCCGGAACCGCCTGATCCGTTAACGGCATTAAAACCTCCTTTACCTCCCGCGCCGCCGCTTGTGCCAGTATTAACGGTTGCATAAGCACCGCCAGCGCCTCCGCCTCCGCCAGCGCCTCCGTTGCCTCCTGCTCCGCTGCCTCCAGAAATTCCACCGTTTCCGCTTGAACCAGCAGATCCTGCGCCGCCGGCGCCAGAGCCCGAACCAGCTGTTCCATTATTGCCGGCAGTGCCAGCGGTCCCTGCACTTACAGGATCTGGACCAGTACCTCCTGCCCCGCCACTCCCTCCACTCCCACCAGAACCACCAGTAAACCCCAATGTATTGACATCGATCAATGACCCGGATCCGATGGTCAGTGCGCCCGACACCCTCATCGGAAGAACTCCGCCGGTGGTACCATTCCAAGCCGAAACATTCATAGTTGCAGAGGTATTGATGGTCACATTGGTGTAGTTAGGAACTCTGACAGCCTGGGGTTTGGATGAACCGTCATTCGTATAGGTATTAGTCAAATTAGCAGTCATGGTGATCGAACCGGCCGCGACCGATGACACGATCCGAAATTCATAATTGCCGGCTCCCGTTCCGGTCATTTGAATAAGCAAAACTTCGTCTCCCGCGGCAAAACCCGTATTCGATGAAACCGAAACCACTGCTTGGCCGGAACTTGAAGTGGTGGAAATCGAAGTCGCGATACAATCGCCGCTGCTCCTGCCGCCGGCAATGGCCGTAGTCTGGCAATTTTTATTGGAAGAGATCGTGATCGCGCCGTCCGCGCCCGTGCCGGCAACGTTCGTCGTCGCGAAGT
>CAYJWW010000022.1:0-9021 GCA_964374065.1 uncultured Candidatus Saccharibacteria bacterium | reverse complement strand
GGGGGCACTAGGATTCGAACCTAGAAGTCCGGTTTTGCGCAACTACCGATCCGGCGGGGGTGGCAGGACTTGAACCTACAACCGCTCGTTTTGGAGACGAGTGCTCTGCCAGTTGAGCTACACCCCCGTGTTTCGAAAGAAATGCTCTTGCGGTCATCAGCAACTGTCTCGCCATATCATTGCTGTGATAGTAAACGGAAATGCATCCTTGATAATTTTCTCTAATTCGTTTCTCTGTGTTGGGCTTGTTAAATGGCTTAATAAACCGATCTTTCTTAATTTTAGTAACTTTTGACCAAAATTCAAGTTGTTTCGATTTCTTGTGATACTTGTGTAAATGAACGCATACCCTGAATTTCGTTTCATCAACCTGAAATGACTTTCGGAAAAAATGAAGAAATGCGGAGACTAGACTAGGATCAGAGTTCGTAAATCTTACTCCCGAATAATGATTCTTTGCGCCTTCGCACCAATACATAACTGCGCAAATTGCTCTTGAAATTTCCGGGTTTAATTTCTCTACTTGAAACTTTCGAGATGCACTTTCGAAATAATTGTCCATTATCTGCCTGATTTTTCTTTTCTTACTTTCTCTTGCTGCCAGTTGTCCTTTGCGTACCCTCGTTAGTAAACGCCTCTTTGCTTTACTATGTAACTCTACATCTCTAACCCAGAGAGAAACGCTCGATTTAGCCACGTTGAGTTTTTCCACTATTTCATTGAGTGAATATCCTTTCTTTCGTAGCCTTATCGCCTCAAGTTTGTTCAAAATTCTCTGTTTCATATCGTCGGTACTCTTAAATTATGTTACATAGTAATAGTAGTGCAGTTCGAAAAAGTCCGCAAAGAAAACCCGTGGATAACCTATCACGTTCCCCTGGGCCAAGCATTCCTCCGTCTCTCTTCTCGATTCAATTCCCCACTTGGCAGTTATTTTCGTTTCCTTACGTACCGTGTGTGTCCGGCGCCACGTGCATCGTACGCTCTTTAGGCGCCCTCGGTTTCTAACTCCCGCTTCGCGGTTTTCCGACACTGGGGAAACTTCGCACTCTCCTCCCTGCCTGCCGGCAGGCCGACCTCTCTTTCGGCAAATGGCGTCGAGGCTACTTGCCTGTTATTTTAACTTCTTTATGTAATGTGTGTGTTCGACACCATTTGCAATACTTCTTGTATTCCAGCTTCCGCTCCACCTTCTTTTTGTTCTTCTTCGTATAATAATTCCGCCGTTTGCATTCGGAACACTTGAGTCCTATTAAGTTTTCCGTATGTTTGGATTTGGCCATAAGCGAGAACTACTATAGCGCGTAATGATAGCTGTGTAAACGTGTTTACGGCCCGACCTCCGAAGAGGCCGGGCCGCCCACGCTCACGCCCACCGGAGCCGGTCGAGATTGCGCGAGAAGAACCACCACGCTGTAAGGCGCGTCCCGGCGCACCGCTCCTTCTCTTTCTGGAGGAGTTTGTGCGCCTCGCCCATATCGAGGGGACGGCACTTCGCGAGCTGCTCTTCCCAGTCCTTCTCCTGATGCGCCGTACATGGGACGAAGAAGTGGGCTCCCTGTACGTTGTGGTGCACGATCCTCCAGCCTTCGAAGAGCCGGATCATGTCCGTGATTCTCCCCGTGTGCCGTTCCGGGTAGAAGCGGAGTGAGTCTGGGGCGAAGGTAAGCGCCGGATTCACGATGCGCATCCAGCGATACTCTTCGCCGCGAGAAAGCGCGTCGTGTATGTCGCCCGGAAAGAACACCATGTAGACTCCGCGGTGTTCCTCGTAGTATGCCGTCGGGCACTTCGCCTCCTCGTGGCTCCAGATCGCCCAATCAATGTGGTTCACGATGCGCCCGATGGTTCGAAAGGTGAAATAGACGGCTTGGATCCATAGGATCCCGATAGCTGCCTTCGCCCACCATGGCATGAAAGGATCCCGAAATATGAGGAGCCCCCACGCGATCTCCCAAAGCGATGTGTCCATACGAAACCTCTACCGCCATGCCTCCCGGTCCCTCGGCTCCGCGGCGCGAAGCTCCCAAGGCGGGAAATTAGCAGAGCTAAACTATTTATAACACAGAATGTATAAAAAGTAAACCATTTTGCGTGGTCATAAAAACTTCTTTTGAGCCGACGGCCGGATTTGAACCGGCGACCTACTCCTTCATTTACACCTCCCCTTTTTAACTCGCCCTATTCGGAAGGATTAGACTGTATCTTGAGCATATCCGCCTCAGCCTCCTGGCTGATGGCTGACTTAACTCCCCTTGTCAGTCGTTCGAGCGCCTAAGGCGCTACGGTCTTGACCCGGCAAAGGCTCTTAACCGTTATTCGGGATTCGTCCCGGCGTTTCCGCCAGAACGGGCATGGGCTCTTCGCCCTACCATGGAGTTGCTCTACCACTGAGCTACGTCGGCTTTTTACATGTCATCAATGAGCCCCACTAGTATATTTCTTAATTTTGTATTTGAAAAGTATAGCGTCAAAACACCGTACATGCTTTTTTTCCGATATGTGCCCAGCTTGCCAGTTTTTGTGACTGTCGGTTTATAAAATTGACTCTGCGTTATCCCGAGACTTTTCACCCAGAACGATTTAGCTTCTTGGACTTTGATATCGCTAAATACGTGCAGATGAAACTTCAGTGTATCCCTTTTCACGCCGTAAAACGTATCAAGAAACTCCATAAATTTCCTTATAAGTCCCGGATTTGAATTGCCGATCTTAACCTGATTCTTGTCTGCTTTCGTGCCCTCGCCCCAATATAACCCCAGTCCCAAGCCAAAAAGCTTCGCGTCCGCAATGTTCCGGGGCGGTCGGAAGAAAAATGGATCGCCGTTCGGGTTGTTTTTAATATACATGGCATCGCTTATGCTCCTCTTTGGAATAACGCACTTCTCCATCCAGTAATTTATTTTATGTTCCGAACAACCCAGAAGCTTGGCTATCTCCGAAACAGATTTCTTTTCTAGAAGATACAGCTTTCTTAAAATCGCTTTCCGCAAGGGTCTTCCATTCATACGCAAATTGTCGCACGTTGGTAGAGCGCATTCTAATATAAACCTTTTCAACCGGTCATGCTCCGCTGGAACCAAAGAAGGGATTCTGATCTCTAATCGGCGGCTTGTCCTGACGTCTTAAATTCTACGGTGTGCTACCATTCGAATTCGAATGGCGACCTGCGGTTCGCCCACCTGCCTATCAAGAGCCCGCGGTCGGGATCGAACCGACAACCTATGCTTTACAAAAGCATTGCTCTGCCGATTGAGCTACGCGGGCGCGCTCCGCTCGGTAAAATCGCCCCTCTATTCTACGGAAATCGCCGAAAATGTGAAGCCGCGCTCCAAAACCGCGCGTGGGGATAAAAATCGCGGTTGCGACAGAGGGAAAGCCGAGTACAATCTAAGCGAGCGTTGATATATTTTTCATGCCCAAGTTCGTCCATCTTCACACCCACTCCCACTATTCCCTCTTGGACGGCCTCGCAAAAATTGACGACCTCGTGGCCCGCGCAAAAGAGCTCGGGATGGACGCCCTGGCGCTCACGGACCACGGCGTGCTCTACGGCGCCGTGGAATTTTTCAAAAAAGCGCGGGCTGCGGGGATAAAACCTATTTTAGGTGTTGAAGCATACGTCGCGCCGCGCGACAGATTCTCCAAAGAGCCCGGAGAACGGTACAACCACCTTATTCTGCTCTGCGAGTCGCTTGCGGGCTGGAAGAACCTGCTGCAACTGGTTACGAAGGCGCATCTTGAGGGTTTCTATTATAAGCCCCGCATAGACAAGGACCTTTTGCGCGAACATCGCGAAGGCCTCATCGGACTTTCGGCATGTTTGGGCGGCGAGATCAATCAAGCGCTTCTGCGCGACCGGCTCGAAGACGCAAAGCGCCTCGCGCTCGAATACGAGGATATTTTCGGGAAAGGAAACTTTTATCTTGAGATCGGCGATCATCCGCACATTCCGGATTCGGTCAAGGCGCGCGACCGTATCATCCGCCTCTCGCAAGAAACCGGTATCCCGCTCGCCGCAACGCAGGACATTCACTACGTGCATCCGGAGGATGCCACCTATCACGACATTCTTGTCGCAGTGCAAACGGGCAGCCGGCTTACGGACGATGACCGCCTTACTCTGAAGGCAGATGATTTTTCGATGACATCTCCGGAAATGATGGCGGAAAAATTCAAAGACGTCCCCGAGGCGGTGGCGAACACGGTGATGATCGCGGAGCGCTGCAATGTCGAACTCGACCTGAAGACTATCCACCTGCCGCATTTCCCGAAACCCGGCGGAAAAACATCCAACGAATACCTTAAGGAACTTGTCGGGGAGCGGGTGCCTTCCAGGTTCCCCGAGGGAAAACTTTCTGCAGAAGTTCGCGATCGCCTGGAATACGAACTGGACGTCATCACGAAGACCGGCTTCGCCGACTACTTCCTGATCGTCCAAGACCTGGTCACATGGGCAAAGACCCACGGCATCGCCGTGGGCCCGGGCCGCGGTTCCGCCGCCGGAAGCCTCGTGTCCTATATTCTCGGCATCACGGATGTGAACCCTTTGGACTACGGCCTCCTCTTCGAGCGGTTCCTGAATCCGGAGCGCATTCAGATGCCCGATATCGACATTGATTTCGCGGACCGGCGGCGCGACGAAGTGCTCGCCTACGGGCGCGAAAAGTACGGCGGGGACCGGGTGGCCCAGATCATCACGTTCGGGACGATGGCGGCACGGGCGGGCATCCGCGATGCGGGCCGCGCGCTGGGCCTCTCCTATGGCTTCTGCGACCAAATCGCGAAACTCATCCCCTTTAGTTTCACGATCGAAGAATCGCTCGAAAAAGTGCCGGAGCTTAAGGCGCTCTACGACGAAAATAAAGATGCGAAGCGGGTATTGGACAGCGCGCGCCACTTGGAGGGCGTGGCGCGGCACGCCTCGGTCCATGCGTGCGGGACCGTGTTCTCCGAAGAACCGCTCGTGAGCTATGTGCCTCTCCAATTCGCGCCGCAGGACAAGAACACGATCATCACCCAGTTCGAGATGCACTCGATCGAAGATCTTGGCCTTTTGAAGATGGACCTCCTCGGGCTCAAGAACCTCACGATCATCGAGGACGCCATCCGGCTCGTGCGCGAACTCAAAAGCGAAGAGGTCCGCATTTCCGAACTGCCGCTCGACGACAAAAAGACGTTCGAACTGCTCCGCGAAGGCGACACGACGGGCGTGTTCCAATTCGAATGCCTCTCCGGCGATACGCTAATTTCCAACACTACTCTCCAAAAGTTATACGAGCGAAAACATAAGAACAAGCTGGAATCGGTCTATGTAGACGAAGGGAAGGTTCATAAAAATAACATTTTGGGCGTAGTAAAAAGCGGAACGAAAGATACCTATATGCTAATAGCCGAAAATGGCTGGTACATAAAAGCCACGGAGGGCCACAATTTTATGACCGATGCCGGCTGGAAAAAGCTATCCGATTTAAAGCCCGGTGATAAGGTTTTAATGAAAACCAAGGCGCGGCACCTGACGTATAACACATGCCGAACCTGCGAAAAACAGATTGACGGGCAGAAAGATGGCAGAAGTAAATTTTGTTACACGTGTTCTGCCGGGTTCTATAAGAATCCCCGCAAAGAAACATCGCGGGCGAAAATGAAAAGCGCGAGAGTGAAATTCTTTAAAAAAGGAGGTGCGGTCTGGAATGTAGGGGTTACGACCCAAAACAATGAAATCTGGCGTAAAACCGCAGAAAAAATATCAGCAGCATTAGCAGGAGTTTCGCTCCAAACGCGTTACGGGCGGGAAAAGGCGGCTCTGATGAAGGAACGCGTATCGAAAAGATTCAGCGGTTCCGGGAATCCCATGTTCGGCAAACCGTCTCCGCACCGCAAAGGCGGAGTGCGGGATGATTTGGGACATTACGTCCGTTCAAATTGGGAAGCAGACTTTGCGCGTATCTTGAAGCTATATGGTTTCGAATATGAATACGAACCGAAAACTTTTGCGTTGCGAACCCCGCAGGGCGAGATCATCCACTACACTCCGGATTTTTATGTAAAGTCTCACAACACGTTCTATGAGGTAAAAGGCTGGTTGCATGACCTAGACAAAAAAAAGATGGAACTTTTTGAAGCGCAGTATCCCGAATACAACTTTGTCCTAATAAACAAAACAAAATTCGCGGAGTTGGCGTTGCAATATCAAAAACTAATTCGCTGGGAATGTCCAAGGATCCCCGCTGCGCAAAGTTTCAAGTTCTTAGCGGTTAAAGAGATACAGTACGCAGGCAAGGAAGAAACCTACGATATTGCCATGGAAGCGCCGGGCAATAATTTCGTTGCAAACGGTTTCGTCGTTCACAACTCCAGCGGCATGCGCCGCTATATGAAGGAGATCAAGCCGACGCATTTTGAGGACCTCGTGGCGCTCGTGGCGCTCTTTCGCCCCGGGCCGATGGAACTCATCCCGTCATTCATCAAGCGCAAGCACGGCAAAGAACGGATCACCTATCTTCACCCTCGGCTTGAACCGATCCTGAAAACCACCTACGGCATCGGCGTCTATCAGGAACAGATGATGCAGATCGCCCGCGACCTCGCGGGGTACACCCTCCCCGAAGCGGACACGCTCCGCAAGGCGATCGGCAAGAAGATCAAATCCCTCCTCGGCGAACAGCGCGAGAAGCTCGTGGGCGGGATGCTCCGGAACGGGATCGACAAGCGGACGGCGCTCGCGATCTGGGAACTCTTCCCTCCGTTCGCCCGCTACGGGTTCAACAAGTGTCTGACCGGCGAGACGGTGGTGCGCGACCCGGAAACCGGCCTGGGCGTGACGCTGAACGAGTTCGCCAAAGATTCCCGGATTATCATGAAGACACACGCTTTGAACCGGGAACAAAAATTATTCGAGAATCATATCCGGAAGGTGCATCGGAATGGCAAAAAGCCGGTGTGGGAAGTTCGCACCCGAAGCGGAAGACGGATTACGGCAACAGCAAATCATCCATTACTGACCCCGAACGGTTGGCGTCAATTGGCGGAAATCCGTCAGGGCGAATCCGTTGCCGTTCCACGCCGGATTCCGGAACCGAATCTGCCCTTGCCGGTTGAACGCCACAAACTGGCTGTCTTGGGATACCTTCTGGCAGAAGGAAATCTATGCCATCCACACAGCTTTTACTTCTACTCCAAATCCGAGGATGAGGTTAAGGACTATATTTCCCACCTGACTCGCTTTGCCAACACGGAGGCGACCGTAGACCGCTCCAAGCCGACCGTCGCTGTCTACGCGCGACGCAAGAACCTCAAACTGCCGTCCGAAGCGGTGGTGTGGATAAATTCCCTGGGTTTGCGGAATAAAAACGCAGTGAATAAGATCGTGCCGGACATTGCCTATCGCCTGGCCAACAAAGACTTGGCGATACTTATCGCCAAGATGTTCCAGGGCGACGGCTGTATCCACTTTTCAGACGCGGGAAAAGTCCCTCAGGTTTTTTACGCCACTTCCTCTAAGAAGTTGGCCGAAGGACTGCAGCACCTCTTGTTGAGATTGGAAGTTCTGTCCACCATTCACCAAAAAAAGTTCAGGTATCGGGGCGGATTCAAGCTCGGATACGCGGTTTATATCTCTCGTTACGATAATCTTAAAAAGTTTCTGACGAAAACTTCCGCGCACCTCGTCGGAGAGAAGAAAAAGGCGGCGAAGACCATTTTGCGGGAACATCCGATCATCAACGGACAGCACAAAGACTGGTCTGCCCGCGGCAGCAAAGACACGGTGCCGGCCTCCTTAGCCTTGCCAGTTTTACACCAAGCTGTCTCTGCCCAAAACCTTACGTCAAGTCAAGCTGCTCGGGATTTTGGCTTTGCCGAGAGACTATTGTATCAAGATGAGCGGAAAAACGGGTTTTTAAGGGAAACTCTCGGCTATATCTCCATAAAACTTCAGGATGACGGACTAAGAGATCTTGCTCAATCTGATATCTTTTGGGACGAAATCGTAAGTATTGAACCTCGGGGCGTAGAAGAAACGTACGATCTAGAAATGGCCGGGGAGCACAATTTCATCGCGAATGACATATTCGTTCACAACTCCCACGCGGTCTGCTACGCCTTGATCGGCTATCGCACGGCATATCTTAAGGCCCACTACCCCGTGGAATTCATGGCGGGCCTTCTGAACGCCGAAGTGAACGACATCGACCGGATCGCCTTTCTGGTGATGGAAGCGAGACAGCACAGTCTGAAAATCCTGGCGCCGGATGTCAATAAAAGTTTCGTGAATTTCACGCCGGAAGAATCGGGTATCCGTTTCGGGCTGCTCGCGATCAAGAACGTCGGCGAGCATATCACGCAGATTATCATCGAGGAGCGCTCGGCACGAGGACCGTTCCAGGGAGTTTCCGACTTTCTCTCGCGCGTGCAGGGTAAGGATCTGAATAAAAAGTCATTGGAGTCTCTCATAAAGTGCGGGGTCTTTGATTCGCTGGGCGCCGAGCGGAACCAGCTGCTCATGAATATCGAGGAGATGCTCCGGTTTAACGCGTCCGCACGAAAGACCGCGGGCACGAACCATCAGTCGCTCTTCGGCGCCCACGCTCCTCCCGCAACATTCGTACTCAAGCCCGCCCCGCCGATATCCGCAAAAGAGAAGCTCGTGTGGGAAAAGGAACTCCTCGGATTTTTCCTGTCGGACCATCCGCTGAACGCCCATTCGGAAAAAATCAAGGAGTCGGGAGCGAAGCCCATCAACGAAGCGCGCCTCGTTTCCTCCGAACGGACGAGCTTCCGCATCGCGGGGCTTGTCGCCAAGGTGCAGAAGATCCTCACGAAGACCGGACAACCGATGCTCTTTGCGCGCTTGGAAGATTTCTCGCCCCAGCCCATCGAAGTCGTCGTGTTTAATAACACGCTCGAAAAGACGCTCCACATCTGGGAAGAGAACGCCGTCGTGCTTGCAGATGGGCATATGTCCTTTCGGAACGGGGAACCGAAATTTATCTGCGAGGGCGCACGGCGGCTCGAAGCGTA
>CAYJWW010000021.1:0-10038 GCA_964374065.1 uncultured Candidatus Saccharibacteria bacterium | reverse complement strand
TTCGGAACGGGGAACCGAAATTTATCTGCGAGGGCGCACGGCGGCTCGAAGCGTAGGGCTCCGTATTGCCAACAGCTCATGCCGTTGGTGTATAATTTGGTGTATAATATCGGGCATGGATCTCCTTCCCCAGGACAGGAACGTACGGAATCGCCTTGCGCTCATTTTGGCGGCGCTCCTCATCGTAGGCATCTGGGGCGGCATTTACTGGGACTACAAGCGCCCGAAGGCGTATGCCTTCACCGGCAAGATAGAGAAAGTGGAAGGAAGTTCCGTGCTCGCCGCCGGATTTTACGTCGGCGAGCAAGGACCGTATCGCGCTTCGTCCGGCAGCGAAGACCGGGCAGAGATACTCGTAACTCCGGAAACGAAGATCATCAAGACCGTCTGGATGATGCCTTCGAATGCGGACCTCGAGAAGACGGGCGGGAGGTGGGATCCGAATAAATTGAAGAAGGAGAATAAGGAAGTGTCGATCGAAGACCTCCGGGACGAGGAGGGCATCCCCATCCTCGTGAAGACGGAACGCGATATTTTCCGGAAAGCCAAGTTCCAGGCGCAGGTGATCCAATTCTTGAAGCAGGAATACCCTGCGTCGGACATCGGCCGACCCGCAGGCGAAACGGGAGAATCCAGAAAGTAGCGAGCTCGCACGCGCGCTCCTTTCGGGCATATGCGGCGCGGATGGAGCCGCGGTTTTGACTTTGTGGATGCCGTCTGCTTTATTATCGAAGGAGTATCGGCGATTCCCCGCCGAATGGCGCTCCATACTGGAGGACGAATGGTAACCTGTCCGACGTGCCAAGGCCGATGCGTGACGAGCTTCTTCCTCCCCTTCCCGCTGTTCTTGTACTCGGTGCCGTGTCCGAGGTGCGGTGGGAATGGAAAAGTTCCGAGCTCGGATGCTCCGACATCCGGCACCCTTCCGCCCGCCCAATGACGGCGCGGCGCGACCCCAAAACGCCCATCCCGATTACCGGGAAGGGCGTTTCGTATATAGGATTATTTTTTCCGCCGCAGAACCGGGTGAAGCGGTTTTTGTGTCTATGGTCAGGCTCCGAACGGCTGGTATTTCGCATCGCACGGATTTTGTGCGCAATATGCGCTGTAAAATCTTAGGACGGCGCAGTTTCTTAAGCGCCCCTCTCGACGGACGCCCCACGCGCCGCATGAGAGTTGATTCGTCACATGTAAGCCGCACAAAAAATACCGGCACGCGATGAGTTTTGGCTTTCCGTATGATGCGGCGAATGAATTTGTCGTCGTTTTTTCCTTCATGGGTTTCAATGCCGTAGACAAGGGTCATGATGATCCCAGGGATTCTTGAGCGGAACGCGTGATTGAGATACATGGTTCGGATATCCGCAACAAAATCGGCATATGCAGGCGTGCCAAAGGGATGAAGAGAGGCCGCGAGGTCTGCGGCCAAATGGTTGTGAAAAAGGACATAGCCTGTTTTTTCGGCAACTTTCTTCGCCACGGTGAGCTTCCCGACCGCTGGCGGACCGTAGAGAATGACGAGTTTCATGGAGTTATTGTAGTGTGTTGCCTTGGCGGGGGCAATGTGTTATTCCTTACGGTAGCTCCCCGATCTGGGCAGCTTAACCAAGGAGAGATCGTGGAAAGACAGAACAAGCGGCCGGCGGCAGGTGTGCGCATCAGGCTCTGCGGCGTGCAGGGGTGCTGTCCCGAGGTCGAATTCCTCGAAGACGGCAGTATGGTCGTCCGCGACGACGGCGGCGGGAAGGTCACGCTCACGCCCGATCAGCAGACGGATCTCGCGCGAGTGATCGCGACGACGCAGAAGTAGGGTGCGCCGCCCGCGTGCGGCGGCAAGGAGCGGGTTCTCTGCGACGCAGAGAACCCGCTTTCCCTAACGCAGTGACACGGCAAGGAGAATGTATGTATATACGCTCCCGCTACTTGCGCATTCACGAGAAGGGGTCCGGAGTGGCGGTGTATCACGCGCTCCATCCCGACCCCGTCATACTCGATCGGGAAACATGGAAAGAAATCACGCACGACAGCTCGTCGTCGCGCACAGCCGTTGCGCGCGAAGTGCTGCGCTCACGAGGAGTGCTCATCGCCTCTCCGGAGGAAGACGATGCAACATATGAAGATGCGAAGGCTCGGTTTTCATGGAAGCTCGATCGCACCACCATCCTCTACCTCGTCCTCGCGCAGGGGTGCAATCTCGGATGCGCATACTGTCCCATACCGGAAATCGCGGCGAGACGAGGCGAAACGCTTCTCCCGCCCGAAGATGCGACCCGGGGCGTGGACATTTGGCTCTCCCACACGCGCGATCTCGATCCGAACGAGCCGTGCGCTGTGATCTTCTACGGAGGAGAGCCCCTCCTCAACCGCCGAGCGTTTGAGTCGACGCTTGAGCATCTTCAGAGGCGAAGATCCGCGGGTAAATTGCCCGCGCTGACAGATCTCCTGCTCGCGACAAACGGAGTCCTCATCGACGCCGGTATCGCCAAACTCTGCCGAAGTCACGGCGTCATCGTCGTCGTGGGATTCGACGGAGACCAAGCGTCGCACGATCGCTTGCGCACGTACCCCGATGGGCGGGGGTCGTTCGACGAGTCCGTAGCGGCGATTCGAAAGCTTGTCGGCGCCGGAGTACGCACGTGCGCGTCGGTCGCCGTCACGCCGTCGAACATATCCTGTCTTGAGGGCATTTCGCGAACCCTCGAGGAACTGGGTGTCGAGAAGTTCGGCTTTAATTTCATTAGAGGTAAGAAGCTCTTCGATCTCGTACCTCGTGATGAGACGCTCGCATACTACAGAACGGCGTCGCGTGCGATCATCGCAAGCCAACGGACGCACGGACGGGAAGGATTCGAGTATCAGCTCGAGAAAAAATCGAACGCGCTCCTGCGCGGCGATCTCTTCCCTCCCGATTGCACCTGCTACGGGAACCAACTTGTGGTACGGCCGGACGGCCGTTTGTCGCACTGCCCGTTCTCGGACATCTCCTTTGGCCATGTACGTGAGGCCAATCCAGATTTCAGGGTATTCGAAACGGAGACGGTAAGAGAATGGCGGAAGACGCTGCCGCTCTTCCATCCGGCCTATGACGACTGCGACGCGGTCGCGCTTTCCGGCGGAGGGTGCCGCTGGGGATGGGACGAGATGTACGGCGAAGGAACACCTGATCTCGGTATGAAGATTTTCGCGGAGGAGGTGCTGTATGAGTTCCTCGACAGAAAACTCGAGGGGCTGTGAGCTGCCCCTCGCGATCATAGGGGGATCGGGGCTTGACGATTTTCCCGAACTCTCGATCGTGGCGCGCGAGCGCTCGCGCACGCCTTACGGCTACCCGTCGGATGATATCGCGACGGCGGAGCGGGGTGGGCGGCGGATCTTCTTTCTGCCGCGCCACGGAAAACGCCATGTCTTCCCGCCGCACCGCATTCCGTACCAGGCGAACATCGCGGCACTCCGAGAACTCGGAGCATGTCATGCGGTCGCAAGCTGCGTGGCGGGAAGCTTGAAGCAGGAAATCCTTCCCGGCACATTCGTCGTACCGGACCAATTTGTGAACCTCACCTGGGGACGGGACGCCAAGTGGGAAGAGGGCGAACCATTCCGCCACCTCCCCATGGGAGATCCTTATTGCGCTTCGATGCGCCAACTACTCCTTTCCGCGGCCAGAGAAGAAGGAGTCGATGCGCGGGACGGCGGCACAATCGCCGTCATCCAAGGCCCCCGCTTCTCGACGAAAGCGGAGAGCAAGTGGCTTGCCGGGAACGGCTGGGATGTGGTCAATATGACCCAGTATCCGGAGTGTTACTTTGCGAGAGAATCCGGGATGTGTTACGCAGCGCTCGTCGCGGTCACCGACTACGACGTGGGACTCCCATCCCCGCTCAGCATGACTCCGCAGGGCATCGAGATGGTCCTCGGATTGTTCCGGGAGAACGTGCGGCTCACGAGGCGGATCCTCCTCCGCGCCGCCGACCTCGCGGACAACTACACCGGATGCCGGTGTGCGCAAGCGACCGCACTGGAGTACTTCGAACGCGCCGAATAGGCGCCTTAACGCCGGCCCGGAGAATCCTCTCTCCGGGCCGTTTGCTTTCGCTCGGCCGGAGCGTTTACTTCCGCCGTTCCGTGTGCTAGAGGTATATCGGAACCATTCACTTGACAACAAGGAGCAGCGCATGACGCCGAAGATGTTGGAATTGCATCGGACGTCCGGCACGATCACGGCCGAGGACCTCCTCGCGCTTTTCCGCAGCCAATTCCTTGCGATTCGCGCAAAGGGATTCTGCCCTCCCGAGGCGTGCGCGGCGATGAGCGAGCGGATCGCGAAACACCCGGAGCTCGCTTCTTACCCCCACGCTCCCGAGATCGGCAGGGTGATGACGGCATTCTACGAGGGACACTCGGATCCAGCCGTTCGGCAGCGGTACTATGATCGCGCGCTCGCGGCGAGCGTCGAGTTCAGAAACTTCAGCTCGCCATACCTCAACCCGCTGGACCACCTGCGCCTCATTCTTGAGGACGCGTGGCCCATGGGCGCCGTACGCGAAGATATCCACGGCAGACCGATGGCCTTCGGTCTCGCCCAGTTGTTTAGAGAGGGAGCGTGCGCATTGCCGCATCAGGATTTCCTCCGCATGGATGAGCCGGATAATCCGCGTGCGCAGACTCTTGTCACGCAGGCGACGGCACTCGTGTATCTTCGTCCCGCGGACGCGGGAGGCTTTCTCCAGCTGTGGCGAGAGCATTACGATCATGAGGAGTTCATGGACCGACGGAATCGCGATTCCTATGGACTCGACTATCGCCTGATCCCTCCTCCTGCCGTGGTCATCAGCCCAGAGGTCGGAGAACTTGTCCTCGCCGACAGCACGAAAGTGCACGCGGTCACGAAAGTCGAAGCCGGTTTACGCATCGCGGTGAACTGTTTTATAGGGTTCCGGGGGCTCGCGGAACCGCTTACCTACTGGAGCTAGCCTGACGAACCCGAAGCGCCGCTGTCTTGTCGGCGCGGCGCCCGTGTGGTATCCCAAAGAGAGTCAATCGTTCAGCACAGGAGAAACCATGCTCAAAGTGAAGGATGTTTCAAAAAGCTACGGCCCCAACGCCGTGCTCTCTGATGTGTCCTTCGCGCTTGAGCGGGGACAGAGGGCGGCACTCGTCGGCATGAACGGCACGGGGAAATCGACGCTCCTCAAGATCATCGCCAAACTCGAGGAGGCGGACTCCGGCACGGCGGGAGTGGACAAGGCGGCAACCGTGGGGTACCTCCCGCAAGATACGAGCATCCTCGGCGCAGAAAGCGTTGAGGAATACATACGGAACACCGCGGGCATCGAAGAAGTCGAGCGCGAGCTGCGCGAGCTCGAGAAAGATCTCTCGAGCGCATCGGCGCAGGCGCGATACGAGTCGGTCTATGCCCGTTACGACCGGATGGGCGGATACGCGTTTGCGCACCGAATGGAGGTGATGCGCTCCGGGTTCGGCCTGGACGGCATCGGCATGAATCGGCCGCTTGGCAGCCTAAGCAGCGGTCAGAAAGTGAAGGTGCTGCTCATCGGCATCCTGCTCAAAGGAGCGGACCTTCTCCTCCTTGATGAACCGACCAACAACCTCGATCTCCCGGCGCTCATCTGGCTCGAGGATTTCCTCCAAAATTCGCCTGCCGCATGCATCGTGGTATCTCACGATCGGGAGTTTCTTGACGCTGTCTCCGACAGGGTGATGGAGCTCGACTGGCGCACTCACTCGCTCATCGTGCGGGGGGGGAGTTACACCGACTACCTCCACATGAGAGAGAAAGAGCGCCAGCGCCAGAAAGAGCAGCACCGGCTGCAGCAGGAAGAAATCCGGCGCTTGACGGACCAGGCGCGTCGGCTCAAGGAACGCGCCGCCCAAGGCGCTCGATGGAGCGGCTCGGATAACGACAAATTCCTGCGCGGATTCAAGCGCGACCGGGCGGGAAAGTCCGGCAAGGGCGCAAAGGCCATTGAAAAACGCATAGAACAGATGGATATCGTGGAGAAACCGGTGGAGCGCAAGCCGCTCGACCTCCTCCTCGACGCAGAAACCCAGTACGGCGACCGGGATATTGACCTCGCAGGGATAATCGTCGGATACCCGAGCGGATTCCGCATGGGCCCGCTCTCGCTTGCCATCCGCTCCGGCGAACGCATCGCCATCCTCGGCATGAACGGCTCGGGGAAATCAACGCTACTCCGCGTTATGACCGGCGCGCTCACGCCTCTCGAGGGTACGGTGCGCATCGGCGCGGGTGTCCGTTTCGGCGATATGACGCAGGAGCACGAATCTTTGCCTCGCGAAGCGACGCCGCTCGAATACCTGAAACACAGCATCGGCTTTTCCGACGAGGAAGCCTACGCGCTGCTCGCGAAATTCGGCGTGGAAGCGGATGCGGCCCGTAAGCCGATTGCGGCTCTTAGTCCGGGAGCGCGGGCGCGAATGCTCCTTGGAACGTTCTCGGCGCTCGCGGTGAACGTCCTTGTGCTCGACGAGCCGACCAACCACCTCGACATGGAAGCGGTGGAGGCGCTCGAAGACGCGCTCGAGGCGTACTCGGGAACCGTGGTCCTCGTGTCCCACGACCGCCACTTTCTCGAGAAAGTCGCCCTCGGCGAGGCATATCTTCTCACCGACGGAAACCTCTCGCGGCTCGAGAGCTTCGACACATACTTGCAAGAAGCCGAGGAACGGGCAGAGAGACTTCTCCGCATCCTCTGAGCTTAGAAAGCGCATACGGAGGTCGCACACGCGACCTCCGTTTCATATATATGAAGGCGCCGCGACTGATCGGGAAAAAGTCCCGAAACCTGATGACCGCGGATTCGTTGTAGTTACGAGACTCCGATTCCGGCGCTTGGGCGCATAGCTCCGTACGCGCTCTGCTCTTAAGCGTACCGGTTCCCCTTCATGTCCCGCTCCTATGGAAAAAAAGTATTTCTTCACCCCAAACGGCTTTAAAAAGTTAAAAGAGGTGGTCGCCGAGTTGGGCGAACAGCTTCGCCGCGTGGCGGAGCAAAAAACCGATTCGGCGGAAGCGGGCGGCAACGGGTGGCACGACAATTTTGCATTTGAAGAGCTGATCCGGGAGGAACACCGGCTCTGGGGCGAGTTGAGCGCGCTCGAGGAAGTTTTAAACCGCGCGGAGATTATAAATCCGGTGCCGGGCACCGACTCGGTCCGGATCGGATCTCGCGTAATGCTTGGAATCGGAAGCGGGGAACCCGAAGAATATGAGATCGTCGGACATATGGAATCGGACCCGAAATTGCGGAAAATATCCTACGATTCCCCTCTCGGCGCGGCAGTTCTTGGGGCAAAGCCGGACGACGAGCGGGCATTTCAATCGGGGGGGGCAAGCGGATAGTGTGTATCCTGGGGATCCGGTAGTGAAGTTTTGCCGAGATTGACACGGTATGGCCAAAGTTATAAAAGTTAATCGGACTATTTGAAACCAGAACTCATGGAGGTGGAACGTGAAATCGCTCCGCGTTTCAAGCCCAGAGGACAACATGCATGATCTTCAAGAAAAACTGAATGATCAGGGGTGCTTGTTCTTCCCCGGCATCTCTCGAATCCCGCCGGAAAACTTCCTGTCGAAGTTCGGCGAACTTCGCCGACAGGAAGATGGACGGCACTATTATCGCGTAAAGGCTGGTGAGAGGTTGCAACCCGAGGACGGCGGAGCGCTCATGCCTCACACCGACGACTTCAACAGCGAGGGACTTCCTCCTCGAACGGTGGCGCTTTACTGCATACGTCCCGACCAAGCTGCCCGTGGCCACACTCTGATCGCCGACGGGTACGAATGGATCGGAACGCTCCCTGCGACGGCAGTAAGGACGCTCGAACGCCCACGCCGATACCGAAAGAACGGCGGTTACGTCATACGCCCGTTCCTTGAAAGACAGGGGGGCGTCTTGACACTCCGCGTGAGTTTCGGCCACCTTACTCTCGCGGACGACCAGGATATGCGTGAGATTATGGCCGGACTCTACGCGTGGTTTACGGATAACGCGCTTGCTGTGAATCACGTGCACGGATCTCTGCTCCTATGGGACAACTGGCGGATGATCCACGGAAGAACCGCGTATTCCGATCTTCGGCGAGAACTTCGCCGATATCACCTTGACGAAAGAGTGGAGGAGGTGGATGCGTGATCGTCTATATCTGCGGGATTGCGGGAGTTGGCAAAACCAAGGTTGCTCAACTTGCAGAAAGCCGTGGCGACCTCGGGACGGCGAGGGTTGAGCGGGTGAAAGCGCACCTCATCCTATGTAAGCTCGCCGGAGTCGAGAATGTGGACGAATATCGTCGCCTGCCCGAAGCGGTTCGCCGCACATATCAGCCGGAAATGTTCCGGATAGTATATGAGACGGATCAGGGCAACCCTGAAACGCTCCGACTGTTCGATCGGCACATCTCCTCGTGGGATCCGACAGAGGGCGCCTTGAGAGTGCGCGCGATAAGGGAAGATGACCCACGGCGGGTTGCGGGGTTTGTTCTCCTCACCGCAGAACCGGAGTCGATTTTCCTTCGTCGAGTCAGGGATTATCGGGAGCGGTTTGACCGGCGTCTCTTCCCTCCTGAAATCCTCGCTGAGGCCCAGAAGATAGAAGTAGAAACCGCCCGAGAGCAAGCTAAGTTCTTGGGAGTCCCGCTTTTACAACTCGTTAACAACGACAGTGAAGCAGAAAACAACTCCCTCATGGCGAGGAACTTCCTCGCAGACCTCGTCGCTCGCAGGGGCGGGTAGCCTAGGCGCCCGCCCTTATCGTTACTTTGGAGGCAGAGTGGTTATAAGGCCCGCCGGGAACCGCTTCCCCCGAAGATAATCCTGCACGGCCAGATACCCTCGCGTCCCAACAAAATCTTTTAACTTGAGCTTAGCTAACTCGGTTTCTGTGAACAACCTGGTTTCGATTATATCTTCTTCGTTATTGCGGAACACCCGTTTCCTTTTGATCTTCTTCGGAGGAGCCAAAAGGTCTGCGATGAACGTGAACATAGTGAGCGATGTATGCCCATCGCGAAGATAATAAACACCGAGAAGATGTTTAACTTTAATATGCGCACGAGCCTCTTCGCGCGCCTCCCTGGTGAGGGCGTGGACGATACTGGGATCCCTTGCCGGTTCGAATGTCCCTTTAATAATATTCCACCGGTAAGGATGGGCGGGGTTGTGCCGTTCGCGCACCAAAAGCACCTTCTTTTGATAACGCGCCACCGCGCCAACCTTGATGACGACCTTCGGCTCAGTGTGACGTCCTCTCTGTATAGTCGTTCGTCTCATGGGGCAAAGATCTGAACACGATTTATTATAATGGTTTTAACAAGACACATCAATTGTTCCGCATTTGGAAATCATGTCGCGATACATGACTGGGGGTTAAAATACGGCGATTGGCTTTTCAAGCAGCCGCTCCTTATCGGTCTTCGTGAACAAGGATTCCGGCTGCTCGGCAAGGACCTCCGGTTCCCATTTTCACGTGAACTCCGGGGAACTATTGGCGTGGTTCCTGACGCTGTACCGCGTTGGGCAATCGTGTTTAGTTCCATAAGGACTCGATGCGTTGATTCTTCGTTTGCATCGCGATATGGATTTCTCGTCGAAATACAGCGCACGAATCGCCTTCGGGAGGAAATAATCTTGTGGAGGGGGCAGAGTCGATATCGGAAACAGACATTTATGCGAGTACACGAGCAAGAACGCGTCAGAGCAATCGCTAGATACCTGGGTATCAAATATAAAGAACGCAAAGTTACGATTCGAAGTCCTCGCGGCAACGTGATCGCGCTCAATTTGAACGTGAGCGATAAACCATCCGAGCGCACCTCATTTGAGACCAGAAAGATCCGATTCCTTATCAAAGCATTAAAGGACCGTGGCTACCGAATTCGGGCGATAAAAAATCCGCATGGAGATGTGAGAGAGGAATCTTATAGGGGTCTTGCTGACAACGAAATTTTCCCCACGCCCACATTTGCCTCTGCCCGTCGCATCGTACGCGATGCAGATTTCTA
>CAYJWW010000020.1:0-10274 GCA_964374065.1 uncultured Candidatus Saccharibacteria bacterium | reverse complement strand
AAAATCCTCCTCGTCGGGCATTCGCAGGGCACGTTCTATACGAATGAGATGTACGAGTATCTTGTTCGCAACGGCGTGCCAAGGGAATCGATCGCGGTCTACAACCTCGCGACTCCCGCGGGGCTCGTCGCGGGCGGCGGGGATTATCTGACGTCCGAGAACGACAATCTGATCCGCAAAGTGCGGGCGCTCACTGCGGCGGCCGGAACGACGCAGCCGCTTCCGGCGAACGCGACTATTCCGCTTTCTTATCCTGAAGAGCCGGAACTGTGGCGGGGCCATAAATTCAGCGGGGAATATCTCGCGGGAGCGCCCTTGCGGATCGTGAGCGATATATCGCAGGCGCTGGGCGGACTTGTTGCCGGTTCGCCGCCTGAGACGACAGAAGGCTGTTTCGCTCCGCCGGCCGATAATTTCGGCTATCGGATCAGGAAAGCGGCGTTCGCGGTCGCAGATCCCGCGGCGCGAGGCGCGGTAGGGGCGGCAGGGACCGCAGTGGCGGGGTACGTCAGTGCCGCGAACGCGATCGCGAGCATGGTTCAAGGCGCCGTTTCTGCCGTTGCGGATGCGGGCTCGCGGACCGTGAATGCGGCGATGAACGCCGGAAAGTTCTTGTTCGGCGCGGTGACGCGGTTTTCCGGCGACGTGAACGACCGTGAGCGGTTCGCCGCGAACGTGAGCGGATTCGGAACGGGAGGGAAGTCGGAACCGGTCGGCGGCGAAGTCGAATTAGGGGAGGCGGCGGGCGGCGATAATGGGCTTAGCTCGAACACGGGGGCCGAGACAGGCCGTGCGGATGCGGCGGACGCGAAGGATATACCGAACGGATCGAATACGCCCGGTGGGACGGATAAGTCGGATAAGACAGACGCGGCCACAGCCCACACAGAAGGGAAAAAGAAAATCGACGGGCCCTCGGCGCCGACGTCAACTCCTCCGCAGTCGGCGGGCGCTACATTCGAAACCGCCTTCATTGTCGTGCCGAGCGGCGGAGGGAGCCCCGCGAGCAGCGCAGGCAGCGGCAGCGCGCCGTCCGGCGACAGCGGGGCGTCATCCGCCGCGAATCACGTGGTAATCAGCGAAGCGCAGGTCGCGGGCGCGGCGGACGCGGGGGACGAATTCATCGAACTATATAATCCGACCGGCAGCGCCGCAGACATCTCCTCGTGGTCTATCCAGTATGTGAGCGGTATCGCCACCTCAACCGCAACGGTCCTGAAGAAGAATTTTCAATCGGGGAACAGCGTCCCCGCAAGAGGGTTCTTTTTAGTCACACGCGCGTTAAGCGGGGCAGGCGACGATGGCTACCTTGGGGTTAAGGCGGGGGACATGAGCCACCGCGCATTTACGCTCTCCGGCGAGGCGAATGGCGCAACGGTTTTTCTCGTGAACGACCAAGCGGATGTTTCCGGCGCGAGCGATCCGAACATCGTGGATCGATTGGGATATGGAACCGGCGGCGGTGTGCTTGCCGAAGGCCAGAGCGCGGCAGTGCCGCCGGCCGGTCAGAGCGTAGAGAGAAAAGCATTTGTCGCGTCGTGCGCAACGCCATCCGGCGAAAACGAGTATCGCGGCAACGGGTGCGACACCGATGCGAATGCATCTGATTTCGTCATGCGGACTGCGCCGAACCCGCAGAACAGCCAAAGCTTGCCCGAGCCGCGATCCGCGCCGACGATCGTAAGTTTCGCAGCAACCTACAACCCGGCGCCGCGATACGATTTCTCGTGGAGCGCATCGAGCGACGCGCTTGGCGCCACCTCGACGAATCGGTATACGCTCCGCGATATCACAAGTGCGAGCGCGTCCACCACGATCGCGCAAGCGACGTCAGCGCTCGCGGCAAGTTCTACGATCGACGAGATAGGCAAGAACTACATATTCGAGTTCAACGTGCAGGACGTGGACGGCTATGCGGCGTCGAGCGCGTCAACCGTCGCGGCGCCGAGTTTTCTGGATCATTTTTCCTGGTACCGTGATCCGCGTACGGGTGCGACCGGTTATGCGGTGGAACTCAAGGCGGCGTCGAGTAGGCCGATGTGGGATCTCGCGGACGGCTCCGGAACTCAGAATTGGAAGCTTTTGGTCCTATATCTGAATCACGATGCGCCGAAGGAGGCGAGTTTGAGCACGTCGAATTCGCTAAAACCCGCAGATACGAATCTCCTGCGCCTCCACTACCAAGGGTGCAACGGCTCGACGGGCGGGCAGGACACCCTCCTTTTTCCCAACAATACGTCTTCTTGTCAGAGCGGGGGCGCCTTGAGTTTCGCGCTCGCGACGAGCGAGCTGGAGGATCTGCGGTTCGCGCTGAAGAGCGCGAGCTCGACGTCGGACGCGGATTTCCTATCGACCGACTATGTTACCCTCGCGTTCTATGATTTCGAGGGCGGCGGGAGCGGGGTGCAGACCTTCCGATTGGCGGCGGCGGACAGGACGAAATATTATTTCGCGGGAGGCCCGTCCGGACAGTCCGCCCCCGCTGCGCCGGCAAGCATAACCGCGGCGTTCGATGCGCTCCACTCGTCGGTGAGCTTGAGCTGGCCTGCGGCAACGGATCCCGACACGCGCGATTCGCTGCTTACCTATCAGCACAACTTCTCGACTTCGACACAGTTCGATGCCGGAACGTGGCAATCAACCGGCGCGGCTCGGGCAGGAAGCGCGCCCATCACCGTCGGGCCAACTTATCTTTTCGGCGCGCGGGCGCTCGACGATTTCAATAACTCATCAACTCCGGCGACGCTTTCCTGGACAGCGCCATCGTGGTTCGTCGCCGCGCCTTTTCAGAGCGAGCGCACGACGGTGGTAGGGCAAACAGGAGGCGGGCAGAAACTCTCGATCACGGCGACGACGACGATCGACCAAGTGGCGCTTTGGGGCGGGAAGGAAGGCGGGGTATATTGCTGCGCCGAAAGCTATCTGGAAATCCGAACCGACGCGAGCGATTCACCGGGGAACGTTATTGCGTCGAGCACGGCGGCGACAATCGGTTCGTCGCAAGAGCAAAAGGAGAACATCTATGAGTTTGCGCCGGGCGTCACGCTCGCCTCGAACGCGTCGTACTGGCTCGTGCCGCAGCGGGGGACGAACACGAACAACACCCGCTTTTACGGAAGCGCAGGGGATGCCTACGCGGGCGGGTACTGGTCCGCGGACGCGGGCAAGGACGCCTATTTCTACCTGCGGGTGAAGGAGTAGATCGAACGCAGGCGAAGAAACCGCTGATATTACTTTTGCTCACGATCGTGGGTAAAAGTAATATCAGGCGTTGAGGGCGACATTCACGTACGTCGTCGTTCCGCCTCTCGCGGTGAAGCGTTGCCATGCGGCTCGCGTCCCCGCGCGAACGCGCCCGCGACCCTTCGAAGCGCTCCGGCGCGTCGCGGAGTCGGGGTCCTGGCCCGGCGGCGGTCCGAAAAAGTTCCCGCGCTGGCTTCAAAAAAGCTTTGTGCGGGAGCTTCGCGGCATCCGCGCCGCTCGCGGCAGGCGAAACCAGCGGGCTCGACGCACTCGTGCGTTCGGGCCTTTTGCATTTGTGGCGGATGTATAATTTTGGGATACTGGGAGACGATGCGAAAAATCGCGATCATCATATTCGGTCCGCCGGGGAGCGGCAAGGGCACTCAAGCGAACCTCACCGCTTCAAAGCTCGGCCTGATCCATTTCGACACCGGGCAATTTTTGGAGTCGGTGGTCCATGATCCGGCGCGGAAGAAGAATCCTTTGATCGCGCGGGAAAAGAAGTTCTTCGATACGGGGATACTCCTTACGCCGAGCTTCGTGTGCCGCGAGGTTTCCGGGCATATCCGGAAGATCGCGGATGCCGGGTGGGGCGTGGTGCTCTCCGCCTCGCCGCGGACGCTCGCCGAGTCGAAACAGTTCCTGCCGTTTTTGGAGAAGCTTTTCGGAAAGAAAAACATTTTCTTTTTCGTGCTCGACGTTCCCGAGCGGGTTTCGATCGCGCGGAATAGCTCTCGGCTCGTATGCAGGTTCTGCAAAGCGCCGCTTCTTACGCAGTTCTACCCGGCGAAGAAGCCCACCCGGTGTCCGGTGTGCGGCGGCAAGCTCTATCGGCGAAGCTTGGACAATGTGGCGACGATCAATGTCCGCTTGAAGGAATACGAAGCGCGGACCGAGCCGGTGTTCGCGTTCATTATGAAGCGCGGGTATCGCGTCGTCCCCATCGACGGGCGCGCGGAGCCGTACAAAGTGTTCCAAAAGATCAGAGCGAAGCTCATCAAGCCGCTGGGCAAAAGCGTGGGGCGATGGTAGTTCTCAAAACCCCGGAGGAGATCGAAGTGATGGCAGAGGCCGGCGCGCGCCTCGCCGCGGTGCTTGCGGCGCTTCGCGGCGAGGTGCGCGCAGGAATCGCGACGGGCGAACTCGAGGCCCGCGCGCGCACGCTAATACGCGAATACGGAGCGAAGCCCGCGTTTTTGAATTACCATGCGCGGGGCATGAAGCGGCCTTTTCCCGCGGCGCTCTGCGTTTCCGTGAACGAAGTGGTCGTCCACGGCATTCCCGGGCCGTATGCGCTCCAAGAAGGGGATATCGTGAAGCTCGACCTAGGGCTTCAATATAAAGGATGGTATGTGGATTCCGCGATTACCGTGGGCGTGGGCGCCGTAGACGCGGATGCGCGGAGGCTTATCCTGACCACGGAGCGCGCGCTCCATCGCGGGATACGCGAGGCGCGGGCCGGGCGCACCGTCGGAGATATCGGCTGGGCGATACAGGATGAAGTGATAAAGAGCGGGTTTTCTGTCGCGAAGTCCTTGACGGGGCACGGCATCGGCCGTGAAGTTCATGAAGACCCGGCGGTCCATAACACCGGAACGCGGGGAGGGGGCGAAGCGCTCCGCCCGGGAATGGTGATCGCCATCGAGCCCATGGTCGCCCTGGGCAAGGGAGATACCAAAGAGCTTCCGGACGAGAGTTTTGTGATGCGGGACGGGTCGCGCTCCGCCCACTTCGAGCACACCGTGGCGGTCACGGAGAAGGGGCCGAGGGTTCTGACGGCGGGTTTGCTATAATCTCCTTGACCATGCCAAAGCCCTACCTATCCGTCATCGTCCCCGCATACAACGAGGCGGAACGGATCCCGACGACGCTTCTCGATATCGACCGTACGCTTGCGGCGAAGCGCTATTCATACGAGATACTCGTCGTGAATGACGGATCGAAAGACGCGACGGCGGAGATCGTCCGGAACATGGTTCCGGCAGTCAAAGGCCTGAAACTTGTGGACAATACGGAAAATAAGGGGAAAGGAAGCGCGGTGCGCCAGGGCAGGCGGGTTGCGACCGGCTCCTACCGGCTGTTCCTGGACGCCGCCAACTCGACATCCATCGGCCACTTTGATACAATGATTCCCTATTTTGAGGAAGGGTATGCGGTGGTGATCGGTTCGCGGACGGCGAAGGGAAGCACGCTTGACCCCCCGCAGCCCCTTTCGCACCAGATACCCGGAAAGCTCGGAAATCTTTTTATTCAACTGATGCTGCTTCCGGGGATTTGGGACACCCAATGCGGGTTCAAGGCGTTCCGCGAAGACGCCGCGGAGAAGATCTTTCAAGGCATGAGGATCGCGCGGTGGGGGTTCGATGTTGAGGCATTGGCTTTGGCGCGGCGCTACGGGTACCGCATCAAAGAGGTACCGGTCCATTGGATGAACGACATCCGCTCGCACGTAAGCGCGGCCGCGTATCTCCAAGTGCTCGTCGAGGTGATGCGGATCAAGTGGTGGATGATCAGGGGAGAGTACAAACAAAACGCCTAAGCATGGATACGAATTATGTAAGCGACGAGCGGCTCGAGGAGCTGAAGAAGGAACTCGGGCATCTGAAAACCAAGCGCCGCATCGAGGTCGCGGAGCATTTGAAGCGCGCAAAGGAATACGGCGATCTTTCGGAGAATTCGGAATACGCCGAAGCGAAGGAGGAGCAGCGGCAGGTGGAAACGCGCATATTCGAACTCGAGGAGCTCGTCAAGAAGGCGGTTGTCATCCAGAAGACCGGATCGGGTGATTGTGCGCAGATCGGTTCGAAGGTCACGGTGCGGCGGGGCGCGGATGAACTGGCTTACTCGATCGTGGGGTCCAACGAGGCGCGCCCCGAGGAGGGGAAGCTCTCGAACGAATCGCCGATCGGAAGGGCGCTAATCGGAAAAAAAGTGGGCGAAAACTTTACCGTCCGGACGCCGGGCGGGGAAGTGTCGTTCGAGGTCGTAAAGATCGAGTAAATGCTCGAGCAGATAATCGAAGAACGGCTCAAAAAGCTCAGAACGCTGCGCGAAGCGGGGGTCGATCCGTACCCCCCGCGCGTCACGCGGACACATGCTCTCAGAGAGGCATTGGCCAAGTTCGACGCATACGCGGCCGACGGAACCACCCTTTCGCTCGCGGGCCGCGCGATGAGCCTTCGCGACCAAGGCGGGGTTGTTTTTTTGGACCTTCGGGACGAATCCGGCATGATTCAGGCGGTTCTCAAAAAAGACGCGCTCGCGGATTTCGACCTGTGGCAGGCGAATCTTGATACGGGCGATTACGTCTCCGTCACGGGCAAGCTTTTTATGACCCAGCGCGGGCAGAAAAGCATTGCCGCAACGGCGATTCAGCTCGCGGCAAAGTCCCTGCGGCCGTTGCCGAGTGCATTCTACGGCGTCGAAGAAACGGAGCTCCGGCTCCGCCAGCGCTATCTGGATCTTCTTTTGAATCCGGAGACGACGGAAATGTTCCGAAAAAAAACGCTGTTCTGGGACACCATACGCGCTTTTTTAAAGAAACAGGGGTTCACGGAAGTCGAGCTGCCGGTTTTGGAGCGCGTGCCGGGCGGCGCGGAGGCGGAGCCCTTCAAGACGCACCATAACGCGCTCGATACCGATTTCTATCTCCGCATCTCGCTCGAATTGCCGCTCAAAAAGCTTTTGGTCGGAGGCCTAGAGTCCGTGTTCGAGATCGGCCGCATCTTCCGGAACGAAGGCATCGACCGCGAACATCTGCAGGATTACACGCAACTCGAATTCTATTGGGCGTATCGGGACTATAACAATCTCATGCGCCTCACGGAGAAGATGTATAAGCTGGCGGTCCAAAAGGTTACGGGCGGAACGACGACCGTCTACGGCGAGCACGCGATCGATTGGGGAGGGAAGTGGCCGAAGGTGAACTACGTGAAAGCGTTCAAGACGGAGAACGGGATTGATCCCACCCGCGCCGATATGAAAAAGCTCCGCGCGCGGGCGGACGAACTGGGGCTTTCGCCAGAGCCCTCCGCGGGCAAAGGGCGGCTCATTGATATGATCTTTAAGAAAACGGTGCGGCCCAAGCTCGTCCAGCCGTGTTTTCTCATCGACCCGCCGGTAGAGATAGAGCCTCTGGCAAAACGTTCGCCCAAGAACCCGCGTTGCGTCGAGCGGATGCAGGTTATGGCGGGGGGGACCGAGCTGGGGAAGGGATTTTCCGAGCTGAACGATCCGCAGGACCAGCGCGCGCGTTTTGAGGAACAGATGCGCCTTCGGGAAGCGGGCGACAAAGAAGCCCAGCAGCTCGACGAGGAGTATCTGACGGCGATGGAATACGGCATGCCGCCCGCGGCGGGCTTCGGCATGTCCGAGCGGTTCTTTTCGGTGCTTATGAACAAACCGATCCGGGAGACCGTATTTTTCCCGCTGATGAGGCCGAAAGTTTCGCGTGAATTTGACACGGAATAGAAAATAATATATAATCCAAGCAGCGAGAATTGGAACTTAACCGCGGTCCCGACGGCATCGGGATACTTTCAAAGAAGGGGGTGTGTCATGGCGGAAGCCGTGGTGCGTCCAGTAGTAGAAGAAGCGGCGGATTTCGGCCGAGATCAAGGCCTGATCCACGAAGCGGTCGTGATGGGCCGCAAAGTCGGTGCGGGCAAAGACTTCTGGAAGACGCTCGCGCATGACGAAGCGCTCTTCGCGAAAACGGTTGCCTACATCGCGCGGGGCGGCGTGGACATCGTCCGGGAGGTCATCGTCTCCATTCCACTCACGGAAGCGGAAAAGGCGGCGATGGATCTCTTGGGTGTCGGGAAAGTGTTCACCCAGGCGCAGGCGAAGAGCAAGATTGCCCTGCCCATCCGCTACTCCGAAACCGCGCTCCGCGAGTGCGCCGCGCAGAATGCGGCGAGGGAGAGCGACTGGCGACTCATCTACCTCGCCGGCAAGTCGCACCGCGCACTCGAGACGGAGATCGGTCGAAACCGCAAGTTGAAGCCCTGTTTCGACCCCGACTCCACTTGGTGGCTCCAAACCGCCGAGGATGGTTGGGCGAACGAGGGATTCGAGGCGGGGTACTACCTCCTCGACTTCGGTCCCCAAAGCCAGGGCCGCTTCGGCGCAACCGCTTGGGCGAACCAGGATGCGGAGATCGCCAAACTCGGGCCGGAGTTCGAGCGTGCCCACGAGGCGATGGTTTCGGAGGCCGCCATCCGGATCTTTCAGGCGACGGGGGAGCGGCTCCTCCAGGGTTGGTATCACTGGGGTCGCCTTCTCGCCTCGGACGGCTACCGCGTCTACGTCGGCGGCTTCGATCAGCACGGCTGGCTCGTCGACCGCTACGACCATCCGTCGGGGGCTGTCCACGTCAGCCTGCGCGTCTGCCTTCTTCGGAAGTTCCAGTCCTGAACTTGAGACTGGAAAACTTGATTTGTTTGAACCATTGAATCACCGGCCGATGCACGCAGCGTACATCGGCCGGTCTTTTTTGATATACTATTACCATGAAGCGGGTGATGGTCTTCGGCACGTTCGACGGAGTGCACGAGGGACATCGTGCGTTTTTTAAGGAAGCGAAGCAGTACGGCGACCACCTGATCGCGGTTCTGGCGCAGGACGAGATCGTGTTGCGGCTCAAGGGCAAGAAGCCCGTGCGGGACATCGCGGCCCGGCTTGCCGAACTCCGCGCCGAGGACGGCGTGGATGAAGCGGCGATCGGGGACGGCGAATTAGGCGCGTGGAGGATCGTGGCCCAGCACCGCCCCGACGTGATCGCGTTGGGGTACGACCAGCGCTCGCTCAAGGAAAATCTCGAAGCGCATATCGGCGAATTCCATTGGCGCCCCGTCATCGTTTCCATGCATGCCTTCGAGCCCGATACGCTCCACTCGAGCATATTGAAATAAAATCAGAATCGGATATAATTTGCTCCTATGGCAATCGACGCAGGCGCGCCGGTAAAGGACAATGAGAAATTCATAAATTTGGGCGTTGTGAGGAACCAGAAAGGGGAGATCCTCATGATCCGCCGCGTGAAAGAAGAGGTTGGCCGCGACGGGAAACCGCTCATCTGGGCGTTCCCCGGGGGGAAGCAGCGGTTCGGCGAGACCCGCGAAGAATGCGTGAAGCGCGAGGTGCTGGCGGAGACCGGATACGACGTGCGGCCCGCGCAGCAGATCTCGCTTCGCATGCACCCGAACTTTACCGTGCTCATCGCATACCACCTCTGCGAATTGAATGCGCCGAAGCCGGTTGCAGAACCCGCGGAGCCGCATGAAGTTGCGGAGATCCGCTGGATACCGCCCAAGGAGGTTATCGAACTCGCCGGTCCCGCCCTCGACCCCGATGTAAAGAGAACGCTCGGAGGGTAGACGAAAAAAGCTCCTCACTGGAGCTTTTTTCGTCCGAGCGGGCAACGCTACGGCCGAGTTTCCTGCAGCTTTCCGCCCACGTAGTTGAATACGCGGACGTTTGTGCTCTCGCTCGTGCTGAAGAATCCGCCGACCCCCTGGCAGCTGATGGTATAGGTCGTGCTCTGCTGCGGCTGCACGTCTCGGTTGCCGCTCGTGGGGCTTACGGACCCCACGCCCGGAGAGATGCTGCAGCTCTGCGCATAGCTGCAGCTCCACGAGAGCCGTACGCTGCGATTCGGCGGGGTGACGATCCGATCTGGATTCGCGCCGAATGTGCATGTGGGCGGCGGCGGGAGGCACTGGGCGTTCGAACTGCACGCATTCGGGCCGGGGCCGGGTTTGACGACGCATGACCAGTTCTCGCACACGGTGTGCGTTTGCGGCCCGCCACCCGAGCAGTCGCCGTTCGTGGAGCAGAAGTCAACCCCTCCGCCCTGGACTACGGCGCAACTGTTCCCGGTGCACTCTTTATGCGTCGGATTTCCCGCCGAGCAGTTCGCATTCGTCGTACATTCGTCCGTCCCGCCGCCCGCAACCACCGTGCAGGCATTATTCACGCACTCTTTATGCGTCGGATTTCCCGCCGAGCAGTTCGCATTCGTCGTACATTCG
>CAYJWW010000019.1:0-11515 GCA_964374065.1 uncultured Candidatus Saccharibacteria bacterium | reverse complement strand
CAAATCCCAATGACCAATTCGAAAATCCTTGGGCTTAGGTCTTAGTCATTGCGTAGGTCAATTAGAAACTTGGCATTGGACGTTTCCTGCTAGATTCCCAGCTCTCCCAGCTTCTCGGCGATCTCATCGGAAGCGCTTTCCGTCTTCTGCGTGTATCGCTGCCATTCCGCGGCGTCCCATATCTCGACGCGGTTATAGAGTCCGGCGATTACCGCTTCTTTTTTCAAGGAAGCGTATTTACGGAGATAGTCGGGGATGAGGATCCTCCCCTGCCCGTCGATCGCCACGTCCATCGCCCCTGCGAGCATAAGACGCACGAAAGCCCGCGAATTTGCCTGCGCGAGAGGGAGCGAGATGAGCTTTTTCGCCAGAAGTTCCCACTCGGCGGCGGTAAAAACAAAAAGGCAGTTATCGAGTCCGCGAGTAATGATCGCGCCGGCCTGTAATTTGTCGCGGAACTTCGCCGGAATCGCGATGCGACCTTTGGGGTCTATGGTGTGCTGGTATTCGCCGAGAAGCATGCGAGTTTTTCCTATGAGCGCAGCGAGTAGCTGAAAAACTCAGCACCCCGCCCTCTATGCACTAATTCGTTTTTTAAGCGCTCGCCAAGCGCTGCCATACTGTTTAAGTTTTCTCTCACGTTTACGTGCATCTTCTTCATACCAATACGCTTCGTAGTAAATAACTTTGTCATTTGGAAACTTTTGTTTATGCTCACTCAACCTGCGTTTTAGATTACTTGTGTATCCGGTATACCGCTCGCCGTTCGCGAGATTCCTTATAACGTAAACAAAGTACATCGGCTTAGAGGGCGGGGTATCTGATTTCCTAAACTCACTACCTCGTTGAGGAAATCTAGTTATCCCCAGAAGTGGCACTTTCTCCCCAAAACTATCCACAGTCCGCCACTTTCATATAATTCTGCCCCACCGCTGCGGATTGTCAAAAAAGTCGGTCCCATGTCTCTAAGCACTAATAAACCCTTATAAAACAAAGGGTTATGTCTAAGTTCTCCCCCAGATATTCACATGTTGTCCCAGAATTCAAAATTCGAGCGTTCGGATAATGGAAATTCCTCCAATTTTCTTTTACTATGGGGGTGCGAATCGCGCGCATAGCTCAGTGGCAGAGCGCTGCTTTCACACAGCAGAGGCCCCAGGTTCAATCCCTGGTGCGCGCACTAAAGTTTGAATTTGCGGGGACAAAAAAGCGGGGCTGATGTGACAGCCCCGCCTTGAATGATGCCAGCGCATCTCGAAGGACGCAGTCCCCCGCAGACGCTGGGGCGCTGGCCCGCCCGATCCCGAACATCGCTTAAGTTCGGTCTATCGCTCGACGGCGCCCATCGTGATCATGCGCCCGCCGGGAGTCGCCTCCTCGCGTCCGCCGAAGCGGACGCGGATCCCGCGCAGCTTCCCCATGAAGCCGCCTTCGGCATCCGGCGGCGGCGTCGAAAGGGCGTCCGCCGGAGGATTCGCCACCCAGCCGGGGAAGACGATCTTCCGGCGCAGAAGCTCCGCGAGGACCACGATCGGCGCCGCCGCCGCGTAGGCGTAGAACGCCTCGCGGCCGAACCGGTACCACTGCTCCTGCCACGTGGAAGCGACGAAGATGTCGCCGGTCCCCTCGACGGTGCCCATCGCGAGCCAGGAGACGAGCGGCTGTGCCCACCAGTGGAGCGTGCTCCAGAGGATCGCCGCGATCGGGATCCCGATCTTCCGCGGCACGGCCACGGAGAGGCAGAAGACAAACACCACCACGAACCGCGCGAAGGAAACCATCGCGAGGACGAGGAACGCCGACTCGAGCGCACGGTACGGCGTCGCCCAGTTGCCGATGTCCCACGTCGCGGTAAACTCGTTCAGCGCGAACGAGTAGAAGACGGTCTCATAGACCGTCGTGAACGCGAGCGCCGCCGCGATCATCACGAGGAACCCCGCGGCCTTGAGTGACCGATGCTTCATGTGCACCTCTCCAGAATATTGAATTGACGAGTTGCGGTGAATTAATAGAGTATCATACTATCCTGCTTCTGTCAATTCATTGACAGAACCTCCTATTTATAATAAAATGTCGCCGGCCCTAAACATTAGAATACAAGACTAAGCACCACAGGAGGAGAACGAACGGTGGAAACAAAGTACTACATCCGAATCCCCTTGCCGAACGGCGAGTGGGAGTACCGCCCCGTAGAACGCGAACGGCTGGACGTGCGAGTTCTCACTGAACTCTATGAGCGTAAGCCGGTGCACAGCTCAAGCGGGTGGCAGTGGGTTCGGGTGTGGGGCGTCCGACCGGATGTTCCTCTGCCCGACATTGCGCCGCTCAAGTCCGAGATCGACGAGTGGCTCGGCGATATCCGCCACCAGCTCGCATCGCTTCCTCAACAGGAAACGGTGAAGGCCGTCGCGGAACAACTCCTCGAGGGGTTCCCCTTGGGAGAAGTGCTCCGAGCGCTCGCCGACCTGCGGCCGGAAGAGGCGCGCACGCGGCTCCTCGACTTCCTGCACCCCCTGGGATACGGCATCATGACGATCGCAGGACTCCTCGCGAAGAAAGCGGAGGAGGCGCAGAGGCTCGAGACGCACGCGGATGCCATGAGCGACGTCGCGGACCGGTCGAAAGAGGATGCCCTCAAGACCGACGAGCGGCTCTTGGGCATCGTCTGCGACATGGGCGCCGCGCTTTCCGACCTCGTGGAAATCGCGCAGGACTTCGCGGAAACCGAACGCGAGATCTCGGAGCTGCTCGTTTCAGTCCGCGCCGGCATTCCCGGACTTGCGGATCTGATGAACGAGGACGATGAAGAGATCGCGGGCGTTGTCGAGGAGCTCGACAACCCGGAGGAGGGCTTCTGGCCGAAGGCGATGCAATTCCTGCACACGCCGAAGTCGGTGCCCGACATGCGGGAGCGGCTGAGCCGGGCGCGGAACGCGATCAGCGTTGTCCGCAACCGCCACGCGCTCGCGACCGAAGAGCAGCAAACTCGATCGGCCGCGTGGCTCAGGTCGCTCGAAGAGCTCCGCGGAGAATCGGAAACGCTCCTCGCAAAACTTCGGAAGGCCACGAACGACGCGAACGACCTTCTCGCGCGATACGGCAAGGGCGGCCTCCTCCCGTGGGAGCACCGGAACGGCTCGCTCGTCTCGAAAGAACTGTATGAGCGGGCACTGGAGATCCTGGGGGACGGCCAATGGTCGCCCATCGCGGCCGAAGCCCGGATTCGCAACGCGCTCGCCAACGCGATGCGACTTATGCCCCCGCCACCGATGTTCTCGAAGAAGCTGCGCGGCATCGTTGACCGCGCGTCGGACCGCGCCGCGGAGGTCGAGTCGAAGCTTGAGAGGCTCACTCCGCGAATCCCGACTGCTCCTGCGGACCCGCCTCGAAAGGTCCTTGTTGCGGGTCCGCCGGGAAGCGATGAAAGCCCGGAAGAGGGCGTACGCAATGCCCCGCCGGCGCAGATCGACCAGTCCCGACTGGAGGCGATCTACGAACAGGTCATCTGCGTGGGACTCGCGGTCACCGCGAACACCCATCACCTCAAGGGGACGACGATCCGGAAAATGTGCAAGGTGCTTCGCGCCATGGACCGGATCACCCCGGAGGAGTTCGACACATACTCCGCCCCGCTTCGTTCCTTCGCGGATCAGAACCGCGAAGACGTGGAGGAGGGCGGGAAGGTCGCCATGCGGACGCGGAAAAGTTCCCGCGCCACGTGGGTCTATTATCCCGACCCGAGCGGCCAAGGGCACCGGCGGTGGAAGCTCACCGTGTATGCCGAACCGTTCGCCGAGGAATGCATGGTTCGGCACGGCCTCGAACGCGAATCCATCGTCGCTGCCTACGGCAAAGTCCGCAGCGAGGAGCTGGCCGAACGCCTTGCCTCACGAGGACTTGAAATTCCCCCTAGTCCCCCCGAGGGACCAGAGGGAGATACCACATGACGCCGACGGCGAGTGAATTTCACTCCTGTCGGCGTTTTCATTTAGAAAATCTTTCCCGCCCTAGGACTGGATTAGATTTTCAAATGCTCCGGCCGGAGCGTCGGAGCTTCTTATGCAAAATCCTATTTCAAAATGTTCGCGGCCCGCAGGGATCACCCTGCAGGCCGCTTTGTTTTTTTGGAGCAGCGCTCCGTTCAATTCGACTACGCCGCCGTGACTTCCTGCATCGCCACGAGGATCTCCTCGTAGAGCTGGTAGGCCTCGGCGTGGACGGTGTCCGTGAGGACCGGCAGGTCGCGCGCCGTTGCGTCCTTCAGTTCCTCCTGGAGGTCGAAGTGCAGGAATCGCGCGAACTCGAGCGCGATCGCGTTCGTCAGGAAACTGCCCAGGAGGCCCTTCTTCAAAGCCGCCTCGAAGCCGGGCGCCTTCGTGTTCACGGTCATCCGGTGGCGCACGGGCCCCATCCGGACCATGTGCACCGGCCGGACGAAGGCTTCGGTGCCCCCGCCCGGAGCGATCGCCGAGTCGTAGACGTCGAATTCGACGTCACGAATGCGGATCGTCCGGAGCGGCGGGACGATCATGTCGGGCAAGATCGTCACCCGGCCTTCCGCGCGCTTCTTCGACTTCGAGTCGCGCGCGATGATCGTCGCCTCGCCGACCTTCGTCGCCTTGAAGATCGCGCGCGCGCCGTCGGGCTCGAGCTTGCCGTCGCCGCGGAACTCCCAGACCACCTCCCCGTGGAGCTTGTCCGAGTTCCACGTCATCACGGGAACCGCGGCGCCCTGGGTCACCGTCATCTGCGGGATCGAGAGCCGGAAGACCCGTTCGCGAACGATGCGGAACTTCACGACTTCCCGGATGTTCGTGCCGGAGAGCGTCGCCACGACGATGCCGACGCCGATCCGGTCCGCGACCATCTGGATGCCGTCCGCCGTCTGCGAAACGCTCACGCATCCCGACTGCGCCGTGTCCCATACGATGTCCTTCACCGCGTAGCGCTTCGCGAGCGCGGGCGAGAGATGCGCGATGAGCGAAACCTTCTCGCCCGCCTCGTACTCCCCTTTCGAGTCGATGAAGAGCGCCGCGTTCGGGCGCCGGCGCTTCCCGGGATCCGGATCCGGCACGTCCACGTCATCGGGAGGCGGGCAGACCGGCCCTTCTTTCTTGCCGGGGCCGAACTTCCGATTGAAGAGGTCGAGCACTTCCTCGATCTCCTCCGTGGCGTCGCCGTCCGCGTTTTGGGGTTTGAGTTCCAAGCGGGCCGCGACGTCGTCCTGGCAGTCCTCGAGGAACCGGACCAAGTAGTGCGTCCTCGGGTCGTCGGCGATCGCCGGCTTCACGGAGACGCGGTCTTCGTTCACGTGCTCCGCGATGTACTCCGCGATGATGACGCCCGAGACGCCCCGTTCGAGAAGCACCTGCGGGAACCGCGGCGAGAGATCTCCCAAGTTGCGGACGAAATCCGCCACCGGAATCTCTCCCATCTCATGGGACCCGAAGAGGATCGAGTCCGTTTCCCGCGTCCACTTCGCGGGCCGGAACACCTCGAGGGTGACGAGCCCGAGCTGCGGATGCTGGACGCTCATCGCGTAGACGCCGCCCACCACCTGCTTCGGCGGGAGCGCGGCGCCGTTTACGAAGACGATCTGCTCGAACTTCATCGGCAGCGCCGACGCAAGAAGCTCGGGGAGCATCGCAAGGTCGCGCCGGAGCTTGGAGCTCTTCGGATCCTTCCAGTGGTATGTGAACTCGGACCCGAAGCGATGCTCATACGTCCAGGTTTCCCTGGTCTTCGGCAGGCGTTCCGCGGGGAACTGTCCCCCGCCGATCGCAAGCTTTTCGAGCTCGTCCGGCGTGAAGCGGAACCGGTATACGTAGTCCGGCTCTTCCTCCGGCGCCGTGAGCACCTCGACGAGGCGCGCAAAGGAATAGAGCAGGAACTTCGCGCCCGAGCCGAATTGCCCGGACTGGCGCTCGTCCGTCGCGGTCGAGAGGTTGAACGACGAGAACGCTTCTCGGTTCGCCCTCCCCTGGCCGCGGCCGTTGTCGACGAAGCGGATGAACGCGTCCGCCGTGGTGATCCAGAATCGCGACGCGCCCCAGTCACGGGCATTCTTCGCGATCTCTTTGAGGCACTTCAAGAGCGACTTGCCCTCGTAGTGCCGCCGGAGCACGCCCGGACCCAGGCGCGGCCTGATGAATTCCTTCACGGCATCCGCGATCGCGGAGACCGCCTCCTTCACGCTCATGATCGTCCTCCTCCCTTCCTTTCATTCTTGCCGCCCCGAAGCCCCGCCCACGTGTCACGCTGGGCCTGGAGCATCTCGGTCAGCCGGTTCGGATACGCCGCCGTGAACGCTTGGATCGTGAGGTAGAGCTCCTCGACCTCGGGGCCGAGGGCTTCGCGGATCGCTTGCCGCGACGCGTCGTCTTTCGCGTTCGCGGCGATGTTCATCATCGCGCGGACGAGGCGGATCTCCCACTGCAGGAAGTTCACGAACTCCTTCGCCGCCTGGATCTCGATCTCGGCCGCATTCGGCCCGAACGTGAACGGTACTCCCAATGGGGATGTCCCGCCGCCGTTCGCGAGAAGCGCCGCAAGGCCTGCGGGCTGCGGAATCTCCGCGGCATCAAGGGCCTTTTGCGCATCCGGCGCGGGGATTGCATCGCTCTTGGGAGAATGCTCCTTGGCGAGGATTGCCTTCGCGCGGTCGTGGAGCATGCGAAGTGTCTTCAAACCGCTCCGTCCCTCCCGCGCCGCTTTGAGCGTCCCGCGATACACGCCGAGCTTCGCCGCGAGTGATTCGCGAGCTCCGAGTGCCTTGCGCAAGCGCTGCGCCATCTGGTCGAGTTCGGCCGAGAGCCGCATGACCGACGTGTCGACATCCGGCTCCGCCACATCCCATTCGGTGGAATGAAGCGCCTTGCGGATCGCGCGCGCGATGTCGCAGTCCCGAAGCCTGTCGAGCCCTTTCTGCGCACCGCGCACGGCGCCATTTACGATCGCCGCATAGTCGCCGAAGAGCCCTGCGAACTGCGTGAGGCGCATGCGCGCCTTTACGGTTTCGTACCGTTCCTGAAGGTCGAGCACGAGGTGAATCACCTCTTGGGGATAGGCCGAAAGGCCTCGATCCCTGTCGCTCAATCCCTTCGCAGCCGCCTGGATCTCTTGGAACAAGTCTTTCCTGCCGAGCGAATCCGTGATATACCTCAGGGTTTCGCCTTCGCAGAACGCCTGTTTCCCGTCCAGGAGTCGTCGAGCCGCGTTGTGGGAAATTGCTCCCAGGGTGCGGCCGGCCTGCGTGATGCTGTTTTCTCGAGCCGTTTTCGCCCGTGCGAGCGAAACCAGTTCGACCTGCAACGCCGCCAGCGCAAGGATTCTCACGCGGCGGTTCGAGCGATCGAGCGTTCCGGACATCGTCGTTGCCCTCCGTTCTTCTTGTGTCGTTACGTAATCGAATCTGCTATGAAAATTTCAAGGTTCGGAGCCTATGCCGCCCGGGTAAAACAGACGGCGCGAGCCGGCCATATTTAACTCGATTTTCTAACAACTGTCAAGGTTTTGACAATACGATATATTACTATTAGAATATGGCCGGCTATTTAACCTGTTTTCCATAAGGAGAAGCCAGTGCGAGAATCACCCGGCAAAGGCATCAGCCGAGAGATCTTCTATCGGGGGTGCGTGCCGGAGTGGCTCTCCCCTGACGCGATCATCTCGGCATACTACCTCACGCTCCTAGGGCACCCGCCCCGCGAGCTCGAGCAGTTGGACGCCATAGGCGTGCCGCGAAACCACGTGTGGTCCGTGGAGCATGCCTACGAAATCTATCGCCAACAGGAGGAGTGGAACCGACTCCAGGGCCGCAATGAGCGCGTCTCGCTTTATCACGGCGAGCTCACCGAGTACCTCTTGCGGCTCTTCCTCCGCGAAAACCGGTTCCAGGTCTTGAACCTGGATATCGAAGGCGGGTATCGCAGGCATATCGATCCCGCAATGAGCCCGGTGCTCCTCTTCGCGTGGCGGAACGACGAAACGGTGATCGCGACATACCACTCGGTCGGCCGCGACACCGCCACGCTCTACGAGGGAACGCTTTCGCTCGCGATCTTCATGGCGATCCATGAGGAGGCGACGTACGAGTTCGTGTGCGACATGGCGGCGCGATATGCCCTCGCGGGCTACACTGACCCCATGTCGATGATCCTTCGCGACCTCTTCTGGCTGCGGAGCGTGATGGAACACACCCTCGCGACCGGGCGCACGGCGGGCGTTACCCCGCTCGAAGCCGTGCCGGCGCTCTTCTGCCAAGAAGAGACCATCTGGCGCGAGCTCAAGGCGGCGCGAGTGATGCCGCTGCGTCTGGGGACCATTCGCCGTATCGCCCGAGCGAAGGCGTTCGATGTCCCCGCGGCAATGGGACTCGAAGTCGCGGATATGACGAACCTCGTCTACCGCGCGCAGTGGCCGTGGTCCCAGCGGTGCTACTACTTCAAGGTCGAGCGGCGCGAGGAGTCGATCGATCTCGGGGAGTGGCTTACGCGCGCGTTTCGCGCCTGGCTTCAAGAGCCGCTCCGCTATGCCGATCGCGAAGGCATGGAGCAGCGGATCTTCGGTGCCGGTTCGTTCCGCGCCGCGGATGCGACCCCGGTGCTCGACGTGCCTGAACGCTCGCGGCATACGACCTTCTACTCGAAGTTCGAACCGCGGCGGATCGAGGTGCAACCCTCGACCCGCGAATGGCACGAGGCGGTTCGAAAACTCGCCGAGCGGATTGCGCTCGAAAAAGCGCTCGCGCTCGAGGAGGTCTCGCGTGGCCAAGCGGAAACACCGGTAGTCGCTCCGCCGCAGGCGCCCTCGCCTCCGGCGGAAACTGAATCCATCATCGCCGGAAACGGCAACCGAAGGGGGGTGGTGTATACGCCGAAGCAGGTGCAGTTTATGTCGAACGGCTCTCTCACGGACGAAGGCCGCGCGGTCATCCGCGAGATGGCGGCGGACGGCTGGACGACGGACGAAATCACGGCCAAAATCCCGCGGACGGTTCCTCGGCAGAGCGTCGTCGCGACGGTCGCGGTGGCGCATCGAAAGCCGAAGCCGTCTCGCAAAACGCAACGGGCGCGCGCATAAGCGCGCGCCAAGAACAACGAAAGGGCTCGTTCACACGGGCCCTTTGCATATTCCGACGAATTCTTCGTCGGAATCCCGGTCACCGATCTCGATCGGGGCATCGGGACTTCCATTACTGGATCTCCGCCGTTGCGCCTGCTTTCCCGACGCTCCGACTGAAACGTCGGAGGTCGGGACCCCGACCCGAAGGCGTCGGGGCTTCTACGTATTATTGTATTTCGGCGACAGCTCCAGCTCCTTCCAATTTCTTCTTCAGCTCTTCCGCCTCCTCTTTCTTCAATCCTTCCTTTACCATCTTGGGCACGCCGTCCACGAGGTCCTTCGATTCCTTGAGCCCCAGGCCGGTTACTTCGCGGACCACCTTGATCACGTTGATCTTCTGTTCGCCCGAGGCCTTGAGCATCACATTGAAGCTCGTCTTCTCCTCCGCTGCGGCGGCTTGCCCCGAGCCCGCCGAAGGGGCCGCGGCGGCGGCCGAGATGCCGAACTTCTCCTCGAGCGTGTGCACGAGCTCCGAGAGCTCCATCGCGGTGAGCCCTTCGATCTTTGAGATGATATCGTTAAATTTATCTGACATGGTATATGAACCCTGCCCGCAGAGGCAGGTCTACCGACCTTTTATCCTTGTTTCGCCTTTTGGTCCAGCACGTAGAGGAATGAACGGATCGGAGCGGCGAGCATTCCGAGAAGCTGTCCTAAGAGCACCTCCCGCGGCGGAAGCTTGCCGATCGCGACGAGCTCCTCCGCCGGGATCACGCGCGTGCCCGCCATCTCAAATCCTCCCAGGATCTTCGCACTGCTCGCGGTGATCTTCTTTTCCGTTTCCAGCGCTCTTAGGAACCTGTAGGCGGATTGTGCGGCCGCCTCGAGGTCCGCAGCGAACACAACCGCGGCCGGCGCTTGATAATTCCTTGTCTGGAACTCAATCCCCTTTTCTTTGAGGAGCAATCCGAGCAGCCGCTTTTTAATGATGCGCATCGGGCTACCTGCGTTCTTGAGCTCGCGCCGCAGCCCCTGAAGGTCCGCGGTCTTCACGTTCGAGAAATCCAAAAGCAAAACCGCCTGAGCCGATTCAAGCATCGTCCGCGCTTTTTCCAGTTCTCCATGTTTTTGGACTTTGGTCTTCATGAATTCCTCTACGAATTACGAATTTTCTGCGAACGTACGAATGAATGCGGTTCGTTATTCGTATATTCGCACTCTGCCGGCTGGCGGATTCATATTTCGTAGCTGGATAAATAAAATGCCCGCGTTCCGCAGGCCTCGTGCTCCAAACCGTTCGGTTATTAGCTCATGGCTGATACCTGACGGCGGGATTGGTCCTCGATGGGCTCCCCTTGGGGACTTGGATCTTCCGATACCCACGTTCTGCGGAATGGAACTATGGTACCCGATGCCTTCGCTCGAGTCAAGCGAAAACCAAACGCCCCGCAGTGCGGGGCGTTTGGTTTTAAATGCAGACTCTTGCCGAACCGCCGCTTACCCTCTGTCCCCGTTCTCTCCTCGGGGCACCATTGGGCGCGCAACGTTTACGGTAAGGGTGCGGCCGTCAAGATCTTTCCCGTTCCACATTTCGACCGCCTTGTCCGCCTCGTCATCCGACGCGAACTCGACGAATCCGAAACCCTTGGAGCGTCCGCTCATCTTGTCCGTAATAACGGTCGCGGATGAGACGTTCCCCACCTGCGCAAACGCATCGCGGAGCGAATCGCTCGTCGTGGTGTAGGAAAGATTCCCAACGTACAATCTCTTTGCCATTAACAGTTTCTTTGCACGTAGCGTAAGTCGACCTTCTTATCTCCCTCCGACCTGCGCGTAGAGTGCAAGGATAACGAGAGGAAAAGCAATAAGAACCTTACGGGAGCATTATACCTTATTGTCCTAATATTTGCAAACCCCAAGGAAATCAGCCCGCCTGGGGCGTTTCCGTATTCACACGAAGGCAAAAATCCGTTCCCGCGTCGCATAAATCACGACCGTGAACACCAGGACCCCTACGCGGCAGTACGTCGAATCATATTCGTGCCATTGCCACCCTTTCTTCATAAGTACCGGGGCTTCATCCACTAAAAGCGCCAGCCCGACCGCATAGACCGCGGGATTCTTGAGGAGCCACGCGGTAAGGATGAGCACGATCCCGTACATATAATGATGCATCCGGAATCCGCGGATCGTAGGGCTCGAGATTTTCGTGAACCACAACCACACCCTTGTGATGAGGATGGTCGCGAGGAATAGCGCAAAATACATTGTCGGGGTTTGTTCCATTGATTTGACTATACCATGCGGAAACCTCTTTTATGAACCGGCGCAGGAGTCGATGCGTCTGAATCGGGGCGGGGCCTTGAAACTTTTCTTTTTCGGATTGTTTTCCCCTGCGGGGGCACTAGGATTCGAACCTAGAAGTCCGGTTTTGCGCAACTACCGATCCGGC
>CAYJWW010000018.1:0-12510 GCA_964374065.1 uncultured Candidatus Saccharibacteria bacterium | reverse complement strand
TGGCGGAGAGGGTGGGATTCGAACCCACGATAGCCTTTCAGCTATACCACGTTAGCACCGTGGCCTGTTCAACCGCTCCAGCACCTCTCCGTGAGACGGATTATACTGCCATTTTTTTATCTTTCAAGCGCGTGCCGGAGTTTGATGCGATCGGTCTTTGAGCCGGCTCGTATCGTTATCCACATTCCATAAAACCAAAATCACTGCTATTCTCCGCATCGGTTCTTCGCCGAATCGTCTGCGGGGCGAAGCGCGAGGGCAATTCCTTCCGGAGAGACGATCGGGGCGCGCATTGCTGTCCCCGCATGCTTCCACGCAAGGGAGCTTTCTCCCGAGGAATTTCCTCCCAAGCGCACCGCAGGCATCGGCAGAGCATCGCGCGGCGATGACCGCCGCGCGGCAGAGAGAACCTTATCAAGCAACCGACGAAGCCGGCCTCACGGGGCCAAGGGGCGTCCGGTCTGACCCGTCGGACGCCCCGCAACACCGCAATCGCCGCTTTCAGGGCCTCCCCGCCGTATTTTTCGCCGACGGGCGCCGGACACCATGCCGGCGCTTTGCTTTTTTGAGCGAATTTCATTTGAAAAGTGGCCGGTATTTTGCTAAAATTTCCTGGTAATTCGCGGTGCCCACAGGCGGGCGATTTTATTCTTACGCCTTTTCTATGCCCAAAAATTCTCAGAAACACAAGGTTTCCGGGGGAGCGCCGAAAGCGAATAACTCCTCATACAGCGCAAAGGACATCTATGTTCTCGAGGGGCTCGAGCCGGTGCGGAAGCGCCCCGGCATGTACATCGGCTCCACCGGCGCCGACGGACTGCACCACCTGGTATGGGAGGTGGTGGACAATTCAATTGATGAGGCGATGGCCGGCCACGCCAAAAATATTGTGGTCGAGCTCCTGCCCGAGTATCGCGTGAGCGTCACGGACGACGGCCGCGGCATTCCCGTCGAGACACACCAGCAGACCAAAAAATCCGCGCTCGAGACCGTGATGACCACGCTCCATGCTGGCGGAAAGTTCGGCGGGGAATCGTATAAAGTTTCCGGCGGGCTGCACGGCGTGGGGGTTTCCGTGGTGAACGCGCTGTCCGAATGGCTGCGCGCGGAGGTGTGCCGCGACGGGGGTCTCTATGCGCAGGAATACAAGCGGGGAAAGCCGCTCGGGAAAGTGAAAAAAATCGGAGCGTGCACGCAGACGGGAACAAAAGTGCTCTTTGTCCCCGATCCCGAGGTATTCAGCTCCCGGGACTTCAACGAAAAACGCATCACCGACCATCTTCGCCAGCAGGCATATCTTACGAAGGGCGTTCGCATTACGGTCATCGACCGCCGCGGGAAGGTTGCTCATGCGCACGGGTTTTATTTCGAAGGAGGCTTGAAATCCTTCGTGCGCTATTTGGCTCGCGACGATAAGCCGATCCAAGAAGAGATTTTCTATATACAAAAGGAACACGACAAGATAGAAGTCGAAGCCGCGTTCATCTTCGTTGACGGGCTCGAAATGAAGGAGCTAAGCTTTGCGAACAATATCTATACTCCGGATGGCGGCATGCACCTGACCGGATTCCGGTCCGCGCTCACGCGTTCGTTGAATTCCTACGCGCGCGCGGAAGGGTATCTTAAGGAAAAGGACGAGAATCTCACGAGCGACGATACGCGCGAAGGGATCGTGACCGTCGTATCGGTGAAATTGCGAGAACCGCAATTCGAGGGGCAAACGAAGGCGCGATTAGGGAATCCGGAGGCCCGCACCGCGGTCGAGGCCGTGGCGAACGAGGCGCTCAAAGAGTTCTTCGAGAAGCGGCCGCACGAGGCGCGGCGCGTGATCGAGAAAGTGGTGCTCGCCGCAAAAGCGCGGCTCGCCGCCAAGGCCGCGAAAGAGACGGTGCTGCGCAAAGGGGCGCTCGAAGGCGCAACGCTCCCCGGCAAACTTGCCGACTGCAGCTCGCGCGATCCCGCCGAATCGGAACTCTTCATCGTGGAAGGGGACAGCGCAGGCGGATGTTTTTCTGGCGACACGAAAGTGGCTCTCCCGGATGGCAGAAACTTATCCTTCGAGGAGCTTATTAAGGAGCACCAAGCGGGTAAGCAAAATTATTGCTATACCATCAATTCAGCTGGAGAAATAGAAGTGGCTCCGATCTTAAACCCACGCCGGACTAGGAAAAATGTATCGGTGGTCAAGGTTATTTTGGATAACGGCGAAGAAATAGTTTGTACTCCTGACCACAAGTTTATGCGGCGAGATGGTTCTTATAAGGAAGCCCACGATTTGACGGGAGAAGATTCCCTCATGCCGCTTCATCGTAAATACTCGAAATGTGGCGGGAGAATTACGATCGAGGGTTACGAAATGGTGTTTCAGCCGAAAGGGAATTGGTGGCAGTTTGCTCATCTTTTGGCGGATAAATACAATTTGAAGCGAAATGCTTATGCAGTAACGCAAGGCGCACACCGCCACCATAAGGATTTTAATAAGTTGAATAATCACCCGGACAATATCACTCGTCTAAGCAAGGAGGAGCACCTGCGGCTGCATCAGCAGATAGCGAGAGAGGTTTTAACCAAGCCGGAAGTTCTAGAAAAATTAAGATTGATCCGCCAAAGCCCGCAGTATCGGAATAAAATCAGGCGAACGATGCTCCAGCCGGAAATGCGCAAGATTTTATCCGCGAGGGCCAAAAAACAGTGGCAAAGTTCAGAGTATAAAAAGTTTATGGTCGGAAAGTTTTTGGACTTTTATCGTGGCAATCCCGAGTATCGGGCGCAGTCCTTGAATAGACTAAATCAGGCTCAGAAGAACTACTGGAGCAAGGAGGAAAATGTAAAAAGACAGGCGGAACGGGTTCGAAGGTATTTTGGCGAGCACCCCGAGAAAAAACTAGAACTCGCAGAGTTAGCCAAGAAAGAATGGGCCAGCCCGGGCTTGCTCCGACTCCGCGCGGAACTGACCAAAAAACAGTGGACGTCTGAGTTTCGTGCCAAGCGCAAAAAGGCATATGACCAAACGTACCTCCACAAGGCCTTAGCAGCCCTGCGCAGTATTTATGACCACACTGGCGTGGTTGATGAGAAAAAGTATGATTCGGTTCGTAAAGAAACCAACGATAAGAACCTCATCAAATTAGAAACTCTCATTGGTCGGTTTTTCGATGGGAATCGGCAAAGACTGGAAGCCGCCGTAATTCACTACAACCATAAAGTCAAAGAAGTTGTCCAGCTTGAAGAGCGGATGGATGTATATGACGTGGAAGTCCCGGGGACTTACAACTTTGCCTTAACGAGCGGTGTGTTTGTCCATAACAGCGCAAAATCCGGGCGCGACCGGAAGACGCAGGCGATCCTGCCGGTCAAAGGAAAGATTTTGAACGTGGAAAAGGCGCGCCTCGACAAGATGCTCGCGAATCAGGAGATCAAGTCGCTGATCGTCGCAATGGGGACCGCGATCGCGGAGAACTTCAACCTCTCGAAGCTCCGGTACCATAAAGTGATACTCATGAGCGATGCGGACGTGGACGGCGCGCACATCAGGACGCTCTTCCTCACGCTCTTCTATAGGTATTTCCCTCAAATAATCGAGCAGGGGCACCTCTACATCGCCCAGCCGCCGCTCTATCGGATCCAGGCCGGCCGCGAGATGCGGTACGCGTACAGCGACGCGGAGAAAGAAAAACACATTGCGGAGCTCTTAAAGCTTAAGACGCAAAAGGGGAAGGCGTCCGCGAAGGGCGGCAAGCCCGAGCAGGATGAGTCGGAGCGCGCCGTCTCATCCGGCGACGCGGGTCTCGGTCAGTTGGAAGTCGGGCCGGAGGCGGCGACTGAGGAGACCGGCGGCATCAAGGGTATTTCGATCCAGCGATACAAGGGATTAGGGGAGATGGACCCCGAACAGCTCTGGAGTACGACCATGAATCCGGAGGTTCGGATCTTGAAGCAGGTCATAGTTCAGGATGCGGAGAAAGCGGACCATCTTTTCACCGTCCTCATGGGAGACGAAGTGGGGCCGCGCAAACAATTCATTCAGGCCCATGCGGCCGCCGTGCAGAATCTGGACATCTGACCCCCTTGATTTTTTAAGGAGTTTCTGCTAATCTTTCGTAACGCTATGCTCGGTCGATTGAAGAAATTTTTTGACGAGGCGCGCCAGGAATTCCGCCACGTGAATTGGCCGACCCGAGATGAAGCCATCCGGCTTACTACGATCGTGATCGGGCTTTCCATAGGGCTCGCGATGTTCCTGGGGGGATTCGATTTTCTGTTCACATACGCGCTTCGGACGCTCGTCGGGAGGTTTTAGTCGAAATAAATGGCAGAACAGGCGCCGGAGCAAAAAGTGAAAACCGGAACGAGGCAATGGTATGCGGTGCATACCTATTCGGGCTACGAAGAAGCGGTCGCGCGCTACCTGAAACAGCGCGTGGAGTCGCTTTCAATGGAAGATAAGATCTTCAACGTGATCGTTCCGAAGGAAAAGAAGATCCGCGTCAAAGGCGGCAGGCGGACTTCGGTGGAGGAAAAGATCTACCCGGGGTACGTGCTTGTAGAAATGGCGCTCGCCGAAGATTCCTGGTATGTGGTGCGGAACACGCCGCGCGTAACCGGATTCGTCGGATCCGATACCACGACGCCTACGCCGCTCTCGAAGGAGGAAGTGGAAGGGCTTTTGGTGCGCATGGGGAAGGAAGAGAGCCGGTTCAACGTCGACCTCCGCGTGGGCGATGTGGTAAAGGTGACCGACGGACCGTTTAAGGACTATGACGGAAAGATCGCGGAGATCGACGAAGAGAAGGGACGCGTGCGCGTTTTGGTCCCCATCTTCGGGCGAGATACCGCGGTCGATCTGGACTCCCTGCAGGTGAGAAAGATATAGCTACGAAATACGAATTTTTACGAATATACGAATGGTTCGTATATTCGTACCGGTTCGTAATTCATTAGAAAAACTATGGCCAAAGAAATCAAAACAAAAATAAAACTCCAGCTTGAGGCGGGGAAGGCGAATCCGGCTCCCCCGGTGGGGACCGCGTTGGGGCCGCACGGCGTGAATATCGCCGAATTCTGCAAGCAATTCAATGATGCGACCAAAGAGATGGCGGGAGACGTGGTGCCCGCGGAGATCACGATTTATATTGACCGAAGCTTCACCTTTGTTTTAAAGACCCCGCCGGTTTCGGCGCTCTTAAAGAAAGCCGCTGGGGCGGAGAAGGGAGCCGCAAATCCGCTGAAGGATAAGGTTGGTAAAGTAAGCAGGGCGGACGTGCGCGCGATCGCGGAGCGCAAAATGCCCGATTTGAACACGGAAAGCGTCGAAGCCGCAGAGCGTATCGTAGAAGGCACCGCGAGAAGTATGGGGATTACGGTTGAGTAGTTCCCGCACCGGCATGGCGGCGGACAAAGAGGGCGCGCTTGCGCGCTTTTTTGTTTTGAGGTTCACTTGTCCAAGCATTTGGCCCACAAGACAGGAGTATTTCACTATGGCATTTTTCGTCATCGAAGGCACCGACGGAGCGGGAAAAACGGTGCAAACTCGTTTGCTCGTCCGCCGCTTGCGGCGTGAGGGCTATCGCGTCGCGACGTTCGATTTCCCGCAATACGGAAGCGAGTCGTCCTACTTCGTGCGTGAGTACCTGAGCGGGCGCTACGGAGCGGCCGAAGAAGTCGGGCCGAAGCTCGCATCGATCCTCTACGCAATGGACCGGTTCGACGTCGGCAGGCGGATCCGCGGATGGCTCGAGGCGGGGCGCGTCGTGGTCTCAAACCGCTACGTTTCCTCGAACATGGGGCACCAGGGTTCCAAGATCAGGACTCGCGCGGCGCGCCAGCGGTTTTTCGGGTGGCTCGCGGATTTTGAGCACGGCCTCCTCGAGATACCCAAACCGACCCTCACGGTCCTGCTCCATATGCCCGCGGCGACGGCCCAGCGGCTCCTCCTAGGGAAGGAGAGGCGGACGTATCTTGGGAAAAGGCGCCGCGACATCCACGAGAGCAACCTTGCGCATCTGCGGAGCGCGGAACGTACATATCTTGAGATGGCGCGAACTTTTCCGCGGCAGTACAGAGTCGTCGAGTGCGTCAGGAACGGCGAGATCCTTTCGCCAAGGGAAATTCATCAGAGCGTGTGGCGCATCGCGCATCGCGCGCTACCTCGCATACAGAGAAAGGAGGAATAGCCGTGACGCTCTTCAATCCGAATCGCCATCTCTGGGCCATCACGGGATGGTTCGCGCGCGCCCAAGCTCGCGGATACGGCTTCGCGCTTTGGGCGTCGCCGGAGTTCATGAGCGCCGCCCGAGAGTTCCCGTTTGACGAGGAGGCGATCCAACGGCGAGGATGCGAACTCATCCGAACTGCCGGATTTGCGCCTTCGTCCGGGACGAGACCGTTTACCTTCAGGGACCGATCTCTTGATTGCTTCGAGGTTCCGGGCGACGGCACTTGCATGACCTCCGAGCCGAACCCTGCCGGAGGAACGAGCTATCGCCCGCACAACGTGGACACGCCCGGCGAGCAGGCGGCGCTCATGGCGCTCTGGTTCTTCTGGAGCCAGGAGGTCGAGCAGTTCATCTACGACCGGAATCGCCCCGCCGCGGGAGCCGCGCGATGAAGCGGCACGACGCGAAGCCGAAGGGGAGTTTCGCGCGGGTTTCACGGAAGAAGCCCCGCGAGCCGCGGCTCAACGAACACGGCAAGCTCATTGTCGGGCTCATGTTCTGCGATATGCTCCTTGGAGCGTTCAGGGCGCGTCCCGAACTTGGGGCGCGAGACCGGCGATGCCTCAAGAGAGCTCAAGCGAAGATCAAGAAAGCCATTCGCGATTTTTGACAACACGCGGAGCACATATTATCCCGGCGGCCGCCCGCCGGGATTCGCATTTGTAGGAACCGCAATCTTCGCTACTATTATGCATATGCCGAACTATGAACCCACGATCGGTCTTGAGGTCCATGCGATCCTGAAAACCAGGACGAAAATGTTCTGCGATTCCTTGAACGACCCGGACGAGAAACGCCCGAATCAGAACGTGTGTCCGGTCTGCATGGGGCACCCGGGCGCTCTTCCCACTATCAATAAGGAAGCGGTCGCGCATGTGCTGCGCGCGGGCCTTGCGCTGGGCGGGGCGGTGAATGCGGTAAGCAAATTCGACCGCAAGAACTACTTTTATCCCGACCTCCCGAAAGGCTATCAGATCTCGCAATACGATCGGCCGCTCGTCACGGGCGGGGAGCTTTTGGGCGTACGGATCAGGAGGATCCACCTCGAAGAGGACGCGGGAAGGCTTTTGCATGAATCATCCGGCGCGACGCTTGTCGACTTCAATCGGGCAGGAACGCCGCTTATGGAACTGGTGACCGAGCCGGATATGCGGAGCGCGGCACAAGCGGTGGAATTCGCGAAGGAGTTGCGGTCCATCCTAGAGTACCTCGGCGTTTCCGACGCCGATATGGAGAAGGGGTTGATGCGCGTGGAGGCGAACGTGAGTCTCGATATGGGGGCGAAGGTGGAGCTTAAGAATATCAATTCGTTCAAAGCGGTCGGCGCCGCGATCCTTTATGAGCTTGCTCGGCAGCGGGAGGTTCTTGAGACGGGAGGCGCGGTCGAACAGGAAACGAGAGGGTGGGATGACGCGAAACAACGGACGGTAAGCCAGCGGACAAAAGAAGAAGCCCACGATTATCGGTACTTCCCCGAGCCGGACCTCCCGCCTTTCGAGCCGCCGAAGGTCTTCGACCTTGAGGACATGCGCGCGCATCTGCCGGAACTTCCCGAGGCGAAGCGAGTCCGGTTTCAGAGAGAGTTCAATCTTTCTCCAAAGCAGGCGGTGCAGCTCGCCCAGCAGAAACCCCTCGCGGATTTCTTCGAAGCGGCCGCGAGCGAATTCGCGCGGCGCGAAGGGCCGGAGACGGCAGACATAGGGAGGAAATCGCGCGAGCTCTTATTCAATTATCTTACGAGCGACCTTGCGGGGCTTATGAACGAGCTCGCGGTGCCATGGGACGCGCTCCGAGTGGATCCCGAAGCGCTCGCGCACCTCGTGGATTTGATCGCGAACGGCAAAATCGGCAGCCGGCAGGCGAAGGATATCTTAAAGAAGATGGTCGAAACCGGCGACGATCCGGAGGAGATCATGCGGAGCGAAGGGCTCGAGACGATCTCCGATGATGCAGAGGTCCGCAGGGCTGTTACGGAAATCATCGGAGAGAATCCGAAGGCCGCAGAGGATTATCGAGCCGGGAAGCAGGCAAGCGTACAATTCTTGATCGGGAAGGCAATGGGGAAGCTCCGCGGGCGCGGAGATCCGGAACGGTTAAAGGCATTGTTCCGGGAGGGGCTGGAAAGGATATAATTGCTTTTATGGTTGAAGTTCCCTCGACAGAGCCGTTTCGAAAAGAAGTTCCCCGCGTCGAGGTTGACAGGGACGAAGAAGTCCGCGAACGCGTGGGACAGATCCGGGAGATCGTGTGGGCTCCCGAAGACCGGCCGGCCGGCGTGGTGATGATTTTGGACGAGATGAACCGTCCCGAAACGCCACGCGAATCGAAACTGAATTTATTCAAGCAAGCCTTCGACCTGATCCATGGCTACGGGGGCGACCAGTACAACCGCGTCTCGGCCGGCGAGCTTCTTCTGCACGTCCAGAGCGAGCGCGACCCGCTGCTCCGTTCTCGGTACGCATCAATATTAAGCCACGACATCCAGCTTCAATACGCCCCCCGCGGAGAAGAGATCAGCGAGGAGCGCCTTGCGCAGTTCGTCAAAAAAAGGGAGGCATTCCGCCTTACCGCCGATGATCCGAACGAATCGCCGCGCAACCGCGCCTGGGCCAGGTATCTCCTCGAGCCGGGCGAGCAGCTGCAAGTCCTGAACAAACTCTACGATGAGGATCCGGTCCTTAACCTCCCGCTCTCGCAGGAGCATCTCATCACCGACGTATCCGAGGAATCCCCGTCCCCCGAGGACGAAGGCGGCGACCCCAAGTTCACCGGCGAGACGCGGCTCCTGCGCGCGCTTTTTCTCCCGAGCCGCCGGGCGATGAGGGAGTTCCAGGAAAAACTCGGCCGTGTGCTCCCGGTGTCATTGGTCGCTCCGGGGAAGGATGATAAATATATCCGCGCGGACCTCCCCGAGGACGTGATCTTCGAGCTCGTCGCGAATGCGGAAGATTTCCGCCTCGGCGCCATTTCGCGCATGGAAGTGTTCAAGGAGGCGAAGGCCAAGGCGCTCGCTTCGCTCCCGCGCATGCATCCGGATGATCTTGCGTTTTGGGAACGGCAGATCCGCGACGACAACTGGGACGTGCGGTATACGACCCACGTGCGGCGGCAGGAGGAGGAAGAGAAAGAAGACGCAGGAGGGGAACAGATTTCTGCATGAAGTAAAAATGAATGCGGCGTCCCGGAGAAGTCCGGGACGCCGCGCGTTATCCCATGTGTATGACTTGGCGGATGGCCGCCACCGGGATGCGTTCCCGATAGACGTCCACTCCTTGCCCGCGATAGAGGGGGTCGAGCAGAAGCTCGATTCCTTTTTCCGTCTGCGTGACGCGGGCATGGCGTCCGAGCGCATGTTTCACCTCGCGCCGTTCGTCTTCCCGCTTGTCTTCATACTTGATCCACCAGCGTCCCTCCGGCAGCGGAATCGTTTCTCCGAGGCGCGGGACTGGATAGACAAGCGGCATGAGCCGCGGAGCCGACTTGGTCCGTTTCGTATATGGCCCCTCCAAAAGCTGTCTATACTAAAACATGTCTTTATTAGGAAGTCAATTTTTTACGGCGCGAAGATTCGCCCTACTGAGGCAAATCATTTATAATTCGCCTATGCTCTCGCAGCTTAAAAACATCGGCCTCTCCGACAAAGAAGCGCGGGTATATCTCGCGATGCTCGAGCTCGGGCCGTCGTCGGTGATGGATATTGCCTCAAAGGCGGGGGTGAACCGGCCCACGGCATATGTGGAGATTGATTCACTCAAAAAGAAAGGCCTTGCAAGCACCCAGCCCAAAGGCTCGAAGCGCCTTTTCGCGCCGGAATCTCCGGAGCAACTGGAGTTCTATCTTATTCGCGAGAACCAGAAAATGGCTTCGCGGCAGGTGCTCTTGAACGAGGTGCTTCCCGAGCTCCGCACGATGTTCAATCTGGGAGAGAAGAAGCCGGTCGTGCGGTTCTTTGAAGGAGGGGAGGGATTGCTCAAGATGCAAGACGAATTCTTAAAAGCAAAACCGAGAGAAATTCTCGGGATTTTTTCCATCGATGCGGTATATAAGGTGTTTCCAAAACACGGGGAAACCTATTCACCGGAACGCGTGAAGCGGAAGATCCCCGCCCGCTCCATCTATACTTCCGCAAAAGGCCCCATTTTGAAAAAGGACGACGTGAGGCTTCTTCGAAAGTCAAAATTCGTTCCGCCGGAGCAGTTCAAGTTCCAGTCGGACATCACGATATTCGGAGATTCGGTGGCGATCGCCGCGCTCCACGGGAAGCCGTCCGGAACAATTATTGAGCAGAAAGAGATCGCCGATTCGTTCAAGGGACTGTTCGAGTTCGTGTGGGATTTGTTGGACTAAAGTTCTCGCCCCTCCTTCGCTTAAGCTTCGGAAGGGTTATCCGCCTTTTCTGGGCGGATAAAAAACGGCCGCTGTGCGCGCGATGCGCACAGCGGCCTTCTCGATGCGGGTCGCCCGATGGCGGCCCAAGTTCCCGATTCGGATCGTGTCGCCCGAGGGTCAATCCTGCCGCGAGCGGAGCGATCCCGACGTAAGGGACTTTCTGACTTGCGTTGCCGAACGTGGCTCGGTCGCCGCAGTCGGCGTTGCTTCGCCGGTGCGGCACCTAGAGGACGTGGTACTCGGAGCCCATTTTCCTACCTCCAACTGGCAAATGCCGATAAATGGGGGTGTGTGCTTGCGCCCAGGAGCAGGAAGGACGAGAGGGGCCCACGGGGCCCCTAACTGCCACCCATACGCTCCTCCTTTCGGATGTGCTCCTCGGAGAGGAGCGTTGTCCCTGCCGGCTGCCCCCAGTGTTTCAGCCGGCTCTGGCGCATTCGTGCGTCAACGTGTGACGAACGATTGTGGCATATTGTAGCTTATAACTATAAGTCTGTCAAGTTCCGGCACGAATAAGTCAGTCCATCAAAACATATATTGTGCAATAGAGTAATTCTGTTGTCAATTTCCGACAACAGCGCGTGCGGTATAACACCTTATAACACAAGGCTTAAATGCTTATTCGTTGAAGTTTAGTCAGAGTCAATTGACTGTGACTATAGATGATGTATAATGTGTCCCGCAAGGTTGACAAGTAGGTGATTCCTGCCGCCGCGGGCTTCTGCCCCAGCGAGGCCATCCCGCCAAGATAAATAACGCGGGAGCCCGCGGGGGCAGGAATCAACGCCCAAAAGAGGAGGTGCCGGCATGCGCGAGCTGCTCACGGCGCTTCGGGGGGCCAAAGTCCTGGCTCGGGGCGAGGACGAGCAAGGTCGGGAGGTGGTGCACTACCTCCTCCCGGACCACAGGGTCCTCGAAATCGTGTGCGCCGCGAAGGGCTAGCCCGCGCGCACGCGTCGGTTCCCGGTCAACCGAAATACCGGGTTGCGGTAAAGTCCCTCCGCGTCAAAGCATGGGCAAAGTTCTTCAACACAAAAGGCAGCGTGCGGCTGCCGGATCGACCGCGAGGGAGGCAAGGCAGGCCATCGCCTGAAGGCGAAAGCGCCGCGATGCCCCTCGGGTCGGCAAAGGCGACTGCCGCGTGAGCCGACCATGAGTCGGCTCCGCGAGAGCGCGCAGAACGCCGCCGCACCATCATCGTCCCGACTCCGCCCATACGCGGACGTCGGGACCCTTATCCGGGCTCGACACCTTCTTCGGTGGTGGATCCGGAGGAGGAAGCACGCACAAATCGGAAACGTACCTGGCGAACAATTTCGCGCGAATGCCGGAAGGGGCAGCGCACGGAAACGCCGGGGAATAGCAAACACGAGGAGGTGAATAGGTGAACACCCAAAAAGTCTGGGTCGCGGACTGGCAGCGCGAGCGCCGCGTCGGCTTGGATGACAGCTCCATCGTCTTCCAGGTGACCCTGACCTGCGGACACTGCGAAATTTGCAGCCGTCGCGTTCGCACGGTCGGGGAGGCGCTCACGCGGTCGGGCGCGGACTGGGAATGGGTGCGGCCCCCTGCGGGTTGGCCGGAGGGCGTGCGCGCGGTGCGCATTGCCCGGATCTCCGGCATGGACCCGCAGGAGCAGCTGGAGAGGCAAGTCGGTCTCCAGCTCGAGGTGTCCGCGATCGTCGCCTAGTCCGGCCTGCCTTCCATGGGCAGGTGCGATTCGCAGGAGCGGAGCCGTCACGGAACGGCTTGGCAACAGAAGCGTTCGCTCGCCTTCTCCGAGCGATGCATTCCGGGCGGCCGTGATGCCGCAACGCCTTGAGTGTGGGGCTATATGCGAACACTTCTCCCGCTTCTCTGGAGAAAAAGGGAAGATTTTCCGGGCGAGCGAAATTCGCTCGCCCCC
>CAYJWW010000017.1:0-13451 GCA_964374065.1 uncultured Candidatus Saccharibacteria bacterium | reverse complement strand
CGATGTCGGCTTTGCGGTTGCCCGGCTTGTGGCAGTTTTGGTCATCGCCTGTCCTCATGCGCTTGGACTGGCTGTGCCGCTGGTTGCCTCAATTTCCACGACCAAAGCGGCGCAAAATGGCTTTCTGGTAAAACAGCGTCTTGCTCTTGAAGCCGCTCGAACCATTGATACGGTGCTTTTTGATAAAACAGGAACGCTTACAAAGGGAGAGTTCGGGGTTGTGGACGTATGGAGTATTGACGAATATACCAACGATGAGGTCATTGAATTAGCCGCTTCTCTCGATGCCCTGTCGGAGCATCCAATCGCTCGTGCCGTTGTTGCAAAAGCAAAAGAACAGGGACTTTCGCTCAAAGACCCCAAGAAGTTTGAAGCAATCAAGGGCAAGGGCGTAAAAGCAATGATCGGAGAACGGGAAGTTATGGTCGGCGGACCGGCGCTCCTTGAAAGTCTTAGTATTACTATTCCAAGCGAGCTTCTCTCCCCGGTAACTGACGCCGGGCGAAAGGGGCAGACGGTTATCTTTGCCGTCAAAGACAAGACACTGCTCGGAGCGATCGCCCTTGCCGATATTATTCGGGAAGAATCGCGTGAGGCAATCAAGTCTCTGAAGCAAATGGGCGTGAAGTCGGCCATGATCACCGGAGATTCCATTGACGTGGCACAATGGGTTGCCGCCGAACTCGGCATAGACGAGTACTTCGCGCGAGTGCTTCCTTCGGAAAAATCAGAAAAGGTCAAAGCGCTTCAAACGCGCGGTCTCAAAGTTGCAATGGTCGGCGACGGCGTGAACGACGCGCCCGCGCTTACGCAGGCGGATGTCGGCATCGCCATCGGGGCAGGGACAAATGTCGCAATCGAGTCGGCCGGCATCATCCTTATGCGGAACGATCCCCGGGATATCGTGAAGATTATCCGGCTGTCGCAGATGACTTACGCGAAGATGATTCAGAACCTGTTCTGGGCAACCGGCTACAATGCCGTGGCGCTGCCGCTTGCCGCCGGCGCGCTTGCGTTCAGGGGAATCATACTTCAACCGGCGCTCGCCGCCGTATTGATGTCGGCAAGTACGGTCATTGTCGCTATTAATGCGGTGCTCTTGCGAAAGCGCGAATTATAACTGACAAACTTTATGAATAAACTTGACCAATTAGCTTTCGCAAACACGCTCGCAATTATTGACTTAATCCTGCACCCACTTTTTAGACTTTGGGTGCGGATATCGCCCGAGTCTTACGTCAAGACCATGCACTTGTTTGTGGCGGGCCTTCAATTGCGGATTGACCCCGCGTTTGATTTAAACCTTATGAACCTTGTTATTGGCGCCGTCCTTGAAGCTGCCGCTTTCTGGGTTCTGGGATATATGATTGCGTATCTTTACAACAAATTAAATAAGAACACGTATTAGCATATGAACAAAAAATATCTTTACGCCGGTCTTGGCGCAGCGGTCGCCGTTATGGCCGGAACGGTTCTGTTTTTAGAGAATAGTCCGCCATCCCCCGTGCGGAGCGAGTATGTAAGCGCGGACACTTCCGGTTTGTCTCCCGCTTCGGCAACGCAGACCGTGGAGCTCAAAGACGGCGATACCTTCGATCTCACCGCGAGCTACGTCAAAAAGAATATCAATGGCACGGCATACAGAATGCTCGCCTATAACGGCTCGGTTCCGGGACCGCTCATCAAAATCGCCCAAGGCGCAGAGATAACGATCAATTTCAAAAACGGCACCGACATGAACGCGCTTCTCCATTCCCACGGTGTCCGGATGGACAATGCGTTTGACGGGTCGCAGACAACGCAAAAAGAAATGACGCCGGGAGAAGCATTCTCGTACAAGCTCAAATTCCCCGATGCCGGAATCTACTGGTATCACCCCCACGTTCGGGAAGATTATGCACAGGAACTCGGCCTCTACGGAAATTATCTCGTCATACCAAAGGACCGTAACTACTGGTCGCCGGTGAATCAAGAGGCGCCGCTCTTCCTTGACGATATTTTAATTGAAAACGGAACGATCGCTCTCAACACGCAGGGAGCCGATCACGCCCTCATGGGTCGCTACGGCAATGTCATGCTTATAAACGGCGAAACAAACTACTCGCTTTCCGCACAGAAAGGCGAAGTGGTGCGATTCTACGTTACCAATGCCGCCAACACCCGGCCGTTCAATTTTGCAATAGGCGGCGTACGCATGAAGCTCGTCGGATCAGACGGCGGCGCATACGAAAAAGACGAATGGAAAGATGCGGTAATGCTTGGACCCTCGGAGCGAGCCGTCGCAGAGGTGCTGTTTGATAAAAGCGGAACATTTGCGATCCAGAACAAGACGCCCGACAAAACGTACGCCCTCGGCACAATTGCCGTCAGTGCGGACCCAATTGATGTCTCCTATGCTCCGGAATTCGGTCAGCTCCGCGTTCACGCAGAGACAGTCGAGGGTATCGCGCCGTTCCGCCAATACTTTGACAGAGCGCCGGACAAACAAATTACGCTGACCATTGATATGGGCGGCGAGATGATGAACATGCGGGACACGGGAGGCGGCCCCCACCAGATGCCGGACGGAACAATGATGGGCGGTTCAATGCCTGTCCGCCAAACCCCCGACGACGGCGGGATGAGCCCGAGCGAGGGAGGCGTTGAATGGGAGGACGAAAATCAAATGATGAACCGAATGTCGGACGCCAACTCGGTCAAATGGAAGATGGTTGACCAAGATACCGGTAAAGAAAACATGGACATTGAATGGGCATTCGAACGGGGTCGGCCGGTCAAGATCAGGATATTCAATGATCCGAAGTCGATGCATCCGATGCAACACCCGATCCACTTCCACGGACAGCGATTTCTTGTCTTGGAACGCAACGGCGCAAAAGAGACGAACCTTGTATGGAAAGATACCGTATTTATTCCCTCCGGCGAAACGGTCGATATCCTCCTCGATACCTCAAATCCCGGCACATGGATGGCGCACTGCCACATCGCCGAGCATCTTGAGGCGGGAATGACGTTCAGTTTCAAAGTCCGGTAGCGGATAATTTGCTTCAGTAATGCGCCGTCTGCCTCCCGAGCTTTCGAGTGCGGCGGCATGGTATAATGGAACTCAATGCAAGGGTTCGTAACGCCGGTTATCCAGTTCGTTCTCGCCGGTTCGTGGCTTTTCCTCGCCGCGCTTTGCCTCTTTTATATCGCGGCGAGCGTGATCTTGAACTACCACTGGGGCAAATATGGCATTCGGGCGCGCCGTCTTCAGGCGATCCGTTTTATTTACTTCGGCGTATCTTCCGTCTTGTTTCTTCTGCTCGCTATCCTTATGTATTCCTTCACACTATAACCCATGATCGGGCTTCACGATGGTGAAGAAGTGATTTTGGAGAAGCGTCGTTTTTGGCTCCCGATCGCCGCACAGGGCGCGGTACTGTTTCTTCTCGGGATACTCCCTTTCTTCGCGATACTCGGGGCGAACATTCTGCCGCAAGAGGTCGCGACCATCGCTTCCGACTATGCCGGCGTATTCCTTTTTCTCGCGGTCGCCTGGCTCTTGATGCTCTGGGTGGTGTTCGCCATCATGTGGACGAACTACTACCTCGACGTCCTGCTCGTGACGACCGCCCGCGTCGTCGACATTCAGCAGCTTCATCTCTTCTCCCGCGAGCTGATCGAACTCCGCACTGAAAATATTCAGGACATCAAAATTGAAGTAAAAGGGATCGTTCCCTCGCTCTTAAATTACGGCAATCTTCATATCCAAACCGCCGGCGAACGCAAGGAGTTTATCGTCCGAAATATTCATGATCCCCATGGAGTAAAAGAGATAATTGCAAGACAACACCACGTCTTGGCGGGCGGCGCTGCGGTGACGCCCCCTTAGAACAATCGTGCCGCTTCAGAAAGCGGGTCAAACCCGTTCCACGTATTCTCCGGTCTCGGTATTGATGCGAATCATGTCGCCCACATCCACGAAAAGCGGCGCGGAGACCTTTGCGCCCCCTTCGAGCACTACCACTTTCGTCCCCCCTTGGGCGGTGTTCCCCCGGATTGCCGGCGGCGCCTCGACGACCTCGAATTCCATCTTGATCGGGATTGTTACGACAATCACGCGCTCGTTGAATAAGACGGTTTGCACGACCGTGTTCGGTTTCAGAAATTGGGCGCTTGCTCCGATCAGATCGCCCGCCAATGAAAATCGCTTCGACTTGTCCCCTTCTTCGTGAAACCAATAATCGCCCTTGTTCTGATAAATGAAAACCGCCGATTTCTTTTCCACGTCGGCCTCTTCAAAGGAATCTGAAGCCTGCCAGTTGCGATCCAGTATCTTACCGCTCGCGAGATTGCGGATCTTCGTCTGCATGACCGCTTTTCGCTGCTGCATCCGTAAAAATCCGGATTCGAGCACTTCATAGGGCTCTCCGTTCAGGACAAATACCACGCCCTTCTTTAAATCCGTATATGAAAGCATGTGATCGGACGAAAATTAATTCAGTAAGACCGGCGCGCACAACGAAGCCGGCGGGGCAAAACCCGCTCCGCGAGCGGCCTGTGCCGCTACATTGCAGAATGCGCTTGCCGCGGTCGGTCTTCTCGCGGCTTCCGGTCGCGCATGCCGCCCTCGGGTTCTTCTATCTTTAAGTTCACGCGTGCATTGTTCTTAACCCCCACGATCCGCAAAAGGGAGCGGATCGCTTTCGCGGTTACGCCTTGCCTGCCTACCACCTGCCCCATGTCGAGCGGGTTCACCTTTAACGCAAGCAGGACGCCCATTTCGTCCACTCGCCGTTCGACTTTTACGTCGTCCGGATGGTCGACAAGCGCCTTTACAAGAAATTCAAGGAATTCTTTATCGGGCTCTTTTTCCATTCGCTCTGGAATTTCAGTGTCTCTTTCTTCCCGACCTTTCAACCCGTCGAGGCGGCCCTTACGGATTTATTTTTAATAATGCCTTCATCTTACCCGAAAAAAGAGGCGATGTCAACTCCTCGTATTCCGGCGGGACCGCGATTCGGGAATATGCGCTACGCTGCCGGCGCTTCTGTCTCCGGGGATGCCTGCGTCCCGGCTCCTTCGGTTTGCGGCTTCGTCTTCACTTTGATCGCGATCTTTGGCCCCGGAATGACGCCCTCGCGGACAAGCAGATTATGGGCAGTAGGCGTGGGCTTGGCGCCTACGCCGATCCAATACGCCGCGCGTTCCTTCTTTACGATCACTTGCTTGGTAAAAGGGTTATAAGACCCCAGATCTTCCACCGGTGGACTCCCCAGTTTCGAGCGTTTCGGGGCGACAACGACCCGGTAGCTCGGCTGATGCTTTTTCCCGATACGCTGCAGTTTGATAGCAAGCATAGTGGTATTGAATATGACCGTTACAACTTAGCAAGTCTATATAAAACCGGAAAAAAGGCAAATGGTCTGTCCGGCTGATCCATGCTGCTACGTTTCACTTCCCAATTTCAGCGACACCACCTTGGACGTGTCGTCCGCATCCATCGTTACGCCGTAGAGCACATCCGCCGCTTCCATGGTGGCGCGGTTATGGGTCACGATGACGAACTGGGTTTTTTTCGAGAACTCCTTGAGCATCTCGGAGAATCGCCGCGCATTCCGCTCATCAAGAGCGGCGTCAATTTCGTCCAGCACCAAAAACGGCGGCGGACTTACCGAAATGAGCGCGAAAAGCGCCGCGATGCCCACCAGGCTCCGCTCGCCGCCCGAGAGTATGTCAAGCGAAGTGATGCGCTTTCGCGGAAGCTTTAGATCGATCTCGATGCCTTCTTCGGTCTCATGCGGTTCATCCGTCCGCGCTTCCGCTTTCGTATCCCGCTCGGGCGGATTTCCTTCTTCGGCTCCGACTACGAGCGGCTTCGGAGATTCTCTTTTCACGCGCTTCAGCTTCGCGCTGCCTCCGCCGAACATGAGCACAAAAAGCTTCTGGAACTCTTCATTGATCACGGAGAGCGAGTTGCCGAATTCGATCTTTATCTTTTCATCAAGTTCGCCGATGAGCCTCCGCAAGTCGGTTTTCGCCTTCGTAAGATCGGCGGTTTGCCGTTCAAGAAATTCGTACCGCGCCTCCGTCTCGCGAGCTTCCTTAAGGACGGCTTCGTCTATCTCCCCTATCGCCGCAAGCTCGCCGCGCAATCTGAAAATCCTGGATTCCATGCTTCGCCGCTCGCCGGCTTCGATGACCATGTCTCCCGTCGGAAGCGCGCTGAAATCCGAAGTTTCCCTGCCCGCTTGCCGCACGTGCCGCTCCCACTCCTCTTTGCGCAATTCGACCCGTTCGCGCTCGAATTTCTTCCTCTGTCCCTCGGTTTCCCACTTCTCGATCCCATCTCTTGCGCGCTCGACCCGCCCCACTGCCTTCTTGAAAACCGCGTAGAATTGCTCCTGGCATTTCTCCAAGTCAGCCTCTTTTTCCCGAAGTGTTTTCGCCCGTGATTCTGTCTGCGCGAGCTCTTTCCGCACATCGTCCAATGACCCGCTCACGTCGTTCTGGAGCGGCTTCTCTTCCGATATCGTTGCGGGCGCCCGCATGGCGGCATCGATCTCTTCAAGCACATCGTTCACTCTTTTCTCAAGATCATCGGGGTTATCGAGCGCCAATTCCAGCTTCACTCTGATCCGCTTCAGGAGCGCGACCAACGCTCCGCGCTCCGGCGTCGCACGCGCGGGCTCTTGGCTCGCCATCTCGAGCCGGGCTTCCAGCTTCCCAAGTTCTCGCTCCAGTTTCCCCCGCTGCTCAGAAAGCTTCGCCATCTCCTGCTTGACGGCCTGAAGATCCTTTCGCCCCGCCGGTTGGCCTGCTTCGATCTGGGCAAGATGTTCCTCCGCGGCGCTTCGCTCTTTATCCAGCGCCGCATAAAACGCATTGTGAGTTTCGACGGCCCGATCTGCTTCCGCGAACTGAAGCGCAATCTCCCGGAACTCACTGCCGAAGAAACGATTCTCCAGTTCCCTCATCTCCTTTTCCATCGCCTCGCGCTTTTCCCACCGGTTCGTCTGGCGCTTCAGCGACCGGAGGTGCGGGAGGATTTCCTCCGTAAGCGCGCTCGCCTTCTCAAGGTTTATGTCGGTATGGGAGAGCCTTCGTTCCGCATCGGATTTCTTGATCTGGTATTCCCGGAGTCCCAGCGTTTCCTCCATCATTTCCCGCCGCTCACGCTGGCTTGCCCGAATGAACACATCGCTGTTTCCTTGGGTAACGACAACGAGTCCCTTGGTCCCTAAGCGAGCCTTGGCAAAAAAATCCACTATGTCCTTCAGGCGAACCTCCGCGCGGTTTAAAAAGTATTGGTTTGTTCCGTCCCGGTTCGCTTTCCGAGTGACCGTGATCTCGGAGAAATCTACGGGGAAGAATTTGCCGTCGTTCTCGAAATGCACGCTTGCCTGGGCGAGCCCCATGCGCGGTCTTTTCGCCGTTCCGGCAAATATAAGATCTTCCACTTTCGTTCCCCTCAGGCTTTTCGCTTCCCGTTCGCCCAAAAGCCACCGAATGGCGTCGATTACGTTCGACTTGCCCGAGCCGTTCGGCCCGACGATGGCAGTGATGCCATGCGAGAGATCGAACGTGGTTTTTTGGGCAAACGATTTAAAGCCGTTCAGCTCGAGCTGCTTCAAAAGACGCATTATGAATTGATGTCCTGAAGCGCTTCTTTCGCGGCGGCAACCTCCGCTTCCTGCTTCGAGCTGCCGGACCCCTGTGCGATGCGCTTGTCCCCAAAATAAACGCCGACTATAAACACGCGCCGGTGCGCGGGGCCCGTCTCTTCAAGAACCCGGTATGTCGGCGTAAGCCGCATGCGGTCCTGCACGAGTTCCTGCAGGGCGCTCTTCGAATCTCGGTAGCTTTTTGTTTTTAATATCTCGTCCAAACGGGACATGACGCGCGCTACGATAAAGCGCTTCGTGGCTTCGAACCCTTGGTCCAAATACATGGCGCCGATGACCGCCTCGATGGCATTCGCCAAAATGACTTCTCGCGCCTTCGCCGTGTCCGCCTTCTCCCCTTTCGACATATAGATGAACTCATCAAGCCGGATCTCCTTGGCGACGCGGCTTAGAAGCTGATAGTTCACGAGCGCGGCACGAAGCACCGTAAGCTCTCCCTCCGGAGCCCGCGGGAACATTCGGAAAAGTTCTTCGCTTGCCGCAAGCTCGAGCGCGGCATCGCCCAGATATTCCAGCCGTTCATTGTGCGGAGACGGCCACTTTGGATTCTCGTTCAGATATGAACGATGCGTAAGCGCCTCGCGAAGAAGTTCTTTATTTTGAAAGTGGAACCCGAGTATGGTTTCGAGTTCGCTGGTGTCTTGTATCGCCATGGTCCATTGTGAGGCTATGCGGAATGCTCCTTCTTTTCTCTCGGCGGCGCCGCTTCCGAGCGACCCACGCCCCCCTTCCCGTCTTTTTCGCGGTATACGCTCCCCATCACGCCGTTCACAAAACGGCTTGCGTTCGGCCCCCCGTAGTTTTTCGCCAGTTCAATCGCCTCGTTGATCGAGACTTTCGGAGGCACCTCATCCGCATCAGCGAACAGGAGTTCGAAAAGCCCTATCCGAAGCACGTTCCGGTCGATGATGGCGATCTTGCCGAGCGGCCATTCCGGAGCCATTTTTACGATCGTTTCGTCGATTTCCTTCAAATGCGTAGCGATGCCATGCACCAGACGCCACATGAACTGGATATGCTCGTCTTCAAGGCCGGGACCGAATTCTTCGATATTGTGGTTTACTATCCGAACGAGGTCCTTCTTCTTGTCGGAGAAATCCCACTCATAAAGCGATTGGAGGACAATGGATCGGGAAAGATGGCGTCGAGACATGGTAAGATGCTGGCGAAGAACGTACCATTATAGTACATGAAAACGGAGAACGCGCAACCCGGCGCACCCGCCGATCCCGGGAACTTCGCGGTTGCGGTGATTGTGGAAACGCCCGGCGGCATTCCGCTCGTGTGCGATCGCACCAAGCCATTGCCTCATTACTGGAAGTTCCCCGGCGGGAGGAGTATGCCGGGTGAAAAACCCGTCCAAACGGCCGTTCGGGAGCTTTTCGAAGAAACAGGCATCCGCGTGCGGCAGGAGCAACTCGCCCTTGTCCGCGAGGAGAACCGCGGCAAACACTCTTTTTTCCTGTTTCAGGTCAGTGTCTCCGAAACTCCAGCGTTGCGCGCTCGAGGAGGCGGAGGCGAACTCGTAAAACTATTTCCGAGAAAGGGAATAGAAACAATGCCGGATTTTTTCCCGAGCCATCACCGCTATCTTTCTGCTCTGGAGAATTGACCCTCTACTTGCCGCACTGCGGACAAGTACGATGCCCCTTTTTTGGCCCGCCGCAGTTTTTGCAGACGAAAAGGCGCTCCTTCTTCATCGCGAGATGCGAACGCCGCCGTCCTACTTTTCCTTTTGAATGATGTTTTACCGGTACGCCGCCCATGCCAATGCTGTTAAAATTTACAAGCCCAATGCGCAGTAAATTTTACTACACCATCGAGCGCCCGGCATCTTTGCTTGAATAACCGGGCTATGCTGCGAACTGTAGCACGACATTAAACGTAAGGCAACTCTCCGTGTCCCTGCACAAAGGTGCGGGGGCTAAGATTTTCTAACAAAGTTCCTGCGGCTCACCTTGGAATTTTGAAGAAAATCCAAGAACGTCAAACGGTGGGCCTCCGTGGGGCCATACCGACGAAGCGCCGCGAGATGCATTTTCGTTCCATATCCCTTATGCGCACCGAAGCCGTAACGGGGATGTGTGATCGCCAGCCGCCGCATGAATCGATCGCGGGAAACCTTCGCGATGATGGACGCCGCTTTGATGGCGGCGAATTTCTCGTCTCCGCGGACGATCGTCCTCGCATTCTTGGACTGCGGACCGTTCCCGAGATAGAGCCCGCCGTCGAGGTACACGGAACAATTCCTGGCCTCCAGCTTAGCGCTTCGGGCAAGGCGCGTGTACGCGCGCAACGCCGCGAGATTCGCGGCGCGGGTGATATTGCGCTTCTCGATCTGCCGCGGGTACACGCGCGCGATACCATAACGCAACGCGGAATGCTTCGTGAGATACGCGTGCCAAAGCTGGCGTTGTCGCGGAGTCAATTTCTTTGAATCCCGCAGAGGAATTTTCTGCCCCTTCTTACCTACCCTATTGGCTATTGGCGATACCCTAAACCCCGCCCGCAGCGCCACCGCCGCAACCACGACCGGTCCGGCAAGGCATCCCCGCCCAACCTCATCGACCCCGACGATATAACGCATAACCTAATTCTAGGCGCGGCGCACAAAATGCGAAAGGCGCAGTTCCCTGCGCCTTGCGTGTCGCCTCCCTCGGTGAACGCTCGGGCGTTCACATGAGCCAGAGCTCGCTCTGCCGCGCCGCTTCGCTTACCGCCGGCGGGGCATTCAGTCGTTCCCCTTTGATCGGCCGGGGCGGCATGCCGCACCCGGCGCCGATGATGTCCTGGAGAAATCGTGCGTCCTCTGGCGCCGGAATCCTGCGCCCTGCTCGTCGTCCCTTGCCCCTCGCGCGGCGTGGCGCGCGGGCATCGAAGAATTCCATGCTCATCGGTTCACCTCGCTCATAATATTGTATAACGATTGAGGGTTCTTGTAAAGAATGCCCCGTTCGTGGTACAATGAATTTGGATAACCTTGAATCCTATACGCCCAGTACGCCCAGAGAGGGAGGGATGCGATGAAGATTCGGATCGTGGCCGCCTCGGCGACGCTGTGCGCGCTTCTTGCGCTCCCCGCCTTCGCCCAAAGGGCGAGCTTGCGGGGCTCAAGCGCTTCGCTCGCGCGGCAAGCGGCACAGAGAGAAACTCATGACCTCACGCGCCTTCGGGACGCGGAGCAGGTGGAGCGATTCAGGGATGGAGATCTCCTCGTCCCGCTTTCAGGCGGCGACCACTACGAGGTCGACGGCGCTTCGTTCCCGTATGTCCGTCCCGCGATTCGGCTTTTCGTGAACCGCATCTCGGGGCAATACGAGCAGGCATGCGGCAAAGATCTCGTGGTCACGAGCGCCATCCGGCCTTTGGACAGCCAGCCATCGAACGCCTCTCCAAGGTCGGTGCACCCGGCAGGCATAGCCGTGGACTTCCGGATCTCCAAGAAGCGGAAGTGCCGCCAATGGCTTGAATCGACGCTCCTCTCTCTCGAGCGAAAGCGAGTGCTCGAAGCCACCCGGGAGAAGAAGCCGCCACACTATCATGTGGCCGTCTTCCCGGAGCCGTACACGGAGTATGTGGCCTCGCTCACGAAGCCAACCCCTCGCGTCGCGCGCGCGAAGGCCCCCAAAGCGGCGCCCAAGCAAAGGCGGCCAGCCGTCGCGACGGGGATCACCAAACCTCGCCCGCGATAGCGAGCGAACTACACGAACGCCCCCTGCATCTCCATGCAGCGGGGCGTTAACATTTCAAATCATTTGCCGTATTCGAGAAGCATGGCTTCACGCACCCGCGCGATCCACTTTATGCAATCACGACCCAAAAAGCGGATCTTGCCGCGCGCCATAATCCAGCAGAAGCCAAAATCGCTCCATATTTCTAATTCCGAACAAGTTACTACTGGTGCGCGGGAGAGGATTCGAACCTCCACGCCTTGCGGCGCTACCACCTCAAGGTAGTGCGTCTGCCGGTTTCGCCACCCGCGCAACTTCGCCCAGGACACGGAGCCCTATGGTGCCATTCAATATACCAAAAAACCCGGCTTTGTAAACGAAGCGCTATGTATCGTCCCGAATGCGCGCGACTCGCTATTACGCCGATACTCCTAAGCGCTGCCGGATCTTCGCTCCCGAAGCGCTCCGGACCCAGTACAATTTCGAGCGCGGCACTTGTTTTGGACTCGAAAGAATGGTTACTTTAGAAATGGCGGGTGAGTGAACCGGAAATATTTTCTCGATCCCGACCCCGGCGAGCGTGGTTCGCACGGTAAATGAAGCACCCGGCTCGCTGCCGTGCTTCCTGGCGATCACAAGCCCTTCGAACGGGGCGGTGCCTTCATATACGCGGACGCGCGCTCCGGGCTTTATCTTTTCAAGAATTTCTTTTTCCATCTTATTTTCGTTCTTCTTTTATGCCTCTTTCCGAGGGGGCATTTCCTCTACCGCGCTTACGATCGCCGGGATTATTTTCTTTACGATCTCCGTAAGTTCGTCGATCGAGGTTTTCACCTTTACGTAGTAGTCTATCGCGCCGAGGTTCTTCGCCTTTTCCATGTCGCTTTCCTGGCCAAGATTCGAAGCGACCACAATGGGAATGTGCGAAAGCTGGGGGTCTGACGCAACCGCCTCAAGCACCTCAAATCCGGAAAGCTTGGGCAGGATGAGGTCGAGGAGCACGAGGTCCGGCTGAATATCCCGCAGCATCAAAAGCCCCTCTTCGCCGTCAAACGCCTGATAGACCGAAAAGCCCTCTTTTTCAAGCCTGCCTTTCAGTATGAGCGATAAAAAACGGTCGTCCTCGATAATAAGGATTTTCTGCCCGGTCATGGCTATATAGTACCATAACCGCCAGAAAACATCATTTGGCTTCGAAGAGTGCTTGTGAGTTGCCCCAATATGTGTCCTCGGGACACAACATCGGCACCGCCGATGCTCGACTATATCCTTCGGCTGCGCTCAAGATCCCTGATCTTGAGTTTGTCGAAAGATAGTGTAATTGATCCACGCACAGCTTCCGCTACGCGTGCCTTGTTACAACTTAGCTCTGATCGCCGAGTTGAAGCTAACCCAGCACCACTTTTACAACTATTATTTCCCTGCGGAAACAAGTTATGCATTACTACTGGGCGTTCATTCTCATGAACGTCTTTCGTAAAAGTGGTGCTGGGCTTCACCTCCTCCCGGTTCCCCTAGCTTGATGGGCAGTGAGTACAGGACTCGAGAACGTATTCACCGCGGCGAGGCTGATCCGCGATTACTAGCGATTCCGGCTTCATGGGGGCGAGTTGCAGCCCCCAATCCGAACTGAGACCGAGTTTTATGGGATTTGCTCCGCCTTACGGCTTCGCGTCCCATTGTCTCGGCCATTGTAACACGAGTGTGGCCCAGGGCATCAAAGGGCCATGCGGATTTGACGTCGTCCCCTCCTTCCTCCCAGCCTGAAACCCACAATCCAGAAAGTAGAAAGTAGAATGTAGAATGCAGCAGAAATTTCACTACTGCATTCTAGATTCTGAATTCTAGATTCCAAATTCTGAATTTTAGGCTGGGCAGTCGTCCGTGACACTTGTAACACGGACCAGGGGTTGCGCTCGTTACCCCAATTAAGGGAACGCCTCACGGCACGAGCTGACGACAACCATGCAGCACCTGTGCTTAGGTCCTTGTGAGACTGCACGCCTTTCGGCGCGCATTCCTAAGCATTTCAAGCCCTGGTAAGGTTCCTCGCTTATCGTCGAATTAAACCTCATGTTCCACCGCTTGTGCGAGTCCCCGTCTATTCCTTTGA
>CAYJWW010000016.1:0-13976 GCA_964374065.1 uncultured Candidatus Saccharibacteria bacterium | reverse complement strand
GTCCTCTGCTTTGATGTCCTCTTCAAGATCCACGGTGGGGATTTCCGCTGCAGGCGACTCGTCTACGGGTGGAGCGGATCTTTGTTCCCTCGGCCCGCTCCCGCCTCCGGCGCCTCCTCCCTGCCCCGAGCCGGGACGCGGCCCCAACTGCAGACGGTCGCAAATAATTTCGGTCGATTTATGGTTCCCGCCCTGCTTGTCCTGCCATCCACGCGTTCGCAAACGCCCTTCGATCAGAACCAGCGCTCCTTTCTTAAGATATTGGCTCGCCACTTCCGCCTGCCTCCCCCACGCGACGACGGTATGAAATTCGGTTTCCTCCTGACGGCTGCCCGCTTTGTCGCGCCATACCCGATTTGTGGCGACGCTGAATGTGGTCACGGATTGCCCGCCCGGAGTGCTGCGAAGCTGGGGGTCGGCGGTTACCCGCCCGACGAGGAGCACTTTGTTTAGATCCATGGGAATGCGCTACGAATTACGAATAGATGCGAATATACGAATTATCATATCCCATTTTCGTACATTCGCAAAGAATTCGTATTTCGTAGCTACTCATGCAAGATCTCTTCGATTTTTTTCTCGAGCGCTTCGTTGCTCAGAGGAAGTCCTTCCGGCCTGCGCTTTTCGGCGGGTGCCGGACCGGTCGGAACGGACCCCTTCATCCGCGGCCGAGGCGCCATCATTCTGGGCTCTCGCTTAGCGAACGGAGGAGTGAGCAAGAGCGAACGGAGCACGGCTGTTTCGTCGCGAAGATCTTTTTGGATCAGAGGCATCTCGGCCGAATCTGCCTTGAAATGGAAATACCCGAACCACGCGGAAGATTCCTTTTTGATCGGGTATGCAAGCGGCGTTTTTTCGAAGGGACCTTCGAAATATATCTCCCCGCCATGCCGAAGGAGCAGGTCTCTCACGGCCGCCTTGCCTTGCTCCTCCCGGGTCAAAAACCCGACTTCGTATTCTTTTATTTCAGATTCCATAATGTCGATCGAACGGGCTAACCCTAGCGGATTCCGCGCAAGGAATCAAGCCTTAGGCGCTTCATCTTCCGCTCCGACGAACGACGGCGATTGATCGGCGGGCGCGATCTCGCGCTCCGATACCCGTTCGGCTTTTTCCCGGGACGCATCGCCCGCGGGGATAAGGCGGCCAATGATGACGTTTTCCTTAAGCCCCCGGAGCGGGTCTACGCGCCCTTCGATGGCGGCTTTGACCAATACCCGTGCCGTATCCTGGAACGAGGCCGCCGAGAGGAAGCTCTCCGTAGAGAGCGCTACGCGCGTGACGCCCAGAAGCAACTGCTGCGCCTTTGCGAGTCTTCGTCCCGCGCGTTTCAATTCACGATTAATCTCGAGGAACTTGGACCGCTCAATGATCTCTCCCATCACAAGGTCTGCGGCATCGCCCGCATCCTTGATCTTTACGCGCGAGAACATTTGCCGGACGATGATCTCGATATGCTTGTTGTTTATGGAAGCGCCTTCGGCCATATAGATCTTCTGAACCTCGTTCACGATATGCCGGACCACCTCCTCGCTCCCCTTGAATTCGAGAAGTTCGCGGAGGTCGAGGTTCCCCTCGGAAAGCTGATCGCCCGCCTTTATTCTGTCTCCGGCATTCGCGTAGAGAAACGCCGTGCGCGGCACGCTATATTCTATCTGCTTCCGCTCCTTCTTGCTTCGGGACACTGCCGCGGTCTTCTCGGGCGTGACGCTTAGAAAGATCACTTTCGAGCTCCCTCGCTCCTCGATCTTTTCGATTACGCCGTCGGTTTCCGCAATGATGGCTTTTCCTTTGGGCGGTCGCACCTCAAAGAGCTCCTCTACGCGAGGCAAGCCGTGGGTGATATCGAGCCCCGCAACGCCGCCGACGTGGAACGTCCGCATCGTAAGCTGAGTTCCCGGTTCTCCGATCGATTGTGCCGCAATGACGCCGACTGCGGCTCCGATCTCCGCAAGCTTATTGGTCCCGAGATCGTATCCATAGCAGCGCCGGCACAGGCCGAATGCGGTCTTGCACCCGATGGGCGACCGGACTTTGACCGACGCGAGATTCGATTTCTCGATCTCCTCCGCGGTTGCCTTGTCGATGACCTCGCCGGCCCGCGCAACAAGCTTCCGCGCAACGCGAATATCTTCAAGCGCGGTGCGCGAGAAAAGCCTGCTTGCGAACGAATGGCCGAATTCCTTTCCGTCCTCGCGCCAAATATCGATCCCGTCGTTCGATTTACAATCCTCTTCCTTGATCGTCAGATCCTGGGAAACGTCCACAAGCCGGCGCGTAAGATACCCTGCCTGCGCGGTTTTGAGCGCCGTATCGGTAGTCCCTTTCCTTGCGCCGTGCGTCGAAATGAAATACTCCAAGACCGACAATCCTTCCTTGAACGAGGATTTGATCGGGAGCTCGATGGTTTCCCCTTTCGGATTCGAGACGAGGCCTTTCATCCCCATCATCTGGATCGGCTGAGCCCACGAACCGCGCGAACCGGAATCGATGATCTGGTAGATGGAATTACCGGGCGACAATGTGTGTGTAACCAGTTTTGCGATATCCGCCTTGACTCGCTCCCATACGGCGATAACGCGGGCGCGCCGTTCCGCTTCCGTGAGGAAGCCCTGATTGAACTGCTCCCGAACGACTTCTATCTCCCCCTCGGCATGCTTCACGATCTCCGGCTTCTCACGCGGAATTACAAGGTCGGACATCGCCCAGGTAATGCCCGAACGCGCCGCCATTTGGAACCCGAGGAGCTTCAACCGATCGATGAGCTCCCGCCCTCGGTCAATCCCATACTGCTCGATCACCCGTTCGATGATCTTCGAGAGCCGCTTCTTATTCATCGGTTCGTTGATGAACTCGGTTGTTCCTTCGAGCGCCTGATTGAAAATGATCCGTCCGGCGGTCGTTTCCTTGTCGTCCATGCGAATCGGGGTCTGAAGCTTGATCACGCCGAACGCAAGCGCCATGAGTATTTCGTTTTCGCTCACAAAGACTTTCTTGGGTCCGGAAACCGCTTCCACATTGGCTCTCGTAAGGTAGTAGAGCCCCAATACGAAATCCTGCGTCGGGGCGGTGATGAGATCGCCGGTTGCGGGCTTCAGGAGGTTTTTCCCCGCGGACATAATCTCTCGGGCCTCTCTTTGCGCCTCTTCCGAAAGAGGAACATGGACCGCCATCTGGTCGCCGTCAAAGTCCGCGTTGAACGCGGTGCAGACCAAGGGCGGGATCTGGATGGCGAGCCCTTCGACAAGGATGGGCTTGAACGCTTGGATGCTTAAGCGATGGAGCGTCGGTGCGCGGTTCAAAAGCACGCGATGACCGCTGGTGACTTCTTCGAGGATGGCCCATACCTCATCGATGCCCTGATCGATCAAGCGGCTCGCCATCTTGATGTTGTGCGCCAATCCGCGCTTGATGATCTGGCTGATCACGAACGGCTTGAAGAGCTCGAGCGCCATTTTCTTGGGAAGCCCGCACTCGTCGATCTTCAAATGGGGCCCCACGACGATGACGGAGCGCCCGGAATAATCCACGCGCTTCCCCAGGAGATTCTGCCGGAATCGTCCTTGTTTGCCCTTGAGCATGTCCGCGAGCGAACGGAGCGGCCGCCTCTGAGCGGAAAGCTGCTGAGAACCGAAACGGGCCGAATTATCGATCAAGGCGTCAACCGCTTCCTGAAGCATGCGCTTCTCGTTCCGGATAATCACCTCCGGAGCTTTAATCTCCATGAGCTTCTTTAAGCGATTATTGCGGTTGATGACGCGCCGATAGAGGTCGTTCAGATCCGAAGTGGCGTACCGACCGCCGTCCAAGGCAACCATCGGCCGAAGGTCCGGAGGAAGGACCGGCAAGACGGTAAGGACCAGCCATTCGGGCCGCGAGCCGTTCTTTATCATCGCCCGGAACATCTTAAGCCTGCGAAGGGACTTTGTTTCGCTCATCGGATCCTTTGCAGACTCGAGATCCTTTTCGATCTTTTGAACTTCTTTCCGGAGGTCCATCCGTTCCAAAATACTGCGTATCGCTTCCGCCCCGGTTCCGGCGCGGAACACGTTGCCGAACCGGCGGGAGAGCTCGAAGTACTCGCTTTCGTTCAGGATCTTCCCGGGCCGCAACTCCTCGAGCATTGTCCGCAGTTCGTCGGCGCCTCGTACGAGTTCCTGCCGCAGCTTGCCTTTCTCCTTTACTCCTTTGAGTTTCATCTTCAGCTCCTTTCCGAGTTCGGCCGTAACCTGTTTCCTATTTTCCTCATCGACTTCCGTGACGATGTAGTCCACATAATAGATGACCCGTTCGAGTTTCACGGACGAAGTATCCAAAATCAGGCTCAGGCGCGACGGAACGCTCCTGAAGAACCAGATATGGGTAACGGGAGCCGCAAGCGCAATGTGGCCCAACCGTTCACGGCGCACGACCGCGCGCGTAACCTCGACGCCGCACTTATCGCACACCACTCCTTTATATCTGATGCGGCGATACTTGCCGCACGAACATTCGTAATCCTTCGTGGGGCCGAAGATGCGCTCCGAAAAGAGCCCGTCGCGTTCGGGGCGCTGTGTCCGGTAGTTGATCGTTTCCGGCTTGATTACTTCGCCGTGCGACCATTGCAGGATCTGCTCGGGAGATGCGACGCCGATCTTCAGTGCCCTGAAATCGTCCTTGCGGGTCATGCCGCTGTCGTCATAGAGCGACTCGACATTTAAGCTTAACGCCTTGAGTTCGTTCACCAGCACGTTGAACGACGCCGGAATATTCGGCCCTTTGATGGATTCTCCTCGAATGATTGATTCGTATGCAGCCGACCGCCCAAGGACATCGTCGGATTTGATGGTGAGCATTTCTTGCAGCGTATACCGCGCGCCATACCCCTCGAGCGCCCAGACTTCCATTTCCCCGAACCGCTGTCCGCCGAATTGCGCCTTTCCCCCCAGCGGCTGCTGCGTGATCAATGAATACGGCCCGATGGAGCGCATATGAACCTTGTCTTCCACAAGGTGGTTCAGCTTCAGCATGTAAATCTGCCCCACGGTCACGCGGCCATCGAGCGGCTCCCCGCTTCGTCCGTCGAAGAGCTCCATTTTCCCGTCCTCCGGAAGGCCTGCCTTGCGAAGCTCGTCGCGAATCTCGGCATCGGTCGCCGAATCGAGCCCCGGGGTCACTGCGCGATACCCCAAGCGCTCCGCGGCCCATCCCAAATGGGTCTCGAGCACCTGTCCCAAGTTCATTCTGGATGCGACACCCAGCGGGTTTAACACGATGTCGACCGGCGTTCCGTCTTTCAAATGGGGCATGTCCTCCACGGGCCTCACCTGCGAGATTACGCCTTTGTTGCCGTGGCGGCCGGCGAGTTTATCTCCCGCCTGGATTTTCCGCAAGTTCGCGACTTCCACATGGATCCGTTTGATGATGCCTGCATCCAGCTTGTCTCCCCGATCGCGCGAGAACACCTTGACGCCAATGACCCTCCCCCGCTTCCCATGCGGCAACGTCAGCGAACTGTCCTTTACGTCACGAGCCTTTTCTCCAAAGATCGCGCGCAGTAATCGTTCTTCCGCGGTTAGTTCCGCTTCTCCTTTGGGCGATATCTTGCCGACTAAAATATCTCCCGCTTTGACTTCGGCGCCGATGCGAATAACGCCTTCCTCGTCGAGATTTTTCAATTTCTCTTCCGACACGTTCGGGATGTCCGGCGTCGTAATCTCGGGTCCCAGTTTCGTGTCTCGCACATCGCAGTAAAACTCCTCGATATGGATCGAAGTGAACAGGTCCTCGCGCACCACCCGGTCGGAGATGATAATGGCGTCTTCAAAATTCGCTCCTTCCCAGGACATAAAAGCGACCAAAAGATTTTGCCCGAGCGCAAGCACGCCCTCCTCCGTAGAGGGTCCGTCCGCAAGAAGATCTCCCTTCTTCACCTTAACGCCGGCCACGACCGCGGGGCGCTGCGAGATGCAGGTAAACTGGTTTGACCGCTTGAATTTCTCAAGGAGGTATGTTTTTCTCTTTTCCCCGTAGCTCATCGTGATGTGGCTCGCATCCGCCTCGATCACATTGCCGTCCGCTTCCGCGCGGATAAGATAGCCGGAATCCATCGCGGCTTTTTCCTCCCCTCCGGTACCGACATAAGGAACCCGCGGATGCACCAGCGCCACTGCCTGCCTCTGCATGTTCGAACCCATGAGCGCGCGGTTCGCGTCATCGTGCTGCAAGAACGGGATAAGCGATGTCGCGACGCTGATGAACTGATTCGGAGCTACATCGATCAAATCGACATCCTGAACGCGGTAGCCCATCGGCGTTCCGCGATATCGCGCATCGACAAACGGACCGATGAGCTTCCCGTCCTCGCCTCTGGGCGCCGTCGCGTGCGCAATGCGGTATTTCTCCTCCTCAAGCGCGTCGAACCAGACCACTTCGCCCGTAATGCGGCCGTCCTTCACGCGGATATACGGCGTCTCCAAAAAACCGAAATCGTTGATCCGCGTAAATCCCGCGAGGTAGTTGATGAGCCCGATATTCGCTCCTTCCGGCGTCTCGATCGGACAGATCCGCCCGTAGTGCGAGCGATGCACGTCGCGCACCTCGAAGCTTGCCCGCTCCCGGGTAAGTCCTCCGGGTCCCAGGGCAGAGAGCCGACGCTTGTGCTCCAATTCCGCCAGAGGGTTGATCTGATCCATGAATTGCGAGAGCTGGGAGGACGCGAAGAACTCTTTGACGACCGCGGTTATGGGCCGAAAATTGATGAGCTGGGCGGGCACGAGGCTTTCGCGGTCTAACGTTGACATGCGGTCCTGGATAATCCGCCGCAATCTGGCGAATCCGATCCGGAGCCTTCCCTGGAGAAGCTCTCCTACGGCCTTCAGGCGGCGGTTCCCCAAGTGATCGATATCATCCGCTTCAGCGTCCGGTTCATTGTTCAAACGGATGATCTCGCGCACGATCGCAGTAAGATCATCGAGGTCGAGCAGGCGATTTTCTTTCTTCTTGTCCTGACCCAAGCGCTGACTAACCTTAAACCTCCCAACCTGCGAAAGGTCGTAGCGGTCTGCTCGATGGAATACGGAGTCCACAAGGTTCTTCGCCGTTTGCGCCGTCGCCGGATCTCCGGGGCGAAGCCGCCGGTAGATCTCGAGATAGGATTCCTCGGTATTCTTGGCCGAAGCCTTCTTATTCGTTGCCGCCATGTATTTCACCTGCCCGCGATCGATGTCCGCAAAGGCAGACCCTAAAAATTCCTCGGTTGCGCCGAATACGCGAAGCAGGTCGGTCACGGCCACTTTGCGATGCCGGTCGATCTTCACGCCGATCGACCCGTCAATGTCGGTCTCAAATTCCAGCCATGCTCCGCGGTTCGGGATTACTTTTGCGCCGAAGAGCTGCCTCCCGCGCCACGGCACCGAAGTCAAATACACGCCCGCCGAACGGATGAGCTGCGCCACGACTACCCGTTCAACGCCGTTGATGATAAAAGTCCCCCGAGCGGTCATCTTGGGGAAATCCCCGAAGTAAATCTCCTGAATTTCCTTCGCCTTCGTGCGCTTGTTTAACAAACGGACTTTGACATGGAGCGGGGCCTCGTATGTCGCGTCTTTGTACCGCGCAGCGGCCTCGTCGTACTTGGGTTCGCCGAAATAGTAACCGTCGAAATATAATTCGAGCTCCTTTCCGGTATGGTCATGGATCGGCGACACCTCATCCAGAATTTCGCGGAGGCCGGTGCGCAGAAACCACTCATATGATTTGAGTTGCGCTTCATTCAGGTTCGGCTGCGGGATGAGGGGAGGAAACTTCGAGAAGTTTTTTACAGGAAGAGCTTTATTATTCATTTTACGTGATCGTAATAAATGCGTACGTTCTCAGAACCCGTCCCGGGCCCGTGAAAATTGCCCCTCGTAAATAAACCGATGGCCAAGAGCGGAAAAAAACCCGCCAACTGCCCCTGGTTAGCCTGTTATGCGTTACGGTTATATCTAAGCGCAATCCGGCGAGCCTGTCAACCCCCCTTTTTAGCGGGGTTCCGCAGAAGCGCTGATCAATCCCCGGAAAGATATCTCTCCCTGTTTCTGTTGTGCTCCGCGAGAGTTTGCGAGAAGACCGTCTTCCCGGTTTCCAAATCGCTTAAATAATACCAGTAGGGAGACGGTGCCGGATCAAGCGCCGCGTTAATCGCCTCGAGGCCCGGATTCCCAATGGCACCCGGAGGCAGTCCTTTTACCAAGTATGTGTTATACGGAGAATTGATCGAAAGGTCTTTAGCGGTAACCGGATGGCAGGGTGTTTTCCCGTTCCGCTGCATTTCCTTTATATAGCAGATCGTGGCATCCACCTGAAGCGGCATGCCGGCGCGCGCGCGTTTTGCAAGAATGCCGGCCGCGGTCCTCCGCTCCTCGAAATCGGGAATCTCCCGTTCAAGAAGCGAAGCCATAATCACCACCTCCCGCGCTTTTGTCTCCGAAAGTCCGTCAAAGAGCCCGGAGGTGCGTTTTTCGAAGTTCGCGAGGAGCCGCGCGGCGACATCTGCGGGTTTCGTATTGCGAGAAAAACGATAGGTATCGGGGAAAAGCTTTCCCTCGAGCTCGCCGCCTGCGCTCCGGACATGCTCGATAAGCGATCCGCCAGGAAGAACGCCCGCTTGGGAAAGGAGCCTGTCGATCTCGTAGAAAGAAGCCCCTTCTGGAACGCGAACCGATATGTCCGGCGCGCCCGAAACAAGCACATGGAGCAGCTTCGGACCGCTCATACCCCGTTCTAATTCATAGATACCTGGCTTTAGATGCAGCGCGGCTCCTGTCGCAAGCGAAAGGACCGAAAAGGCCAACGGCGACCGGATGAGCCGCTCATCGCGCAGGCGTTTTACGACGCCCCGGAACCCTTCTCCTTGTTTTATTTCGAATGATCGCGTTTCCGGTCCCGCCGTCCGCGCAGGAGACAAAAGTCCGAACACGAGATACCCCAATGCAAGAAGGAATGTAGCGAAAATAAGCGGCCCGACGAATTTTTTGTGGTTATTTCGCAATGGCATAAATGATAGCGAGAAGGAAAAAGTCGGTCAAAAGACTCGACCCGCCATAACTTAGAAAAGGGAACGTCACTCCGACGACCGGAAATATCCCCAGGGCAGAACCGGTGTTCACTGAAAAGTGGAGGAGGAACATGATCGCCGTCCCTAAGCAGATGAACTTTTCGAAGTTTTGGCCGGCCGCAGTGCCGACCTTTAGAATCTGAAGAACAAGAAGCAGGAATATGCCCGCGATAAAAAGCCCGCCCATAAGGCCCCATTCTTCGACCAGTGCGGCAAACACGAAATCGTTCGCCGGTTCGGGGAGAAAGCCAAGCCTCGTTTGCGTGCCCTGCCCGTATCCCTTCCCCCACCAGCCCGCAGACCCGATTGCGATCTTAGATTGGATCACGCTGTAATTCACGGTAAGCGCATCCTCGGTCGGATAGAACACTCCGCGAATCCGGTCCTTCTGATAATCCTCAAGAAAGAAGTTCCAGCCGATAAGCCCTGCGACTGCGAAAACCGCGAGGGCAAGGACCAGGCGCCGCCGCGGGAGACCGCTCGCCAGAAGAAATCCGAACCAAATGCCAAAAAGGATGAGCGCCGATCCTAAATCCGGCTGGAGAAAGGTGAGCCCCGCGGGAATGGCGAAGATAAGAAACGATGTGGCGATATGCTTCCAGCGCGCAACCGCGAGATGCCTCCTGCTGAAATACCGGGCATATACGAGAATCAATGTCACTTTTGCCAATTCTACCGGCTGGACGCTTATGGGGCCCAGCACAAGCCAGCTTCGCACGTTGCGAATGGTCGGGGCAGACACAAACGTCACAAGGAGAAGCCCGCTTACAAGCGCGTATGCGCCCCAGATGATCCACCGATGTGAAATAAGCGAACGCCAATCGATCCGAGCGAGCGCGAAAAACATCCCCACGCCGATCGCAGCCCAGATAAGCTGGAGCATGAAGAGGTCCCTGGAAACGCTCGAGATCACAATGAGCCCGGCACCCGTAATAATCCCGGCGAGGGCAAATAGGTTCTTCATGGCAGAAAGAAATTCTTATTTTGCTTTTCGTTGCGGGAACGCAAGGATTTGGGTGCGGTTCAGGTCGGCGGAAGGAATATCCGGATGGATCACGGAAAATGGCTTGGAGCCCCCGACCTCCAGGGTGCCGATCTCGGTGGCTGAAACTCCGACCGGAATATTCAACGAATTCTTCAGGATCGCGGTCATAATTACGGTATCAAAGGGAATGGTGTCTCTATTCACGATCCGCCCCGTGGCCCTGATTTTACCGCCCTCTCTGGCAGCCGCTTGTGACTCGATTGCAACCACGGCTTTTCGGAACTCGGCCGAGGGCAGCCAATTCCGGGCGATTGCCGATACGGCCGCTCGCTGGACCCGTATTCCCTTCTCCACCGGAACAAACGCAAAAACGTATTTTACTTCTCCCGGATATATGAAAGATTGCTCCTCGACCACGCCCAAAGATTGCCCTTTATCGGTAAACAACTCGAAGCGGTAGTCGAATCGGTCGGTTCCCCAATCGGGATTGGGGTTCGTCACCTCTACGAGTACGCTCACGCGCCCCTCCTCCGGATTGAATACGCGGGCTGCCCCCGCAACGAGCGGCTTAAGCGTCGCGGGGATGCACACGCGCCCGCATGTCTCTCCGCAGTCAATGCCTTGTTCTTTCCCGTCCTGGATCCCGTTCGTACAGCTCGGCTCGGTGCGCAAGAACAAGAAATAAATGCCGGCGGCTAAGACCCCGAACGCCAAGACATAAAAGAAACCGTATGAAATCTGCTTCGCGGTGCGGGACATACCCGAATATTACACCGAAAACCGCTTCTTTTCGACCGACTTCCGCGCCCTGGTCGCGAGGATTCGACGCAGAAGCAAAAAACCGCTCGCGGACTTTAGTGTCGGCGCATCCTACTTTCCCCCCTAAGGAGTATCATCGGACGCAGGCGCTTTTACTTCTCTGTTCGGAATGGGAAGAGGTAGGGCACGCCTACGTGAAGCACCGACGCTGAAGTCTACGAGCGGCGTTTTTATGGTAAGTCAGTATTGGGATAATCGACATGTCCGTTCGGGATCTTAATCCGATCCTCAAATCTGATGTCTGGTTGTTTGGTTATTAGTACTCCTTGGCTCAACGCGTTGCCGCGTGTACACCGAGAGCCTATCAACGTGGTAGTCTTCCACGAAACCGATACCTCATCTTGGGGTGGGCTTCGTGCTTAGATGCTTTCAGCACTTATCCCTTCCCGACATAGCTACCCGGCGCTTCACCTGGTGGCAAAGCCGGTACACCAGAGGTCAGTTCAGCCCAGTCCTCTCGTACTAGGGCCAACTCCCCTCAAGTATCAACGCCTGTAGCAGATAGAGACCGACCTGTCTTACGACGGTCTGACAATTGTTCCTCTTCTTTCGAAGAGCATTAGACTATACCTTTCCCGATTTTCCAGGTCGGGACTGACGTGTTAGCGAAAAAACAAACTTCCTATTTCCTCGCTCCAGCCCTTTGATGCACTCAGGACTGAGTCGTTACGGGGATATGCAATCTTATAGCTCATTGAAGGGATGATACATGATCGAACGAGATCTAGAAACTTCGCACATTCTGTTCTACCAATCGCGAGCTTCAGTCTCGTTCTATCCTTTACCACATTCGCAGTTATGGCGTAACGGTTTTTAAGGAAATCTACTGTCCGCAGTTGTTCTTCCCTCGAAAAACTATGCGTATTTAGTGTTAGGCTTCCGCCGTTATTCGAACCATCATCCATGAACCATACTGCTAACGCGTGTGGAGTTAGCAAATCAAACACGGTATCCGGTAATATTTTCACGTTATCTCTATAAAAGAGGCGATGAAAAGCAGCAAGTTTCTCAAGGCTTTTTGTGTGAAAGTACCAAGAAACTTCATGGAGATTTCTTTTGGAATTATCCCACGAAATTTCACGAGGTTCTTTCAAAACTAAATCTTTGAGAATTTTGTATTTCCAGAATACATAGTCTCTTTGCTTGGCTCCATGATGCACCCGAAGCCGCGCGGTTACGGGATAACGCATCCCAGCCGAACGGCACTCTAATCGCGCATCTCCCAACAATGATCCGATAATCACATCCAGCTGATGTGATGGAAAAATAGATTGCAATCTTCCCACGGTATCATCCATTACTCAATTATATCAATTCTTGAGCATTTGGACTTCACCGTTATGAGTCAGTTTATGTTTCCCTTCTTGGTTTCGGTATTACTACCGCCTCGTGCGAAGGATCGCTGGGCTCATGCGAAGTGTGTTCCACTTACCCAGCTCACGTGCCCTTTTAATTGGCGAACAGCCAAACGCTTGGGAGCTTCTTCACCCCCGCGCTAAGGCGAGCCGACATCGAGGTGCCGAGCGTCGTCGTCGCTAGGGACGCTCAGACGACACCAGCCTGTTATCCCCGGAGTAGCTTTTATCCGGTGTCTCCGACCTTTCTATAAAGAATCGTCGGGTCACTAAGTTCTGCTTTCGCACCAGTTCGGCTTGTAGGCCTCACTGTGAAGCCGGCTTGTGCCTTTACACGTCCGGCCCGGTTTCCATCCGGGCTAAGCCGACCTTAATAAACTCCTCCGTTACTCTTTAGGAGGAAAACGCCCCATTTAAACTACCTACCAAGCACTGTCCCGATCCGGCTTCCCCGCAAGAAGCTGGAATTTCTAAGCTCTAATTTCTAATTTCTAAATAAATCCTGATTGGGAAATTTCCCAAAACTGGTCATTACTTAGGTCAATTAGATCAATTAGAAATTAGTCATTCCAGAACCTTGCGGGGTTCCGAACCGGTTAGTCTTTAACACATTCAAGATGGGTGTTTCATTGGCGGATCCGCGCGAACCGAAATCCGCGCTTCAAATCCTCCCCACTACGCTACGCATGAACATCCTAAAGACAATACCAGGCTGCAGTAAAGCTTCCGGGGTCTTTTCGTCCCGCTACAGGTATCCCGCGTCTTCACGGGAATCGCATTTTCACCGAGCTTGCCGCTGAGACAGTTCTCCAGTCGTTACGCCTTTCGTGCGCTTCGGAACTTACCCGAAAAGGAATTGCGCTTAATGGTGTTATTCTGCCCGTCCTTTTCTGCGGGCAACTCTCTATGTCGCCATTCCCGACGCACGTATTATATTTTAATAATAATGAAGTCGGGATCCCGATTTTTCATCGGGAAGAGTTCGGACTATATCTTCTCCGACCATTCCATGTGTCGAAGTCTAGCGTATAGTCTCTACGGACTCTCCACTTTTGTGGGTTGCCTCGGTATTGTCTCATTTGCATGAGATGTTCACCGATATAGCTAGATTTTACTAAGGCAGCGCGCAGTTCACCTTAGAACGGTTATAGTTACCGCTGACATTGACGAGGGCTTCGCTCAGTGAGCCGCACACATTGCTGCATGCCACCCCCAAGTTTAACCTTCTCGCATCGGTCAGGCGTCACCCCCTATACATCCTCTTGCGAGTTAGCAGGGAGCTGTGTTTTTGGTAAACAGTCGCCAGAGAGACTTTCGCTGCGTCCCGACGCTCTTGCGAGGCCGGGAAGGCCATATTGCGAACTTACGGCCGCTTTTTTGCCGAGTTCCTTAGCGGCAAATCACTCGTTCCCCTTGGGCTACTCGCCCTATCCACCTGTGTCGGTTTCCGGTACGGACCACGCGCACCTAGCTCGAAGCGACTTTTCTCGGAAACCCATTCACGCCCGTTAACCCGGTAAAAACCGGATCTTCCCACGGCCGCGTTCTCCCCTTGCGGGGGCTCGCGACAATGGATGGAAAACCAATAATCCACGAACGCTTATGTACTTCGTCATCGCCTCGAAAATGCGCGCGGGGGCTGGAATATTAACCAGCTAGCCATCGGCTGCGGCTTTCGCCATCGCCTTAGGACCGCCTAACCCGTGGTTGATTGCCAGTGCCACGGAAACCTTGGATT
>CAYJWW010000015.1:0-15900 GCA_964374065.1 uncultured Candidatus Saccharibacteria bacterium | reverse complement strand
ACGAGGACGGTAAAAGCGAGCTCGACCGTTCAAGGGCGCACCGTGAACTTGAGGATCAAGGTGGCGAGCTCGTCGGTCGCTACGATATCGCTCGATGAAGTGAGTTCCTTTTGATGGGTTTTTAGCTGTCATCTTTTAGGCAACACATATGAAACACAAAAGGAACGCCGTATTCCTAAACGCTCGAAGCTCGAAGCTCGAAGCCCATAAGGGGTTTAGCGCCGTTGAAGTCCTCATCGTGCTCGCGATCATTGTCGTGATAGGCGTTGTGCTTATTCTTGGTTTAAATCCCAGCAAACGCTTCACGCAAGCACGGAATGCCGAGCGAAAATCGGATCTTAATGCGATCATGAACGCGATCCAGCAGCGAACGCTCGATACAAAAGGGGTTTTCGAAACCGGCTGCTCCGCCGGCGCCATACCGACGTCCACTAAGAAAATGGCGGACAACAATCCCGCAGCGGGGGATTATGATGTCGCCCCCTGTTTTATCCCGACGTATTTGGGTGTGATGCCGTACGATCCGACGGCAACAGGCGCGCACTACGCGACGACCACCGACTACGATACGGGGTACACCATCGTTCGCGACGCGACGAGCGGTCGGATCACCATTACCGCGCCATCCGCGGAACTCGGGGAATCCATCTCGGTTGCGAGATGAGTTTTTAGATATGATATGATTGGACCCAATGTCCGAATACCCCGAAGTTCTCGATATCCTAAAACAAACCGGAGGAATCCTCGCGAACGGCCACTTTGTGGGCGTTTCCGGAAGGCATTTTGATACCTACGTCCTGAAGGATGCCCTCTTCCCATATACCAAGGAGAGCTCCCGAATCGGAGAGCTTTTTGCGCTGCGGAACCGGGACCTCGAGGTTGACATCGTCGCCGCGCCCTCCTTGGGCGGGATCGTGCTCTCGCAATGGACCGCATTCCATCTTTCCCGTTTGAAGGGCAAGGAAATCCTCGCCGTATTTACGGAAAAAACTCCGGATAATCAACAGCTTTTAGGGCGCGGGTATGAAAAACTCGTACTGGGAAAGAAAGTTCTTGTGATCGAGGACTCGACGACTACGGGCGGATCCGCAGCCAAAGTCGCGGGGGCGGTCAGGCGTTTCGGCGGAGAAGTCGCGGCAGTTTCCGTTATGGTGAACCGGGACCCGGAGCGCGTAACCGAGGCGACTTTCGGCGTATCATTCCGGCCGCTTGCCGAACTCCCGATCGTCTCCTATGCGCCGGAAGAATGCCCTCTTTGCCGCAATACCGTCCCCGTAAATGTCGAAGTGGGCCACGGAAAAAAGTTTATAGAGTTGCCGCGTCCTTCATGAACGCCCCCCCGAAGGACCACGCGCGCGTTGATGCGGTCGATTCTCTGCTTTGCGTCGGGCTCGATTCGGAATTCGATAAATTGCCGGACGAACTTCGAGATGCGGTTCATCCCCAATTTGGATTCAATAAGCAGATCATTGAAGCTACTCATACGCACGCTGCGGCATATAAGCTCAATATTGCGTTTTACGAAACACGGGGCGCCGCAGGGTTCGAGGATTTAAAGCTTACGACGGATTATTTGAGGCAGAATCATCCGGATATCTTTCTGTTTTGCGATGCGAAGCGGGGAGAGGTTATTAATACGAATATCCAGAACGTGATCACGCTCTTCGACTACTTCGGCTTCGACGGCGCAACGGTGAATCCGTATCTGGGCGGCGAGCCGCTCGCGCCGTTTCTCGAACGCGAAGACAAAGCGGTGATCGTGGTTTGCCGAACATCGAATCCCGGCGCGCGCGAATTCCAGGATCTCAATGTGGAAGGGAAACCGCTTTGGCGGGTTGTTGCCGAGAAGGTGCGCGACGAGTGGAATGCGCGCGGCAACTGCATGATCGTTGCGGGCGCCACATATCCGCAGGAAATGGCAACGCTTCGGGAGCTCATGGGCGCCATGACCTTCCTTGTGCCCGGCGTCGGCGCACAGGGCGGGGATGTTGCGGCGATGGTAAAAGCGGGATTACACAGCGAGGGAAAGGGCCTTATTGTCGTATCCGCCCGAGGCATAATCTTTGCCGATGATCCGGAGAAAGAGGCAAGGGAATTGAAGGATACGATCAACTCATTCCGATAATGCGCGGGTCTGCATATTCGCTGATTCGGCCGATATTGTTCCTCCAGGATTCGGAAACCGCCCACCGGCGCGCTATGCGCGCGCTGCATCTCGTCGCCCGGGGCCCCGTTCGAGCGGTCATTCGGAAAACCTGCGAATTCGATCACGCGGCCTTGAGAACGAATGTCTTTGGACTGTCCTTCCGGAATCCAATCGGCCTCGCGGCGGGTTTCGATAAGAACGGGGAGTATCTGCATCTGCTCGGACTTCTGGGATTCGGGCACGTTGAAATCGGAACCATTACGCCGCGTCCTCAAGATGGGAATCCTAAACCCCGCCTTTTCAGGCTGGCAAAAGATCGTGCGCTGATCAACCGCATGGGCTTTAATAATGCAGGTTCGGGTTTCGTTGCCGAGCGGCTTCATGGATTGCGGTCCGGAACCTTCTTTCCGTTTGTGCTGGGCATCAACATCGGAAAAAATAAAACCACTCCGAACGAGACTGCGGACGGCGACTATCGGGAGTGTTTCGAACGGCTTGCCTTGGCGGCTGACTATATCACCGTGAATGTAAGTTCACCGAACACTCCCGGACTTCGGGAACTCCAGGATAAGAAGCACCTCCTGCGGATACTGACCGATCTTGTGCATATGAACGGCGGGCTGGGAGCGCCTCGCCCCATACTGTTAAAGATCGCTCCCGATCTCGCCACGGAGCAACTGGACGATATCGTCCGGATCGTGCAGGAAGTCGGGCTTGACGGCGTAATCGCGACGAACACCACGGTGAGCCGCGAGGGTCTTCGAACAAATGCGGATGCGGTTGCCGCAATGGGGCAGGGGGGGCTGAGCGGCCGGCCGCTTCGCGTCCGGGCGGTGCAAGTCGTGCGGTATATTTCCGGCAAGCTCGGAAAAGATATCCCCGTCATCGGGGTGGGCGGCGTCGAGACCTCCGAAGACGCTTACTCGCTCATCAAGGCCGGCGCATCGCTTATCCAAATCTACACGGGTTTCATATATCGAGGTCCCGCGATCGTGAGGCAGATCTGCCGCGGACTAGTGAAGCTCCTTGATAGAGACGGGTTCAGAAATGTGCGCGAAGCGGTGGGAGTGGAGGCAGGAAATCGAGAACGCGATCTGAGATGACGATGAGAACGCGCCGAATACGAAACAAGGAACGCCGTACGACATGATCCGAATTCGCGGAACGATTGTTGCACAGGGCGGGACAAGGGGCGCCGACGTGGTGATCAATGAGGCCACGGGGCTGATCGAAGCGGTCGATCGGCTCGGAAGCGGCCCCGCGGACTACGAAGCTCCCGAAGCCGCCCTTATTTTCCCCGGATTCGCAGATATCCACGTGCATGCGCGGGAGGATGAAAGCGGCGCTCACTCGTATAAAGAGGATTTTCGTACGATGTCCGAAGCGGCAATCCAAGGAGGTGTGGTCCATGTTGCGGATATGCCCAATAATCCCGTCCCGCCATCGGACGATATTCGCTATCGGGCAAAGGAGAAACTGACGGAGTCATCGCTCATCCCCGTCACGCTCTATGCCGCGCTCGGCCCGAATACTTCGCCGCTGTCATTCCCGGCGCCCTATAAGGCGTTTATGGGGAAATCGGTGGGTGATACTTTTTTTGCCTCTCGGGAACAGCTTGAAGCGGCGCTTGAAAGATACCGCGGACAGTCGGTGAGCTTCCATTGCGAGGATCCCGGAATACTTGATGCGAATAAGGAAAAAGCGACGCATCCTTTGCGCCGGCCTCCCGAAGCGGAAATCTCCGCGGTGACGACCGCCTTGGAACTTATCGAGCGATATGAGTTGCGGGGAAAGATTTGCCACGCGTCCACCGCGCGCAGCGTCGAATTGATCATTGCGGCAAAACGGCGGGGGATTCCCGCAACGATCGAGGTGACTCCTCATCATCTTTATTTTGACGATTCAGCGCCGCTTCAGATGAACCCGCCGCTCCGAACGCGCGAGGATCGGTTCACGCTTCTCGAATACTTGCGGAAAGGAGACATCGATTACCTCGCCACGGACCATGCCCCCCATTCCGTCGAGGAACGCGAACGAGGGATCTCGGGCCTGCCGCATCTTGATACATACGGCGCATTCGTAAGCTGGCTCATAAAGGAAAAGAGGTTTTTGCCGCAGGAGGTTCTCCGGGCCGCATCGGCGAATCCGGGAACCTTCTTGAGCCCCTTTCTCGGCTGCGGTTTTGGGAAGGGATACGGAAGGATAGAAAAAGGATATGTCGGGTCTCTTTCTGTCCTCGACCCCTCGAAGTCCGTCACGATCGCGCGAGAGATGCTCAAAACAAAGTGCGGCTGGTCGCCGTTCGAAGGGATTACGTTCCCCGGGAAAGTTGTCGCAACGATCGTGAAGGGAAAAATCCATAGGACTGGATAGATCGACCACCGATCTATTTACGGGCATATAACCCGGAATCTGATACAATCCTTCCGATGAGGCTGGAACACATTTTAAGCACCAAGCAATTCGAAGACCGCGCGGTACTCGAGGAAGTATTCAGGATAGCCGATGCGATGGAGGCGGCAGAGCGGGAACGTTCCATCCCGCAGGTATGCAAGGGCAAGATCCTCGCGACCGTCTTTTACGAACCGAGCACCAGAACTCGGTTTTCTTTCGAGTCGGCGATGCACCGGCTGGGCGGTTCCGTCATTTCCTCCGATAACGCAGGCCAGTTTTCCTCGGCGATCAAAGGCGAAACGATCGAAGATTCGATACGCGTAATAAGCGGCTACGCAGACGGCATCGTGATCCGTCACCCGCAGGAAGGAGCTGCGCGAGCGGCCGCAGGCGTTTCCACGGTGCCGGTCATTAATGCCGGGGACGGTGCGCGAGAGCATCCTACGCAGGCCATACTCGATTTCTATACGATAAAAAAAGAGATAGGCCGGATTGACGGCCTCTCGGTCGCATTTGTGGGAGACTTGCGGCACGGACGCACGGTCCATTCGCTCCTCTATCTTTTGGGCGCTTTCGATCACGGCAGGATATCTCTTGTCTCTCCGCCGCCGCTATCATTGCCGGACGAATATAAAGAATATCTCTCCAAGAAGGGGTTGGCGTTCGTTGAAACGGAGGACCTGGATTCAGTCGCCGCGAACGCCGATGTGCTCTATGTTACGCGCATTCAGAAAGAACGGTTCCCATCCGCGGGGGAGTATGAAAAACTCAAAGGCTCGTATATTGTCGGTCCGGATATGCTTGCGCGCATGAAGCGGAAAGCGATCATAATGCACCCCCTGCCGCGGGTCGATGAAGTCAGCCCCGAAGTGGATCGCGATCCCCGCGCCGCGTACTTCCGGCAAACGAAGAACGGTCTATACGTGCGGATGGCATTGCTTGCGATTATAATAGGGGACAACTTCGCTTAGGAGGTGAGTGACAGACCTCAATCTTACGACTTGCGATGTCGTAAGTATTACTCAAGAGAAATTGGCTTCACGGTTTCAAGATCCAAATCTTGAAGCCAGCCGCGAATTGAGTCCTGATACTTTTGCGGTCCGCCGAAGAACTGCGTTAAGAGATTTCGGTTAGTGACAGACGGAAAGTTCTTCTTCCCGAGATAGTCCAGGTGGCTGGACCAGCGGTATTGTTCTAATTTCTGGAGCACCGCAGCACTATTTTTTATTCGCCGCTCTCGCCATTCTGGGGAGGTAAGATCCAATGGGTTCAGATGGATATAATAGGGGAGATGCACAAAATGGGCATGACTTTTAACCGACACCGACTTGTATCTGCCTTCAAACAAAGTTCCCTTCCTTTCGTACTTTTCATTGAAATACTTTACATACCCCATATTCAATTTTTTCATAAATCGTGAGATGCCGTTCTCTGTTCGAGGAGAAAGGAGTAAGTGATAGTGATTGGACATGATACAAAAGGCGTGAATGTCGACGAGGAGTTTCCGCGCCCGTTTTTCCACCCGAATCTTACGACTTGCGATGTCGTTAGATCTTTGGAAAGCGTAAAAAGTCGTATTTACTCGTTCCTGGTCGTTGAATTCAAAGAGGTCATGGACAAAACGGAACCGATCTTGGTCATCCAGGAATATTTTCCGTTTGTCCACGCCTCGACTTAAGCAGTGAGTTAATTCCATATGCTAAAAATCTACCGAAAACTTTACGACATCGCAAGTCGTAAGATTTATTCGTATCGCAGGGCCTCGATCGGGCTCTTTTTCGCGGCGCGGCGCGCCGGGTATATCCCGAACACGAGCCCGACCAGCGAAGAGATGCCGACCCCGAGGAGCACGGCCCGAAGCGGCAGGACGAAACTCCATTGGAGGTTCGCGAACTTCCGCAGCAGTCCGGTGATGCCGAACGAAAGCGAGGCGCCGAGGAAGATGCCGATGAGTCCTCCGGCGATCGTGAGCAGAACGGCCTCGAGCAGGAACTGGGACAATATCGCGCGGTTGGTCGCTCCCAGGGCCTTCCGCAGGCCGATTTCGCGGGTCCGCTCGGTGACAGAGACAAGCATGATATTCATGATGCCGATGCCGCCGACGATAAGCGATATCGCCGCAACCGACGCAAGGAAGAGCGTGAGCACGTTCGTTATGGTCCCTACGGTCTCGATCGCTTCGGCCTGGGTCTCCACGAAGAAATCGTCCTTTTCCGGGTCGGTGATCCCGTGCGAGTTCCGAAGCGCCGATCTGATGTCGTCCACCGTTTGCTGCACGTTCTCCTCCCGATCCGCCTCCACGACGATGCGGTTAAAGTGCTTAATGCCGAACACGTATTGCTGCGCGGATGTATAAGGGATGAACGCCACTTGGTCGAAATTCAGGAATGTAACCTGTCCGGTTTTCGGCAAGATCCCCACGATGCGGAAATTCCTTCCTTTGATCTTTATGCGCTCTCCCAAAGCGTCGTTTTTTCCAAAAAGCTCTTCTTTCACCTCGGCGCCGACGACCGCGACATCCGCGTAACTTTTAACCTCTTCCGCGGTGAATGAACGGCCTTCGACAGGGAAGATGTTATAGAGATCGGCGAATATCTCGGTGGTCCCCAATATCGTCGGTCGATACGTCTCGTTCCCGTAGGCGGCGGTTTGGCTTCCGAAAACCACCGGCATCACGTTCGCCGCATGAGGCACGTTGTTCCGGTTACGAAGGATTTCGAGGTCGCCCGCCTTGAGCGAATCGGTGAAGGTGGCCAGGAGATCCGTGGGCCCGCGAGGCTCGCGGCCTGGAACGATCGCGATGACTTTAGCTCCGATCGATCGAATCTGCCCCAAGATGAGGTTTTTGGCTCCCTGCCCCAGGGACATTACAAGGATGATCGCCGCGATGCCGATCACGATTCCGAGAACAGTAAGGAATGAACGCGACTTATGCACCAAGAGACCCGTTCCGGATACCCGCAGGAGATGGCGGACCGTCATTTGAAGAATTCGTCCGTTTCCTTCCGCCGCTCCTTTGTCCTCTCGTCAGAGATTACCTTCCCGTCCATGAGATGGATGATCCGCTCCGCATAGCGCGCCGTATAGGTTTCGTGGGTGATGAGCACAATCGTGCGGCCCTCGTCCCGATTCAGCCGCTCGAGGATCTCCATGACAAGCTTCCCGGACTTCGAATCGAGGTTCCCGGTCGGTTCATCCGCGAATATCACCTCGGGATCCATGACGAGCGCCCGGGCGATCGCCGTCCGCTGCTTCTCGCCTCCGGAGAGCTGCGCCGCAAGGTGCCGTCCCCGATGCTCGAGACCCACTGCGCCGATGGAGGCGCGTACGCGATTCTTCCACTCGGACTCGGGAGCGGATGAATACAGCAAGGGCAGCTCCACATTGTCGAAAACGTTCGCTCGGGGAAGCAGGTTGAACGCTTGGAACACGAAGCCGAAGTTCCGATTGCGAACGCGCGCGAGTTCGTCCTCTGAGAGGTTCGAAACCAGGGTTCCGTCCAGGGCGTATGTTCCGCGCGTGGGAGGATCAAGAAGTCCGAGAATATGGAGGAGCGTGGACTTTCCCGAGCCCGAAGGACCCATGATCGCGACAAATTCTCCGCGGCGGATATCGAGCGATACGTCTTCGAGGGCAACGGTGCGTGCCCCCTCGCTCTGATACGTTTTGCCGACGCGCCGAACAGAGAACAGCGCGGCCGCGGGAGTGATCATGGACGCGCGGAGATGCCGATAAGAACCCTGTCGCCGTCTCGCAATCCCGAGAGTATTTCCACGAATCCCTCCTGCGACGAGATGCCCGTTTTCACTTCGCGCTCCTCCTCGCTCCCGTCCGATCGAGCGACGCGCACGACGTTCGTTCCGTTCTTGGTCGCGACCGCGCGCCGGAGGATGGCGAGAACGTTCCCGCGCCGCGCCGTTTCGATGTCAAGATTCGCGGTCATGCTCGGCCTGATCCGGCTGTCTTCATTTTCAAACTCGAGCGTCGTTTTATACGTCGTCACTCCCTCGATGACCGTTTCGCCGGGGTCGATGGCAATGACCTTCGCGCGGAACCGCTCGTCGCCGTATGCATCAAGCGTGAGCCGCGCCGGGTCGCCGACTTTTATCTTCGCGATATCCGCTTCGGGCACGTTCGCTTCTATCTTGAACTTCGATTTGGAGATAATGGAGATCACGTCTGCTCCTGCGAGCGCCACCGCGCCCACTTTCGCATCCTGCATTACGACGACCCCCGCGATGGGGGACCGGAGCGATGCCTTCGCGAGCCGTGCGATTACGCTTTGTACGTCGGCGCGGCTGCGTCTCACCTGCGCTTCCTGGACGGAGATCGCCTCCGGCGTCGCGCCCGACTGTTTTATGGCAAGGGAACGTTCGGCCAGCAAGAGGTCCGACTCCGCGGTCTTGAGCTTCTCCTCCGCCGCCGTGAGGTTCGTTATCGCGGTATTCACGTCAGAGCGGGCAGCAGAGACGCTGGACCGGTACGAATCGATCGTCGATTGAGGGAGGCTGCTCGTCGGCGAAACTCCGTTCACTGCCATCGAGAGCCGGGTGAGAAACCCGGAGACGAAGGATGTGTTGGATTTTGCCTTTACCGAAAGCGCATCGAGGTCCCCGGCATGCGTCGCGACGTCGAGCTCGGCCTTCCACCTCTTGAGCAGATCCTCGACATATAGCCGGTCCGATTCGAGCGACGTCGTCACTCCCGCGTCTACGGTGAGCAGCTTCAGTTTCGGCGCCGACTGCGGATCGGCGAAAAGCTGATCCGCCCTGTTCCTGATGGCATCGTCCGATTTCGTGTAAGCTTCGCGAAGCTTGTCGAGGAGCGTTTTTCGCGCATCCTCGATCGCGGTGCGGTTTTTCTCGACCTTACTCTTCTCGAGGTCCAATTCTTCCTGTCTCGTGCCCCGCACGAGCTCGGAGAGCTTCGCTTCTTCGCCTTCGAGAGCGGCTTGGGCTCCGGCTAGGTCTGCCTGCAGTTCGCCCGCTTCCTGGGTGGCAAGGAGCTGCCCGGCAACGACCGGAGCGCCTACGCCGACGAACACTTGCCGCACCTTGCCGGCCCGCTCGAATGCGAGCGAAACCTCCGAAGCCGGCCGCACGGAGCCAGTGACGCTTACCTCTTGGACAATATCCCTGCGCGCGACGGGTACGGCCTCGGTCGATCGCTGCGCTCCCCGTTCGATGAGTTGGGTTGCGAGGAACGCCAAGCCTGCGCCTCCAAGGAGAGAAACGACCACCCACTTCTTAGCGAGAAGAGATTTCATAGAGTCGAATCGCCCGCATTGTATGCGTTACGCGGCCGGCTTGCAAGGAAACATTCATTGTTTAGAATAGGGCGGTGCAGCAGATCTTCATCCGAAAGAGCCCCGTCGTGATCATCCGCGATCTCCTCCTTTTGCAGTTTATAGGGACCATCGCATATGGGCTCTTGTCCGAACTTGCGGATTACGGATTCGTATATAACCAATATTCGGTCTCCGAGATCATTTCGTACGGCGTAGTGCGAGTGGCCGTATTCAGCGTGATCGAAATCTTCATCGTGGGTCTAATTTTCGCCAAGTGGCTCTTGGAGGGATATACGATATCCAATTCGAGGGTCGTGATAGAGCGGGGCATGCTCTTCCGGAAAAGAAGATTCATTCAGATTGAGCCTCCCGTCTCAGTTTCGTTCTCCATGGGAGCGCTGGGGCGGCTTTTCCGGTACGGCGTGATCCTTATCTCGACCCCGCGATTCGCGCGGCCGATCGTGCTCCGCCACGTTCCCGATGCGCCTCGCTACGCCAAGCGCATCCGCACAATGCTTGGAACCGGCGGCACCCAGAACCTTAAGCCCCTCCAAATATCGGATATCTTGAGCGGCAGGGCAAGGGAGCATGAACATCTTGAGTTCAAGTCCACGTTCCGATGGGACCTGAGAGAGGGGAAAGTGAATCGCGCGTTGGAAAGGGCGGCACTGAAGACGGTTGCGGCGTTCCTTAATTCACAAGGGGGCCACGTGATCATCGGCATCGATGATACGGGAAACGTACTGGGACTCGATGCAGATTATGCAAGCTTGGAGCGGCCCGATGCCGACGGCTTCGAGAACCATTTTACGAACGTGTTTAAGGCAGCGGTCGGACCGGAATTCCGCCAATTCGTGAAGCTCGGATTCCATCCCGCGGGAGAGAAAGAGATATGCGTGATACAAGTCGCGCCAAGCAGCGCACCCGCATATCTGCGCGGAGAAGCGGGGGAGTTTTTCTACATCAGAACCGGGAACTCAACAAGCGCATTGCAACTTCGCGAGGCTGCGGCATATATCAATTCCCGCTGGTCTTAAGCCGGCAGTACGCGCGCAATTCGGAGGAACTCTATTCTACGAGCCAGATCTGCGCGTGGACGGAAATGGGAACGCGGAGCGTGTGGAGGCCGGGCGTGAGATAATCTCCCGCGGCAAGGGTAATCGTCGATGATGCGTTCGGATAGATATGAATATTCGTGAACTTCTTTGCGTGCGCGGGGAGATTGTCCAACCCGGTTTGAATGTCCCGTTCCGCAAGATTCTCGATAATGATAAATTGCTCAGACCGCACCTTGAGGCACCTCGGCACCGGCCCCGCTTCGGTGATTTTGATCGTCACATAATCCCCGGAGAGAGGTCCGGCGCATTCGATCTCGGAGTTTGCGGCCTGCGCGTCAACCGGCTTGCGCGGACCTGCCGGCGCATGGGCGGGAGCGGATTGGTACGCAAAAATCAGGAGCAATCCTCCGATGAGGATCGCACCCAGCGCGCCCAGTTTTAATGCGAGAGACCGCATATTATTTCGCGATCGAGAATTCCGTGATGATGAACTGGCCGCCGTCCGTTTTCATGCCGGGATCCTTCTCTTCCTCGAACGTTCCGTCGCCGTCGTCCGTATACAGTTTCACGAATAATTTCTCCCCTGCACGCGCTTTTCTCGATAAGGGAACCTGCACGTTCATGGTGACCCCTTTTTGGAGCAAGGCGGATGCGCCGAGAAGCGCCCCGGGGCCGCCATCCTTGTTCTCGTGTACCGCCGCAAACCCCCGCGCTTCGAGCCCAACGAATTGCAGGGTGATCGCCTCCGAAGGAGGCTGTGTGTTGATATTGAACGTATTGCCCGTCACGGCAGAAAGCTCCGTCCCGGTCGCATTCGGATCAGAATATTCCGAAGGATTCGCGCGCGGGAGCCCATTTCCCGAAAGGGGAGATGCACCGCGCTCCCGAACCCCAAGCCATATTAAAAGCATTGCGGCAAGGATCACTGCAACGAAGGGCAGGCGCTTACGCATACGGCCATTCTAGCATATACCGCGCCCGTTTCAATTTTGCTATTCACACCATGCGGGCGAATCCCGTTTATAAAAAGCGCGCCGGTCGTTCTTGCGATACCTCCGGAACGCACAAATTACCGAAACGCCGAAACGAATTGGATCGGGTCCACCGAAACCCCGGCAATCTTAATCGAGAGATGAAGATGCGGCCCGCTTGCGAGGCCCGAATCGCCCACAGTCCCCACTATCGTTCCCTTTCTGACCGCATCGCCGTCTTTCACGCGTATCGCATCTAAGTGCATGTAGAGGGAATAAATTCCGCGCCCGTGGTCTATAATCACGGTGTTGCCGTATATCGTATCGGCATATGCGCGCGTTACGATCCCGCCGTTTATCGCCGCGACGAGCCGCCCCTTTGGATTATCGAAATCGACGCCCATATGGGTAATACGCTCCTCCCCGGTCCGCCTGACTTCGCCGAACGGAGAAGAAATCCTCCGGTTGTCGGAAAGCGGCAACCCGAACGAAGCGTTGAAGTAAGTCGTATCGGATGCGCGTTCCGCGATTTTCCTCACGGTTTGATTTGTCGCAGCGAGATTTTGCACTATCTGCGTACCGGACAATCCGAGTTTCGGGGGCGGCGGAAGCACGATCGTTTTCGCCTTGTTGCTCCTTACGGTGATATCGTTCACGGCGTGCGTGCCGTCCGTAAAGTTTGCCTCGAATACATAGGAACCGGCTTTCGTCCCGAGCGGTACGGGCGCAATCGCGCGCCATTCATCCCGATAGGGGAACACAGGAACATCTTCCCCGAGAAAGGCCGCGCGTTCCGGCATTTCACTGAACTTCGCAACAAGCGTTTCGCCAATCCGCAGTTTCGGGGTCAACACGCTGGCCGATGCGGCGAGCGCGGGACTCGCGACGCACAGCAGAACGAGCGCGAAAAACGTGTGCTTCATGGTATCTCCGTATCTCCAGCGTACATTGCTTCCGGGTATTACTCAAAACGCGGCGCGACCCCCATCTATAAAAGAAACAACGGCCTGCCCGCAAGAAATTGCGGCGGCTCCCAGCTTCGCCTATAATTCGCTTGATTTGCCGGGTCGTCTAACGGTAGGACAGCGGCCTTTGGAGCCGTTTATCGGGGTTCGAATCCCTGCCCGGCAGCTATCCTTTATACGCAGCCCGTTGGGGCCTCGCATATCAAGGGCCTTGGCCCGTCCGGAGGCCGGGTCTGCAATTGACACTTCTCGGCCCACAGCTAAAATTAAGCTATGGCAAAGAAGCTTCTCGCCCTTCCGCTCGCCTTCTTCCTGCTCGCAGGAACTGCCGTTGCGCAGACGGCGCCTGCAAGGACTCAGGGCATTCGCGAGGAATTTCAGCGGAAGCAGGTTGATGTGAAAAGAACTTTCCAAGACGCTGCGGAAAGACTGAGGGAAGAGTTCGATGCGCGCAAAGCGGAGCTGAGGAGGGCCGCCCGAGAGCAAAAGGAAATTCTGAAAAAACAGCTTGAAGCGGTGAAAGACGCCCGGAAGAAGCAGATTGTGGAAAAAATCTCGAGTTCGCTTGCGGAACTTCACATGCGAATGCTCGACCGCTTTTCCTCGGCGCTTGAAAAACTCGCCCAAGCGCTTACTCGCGTAGAGGAACGCACGCGGGTCGCGGAAGATGCCGGCAGGGATATACGCGGAGTGCAACGCGCGATTACTGCCGCCAAACAGGCGCTTGAAGATGCCCGAACCGCCGTTCTCGCGCAGGGCGCAAAGACCTATGCGTTGAGCATCCAAGACGAGACGACGCTCAGGTCCGTGGTCAAAGACGCGCGAGACAAGCTGCATCGCGATCTTATGCAGGCGCGGGACGCCGTCCAGGCGGCCAAGAGCGCCGTGGTGAATGCGGCGGCCGCGCTTTCCCAATCGCTTGGAGTGGCTACGTCATCAAACGACAACCGACCATGAATAAAAAACTTGTGACTGCGGCGGTCGTGCTTGGAATGGGCTTGGCGGCCTTACTGCTGTGGACGAGGCAGGGAACACCGAGCGCCCGGCCCCCGGGTAATGACCCTGCGGAGCGATTGTATGGCCTGGAACCGAGAGCGGGCGATGCAGCCGAACTTGAGGACGAAGTGCGCGCAATAACCTCCGGTGACGTTAACTCTGAATTTAAGGGTATTGACAGCGATCTTAACAGTTTGTAAATGCGCCCGAGCGCAATCGAACTCCGGAATGCTCGCGACGCGCTGCGCCGCGGCGGCATATGCGTGATTCCGACCGATACGATGTATGGCATCGTTGCGTCGGCATTGAACGAGAAAGCAGTCCGGTCCGTATACGGGCTTCGAAAGCGGGACGCCCGGAAGCCCATGATCGTGCTCATCGGATCGGCTCACGAGCTCGCCGCATTCGGCGTTTCCATTCCTCGGAAATTCCGAGGTTTCATTCATTCCGTATGGCCCGGCAAGGTAAGCATCGTATTCCCGCTGCCCGCTCGGAACGCGCGCCGCCTCGCCTATCTGCATCGCGGGACTAAGACCCTCGCATTCCGAGTGCCCCGGCCGCTATGGCTCCGCGAATTCCTGAAGCACACAGGCCCTCTCGTCGCGCCAAGCGCAAATCCGGCCGGCAAGCCTCCCGCAAAATCAATCCGCGAGGCAAAGGAATATTTTGGGCGCCGCGTTCATCCCTATGTAAACGGGGGGGTGATGCGCGGAGCTCCGTCGACGCTGGTTTCAGTTGGACGCGGGAACCTGAGGCTTCTGCGCCAGGGCGCGGGGAAAATTGCCTCGAACGTGGTAAGATGAACACATGGCGGCTTCGCGATCGGAGATCAATTTCTTTGTATTCCTTCTTCTTGGCGCACTCGCCCTCGTGGCCGCGCTCTTTTATCCGTATTTCAACGCGCTGATCGTGGCGGCGACGTTCGCCGTGGTTTTTAAGCCGCTGCACCAGCGCATTTTGAGGACTCTGCCGCGACATCCGAGTATCGCTTCGGCGATCACCGTACTTGTTATTGGGTGCATCATCGTGCTGCCGATCGTATTCGTCGGACTTCAGGTCTTCGGAGAAGCGCGCGCATTATACGCGTCGCTCGCCGATGGCGCTCCGAACTTTGCCGATCAGCTCGCGGGATCGATCAAGGAGCGCCTTGAAGGACTTTTCCCGGGTTTCCAGATCTCCTTCGAGGTCAATCAATATATCCGGCAGTCGCTTGCGTGGGGCATTGAGCGTATCGGGCCGATCTTTTCGGGGATTGCTCAAGGAGCAGTAACGATCATTCTTGCCCTCCTGGGACTTTATTACCTCTTGAAGGACGGGGATGCGCTTCGCAGCGCCTTCATAACGCTGAGCCCTCTCGACGAAAAATATGACAATGAAATACTCGACAAGTTGCGTGTGACTGCGAATTCCGTGATTCGCGGAACTCTCGTAATCGCTCTGGCCCAGGGCATACTTGTTGGCGTCGGCTTCATTATCTTCAGTATCCCCCAGCCGGCGCTTTGGGGCTCGCTCGCGGTAGTGACATCGCTCATTCCGGTCGTTGGCACCGCCCTAGTTGTCCTACCGGCAATTTTGTACGCACTCTTTCTCGGAAATCCGCTTGCGGCCCTTGGGCTCGGACTCTGGCAGCTTTTTGTGGTCGGACTCGTGGACAACTTTCTTCGCACGCATCTGATGCGCCGGGACGTCAGCATCCATCCGTTGTTCATCCTCCTCTCGGTACTGGGCGGGCTCCGCTTTTTCGGCCCGATCGGTTTCCTCGTCGGACCCTTGATCCTGAGCTTGCTCTTCACGTTACTCGATATTTACCCCCGTTTGATCCTCAAGGGGGAAGGCCAGCGAAGCTGACTGCCTTGCCTCCGCATATGGCCGCGTCCGGAGCGCAGCGCACCACCACCCCGTCCTGGCATACTCTTTCAGCCGCCGACCTGGAGCGGGAGCTCGGAACGAACCTCGACCAAGGGCTCACGTCGCACGAGGCGATCGTTCGTTTAAGAGAGCACGGCGCAAACGTTCTGCCGACCCCGAAAACGGAAGGCAGTATTGTTATTTTTTTCCGCCAGTTCCAAAGCCCGCTGATCTA
>CAYJWW010000014.1:0-15928 GCA_964374065.1 uncultured Candidatus Saccharibacteria bacterium | reverse complement strand
TACACCGGCGAAGTTTCGTGGCATCAGCTGAAGCACCTTCGAGTTTCATATGTGATCATTGGGCACTCCGAGCGCCGGGCGCTCGGTGAAACCGACGAAATAGTGAACAAGAAAGTCCGCGCCGCACTCAAAGCGGGCCTCCGCGCCATTCTCTGCGTCGGCGAACCGCTCGCGGTGCGGAAAAAAGGCATCGCCGCCGCAAAGCGGTTTGTTCAAAACCAACTCGTGAAAGATTTAGGCGGCATTAGAAATTTGAAATTGGAAATGAGAAACTTAGCGATAGCATACGAGCCCGTCTGGGCGATCTCAACTTCCGGCACCGGCAAGGCCGACACCCCGGAGGACGCAGCTCTTATGGCACGATTTATCAAAAGGGTTCTGGATTCCAGATTCCAGATTCTAAATTCCAAAGTATTGTACGGGGGCTCCGTAACGTCCGGGAATGCCAAACGTTTCCTTTGCGCGGAGGCAATCGACGGGGCGCTCGTGGGCGGAGCAAGCTTGCGGGCGGAGGATTTTAAGAAGATAATCAAAATCGCTTCTGAACTATGAACGCCGATAATCTGAAAACCTATTTCTGGGCGCTTCTCAATCTCCTCCTCGCGGGACTTTTTGTGAATCTTGTATTTTTCGTGATGCCGACCATCTCGCGGTTCCGCGACACGCTCTATGCGCCGCGTACCATGTCGGTTTCCGCGGAGGGGAAAGCGACGGTCGTGCCTGATGTGGCAAGGACCTCGTTCTCCGTCGTTGCCCAAGGGAAGAACCCCGACGAACTTGCGCGAGAGAACAACGAGAAGATCGCGAAGGCGATAGATTTTGTTAAGGCGCAGGGGATTGACGCGAAAGACGTGAAGACGACGGGGTACAACCTCTCCCCCAATTATCGGTTCGAAGAGAAAACCGGCCGCTCGACGATCGACGGATACACGCTCACCCAGACCGTGAGCGTCAAAGTGCGGGATATCGGGAAAATCGGCACCGTGATCGGAGGGCTTACGCCGCTCGGGATAAATCAGATCGGCGGAGTGAGCTTCACAATAGACGATCCGGAGAAATATCTCGCCGAGGCGCGCAACGAAGCGTTCATGAAGGCTCGCGAGAAAGCGGCACAGATGGCGAGCGTGAACGGAGCAGGCCTTGGCAGGCTCCTGTCCGTTTCCGAGTACGGCGGCGGGCAGGCCCCGTATTACACGAGGGCGGAATCGTTCGGAGTGGGAGGAGATATGCTTGCTGCGCCCGCGCCCAAGATCGAGCCGGGGAGCGAGGAGGTGACGGTGCAAGTGACGATGACATACGAACTGAAGTAGGCCTCCCTGTCTATTCGGTTTCAGGCCGCGCGACGAGGGTCGTTCTTAGAGAGCCGCGAAAGACGTATCATGAAAATGGCGATGCCCCGACCGGCACGGTCGGGGCATCGCGCTTCGTCCAAGCTCTCATTGCGATAAGTTCTAACGCTAAACCGCCCAGAGCGGCGGCCTTCCTGAAGCGGCTTTATCGAACACAGGACTTGCCCCGAAGGCAGGATTGTATTTTGTCCTCAGCCCGAGATTCGCGCCGCATCGAAACAATTCCCTAAAATGATTATGCCTGTGAGGGTGAGAGTGGCGACCTCTTCCACGGCTGGCGGACCGTTTGTCCGCTCTGCGGCCGTGAGTGGTGACCTCCAATTCTGTTTGTTATGAATGAGTGCTCTTCTCACGGCCGCAGAGCAGGCAATGAGCGCCATTCCTCTCGCCCTCACAGACAACCATTGCAGTTATGAATACGCGCCCCTCGCCTGCCGAGGAGCAGGTCCTCGGGACCGCTTAGGGGGACAAGACGCATCTTGCGCCCTGCAGATAATACTAAAAGCTATGCATTGAAAAGCAAATGACCGTAAAAAACTCCGCCCCTCGGGGGAGAGGGGTGGAGCCAAACAGACTGGATGAGCTTGGGTCAGTCGACGTCGTCGCTGACCTAAACTTCACTCATTCGAAGGGAAGTATAGCCGATAATTCGCAAGAAGTCAAGCCGATTGGGATTTCGTAAAGACAAAATACTTATACCCAACGAAGTTCCACAGAAGCGCGGAGAAAATGCCGGCGAGCGCGCCGACGTTCGCCCAGAGCGCCAATGAGACACCTTCCGGCGCGCCCATGCCGTTCACGACGAGCGATGCGACGCCCACGTTAATGATCCCGCCTGCGATCGCGATGCCGTAAAAACTCGCCACCTCGCCGGCGTTCGATTGATTCGTGGCATGGAACGTCCAGTGCTTGTTCCAGAAATAGCTGTTTGTCGTCGCGGCGAGGAAGGAAACGGATTTGAATGCGGTAAATGGCAGCCCGGCGGCTGCGCCGAATACCGCGATTAAGAGATTCAAGACCCCGAAATCGACGAAGCTGTTCAGCGTCCCCACCGCCGCGAACTTGGCGAATTGGTATGCGACGGGGATCCCCCTTGCGATGAGCAGAGCCGCGAAAAGCGCTGAGGGCGCCAAGATGAGAAACGCGAAGAAAACGATAACACGCGCAGGAGCGAGCTCCAAAGGAACGATGCGATTGACATCCTGAAACAAGTTCGCGAGTATCGGCTGCGTAAGCAGTCCTACGAGCGCACCAATCACGCTTACGAGCGCAAAATCCTTTTTGTTCAGCTCCGGCATAACGTACATAGTACCATATCGCATCTGGATCCATTCTGTTTTCAACGCGGGCAATCAAGTTGCCGAGCGGAGGAATAGCGGGCAGACGAAGTTATCCACAGCTTTCGGTATTTTTCAAAAATCCATTTGCTATAATTCGCTTAGAAGGTTTTTGGCGTTTGGCTTGGGCTCTCTTCAAAAAGAAGAGAAGGTCGGAACCCAACAGAGTGCAACCTACCCATGGCAAAAAAGAAAGCGGGTAAAAAGGCAAAGAAGTCCCGAAGATAGTCTTGCCTTCACCCCCGGTCCGCAAGGACCGGGGGTTCCTTTTTACGGTGTCGCGGTTGTTTGAAAAATCCGGTTTTGAGACGTAGAATCTGAAGGCGGTTGTTATAAAGAAAAAGGCGTTCCAATGAAGATCAACATCAAATCGACAAAACTTGAAGTCACGCCGAGCTTGCGAATATATATAGAAGAGAAGCTCGGGGCTCTCAAAAAGTACGTACGCCGGTTCGACGAGGCCGGCGTCGCGGAGCTGTGGGTGGAAGCCGGCCGAACGACGCGGCATCATCAAAAAGGCGAAGTGTTCGTCGCCGAGGCGGACCTGCGACTCCCCAGGAAGATCCTCCGTGCGGTCCAGTACGGGAACACCATCCGCGCCGCGATCGACAAAGTGAAGGACACCCTGCATCTTGAGATCGAAAAATACAGAACCAAAGGAGAAGCGCGACGGGAGCGGCCGAAGAGAACATAAATGCTCGGAGCATTGCGGAACTTTTTCGGAGCGGCGCCGCTCGCGTCGTTCCGCCCCGTTCTTGATTCCATAAACGGTCTGGAGGCGGAGATCGGCGGACTCGGAGACGCAGCGCTCAGAGAGGAGAGCGAGAAGCTGCAGCGCGCCGCTCGCGAAGGGACGCCGTTGGACGATTTCCTTCCGCGCGCGTTTGCGCTCGCGCGCGAAGCGGCGAAGCGGACGCTTGGCCAGCGGCCGTTCGACGTCCAGCTTTTGGGCGGCATGGTGCTGCACCGTGGCGCGGTAGCCGAGATGGTGACCGGAGAAGGGAAAACGCTCGCCGCGGTGGCGCCTGCATACCTGAACGCGCTCTCCAAGAAAGGCGTTCATGTCGTTACGGTGAACGAATACCTCGCTCGCAGGGATGCGGTGTGGATGGGGCAGATCTATCGGGCTCTCGGGCTTTCGGTTGCCTGCCTCGTGCCGAACGGGGCCTATCTGTACGACCCGGCATTTGAAGCTCAGAAATACGGGCAGGATGCAGGGGGGCGCGAGGCGGAAGCAAAACAGCTCGATCGGGAAGTCGACGAAAAAGGCTCGTTTTTAGTCCAGCAGGACTTTCTGCGTCCGATCACTCGCCGCGAGGCCTATCTTGCCGATGTGACCTATGGCACGAACCACGAGTTCGGTTTTGATTATTTGCGGGATAATCTGGCATATCGCCCGGAGGAGCAGGTTCAACGATCCCATAGTTTCGCGATCATCGACGAGGTGGACAGTATTCTGGTCGATGAAGCTCGGACGCCCCTGATCATCGCGGCGCCCGACGCCCAATCGAGCGAGTTCTATAAGGTGTTCGCGCGGGTTTCTTCAGGCCTCGTGCGCGACGAGGATTTCACGGTGGACGAAAAGCACCGGTCTGTAGCCATCACGGAGGGCGGCATCGAGAAGGTGGAGAAGATATTGAGCGTTCCGAACATCTACGCGCCGGAGAATCTCCGCCTCGTCCACTATCTGGAAGAAAGCTTGCGCGCCAAGGCGATCTTCCTCCGCGACCGCGACTATATGGTGAAGAACGGCGAGGTTATCATCGTTGACGAATTCACCGGCCGACTGTTGCACGGAAGGCGGTATTCCGGGGGGCTCCATCAAGCGATCGAGGCGAAAGAGGGAGTGCCCGTCAAAGAAGAATCCCGCACGTATGCCAAGATCTCGATCCAGAACTACTTCCGGCTCTACAAGAAAATCTCCGGGATGACGGGAACCGCTCAAACCTCCGCGGAAGAATTTCACAAAGTGTACGGACTCGAAGTGGTGAGCATCCCCACAAACCGGCAGCTGATCCGGAAGGATGAGGATGACCTGATCTACAAGAATCATCGCGTGAAGTGGGACGCGCTGGTAAAAGAGATAGAGGAACGGCATCGGAAGGGACAGCCGGTCCTTGTGGGTACGACCTCGATCGAAAAGAACGAACTGGTTTCCGGGCTTCTCTCGCAGAAGGCCATTCCGCACGAGGTGTTGAACGCAAAGAACAACGAACGGGAAGGGGCGATCATCGCGCAGGCCGGGCGACTCCGCGCGGTTACCGTGGCCACGAACATGGCCGGCCGCGGCGTCGACATCATCTTGGGCGGCAATCCTCCCGATCCCGAAGAGGCGAAAAAGGCCCGTGAGGCAGGAGGCCTTCATGTGATCGGCACGGAGCGGCACGAAGCGCGCCGGATCGACAACCAGCTGCGCGGCCGCGCCGGGCGGCAGGGAGACCCGGGGTCTTCGCAGTTCTTCCTTTCCCTCGAGGACGACCTTTTGCGCATCTTCGGCGGCGACCGGATGCGGACGCTCTTGGAGCGGTTCGACCTGCCGGACGATCAGCCGCTCCAAATCGGATTCCTCTCCAAGGCGGTTGCGCAGGCACAGGCGAAAGTGGAAGGCGCGAACTTCGACCTCCGAAAACACTTGCTCGAGTACGATGACGTCTTGAATAAGCAGCGGATAGCGGTCTACAGGCGCAGAGAAGAAGTTTTGCGGAGCGATGCGCTTCCCGAGCTGATATTTGCCGTCGCGTCCGGGAATCTGGCCCGGATGATCCGGAATCCCGTAACTCAAGAACCCGCTCCCGATGAAGCGCTGAAGCGGGTGTTCGAAGAGGCGGGCATACCCACCGGCGCCGCGCCCTTCCCGGATGATCCAAGCGAGGAGAACCTCCGCGCCCTGCTCGCCAAACGAAGCGTCGAGGCGGCTGTCGACCCGCAGACCAGGAACCGGCTCCTTTCCATCCTCGATATGCTGTGGGTGAACCACCTGGAAAACCTCGAGGCGCTTTCCGAATCCATCGGGCTCCGCGCGTACGGCCAGCGCGATCCGCTTGTGGAATACCGCCAGGAATCCCGGCGGCTCTATGATGACTTTTGGGTCAATTTTGACGGCTGGGTGTTCATGAATATTTTTAAGCTTTCTTCCGGCGTCGCGGGGCACGCGACGGGCGGAAGCCAGCCCGTATCCCGCGTCCCGAATGTTCCCGGCGAGAAAATCGGGCGCAACGAACCCTGCCCGTGCGGAGCGGTGAATCCAGAAACGGGCCGTGTTTATAAGTACAAGAGGTGTGGAATGATTAATGCGCCGTATCATGGAAAAAGCTAGCGGAGTCCCGCCGAAGCCTTGCGCGAAGGCGGACGGTTCAGGAAAAAGTATAAAAATCGCCACGGGGAATGAGTTTGATACAATACGTTCATCATGGAGATAAAAGTCATAAAAGATTCTATCCGCAGGGAAGCGCTTGCAGACATTGCGAGCGCGGAGTTCGGCGATATCGTGAAGGCGGTGGTGGATGTGGCGCAGGGGATCATGGCGGTGGGGGGCGAACTGCACGCCGACGAAGAGGTTGTGCTCATGGAGCAGGAGGGCTCCAAGCGGGCGCATACCTGGGGGATCAATCTCTATCCGAAAAAATCAGGCAACGAATGGATCGAATTTGATTCCATGGTCAACATTAAACCGTCCTTGGGGAATCGTTCCCGAGGCGTAGACGACGCGGCAATGCAAAAAAAGATCAAGGAAATCGTGAGAACGTTGGTTATTGATTGAACATGGCATTCCAGCATAACGCATTGGCGGCGGGGCGGTGGCGCGAGCTTTCGCTCGCGGAGCAGCTGGGGAATATCGGCGGCGAAGTTTCGCGGGCGCTGCGCTGGAGGGACCGGGACGAGCGATTGTTCGGAGGGGCAGTTCTGCGGGCGCTTGAACTTTTTGACCTCACCCTCGATGATCCTCGCTGGCTGGGACGGCTTCGGGAAATCGCGCGAGCGCGGGAGGTTTTTTGCGATGCGATCTCCGGCGGGAAAGAATACGGCTCGAAGCTTGAGGATCTGGTTCGCTATTTTGACGCGTTTGCGCTCGCTGCCCGCCGGGAGGCGTGAGCATTCGGGGCGGTTCCCTGCCCGCACGAGAGCGGGAGGAAACATAAAAAAGAGTCATGGGAAACGGGAATATGGAACACGTGGCAATAATGAGAAAATCTTGGGGATTGACGGATAAAATTCTGAATGGTCAGAAAAAGATCGAATCACGCTGGTATTCGGTAAAATGTAAACCCTGGGACAGCATCAAAGAAGGAGAAATAGTTTACTTCAAAGATTCAGGAGAGCCGGTAAGAATAAAAGCGGAAGTTAGTAAGGTCATGCAATTTGCTGATTTAACTCCATGGGCGGTGAAAGAGATACTAGACGAGCACGGCAAAGGCGATGGGATAGAAGAAGAAAAAGTTCCCGAGTTTTTTGAGAGATTTAGAAACAAGAAATATTGTATGCTCATATTTCTTAAAAATCCTGCTAAAATTAAACCGTTCGAGATTGATAAAACCGGATTTGGCGCAATGTCGGCATGGATAACGGTTGATTCTGTGTCAAAAATCCGCGTGCGCGAATCAGTTAAAGCGTAAAAGTGCCATGGGAAATAGCGAGGAGAAAATTGAAGCGCTTAGACAGAAAGGATACGAGCCGGTCTATGCGTGGGAGGCGGAACCCAACGAAGAGGACCCTGACCACGCGCATGCATTCGATACTCATCTTCTTGTGCGAGAGGGCGAAATCGAGATACGAATGGATGAAAGGAGCGTTGTTCTGAAGTCGGGCGATGAGATTGATATCCCACGGGATAAAGTTCATTATGGCAAAGCTGGAACTAGGGGTTGTAAATATATTGTTGCTGAAAAGCACTAGGTCCTGCGGAAATGGCAATAAACCGAAAAGGTGTCATGGGGCGTAAAAAGGCCAAATCGCTGCAGGGGATAGAGGATTACTACTACCGGAAAGGATTGCGCGGCGATCGGCTGCGAAAGGCGACGCAGAATGACCGGGAGTACGTGAGGATCCTGAAAAAGCGATGGTCGGAATTAACAGCGAAGTTCCCGGTTAAGCCGCGCGATAGAAAGCGGTATGTCCTGTCTACGGATCAAGATTACGAAATTTTAGAGAAGATATATAAACTAGAAAGAAAGAAGCTGTCGGACAAGGATAAGGCATTGGTAAAGCTTATGCGAACGCAGCTTGAACACCATTGGAGAGTTCCGATCATCAAATTCCTGAACGGATTGCTTAAGAAACACCCGCAGTGACGCTCTCGCCGAAGTTCAAAGGACTGATCGATTGTGTCCGATTCACCCACGAATTCAGGGAAGTGATCCGGATCGCGCGAGCGCCGAACGGCGACCGGTACGAGAACGACGCGGAGCACAGCTGCCAGCTGGCGATTGCGGCATGGTATCTCATCGAAACGGACAAGCTGAAGCTCAACAAGGAACGGTGCCTCATGTACGCCCTCGCGCACGACCTCGTGGAGATCTACGCGGGGGACACGTATGCATTCGACGGCGATGCGCGCAGCCATAAATCAAAAAAGAGGAGAGAACAGGAAGCGCGCAAAAAGATCGCGAAAAGATTCCCGGGATTCAAAACCCTGGCGGGGATCATAAGCGACTACGAAGACAAAAAGGACGAGGAGAGCAAGTTCGTCTATGCCTTGGATAAACTTCTCCCGCCGATCCAGATATACATGGAGCAGGGCAAGCTGTGGCACGAAAAGGGCGTGTCGTTTGAAGCGCTCATAGAGAACAAGGCGCCGAAGATAGCGGTTTCCCCGGCGGTCGCGGCTTATTGGAAGGAACTTTCGCGGGAGCTCGCAAAGCGCAGGAAAGAACTGTTCCCAAGGGTATAATCAAAGTGCCATGCGCGCCAAGAGAATTCTCACGCTTTGCATTATTCACCGGGACGGGAAAGTGCTTCTCGGCATGAAGAAGCGCGGATTCGGGGCGGGGAGGTGGAACGGCTTCGGCGGCAAGGTGGAAGAAGGAGAATCCATCGAGGAGGCGGCGCGGCGGGAGCTCCGGGAAGAAGTGGGGGTCGCGCCGCTCGACATGCAGAAACGAGGAATAATCGAGTTCGAATTCGAAAATGATCCCAAAAAACTCGAAGTGCACATATTTCGGATCGCGCAATTTGAGGGAAACCCAGAAGAGACGGAGGAGATGAAACCGGCGTGGTACGACGCCGACAAAATTCCCTTCCAACAAATGTGGCCCGATGACATTTTTTGGCTGCCGCTCCTTTTGGACGGGAAAAAGTTCAAAGGCAGATTCCTCTTTGACAGGCCATCGGATGCGGAATACATGAGCAAGATCGTCGAGAGCGATTTGCACGAGGTGGGCGAAATATGAAAGAGCGGGTATCTGCGGTCATCATTCAGGACGGCAAGCTGGTATTGATTCGCAGGGTAAAGCCGGGCGAGGAATATTATATGCTCTCCCTCCCCGAAGGCCATGTATCGGTTCACTCCGAAAGCTTGCTGCTGCGTTTCGCGTATGTTAGCATCATGCTATGCTCACCGAATTTATTATAAAAAAGCTTAAAATCGCGAAGTACAAGCTTTTAGCAGACGGTTCTTATTTCGGGGAAATTCCAGGAATCCGAGGGGTATGGGCGAACGCCCGCACGTTGGAAGCTTGCCGCGACGAACTGCGCGAAGTTTTGGAGGATTGGTTGTTGCTTAAGGTTCGAAATAAAGAGTCCGTTCCTGGGTTTAAAATCAAGATAGACCGGCGCCAGCTAGTCAGGAATGTCTAAAAGTATTTCGTGGAGAAAGTTGGTGCGTAAGTTCCGCCAACTTGGTTTCGACGGCCCCTACTCAGGCGGTCGTCATTTATTTATGGTGAAAGGTGCGCTTAAAGTCCGCATTCCGAATCCGCACCACGGAGACATTTCTAAGGATTTAGTTTCAGAAATATTACGTCAGGCTAGGATTTCGTCAAAAGAGTGGCGAGAAATATGAGAAACGCCACGGCATTTCTTGAATTTCCGTCGCTCGCCCATCACGAAAATGAATTTTCGCGCGGGCTCGCTAGGAAATATAAAAAGCGCCATGGGAAATGAAGAATCAAGGGAGAAAACGTTGGCAAAAGCGCTTTCCATAATCAGAAAGAGGCCCGGGATAAGACCCTCTGGACTCAATCGTCTCCTGCGCCGCGCTCATTCTGCGGGTTTGCGCGCAACCCTGATCGAACGGGGGCTTGTGCGGAAAGAAAAAAGAGGGTCTGCGGTGCGCTATTATCCTAGATGAAAGTCCTCCTCACATCCGACGAGAAAACCGCCTTGACCAATGCGGTGGTGAAGCACCTAGAAGAGAAAGGACATGAAGTAACGCTTCACGGTGCGCTCAAGGAGAAGAACGATAAATGGGCGGAGATCGGTAAAGAAGCTGCGGAGATGGTCATGCGCGGCGAAGCTGATACCGGCGTCTTTTTCTGCTGGAGCGGCACCGGCATCTGTATGGCAGCGAACAAAGTAAAAGGCGCTCGAGCTGCGTTATGTTGGGATGCGGAGACCACGAAGCTCGCTCGGAAATGGGACGACGCGAATATTCTCTGCATGAGTTTGCGTGGGACCGATGAGACAACGGCAACCGCGATACTCGATGCCTGGTTTTCTACGGAATTCAATGAAGAAGGACTTAACCAGGCGCATAAACTTGACGAGTGGTAAGTTCACACTTATACATGTCACAAGGTGCGGGGCAGAATACAATCCCATGAAACCAAAATTCATATGTGGACTCGGAAAAGCGGAAACAAATATTTTTGGGATTAGGATCCCGCTCTTCCTCGATTTATGTCTTTTGGCGAGATTCCGAGTTCTGCCCGCAGGAGGGGTTTGGGGAGGGGTTTGGGGAGGGATAGGGGCTTCCTTTGAAACTAGAGCGGGCCCGACCGGATTTATCCATGCCGGGCCCATTTCGCTCTCCTCTAGCTCGCGTCCGCAAGCTCGAGGAGTCTGTCTTGTACTTTTGTTTTAATTTCCTCCCGTGAAGTTCCTCCAGCGAAAGTCATTGGCTCACCGACGGTGAACCTAATATCGCGCCAAGAGTTAATCTCAGAATATACAGGCACAACTTTTGTGCCCGGTACCTCTAATACCAGACGGGCGAAACCTGCCTTGAGGGGTCCGATGGGTCTGCATCTATTCGGACTCTTCAAGAGGTCTTCTTCCCGCACTTTCCCTGTCCGTGTTCCCTGGGGGAATATGATGATATTGCCGCCATGCTCCAGGACATCTTTAACGACGTCAAGGCTCGAGACTCCAGTCAACCTTCCCGTTCGGTTGACAGAAATCAGTCGCGACCGAAACAATCGCCACGGGAACTTCTCGAAGTAGTTTTCCATGTCAGCCATGGTCCACGGACCATAACCGAAATGATACAAATACCTCGGAAAGAACAATGCGATGAGTAGAAATTGCTCACCCTTGTAGGGATGATTCGAGGCCAAGATCATCCCTTGCTTGCCGTGGGGAAAGTTTCGGAGCCCCCTGACTCTCACTATCCCCACAAGCCTGCCCGCCGTGAAAGCGACTCCCAGCACAAAACCCATGAGGTATGTGCATAGAAGCGGTAGATCGACTCTCTGTTTCTCCATCACATACCCCTTTCTGACGAGATACTAACACGGCATCAGTTTATTGACAAACAAGCATAAAAACCAGTAAAAATTCTAGAATGTAAATTTATGAGTATTTTTTCTACAACATTAGCCTTCGGCAATGAGTATATCTGGTTCGATGACCCGGACGGCATCCGGTTGGAATTTTATGTTCGCAAGGAAGGCGAATAAGCATAGTCTCTTCAAAAAAGCGAGGGGGCTCGATTTGCCTCTAGGCAAATACGCCCTCTTCGGGAGCGCGCCGATGTGCGTGCGAGGCCTTCGGGAATGCCGCGATTTGGACATCATAGCGTTTCCGGACGTTTGGGAGGAATGGGGCAAGAAGCCCGAGTGGCGGCGGGGGACCACCGCCTCCGGAAGTCCGAATCTCAAAATGGGGATGATGGAACTGCTGAAAGATTGGAAACCCGGCGATTGGGACATACGAGCCTTGATCGCCGAAGCGGACGTCATCGATGGGTTGCCGTTCGTTCGCCTCGAGCGGGTGATCGAGTGGAAGAGAATATACGGAAGAGAGAAAGATATTCGGGATATCGAGGCGGTGGAAAAGTTCTTGGCGAAAGACCGATAGTTGCAAAGATCGCGGAACTTGCTATACTAATCATGCACGGCGCGCGTCGCGCTATTTATTTTGTCTGTGAAATCAATTCGCACAAAAATCGTCGCCACCGCTGGCCCCCGGTCGGATACGCCCGGAGGTCTTTTTTCTCTCGTTCATGCGGGTGCGGACATTATTCGACTCAATTTTTCGCACTGCACGCCGGCGGAATACCGCTTCCGCCTTAAAGAAATCCGCAAGATCGGACGAAAGTCCAAGCAGTCGCTTTCGCTCATGCAGGATCTTCAGGGACCCCGGATCCGGGTGGGGAGCTTGCCGCAGGAGGGGATAGAACTCCGCGAGGGCGCGACATATGTTTTTTCCTTCAAAAATGGGATCCCGATGGACGCGTTCCACATCCCGATCGACGATCCATATCTTCATGCCGATATCAGGAAGGGGGACCCGCTCTACCTTGCGAACGGCGCACTGGAACTTGTCGTAACCCGAGTAAGCGGAAAAAAGATTTTCGCGGAAGTAATGCGCGGCGGACTGCTTTTGTCCCGCAAAGGCGTAAATGTGCCGCGCACCACGCTCACACGCGGCGGGCTCACGCCGAAAGATATTCGGGACGTGCAATACGGGATTCGGGACGGGTTCGAATATATCGCGCTTTCTTTTGTGCAATCTGGACATGACGTGGAAAAGCTCCGGCGGATCCTGGGAAAATCCAAGGCGAAGATCATCGCGAAAATCGAGAGAGCGGTCGCCCTGGATTCGATCGAAGAGATCATCAAGGCCTCGGACGGCATTATGGTTGCCCGCGGGGACCTCGGAATTGAGATGCCGCTCGAAGACATCCCGCTTGTACAAAAGGAACTCGTGCGGCACGCGCATTGGCTGGGCAAGCCCGTCATCATCGCGACGCAGATGCTCACGTCAATGATCAACCACCCGCATCCGACGCGCGCGGAAGTCTCGGATATCGCGAACGCGGTCCTGGAGGGCGCCGACATGCTCATGCTCTCGAACGAGACCGGCGAAGGCGCCTACGGCCCCGAAGCGGTGGCGCTCATGCGGCGCATAGCGGTTCGCGCCGAACAATACCTCGCGCGCGGAACTCTTTTGGAAGCGGCATTGGGGCAGCCCCGACTCCCGTATAAACTGAATACATAGTGCCGGGGAGCTTCACTTTTCGCATCGCGGCAAGAGATAAGGATATTTTCCGGGCTATCCATGCAAATCTTCTGTGGCGGTACTCGTGGCGCATCGGCACTCCACGGTCATGCACGCCGACCGGGTTTATGCCATCGAGAAGGGAGCGGTCTCCGACGTAGGGGACCACGAGGCGTTTCTCGCAAGTAAGGGGCTGTATTTTGCGCTCTGGAAGGAACAAGGCGCGGAAAAGCGAGGATAATAGGGGGTCTGGGTCCGATTAGGTGGGTCTTCTTGGGGCATGGGGCAACCGGGTAGTTTTGCTGATTATGGCTGTAAAGTAGCCCAAATTGTCCAATCTCGACCATCGAGATAGTGAAAAAGTTATCCACAGGGAGTCCTTGAATTGGATATCCCCTATGCTATTATTTATTGCATAGAGAGAAACTCGATGGTCGAGACGCTTAAAACCTCGATCATCGAGATAATATTTGGATGGAAAAAGAGCGGTATATAACCCTCAAAGAGGCATCAGAGATATCCGGTTACGCCCCTGACTATGTGGGGCAGCTGATCAGGAAAGGCAGATTGTCCGGAAAGCAAGTGTATTCGGGGGTTGCCTGGGTTACCACCGAAAAGGCCCTGCGGCAATATTTGAGCGGGGGCGGCGGCCCAGAAAGCCAAGCATTTACCAGGTTGATCCGGGGTTTAGTAGGCGCGAAGAGCGGCGATCAGCCATCGCCGCTCTTTCGTATCTTGCTCTACGCGGTGGTGGGAGCCGGAATAGCGATTATAGTCGTTCTCTTTTACATTCTCTCGGTAAATAGTGAGTACAAGCTTGAAGAACGGGGGGTCAAGCAAATCGAAGCGATCAAGAGCGGGATGCGTCAATGATAAAACCCCCATCCCTGGAATGAGGAAGCAAAAATGGCGTGGGAGGATTTCTCGCGCGGGAGCGTGGCTCCTCATCGTTGCGATATGCGGGCCGATCCTTTTTCAGGCGGGGCGGAGGCAGGCCCGGGCGGCCGCCGGAGTGCCGAAGATATTGAACCATCAGGGGCGGCTCATGGACTCGAGCGGCAACCTGCTCGGGGGCGCGGGAACAGATTATTGCTTTAAATTTGCGATTTACGACGACGCGACCGTGGGAGCGCCTGACAATAAGCTTTGGCCTTCAGGCGCGCCTTCAACGATGACAATAAACGTGAAGAACGGGGTTTTTAATGCCGGTATCGGGGATACGGGCGCCGGCGGCGATACGCTCAATTACAATTTTCAAGACAACGATACGGTATATCTGAACGTGGAGGTGGCAACAAGGGTCGGTGCGGATTGTGCCGGCGGCGACGAGACGTTCGAAAATCTCGGTCCGCGGCAGCGGATTTTCTCGTCCGGCTACTCGATTAACGCCGATACGGTGGACGGATTCCATGCGAGCCAGCAGCCGACGGGAAGCCAGATCCCCGTTCTTACAACCGGCAATTTGCTTCTCTCGGGAGTGAACCCGCAGCTCAACGCGACGAGCACGAACACGCTTACGCTTCAAGGCGGAACCGGCACCGGGGACATCCAGTTTTTCAGTTCGTCGAACAAAATCACATCTGCGGGGAATCTTACGGTGGCTGGCACCGTGAACGGGCTCACGCTTACCTCGGCGGCAGACGGCTTTACGATTCAAGGCGGCACTACGTCGCGGACGCTTACGGTTACGGCCGCGAACAAAACGCTCCAGGGCGCAGGCACGACAATCGACCTCGGCGGCAATCTTACGCTCGCCTCATCGTTCACCACCTCCGGCGCGAACGCGCTCACGCTTACGACGACCGGAAGCACGAACGTAACCTTGCCGACCACAGGAACCGTTACCGCGCTCGGCAACAGCACGACCGGTTCCGGGAACATCGTGCTTGCCACCTCGCCCGCGCTTACCTCGCCCGCGATTTCCGGCGGAACCGCAACCGCGCTTACCGGGCTCGCGATTCGCTCAACCGGCACCGGAGCATTTGATCTCACTCTGGCGAACACCGAAAACCTCGCCACCGGCCGGACGCTTACGCTTACGACGGGAGACGCCGCACGAACACTAAACCTAACCGGCGGCAATCTTACGGTGAGCAACGCCGCGAAGACTGTCCAAGGCGCAGGAACCGTGATCGACCTCGGCGGCAATCTTACGCTATCCGGCGCGAACGGACTCACGTTTACGACGACTGGCACGACGAATGTTACGCTTCCTACTTCCGGAACACTTTCCACTCTCGCAGGCAGCGAAATCTTGACGAACAAAACAATCGGTTCCGGCGGCCTCACAATCGCCGCGAATGAAGACATCATCTATGCGCAAGGCACGGGAACGGCCAATTTGAGCATCACCGCGGGCACGGGCGGCACGACCGCAGGGCTTATCGTGAAACTCGATACGTCCGGGCAGGCGGTTACGACGACGACGGGTGATACCAATAACGCCGTGGGCATTGCCGCTACCACTGTTTCCGCGGCCTCGGTTGCCCAAATCGCGGTGCAAGGAGTCATTTCCGCAATTGCGGACAACACGGTAACCGCGGGCGACTATATCGGCCTCGGCACCGTGACCGGCGGCCGCGCAAAGAGTTTGGGGACCACGTATCCCACAACGGCCGGGCTTCAAGTGATCGGGAGGGCGCTCACGGGCGCTTCCGCCGGAAGCAGTTTCAACCTAATGCTCCAGGGATTGGACAACAGCGTTCCCGCGGCCGGAGGCGGGTATAACTTAATAAAAGACGAAACTACCTCGCTCACGGCGCGTACTACCGTGGCTTTTCTGGGCACAGGGGTAACCTGCGCGGATAACGCCGGCTTAACTCAAACCGAATGTACTATCTCCAGCGCCGGCGGCGGAGTGTCCTTTGC
>CAYJWW010000013.1:2836-18568 GCA_964374065.1 uncultured Candidatus Saccharibacteria bacterium | reverse complement strand
CTCGGCATTGGCGCGGTGCACAGCCCAATACATACTCACGATTCAAGCGGTGTCATTCATCTGGAATTTCAAGGCGTTGTTCGCGAAGACGATCTGGAACTCGGCCGCTTTTTCGAAGTGTGGGGCAAAGATTTTACGGAGCTTGGACCGTCTGTCAAAATGACGGTTAACGGCGAGGAAAACGCCGAGCTTCAAAAGTATCGAATGAAGGATGGCGATAAAATCGAATTGAGATACGAGTAGCGCTTTTCGCAAAATCAGCCGGCTCACCGCCTGACTCGTTCGGGACAGAGCCACGCAAAATACTCTGTTCCTTTTCTGCGCCGCAAAACCAATGGGCGGCGCTTCGCGCCGCCCACCGATTCGTCGGTCAAACTTGTCCTGAGCCGGATCGAAGGAAACCGGAATCTCTAATCGTGGAGCGGGATACGAGAATCGAACTCGCGTCTCTTGCTTGGGAAGCAAGCGTACTGCCACTGTACTAATCCCGCAACAGGCTGATCTTACTACACCCTGCCGCATATTTTCTACCGGCGCCCCATCCCTCTTCTCTCGTATCCTTTTTCTTCGGATTACGCCCCGCTTCCTCCCGAACCGGTGATGAGCGGCACGAAGCGAAATCCTTTGTATTCCCTGATGTTGAAATCGCCCCGCGAAAGTTTGTCGTGCGCCTCGACGCAGTTCCCGACGGGGACCACCATTCTGCCGCCGACGATAAGCTGTTCCTTCCATGCGGTCGGAACGAACGATGCGCTCGCCGCGCTTACGATCTTATCGAAAGGCGCCTTCCCGGGCAGGCCCTTCGCGCCGTCTTCCAATATGATCGTCGCAACTTTATCCTCGATGAACCCGTATTTCGACACGTTCCGCGCGGCAAACTGCTCAAGATCTTTGATGCGTTCGATGGTCCACACTTTCCCCTTCTCCCCTTCTGCGCTCACGATTTGGGCGAGGAGCGCGGCAACCCACCCGGAACCGGCGCCGATCTCGAGAACGCGGTCCCCCGGCTCAGGCTGCAACAATTCAAGCATGAATGCGACCGTGCGCGGCTGCGAGATCGTCTGTCCGAAACCGATCGGCACGGGATAGTCGCCGTACGCTTCCCGCTCGAACTCCGGCGGCACAAAGTCCTTCCGGTCGATGCGGCGGAACGCTTCGACGATGCGCGGGGTCTTCAGCACGCCGATCCGGAGCAGGTGGGCAACGAGATCGTTCCCCGCAAGCTCCTTATTGCCGAATGCCGATTTTTTCGCCATCCCAGTAAAACCGATTTGAGAGAACGACGACGTTCGCGCTCCGTTTGGCGTTCTCGAGCCATGCATCGAATGTTTCTCCTTTGAGGTATAAGCGCCCCGCCAGTACGTCCCGCTTCGCCTGCGGCACAAGGACTTCTCTCTTGAAATCCCCGAACCACATGCGGTACACGGACTCCGCCGCTTCACGGAGTGACGCATCGCCGTCGTAGCGCTTCACTTTTTCGTCAACAAGCCGCGGGAGGTCGCGTCCCGCTTCCTCCCTGGCGCCTTTCGCCACAAGTGACGCTTCGACAAGCTGGGTGAATACCGCCGTTTCGATGTCTTGCGCCTCCGCGTATTGCGCGACGTCCCGATCCGCGCCGTAGACCTTTAAAGCGCCCTCATAATAAAGTGTTGCGGCTTGATAATTCTGCACAAGCCGCCGGAGCGTGATCACATCCCCATTCACGAACGCGATGGGGTATCTCCCCGTCGTCGCGAGGAACACGATAACAAGGCCGCTCATTACCACGACCAGAAACAATACGTATATCTTCCGCGCGAGAAAGAATGAGAGAATATTTCTCATGGCGCGGTGGTGCTTGAGGTCGCGGTTCGCGGCTGGACAATCACAATGATCTTCTCCCCGGGGCTCTTGTAATTGAACTTGCTTCGAAGTTCCTTCTCGAGATTGTCCGGGTCTTGATAGAACTCGTAGTCCGCCGCAAGCCCCGAGGCGGTCTGCCGCTCTTTCTCGAGCCGTTTTTGGAGCTCGGCTTCTTCCCGCAAGGCAGTCCGGCTGCGTACGTAAAAGGTGTACGTTTGGAATAGCAGGAAAAGCAGTACGAGCGAGATGGTGGCGAGGATGGCGGCCTTCATGGTTTTCGCTACGAATTACGAATTGTTTACGAAGATACGAATGGGCGCGGACTGCCTTGGCGGGCTTGTATTTCGTACATTCTTACTTTTTCGTATTTCGTAGCCATTCTATCACTTTTTCAGTATCTCCCGGAAAACCTCCGGCGAGATCATAACCCGGCTCATCCCTTTGAGTTTTTCCTTTCCTCGTTTCTGCTTTTGCCACAGCTTCATCTTTCGACTCCGGTCCCCGCCATAGAGATACCCCGTGACATCCTTGCGGAGCGCCGGAATCGTTTCTCGGGCGACGATACGCCCCCGAACCCGGGCCTGCACCGCTTGCGCGAATTGCTGGCGGGGCAGGAGATCCTTCAGGCGTTCGACCGTCGCCCTCCCCTCGCGTTCCGAATCCTTGCGGAATACGATCCGCGTCAAGGCCGGCACCACTTCTCCCGCAACGAGTATCTCCAGTTTCTCCACTTCCGCTTCGGCTTCGTCGGTGAGTTCGTAGCTGAACGACGCGTACCCTTGGGAAACGGACTTCAACTGATCGTCAAAATCGCGGATGAGTTCCATAAGCGGCATCGTGCCGACAAGGATGACGCTCTCGCGCAACGTGCGGGTCTCCGTTACCTCGAGCTCGAATATCCGCTTTAACCCGAGGACGTTATTCAAATACAATGCCGGGACTACGATCTCCGCCCGGATCATGGGCTGAAACACTTGGGTGGGATTGTCGGGGAATTCGTGCGCGTCCGAAATATGCCGCACCTCGGTTCCCACAAGAACTCTGTATGCGATCGAGGGAAAACTGGTGAGGAACGACGATAAGTCAAACTCGCGCGTCAGTCTGCTCGCGGTGATCTCGAAGTGCAATTGCCCGAGAAATCCAACCTTGATGCCGCGCCCCAGCGCCTCGTTCGCATCGGGCTCGAGGGTGAGCGCGGCATCGGTGAGCCGCAGGCGTTCGAGCGCTTTTTTGAGATCGTCGAACTTCGTCGCGCCGTCCGGATAGAACGATATGAACACGACCGGCGAAGGCTCCTTATAGCCGGGCAGCGCGAGATCGGTCTTCCCCCTCGTGCGCGCTCCCTCCTGTTCCGCAATGATCGTATCTCCGATCTTGATTAACCGAGGCTCTTTAATGCCGGTCGCGATATATCCCATTCCCCCGGTCTCCAGCAGGGTATCGGACTTGAGTTCGGGAACGAACCACCCGACTTCCTTGATCCGCGCGTTCGTCTCCGTCGCAAGAAATCGTGCGGCGTCGCCCGCAGAAAACGTCCCGCTCATGACGCGGACGAACGCCAATATCCCCTTGTGGTCGTCGTAGAGAGAATCGAAAATGAGCGCGCGGGGGATACCGCTCGTTTTCGCCGGCGGCGGGATCCTATGAATGAGCGCCCGGAGCAGTTCGCCGACTCCTTCGCCGGTTTTCCCGGAAATCTTCAAAATTTCCTCGCGCGAGACACCCAAGAGATCGGCAAGCGTTTCGACCGATTCGTTGAGTCGCGGCGGATCGAGGTCCACTTTATTCACGGCCCCCACGATCGTAAGCCCCGCGCGTTCCGCGGCGCGGAGATTCGAGAGCGTTTGCGCCTGCACGCCCTTCGTCGCGTCGACGAGGAGCACGGCTCCCTCGACCGCCTGAAGGGCCCGGGACACTTCATACGAAAAATCGCTGTGCCCGGGGGTGTCTATCAAATTCAGAATGTATTCTGAATTTGAAAATCCCGAATCCCAAGTACCAAACGTTAAACTTTTGGAATTCGGATCTTTGGATTTATTTGCAATTTGGGATTTGTTATTTGGGATTTCCGCTGGTCGGTAGACCATGCGGACAGGCGCCATCTTGATGGTAATGCCGCGCTCTCGCTCGAGCTCCAATTGGTCCAGATACTGCGCCCGCATGCGCCGCATGGGAACGGTGCCGGTCGCTTCGAGCATCCGGTCCGCAAGCGTGGATTTTCCGTGGTCCACATGGGCTATGATGCAAAAATTTCTGGTTCGTTCTGAGCTCATGGTGAAGCGCCGCAATTATACTCGATACACCGCGGCTCCGCCATATTCTCTCGTGCCTTAATTCGGCTCCGCAAGAACAAGGATTTGATCCGCAGGGACGCGGCCAATCCTTCAGAAGAATGTCCGGGCTTCGCTGAAATCTTCGGCCGAAGCGCTATGGAAGTTCTTTCATATACGTAAGCGTTACCGTTAATCGCCCGGGCGGATCGTCCGTTTGGTATGTATAGATCGGGAGTCCGTTCTCCCGCCACACAAACCCCACCGGAGCGTGGATCTCGAACACATAGCTGCTGCGCGATCCCGCCTGTTTCTCGAACACGAATTCATACGTTCCTCCGGGAGCCGCTTCCCGTTGGAGTCTGTGGCGGTAATCAAGGGAAAGCTCCGTAGTCTTCCCCATTTCCGTCTTCGCCCACGTTGCAAACACTGTTTTGCCGGATTCAGTAAATGTCTCTATGCCTGGATAGCCGGCAAGCTCTCGTCCGCTCGCTTCGACCGCTTGCACTTCGGCATCCGTTTCATACTCCGGTCCATACACCCGAGCGGACAGTTTCCGCGTCGCGCCTCCTTGTGCGTCAAACAGCCGCGTCCCGCCCGGCACGAACACCTTTATGTAAGCGTGATTCGGACTTCGATACCACCATTCGTCCTTCTCCGCGCCGGTATGTGTCCGAAAAATGCTCAGACGGTTCTCCACGCCTCCGTCCACCAACACCCTGCTTTCGAGCACTATGCGCTGCTTCATGACGAGATCCGTTTTTGCCCCGCCGATGTTTGCGCTCGCGAACGCGAGGTAGTCGTCCGCCTCTCGCTCGGAACCCAGCATCTTGCCGCTCGCATCATACGCCTCGAAGAACGACTGGAATGAGGGGTCTCGAAAATATATTAAGACGTCTTTCTCCGCGATCCATTCAGAAAACGCTTGAATAAATCCCCTTCCCGCGGGGAGCCGCTTCAATGCCTCGATTATCTCAGGGAGAAGTTCCCCTAATATCCGTTTCGGCGCCGGATCCCTCTCCGCCTGTCCTTCCTGGACCTCCTCTTGGATCGACAGCAAAAAATTCTCCGTGCTGATCTTCTTGCCCCCTTTGAGCCCGATGGGGCCCGTCGCCGCGAGGATATCGCCCACAACACGGGGCGAAATTGCGACCGCTCCCGCGAACGGAGTTTTCCCTCGATAAAGATCGGACGATCCGAGAAAGTCGAGCGTTTTCGCCGCGGATGTCGGGAAGTCGAAAAACCAGTTCGCATCGGCCGCGCGCCAACGGGAAACGATCGCCTGGAGCGGCTTAGGGGGAACGATTTTGCGCTTCATCAGCCGGTCGGCCTCATTGATATCCCGCACGGTGATATCCCGGATGCTTCCCCCCCGAATCGTTACTTCCGCATAGCTGCCGAGGAACCCTCCCCCGGGCCGCATTTCCGATGTATTAGAAAAGAAAATCGCGACCTTCCGGTCTTCGTCCGCCTCCAGCCAGGGAATTAGCGCGTCCAGGAACTTCTTCGCGCGCCGGACTTCAACGGAAAATCCGGCGAGATCCGCCGGAGAGAAGGGAATGAACTGACCGAGCAGCGTTCCGGATTCTTTGAACTCTGCCTGCGCAGACTCAACCTCGTCCAATACTCCTTGGATCCGCTTCAAGCTCGCGACGATCTCCCTTCCGCCTTCCTCGGTAAAAATAATCGGCCACTTCTCGGAGAATGCCCCGACTTCTTCAATGATTGACGGCAAACCCTCGGAGATCGCCTTGAAGCCTCCGTACAGTTCGCCGACATTCTTAAAGAGCGGCGCGAAGCCGCTCCATGGCGTCCCGAACTCGCCTGTGTCGGACTGCATCGCCGCATTCGACATGTCTGCGGGAACCGCTGCGGCGCGGCGCGACCGTACCACCGCGGCACTCGCAATCACGACGGTCCCAAGGAGAAAAATCCCGATGAGCAGCGCAAGCGGAGGACTGCGCCTTTCATGCGGCTGCTCGGATCCAGAAGCCCGATCCGACTCGGCTTGCGCACTGCGAGCGGACGACTGAGGAACCTTCCAAAAATCGACCGCCTTCGATTCCGGCTTCTCCTTCGGGGCTTTTATGTCGGTGATCCGTGACGAAATATTTTTCTTCGAAACTCGCTTCAGGGGCATTGGATTGAGCTGATTCTATCATAGGCCGATTATGTCTTATACTGTTGGTATGCAGCGCTTCGCAAAAACAGCTTCGGGGTACGGCGCCAAAATAACCTTTATTTTAATTCTAGCCGCGTCCGCGGCATTCATGATCGGCGCTTCTCGGGGCGATTCGGCGACCATGGACGAACTTGCGCATATCCCGGCGGGATACGGCTATGTGCGGGAGCTCGATTTCCGCCTGAACCCGGAGCACCCCCCGCTTCTAAAAGCTCTGGCGGGATTCCCCGTGCTCTTCCTTAATCCGAACTTCCAAACGGATCATAAATCCTGGCGGGAAGACGTGAACGGACAGTGGGATGCGGGGAGGGTGTTTCTCTACGAATCGACGAACGATGCGGACAAGATCATCCAGACGGCGCGTATCGGCCCCATACTTCTTACGCTTCTTCTCGCATTCTTCGTATTTATTTGGTCGTCAAAGCTCCTCGGCCGGCTATGGGCGCTCGCGCCCGCGTTCCTCTTTGCGCTTTCTCCGCACACGCTCGCACACGGCCATTACGTCACGACGGATATCGCGGCCGCTTTCGGCGTGCTCGTTGCGATGTATTTCTATATCCGGTTCCTCGAACTTCCGTCAAGAAAACATCTGATCTGGGCCGGGGTCGCCTTCGGCGTCGCCCAACTTTTGAAGTTCTCTGCGGTCCTGCTTTTCCCCCACTTCCTTATCCTCGCGGTTCTCCACGCGCTCGTGCGGCCCCCGAGAGGAAGCCCATTCCCGTGGAAAGTTTTCCTGAAAGGCGCGGCGGCCTCGGCAGGACAGCTTGCGGTTGTTTTCATGATCGCGTATGCGCTTATCGTCTATCCGGCCTATTTTATCTTCACCGCGAACTATCCGATCGAAAAACAGGCCGGCGACACGACGTCAATCCTTGCCTCATTTGCGGACGGACCGCCTGCGGACGGCGAATCGTGCAAACCCGCGCGCTGCCTTGCCGAACTTACGATCGCGATGTCGAAGAATCCCGTAACGCGCCCCGCCGCGGAATACCTCCTGGGGCTTCTCATGGTGATCCAGCGGTCCTCCGGCGGCAATACGAACTACTTCCTGGGCGAGGTTTCCGCATCCGGCTGGTGGTATTATTTTCCTCTCACCTATCTTTACAAGGAACCGCTTCCCGTCATCATCCTCGTAGCCGCCGCGCTCGCGTTGAGTCTGAAAAGTATTCTCCAAAAGTGCGCGCGGGGAGCGCGGGAGGTTGTGCGCTCGCTTCGCGATTATATCTCCGTGAACTTCGACGAATTCGCGATGATTACATTCATCGTATTCTACTGGGCGTGGAGCATGAAGAGCCCCTTAAACATCGGTTTCCGGCATCTTTTCCCCACGCTTCCCTTCATCTATATCCTCACGGCAAGAGCGTGGAAGCGGTGGATCATGCGTATTGACATTCCACGCACCCGCTCAACGTTTGAATACCTCACCTCCGGCTTCCGCGCCGCTTCCCGGATGTTCGGAAAATACGTCCTCTTTGTGGTTTTGCTCCTGTGGCTTCTCTTTGAGTCGGCGAATGCAGCGCCCTATTTCCTCTCGTACTTCAATCAGCTGGGCGGCGGAGTTCCGCGCGGCTACCGCACCGTAACCGACTCCAATTATGACTGGGGGCAGGACTTGCGGCGGCTCCAGAGCTTCGTCGCGGAACACCCGGAAATCGAGAAAATCGCCGTGGATTATTTCGGCGGCGGAAATCCGAAGTACTATATGGGCGAGAAGGTGGAATATTGGTGGTCAAGCCGCGGTAATCCGAAGGATCTGGGCATCGAATGGCTCGCGGTCTCGGTAAATACCCTGGAGCTCGCGATACAACCGCTAGCCCCGGGACAAAACCGAAACCAGGAAGACGAGTATGGATGGCTTACGGAATTGCGGCCGCCGAAGCCCGGCGTCGGCAACGTCCCCGAGCCCGACTACAAAGCCGGAACTTCGATATTCATATATAAGCGGTAAGGGGGCGGGGTTATTTCCCGATGCAGAACTTTCGCACTGCTTCATTCGCAAATTCTCCTCCGCCGCAATGCTTCGCACGCAACTTCGTTTCGACGGCTTCGCCTTGCGCGCGATCACGCACGCTCGCTTGCTCCGGAAGGAACACGGCAACGTAGTACCACAGAAAAAGCGCGGTGAGGAACACAATGAATGCGCCGCACGCTGCCGCAAAAATCCTTCCCCACCGAATCGAACCGGGCCGCATGTTAAAAATATACCATGCGAAGCGGCTTCGTTCTCGCTTCTATTTGTAATAGGCGCGGTTCTCCGACCGGAAATCAACATAGTTCAACGTACTCCATATGCGGCCCTCACGAAGGGAGTCGGTAACGGAAACTGCGTACTCCGCCGGGAAACGCAGGCTGAAAAAGAGCGTCGGGCCGTCGTAGGTGCTTACGACAAGCTCCTGGAGCTTCAGCGAATCGAGCCGAATTTCTCTCACGGCCGCGCCGATACGCCCGAGCGCTTCGAACACCGAAAAGAGATTTGCCATGAATTCTTTCGGAACGACGGGCGAAGCGAGTCCGATGCGGTCCTGATCGTAATCATGCACGACCGGGATCAAGCTTCCTTCCGCGCCGATCGAACGGTCATAGACGATGCCTTCCTCATCGAACCAATAGCACTGGGGCGGTTCCCGCCGCATAAGACACCATATACCGAAAGGCGCCCGTTCTTCGACTTGAAGCACAACGGCGTGCTCGCCGTACCGCCGCTCAATGCCGATGCGCTTCACTTTCGGAACGACTCTCGCGTTGTCGCCCGAAATTGCCTTTGGCCACGCAAGGAAATGGTACATGCCGAACAGGCGGTTCGTCGCAGAATCGCCGAGAACGCGCTGCGCCGCAAGCGCCAAGATCTTATCCGCCGCAATCTCGCGGTTCCCCGTGATCTCGATACGGTCGACGCGGAAGAGCGGCGAAGCGAACACGACCCATAGCGCCCCGTTCGAGGCGAGCGCAAAGAGCACGGCCCCGCCGGCAAGGATCCATTTCTTGCGGTTCCGCTCCCTGCCCCCATGCGCTTCTTTCAAATAAACGTCGAGGTCAGTCATGGTGCGAACATGATCGCCGCTCGTCGCCGGGGGCTTGAGGTTCGTCCCGATTGGCGGTACCCGAGCGGTAAAACCCGCCTGTCATCCGATCCGCTCCTTCCCGGCATACTCCTGAAGCACCTTGGGTACTCGGATCTTCCCGTCTTTCGTCTGATAATTCTCGAGTATTGCGACAACCGTCCGCCCGATGGCGAACGCGGTCGCATCATTCATGTGCGCATACACGATTGCTCCGTTTGAGCGGCGAATCCTGGTTTGGAGCCGCCGCGCCTGATAGTCGGCCATGAAATCTGCGGAGTGCGTCTCTCGGTACGCGCCTCGACTGCCCGTTGACGTATCACCGGGCATCCACGTTTCGATATCGATGTGCCGCGTATCCGGGTCGCCCTGATCTCCGGTCGAACAGATCACGACGCGGTACGGAATCTCGAGCGACTGCATTAAATACTCCTGGATACCCACGAAGAAGTCCTGTTCATGGACCCCCTGCTCGGGAACCGTAAAGCTTTCGATCTCCACCTTATCGAACTGGTGCAGCCGCAGAATGCCGTGCGTGTCTTTGCCGTATGAACCGGCCTCGCGCCTGAAACACGTCGAATAACCGGCATAACGAAGAGGCAGCCGCGTTTCGTCCAAAATCTCATCCATATGGAGCGGCCCCAGTGCGTGTTCCGAGCTCCCCACGAGGAACATGTCGTCCTGCGGCAGGTAGTAGCGCTCCTCGCGCGGCTCGAGACGGGCCATTTTCTGGAACACGTCGGGGCGGATCATTACGGGCGGGATGACCGGCGTGAATCGCGTTGCGGGATATCCCGCTCCGACACGATCCGCAATCGCTTTCAAAACCGAACTGTCGCCTAAAATATTGAACGCATGCGCGATGAGTCCGATTTGCAGCCGCACCGCATCGCCCGTGAGATACGCGAACCGGGCGCCGGATACCTTGCTCGCCGCTTTCGTTTCGATAAGACCAAGCGCTTCACCGAGCGCGACATGATCTTTGGCCTCGAAATCGAACTTCGCGGGTTCTCGCCAGGTGCGCAGCACCTTGTTTGCGGACTCATCCTTGCCGCGCGGCGTGTCCTCGCTCGGAAGATTTGGGATCTTCATCCAAAACGCCAATCGCTCGCTCTCAAGATCAAAAACCTCCTTCCCCTTCTCCGCGATTGTTTCTTTGTTCTTCCGGGCCTCTTCAAGATTGCGTTCCTCGCTCAACTTCTTGTGGCGCGCCCGAAGGTCATCCAGCTCCTTGGTCGCCGCGCGCCATTTCAGGTCGATCGAAAGCAGATCGTCCACGAGCTTCGGGTCGGCATTCTTCGACTCGATCTCGCGTTTTACCCTTTCCGGTTCCGTTCGCAAAAGTTCGATGTCCAGCATGATATGAACATACTATATGAAGCCGGCCTGTTCTGTGAAGCCCGCTCCCCGTTGACGCCCGACCGTTGCACCGGTATGATATGCGCATGGATCGCAACATTTTTAAGACGACCGCCGCGACTACGACGACCTCTCCCTGAAGAGGCCTTTGCGGCTGTTCGCCTCGATACTTCGCAAAGACCTCTTCCCACGAAGAGGTCTTTGCGATTTCCCAAAGGATGACCGGAGAGGCATAATAAAACTCACATAAGACCGATGAAAAAACAGGACAGCGCGGAGCCCAAGCGTCTCGGAAACATCAGGCACTCGCTCGCCCATCTTTTGGCCGCGGCCGTGATGCGGCTCTACCCAGATGCGAAGCGCACGATAGGCCCCGCGATCGAGAACGGTTTCTATTTCGATTTTGAATTCAAGAACCCCGTCTCGGAAGCAGATCTCCAGAAAATCGAGGCGAAAATGCGCGAAATGCTCCCGACATGGGACGGGTTCGCCAAACGCCTTCTCTCGGCAAGAGACGCGAAGAAGGAGTATCCCGGGAATCCGTATAAGCACGAGCTCATCGATGAATTCTCCGAGAAAGGCAAAAAGAAGGTGAGCTTCTATAAGTCCGGCGAGTACTGGGACCTCTGCCGCGGCGGCCATGTGGCTTCGATGAAGCAGATAGACCCGAAAAGCTTTACGCTCGATCGCGTCGCGGGCGCATACTGGCGAGGGAGCGAAAAGAACAAAATGCTCACCCGGATCTACGGGCTCGCCTTCGGCACCAAAAAAGAGCTCGACCAGTATCTCGCGATGCGCAGAGAAGCGGAGCGGCGGGACCACCGGAAACTCGGCCAGGACCTCGGCATCTTCATGTTCGACGATTTAGTGGGCAAGGGCCTGCCGCTTTGGCTCCCGAAAGGCGCGGTTATTCGGGATGAGATCGAACGTTTTGCGATCCGAATGGAAGACGAATACGGCTATGTCCGCGTGTTCACTCCTCATATCGCGAAAGAGGAGCTTTTTCTTACGTCGGGGCATCTGCCGTATTACAAAGACAGCATGTACCCGCCGATGGAAATGGACGACGGAACGTACTATTTGAAAGCGATGAACTGCCCCGCGCATCATGTCATCTTCCGTTCGCGGCCGCGGAGCTATCGGGAGCTCCCGCTGCGCATGGCGGAATACGGAACGGTCTACCGGAACGAGCTTTCGGGAGCGCTCGCGGGGCTCTTGCGCGTACGGATGCTCTCGATGAACGACGCGCACATGTACTGCGCAAAAGATCAGATCGAGGACGAGATCAAAAGCGTGATCGACCTTACCTTGCGTTACTTCAAGGTGTTCGGCCTCACGGATTATTGGTTCCGGCTCTCGCTGTGGGATCCGAAACATAAGGAGAAATATATCAACGAACCGAAGAACTGGACGTATACCGAGGGCGTGCTGCGGAAGGTGCTCAAGGCCTCCGGCGCCAAATTCGTCGAAGCCAAAGATGAAGCGGCGTTCTACGGACCCAAGATAGACGTGCAATTCCGTTCCGTGATCGGCCGCGAGGAGAGCATGTCCACGATTCAGCTCGACTTCGCGGCGAAGAAGCGATTCGGACTTACGTATACCGATAAATCAGGGAAGGTGAATAACGAGGTCTTCGTTATCCACCGCGCGCCGCTCTCGACCCACGAACGTTTCATGGCGTTCCTCTTGGAACATTTCGCGGGCGCCTTCCCCGTCTGGCTCGCGCCGGTGCAGGTGCGCATCCTTCCGGTCGGCGAAAAATTCTCAAAGTACGGCAGCCGCATCTTGGAGAAAATCCGCGAGGCGGGCGTCAGGGCGGAGCTAAGCGATGTCCACGAAACCCTGGGCAAGCGCATCCGCGAAGCGGACCTGGGAAAGATCCCTTATGCGCTGGTACTGGGCGAACGGGAAGAAAAGGCGGCGAGCGTGAGCGTGCGGCGCTACGGCAAGGCGGAACCGAACGCCGTCCATATCGACAAATTCATCGAGCGCGTGAAAATCGAAATTAAAGAGAGGCGCCTCGGGTAGGATGAGGACGGATCGGGCTCTCGCTATGTACGAGAGCCCGTGTGGTCTGCCGCGGATCCGCGGCGCGGTTGTCGATCGGAGTCGCCCCATCTTGCCCCACCTCCGATCAGAAAAGCCTGTTGCGGCCCGCGCTTCGGTCGGCGTTTCGCCTTGCCTTCCAGAGCGCGACCAGGACGATGAGCACGAGAGCGCCGACCGCTCCTGTAATCACCCATTGTTCCGGCGTCACGTGAGTACCCTCCTTTCGCCGAACGTTTGCCAGCATTTATGTAATATAAGTTTGCGTCTGCTGTCAACGCCGAAAAACCCTGCACATGAACGATAAAATAGTTGTCATAGCGGGTCCGAACGCGAGCGGCAAATCCGCCCTCGCCGTGCGCATCGCGAAGCGCTGGAACGGCGAGGTCATCTCCGCCGATTCTCGCCAGGTATACCGCGGACTGGATATCGGCACGGGGAAGGTCCCGAAGGATACACACTCCCCATACCGCCCGCGCCAGGCCGCCTACGCATGTCAAAACGTCCCCCACCATCTCATTGATGTCGCCTCTCCGCGCCGGACGTTTACCGTCGCGCGATATCGGAAAATGGCCCGCGCGGCGCTTAAAAATATCCTCCGTCGCGGCAAGCTCCCGATCATCGCGGGCGGCACGGGCCTCTATATCGACGCGCTGCTCGGAAACGTCTCCTTCCCGGAAGTGCCGCCGGATCAGAAATTGCGGAAGCAATTTGAGAAAAAATCCACGGAGAAGCTTTTCCTCGCGCTCAAAGAATTCGACCTTCGCCGCGCGAACACGATCGACCGGCATAACCGGCGCCGCCTCATCCGCGCGCTCGAGATCGTGAGAACGACCGGGAAACCGGTACCGCGCCTTCGCCGGGATTCTTCGCCCGATGACGTTTTGAAGATAGGGATCCGCTTGCCGGACGACATATTGCGAACGCGCATCCGCACGCGCCTTCTCGCCCGGTTCAAGCAGGGCATGATCGCGGAAGTAAAACGCCTTCACGAGAGAGAACGGGTGAGTTGGGCGCGCCTCGACGCGCTTGGGCTTGAGTACCGCTGGATAAGCCGCCACCTTCGGGGGCTTCTATCCAAGGAATCGATGATTGAAAAGCTCGAAACGGAAATATGGCATTACGCGAAGCGGCAGATGACGTGGTTCAAGCGGGATAGGCATATCTTCTGGGTGGGCACGCCGGCAGAAGCGGAGCGGGTTGTAGAAAACTTTATGAAGCGCGCTCGGCGCGCGCATTAGATTAATCTGTATTGCTTCGTTCCATGCGCTATACTGGTGTAGATTAAGAACCATGACAAAACTTACGTGGGACGATATAGAAACGATGACGGATGAACTGGCTCGGAAAATTCGCGCGAGCGGCTTCGCGCCGGAATACATTATCGGCATAACCATGGGAGGGCTGATCCCCCTCTTTTTTCTCGCCAAGAAGCTGGAACGCGTTTCCAATATTCTGACCGTATCCGCAAGTTCTTACGATAAGAACAAAAAAAGAGATTTCAGGGTTTCCTATTTGCCCAACATAGATTTGAGCAGTAAAAAGGTGCTGCTCGTGGACGAAATTTCGGGGACGGGCGGCACCCTGAAGGAGGTCTCGAATATCTTGGTGCGCTCCTACCGCATCGCGGAGTTAAAGACGGCTACGCTTATAGTCCTAAAAGACAGTACATATTATCCGGATTGGTACGGCGCGGAGAAGCAGGATGACTGGATCGTGTTTCCTTGGGATAAGAGTGAATTTCCGGAGTATTTTTAGCGCATCATTCATCTGGTAATAGTTGACAAGTCTACTTTGGAATGATATAAACTTCCCGGCCCTTCATCCCAGGAAGGAGGCCTGGATTGAAACCCACCAAGAACAAGAAGCGGCTCACCGCGGAACTCTCGGCGCTCACGAACGTCCAGTTCGAGGATCCGCGGCTCCAAGTGGAGCGGATCCAAGCGGTCCTTCGGAAGTGCCGTTTGCGCGCCGCTCGTTACGAACTCTGGCGATTCTTGCTCTCCCGTTTCGGGCTCACCTTCGCGAAGAAAATCCTTCGCGGGAAAAGCAAGAGGAGCTCATCGCAGTGCGACGCCGCGGCGGAGAAGCTCAAGCGGTTTCTCCGAGGCCGCCATCCCGCGGAAATCTTTGACCGCGCGGGGGACAACGCGCTCATCCCCGCGCTCGATACGGAATTCGCGCGCGCGGGCGAGCTCGGCAAGGGAGTGCAGACCGAGTGGCTCGGACGAATCCTCTTCTCTGGAGCGGTCCCCTGGACCGTGACCGACCGGGAAAGAGCCCGGCCGCTCTTTAAATTCAGGGAGCTGCCCGGGATTATCAAGCGGCACCCCGACCTCTTTGCGCAGGCCGCCAAGCTGGTCCGCCGATCCGGAAGGCCGGACGTGCTTGCGTCCTGGCTCGTGACCGTCCGCGCGGACGAGAAAACCAAGGCCGCGCTCACGTTCTTCGCGATGTCCGAGGTCACGGCCGCCATCATGGATGCCGTGGAGGGCGACGCGCCGGACTTCGTACGCATCCAACAGGTCCGGATCCCGCAGGCGAAGGCCGCGACGAACATCGCGACGAAGATCAATCCGAAGGTCGTTCCTCGGGTCCCGCAGGTGGTGCACTAGCGCCATCGGCATAGAACAGAACGCCCGTCCCGATTCAATCGCGGACGGGCGAACCATTTTAAGGCCCGATCTCAAAATTCGATTTTCGAACCCCTCCCACATCGATCCCACCCCGATATTTCCTGATATTAACTTTCACTACGATCGTAGTGAAAGTTAATATCGCCAGATTCTCGGGAACTACATCCACGGAACGTTCGCTATCCGGAAATCCCTATAGCGTATAGGCGCAAATTTCGCGCCATATCGGATCATCAAAAACGGCGTTTCGCGGCACTACCCCTTTCGTCTCGATCGTACGCAACGCCTCGTCGTATGCCGCGGCGATTCTGGGGCGATTCCTTTTTCTCGCATACTCC
>CAYJWW010000013.1:0-2736 GCA_964374065.1 uncultured Candidatus Saccharibacteria bacterium | reverse complement strand
CGCCTCGTCGTATGCCGCGGCGATTCTGGGGCGATTCCTTTTTCTCGCATACTCCCCGAATACTTTGAGCTGCGCCACGATCTCGCTCATCGCCATATCGCGAAGCGGGTGCCGCCGGATGGGGTGGGATTCGAGCTTCCGCTTTAATTCTTGGGCCTGTGCTTTGATCTGTTCCGGCTTGGAGCCCGCGGGGAACACCTTTTCTCCCGTCTTCGTGAATGTCATTTTTTCTCGCGCGGCGCGCAGTTCGCGGACCATAACCGCCTCCTGCGTCCGGAGCGTGATCCAATTTCCCCATTGGGCTGAAAGCGGACGGACAGCGCTTCGGTCGATCCCCACGACGACGAGCGGCACGTTGCGGATCGCCCCTTTCCGCGAACCCGATTTGAAATATTTGACGCCGGGCATTTCGCCGTCGCCTTCGGGGGCGGCATCTATTTTTTCTTTGATCTTCGCGAGCTTCCGACCGACATTGCCGGAGTACGAGACATCGAATCCCAACGCCAAATGGCGGTCTTCCTTCGGATAGTCCACGATCGCATCGATGTCCCGATCTTGATCGTCGAATTCGGAACTTTTGAGAACCACCGCTTCTCCCGCCGGCCCGAACCAGCGGCCTGCGTTCGCCTGCTCAATGCAGGCGGCTTCGAGCACCCGCGCCGCCCGATCACGCTCAAGCTCCTCGGGCGATTCTTCCGCTTCCCAGGTGGCGCGATGCCGCGCCGCCCGATCGAGATCTTTCTCTACTTCGGCGTCTCCCAATGTATCCCTGAATTGATTCATATCCACCGCCCATGCGCGAAGACAGCTCTCCGCCATCGCGGCGACCTCCGGATTCACTTGCCCCTCGAGGGAGCGGTCAATATTCGAAAAACTTGGATCGCGCATATTCAAACTATACCATTTTTAATGACTCGCAGCAAGTAACACGGGGGCTACGCCATGAATAGTAACTATCTTACGATCGTAGGATAGTTACTATTCCCCTTACTGACACAGCGTTCATGAATATTATCCATGAAGTGCCGGCGTGAACGCGATCATAAAATCAAAAGCCGCTGCGCGATGCGCAGCGGTCTTTGCTGTGTCCCCCGAAGGAGAGAATATGTGCCCATGCTTTGACGCGGAAGGGCTTTACCGCAACTCCGGTTTCCCGGAGGGATGATTCCGCCACCTGGCGGGCTAGTCGCCGCCCGAGGCGAGCTTGAGGAACGGCTTGTGGCCGAACTGCCGCTCCTTGCCATGGTCGCTCGCGCGGTCGGTGCGCTCGGTACGCCGTTCGCCGTGCTCGTGCCGGCGCCCCCTCTTGGGCTTCTCGGCGCCGTACGCGGCGGCGATGGACCTCGCGGTCTCGCGCTCGGCCGCATAGTTCGCGGCTCGGCGCTCGAGCTCGACGACGGTCTCGGCGTACGTGAAGAGCACGACGCCCTGCTCGCGGAGCACTTTCGTGTGCCGCTCGCAGTAGACGTGTCCCTCGAGATCCCTGACCAGCACCCGCCGCTTCAGCAAGTTCGCGATGAACTTGATGAGCGGCACATTGCCGGTCTCGGGCGCGAGGTTCGCGATCCCACACCCTTCGAACTTGCACGGCATCCCGGGCGCTGCGCTCTCGACCGGGGTGCTGTCGGCCGCACTGTCGACCGGAGTGCTGTCACACGTGTCGTCGCCCGGGCTGCCGGTCGTACTGTCGGTGCTCATGTGCTTTCCTTTCTCAAGGTACCCCGCGGGCTATCCAGAATGGTCCCGACTTTCGTCGGGAAAGGCACGCGCTCGCGCACCCATTTGCCCTCTTGCAGTTGACCAGTACTTACCACCTACTATTTGTCTGTACTGCTCCCCTGTAAGAGGGTCCCGACTCTCCAGTCGGGACGAAAACTGATTGTAGCACGGCGGCCTAGCGCCGCCAGCGGTTCGCTCCACCCATCGGGGTGAAGATCAGCCGCGGGCGCGGCCCGCTTGGCGTTTGCTCCACCTTAGGCCTCCGCTCCTTTTTCCGCCCATACGGCGTGAGGCCGTTGCGGGCAAGGATTGCGTCCGCGAGGCGGAGAAGTTCCACTTGTTGCGGGGTCACGCGGGCTCCTAACATACTCACCCTCCTCACGAAAACCGACGGTTGGCCTCCACTGTTCAGATTGATATTATACCAGTGGACTGATACTCTGTCAAGCCCATCGGACAAATGGACATATGTCCCGCCTATCGGCCCACTGGGACTCGTTTGCCCCATAAGGCATATAGGTGGGAGGCGGTCCGATGCCGGACCGCCCTGATTGTTTCTCCTCGTGTCCGCCGATCGGCGAATGCGAGGATGGCTGGCTAGAAATGCCCGTAGTACCCGCGGAAGTCGGACACCTCGGACATGTGCTCGTCGATGCCGGGGATGCCGTCCTCCGCGAGCGGATTTCCGTCGATATCGACGGTGCAACTCTCGCCGACGGAGCGGCGGAACCGCTTCCCGGTGCCGTCGGTTCCGGCGTAGAAGTCATGGCTGGCATTACGGCCGACCACCCAAAACTTCACGCCGTCGATTACCCTCGGCTCGTCGGGGCTCCCTCCGCCGCGGAACACGATGTTCCACAGGAGGATTTCCTCGACGATCCGGTCGCCGCCCGAAAGCCGCCGCGCCGTCTCCCGTACCGCCGCCTCTTTCGCCGCCGCCCTGTGTCTTTTCATCAAAGAACTCCTTCATTGAATCCGTCTCGGAATTGAGCCGGACTCAAGTCGGGGGGCGAGCGA
>CAYJWW010000012.1:0-22263 GCA_964374065.1 uncultured Candidatus Saccharibacteria bacterium | reverse complement strand
GCGTCATCATGCCCGGCAATCTTCCTTTGATCTCGCGCCATGCTCCGGCAAGGAAGACCCATCCGCCATAGAAAAAGACGATCGAGCCGAGTATTAAGGGAAGATAATCCGAACCAGGGAAAACCGGAGGCGACCATTTGAAAATAGTTTTCACAATATCGGCATAAAGCACGACCGGAATGGTGAGAATGAGACTTACCCGGAATTTGCGGAAGAACATCGAGGTGCTGTGACCGGCATGCTTGCCCGTCGAAGCGTTAGCGAAGCCGGGCTTACCCGATCCGTGAGACAATTGCTCCTTTTCTGCTTGCCCGACGGAGTCTTGGCGGTAGCGGGCGGGCACCAGTTGCATTCCGCATTCGGGACACATACCGGGTCTCTCTTGCATGATCTCCGGATGCATGGGGCATGTATACGTAATTTGATTAGTTTGCATAAAAAGCTTAATTCAATGCCCAGATGGCGTAGTTAAGATACATCGCAAAACTGACCCAAAGGATGTAGGGCAAAAGCAGATATGCCGCCGGACGAGAGATTTTATAAAACGCAACGATCGTGGCGAGAATGGCGAGCCAAAGGAATACGATTTCAATAAGCGCACCGCCAGGGCTGTGCAGACCGAAAAAGATGATCGACCAAAGCGCGTTCAAGACCAGCTGTCCACCAAACAGAATTAAAGCAACTTTTACCCCTTTCTTTTTATCCTCCGAAGCCTTGGCGCAGGAGGACCAGACGAGAAAGGCCGCGATACCCATCAGCGCAAACAATGTCGTCCAGACCGGTCCGAATATCCACGCGGGAGGATTGAGGGCTGGCTTTGCGATTCCTGCATACCAACCTGCGATTGATGGCGCGGTAAACCCCCACACCAAAGATTTTGGTGTGGGGGTAAACACCGAGCCAATGACGCCGGCCAGCTCGGAGACTGCGATGGCGATGATAAGTTTGAATACATCGGGAATCCTCATAGGTTTATTCTACTCCTTTTATGCTTTTTGTCCGAGACAACAATCTTTGCGCCGAGAGTAAGAGTTTGCCACCGGTTGAACCCTGTCCGATCCGTAAGATCAAATTTAAGAGCTTGCCTGCCCGTCCGTAGCCTTGGCGAAGGCGGGGAGCGACATGTCCCCGCACCAAAAAGTTTTGGTGTGGGGATGAACTTAACTTTCAAAAAATTAAGCAAATATGACTCACGGCCGGACGCGGGGCTTGATCCTGATAAATTTGACGAGGACCCTCCTCCGCATGAAGCTACGGACGGGCACGGCGGGCAACCCGCCTGCGCCGACCTCGCTTCGCCGATGCCTGCGGCAAGGCAGGGGCTTCGGCGGGCAGGGAAGAACTCGCCGATCTTCTTTAATAAGGACATCCTTACAAACTTGAGAATGTAAGGATGTCGTGTATCATGCAGAAATTGGGTCAGGCACCATTTAACCCGCTCGCCATTCTTGCGGATTCTATGCGAAAAACATGTTCTCGCAAAAATGGGAAAATGGTTCGACTAGCTCACCATACATAATTTTATGGAAATAGCGTACATTGCGCTCCTGACGCTCCTCGCCGCGACCATCGGCACCGTCACGGGCTTTGGGACGTCCACGCTGATGATCCCGGTCTTGGTGATATTTTTTCCGCCGGTGGAGGCGATATTTTTGGTGGCAATCGTCCATTGGTTCGGCAATATCTGGAAAATCGCGCTCTTCCGTTCCGGTTTCAACGCGCGCCTCTTTGTTTTGTTCGGGGTCGTCGGACTCGTTGCCAGTTATCTCGGCGCCTCTCTCTCGCTTGGGGCGAACGAAGAAATACTGCTCCGCGTCCTCGGCGCGTTCCTCGCGGGATACGCGTTGTTCGCGGCGTTTCAATCCACATTCAAGATACCGGCCGGGAACATAACGGCAATATTTGGCGGGGGATTGTCCGGATTCTTTGCCGGAATGTTCGGCGTCGGCGGAGCGATCAGGAGCGCGTTTCTTTCCGCTTTTGACTTGCCGAAAGCCGTTTTCATCGCCACCGCCGGAGCGATTGGCCTTTTGGTTGACTCTACTCGTATCATTACTTATTTTGCCGGCGGCGCGACATTGCCGAGAGAGTTATGGTACGGACTCGTCCTTTTTATTCCCGTTTCTTTTCTTGGCGCGTACATTGCCAAAATAGTCGTCGGCCGGATACCGCAGAACAAGTTTCGCGCCGTCGTCGCGGTTTTTCTCTTTTTGATCGGGACGAAGTTGATGTTGTTTCCGTAGCCCCGCCGCCGGAAATTCCGTCCGCGCGAGGGCGGAGCGAGAAATTTTTATGAAAATCAAGACAAAACAACTCCATCGCAACGCACGCGTGCCGCCCCAGTACCACCGCAAAACTGGCTGCGGGGCGCGGCGGGGCAGGCGAAAGGTCTTCGTCGCGATGTCGGGAGGCGTAGATTCCTCCGTTGCGGCACTGCTCTTAAAAAAGCTTGGATGCGATGTCTCAGGCGTCTTTATGCGCTGCTACAACGCCGACGGCTGCGCCGAACGAGATGCGGAAGATGCCCGACGCGTCGCAGAGAAGCTCGGCATCCCGTTCTACGTGTGGGATTTCGAGCAGGAATACAAAGCGCGCGTCGTAGAGTACATGATCGACGGGTATGCGAAAGGCATCACTCCGAATCCCGACGTGATGTGCAACCGCGAGATCAAGTTCGGCATTTTCTATGATCGGGCGATGGAACTCGGAGCCGATTATGTGGCGACCGGACATTATGTCCGGGTGGTTCGAGATGTCCGGCGCTCGAATCGAACGCCGGACACGCGAAGCGATCGGGCACCGAACATCCCTCGCCTGTATCAAGCGAAGGATTCAAACAAGGACCAGTCCTATTTCCTCTGGACGCTTGCGCGGAACAAACTTGCCCGCTGCCTCTTCCCGATTGGAGAATATCTGAAGCCGGAAGTCAGAGCGATCGCGAGGCGGGCGGGACTGCCAACCGCGGAGAAAAAAGATTCGCAGGGGATATGTTTTTTGGGGCGCGTGGCGATCGCTGATTTTGTGGGACAATACATCCCCGAGAAACGGGGGATGGTCGTGAGCACCGCGGGAGAGGAGATCGGCGAACATGCCGGGGCGCATCTTTATACGATCGGGCAGCGGCAAGGCATAGGCAATATCAAGCACCAGAAAGGGAACCGCGTTCATGTGCCGGTATATGTCGCAGAGAAGCACATAGAGGCCAATACGATCGTTGTGGCTCAGGGCCCCGACCATCCGGCGCTGTACCGGGCGGAAATCGAGCTCGCCGATGTCAATCTGATCGGTGAGATGGGCGGTTTTAGTCCGGAGGCTCCGGTCCTCGCGCGGGTACGATATCGGCAGCCGCTGGCCAAGGCGCGGGTTGAAAAACACACATCAGGGATCAGGATCGTCTTCGACGAGCCGCAGAAGTTCGTGGCGCCGGGGCAGTCCGCGGTTTTCTATTCCGAATCCGGAGAATTGCTTGGCGGCGGGGTGATCGTACGGTAGGGTTTACAGAATCTCTTTTATCGGCTACACTTTCCGGGCATGTCTGAAGAGGCAATCGCATTACAAGCGCAGGAAAGCGCGATTACGGACGAAGGTCTCAGGGAAATGGTTGAGGCCGGTGTTTTCTATGGCCGCAACAAAAGCAAGACAAACCCCAAGATGCGATCGTATATTTTAGGAGCGCGGAACGAGATAGAGATCATTGATCTGAACAGAACGCAGGAAGATCTGGCCAAAGCCCTCGAGTTTTTAAAGAAACGGACCGCCTCCGGCGGAAAAGTGCTCTTCGTCGGAACGCAGCCGGCGGCCGCGGAGGAGGTGCAAAAAGTCGCAGGCCATTTCGGATTCCCTCAGGTGTCCGGGCGGTGGATCGGCGGCACGATCACCAATTTCAAAGTCATTTCAAAGCGGATCGAGCATTTGAAGCAGCTTATGCGCGATTGGGCCGCAAATGCGTTCTCGCAGTATACAAAAAAGGAGCGCTTGGGGTTTGAGCGCGAACTGCGGAATCTTACGGAGGTCATGGGCGGGCTGCTTGAGCTGACCGCGAAGCCGGAAGCGGCGATCATCATCGATCCGCAGGTGCACGCGATAGCCGTACGCGAGGCGAACCGCGCCGGCATTCCTATCGTCGCGCTCCTTAATACTGACGCCGACCCGGATTCGGTCCAATACCCCGTTGCGGGGAATACGAAATCGCGCTCGAGCATCGGCTGGTTCCTCGAAAAAATCCGAGCCGCAATGCAGGAAGGGATCGAACAGGAAAAGGCTGTCCGGGCGAAAGAGGCCGAGCAAGGCGAGAAGCAATAAGCAGATGCCCGACACGTCATTGATCCAAAAATTGCGCGAGAAAACCGGAGCCGGCGTAATGGAGTGCAAAAAGGCCTTGGATGATGCGGGAGGGGACTTCGACGCCGCGGTCCGCCTGATATACGAGAAGGGCTTTTCGAAGGTGGAGAAGCGGGCCGGGAGAGATACGAGCGCCGGGCTCATCTATTCCTATGTGCATGCGGAGCGGATCGGCGTACTCGTGGATGTCCGGGCGGAGACCGATTTCGTGGTCCGTTCCGAGCCGTTTCGCGAACTGGTCCGCGAACTCGCGCTCCAGATTTCAGCGATGGCGCCGCAAAACCCGGACGAACTCCTTAGGCAGCCGTATATTCGAGACGAATCGAAAACGATCGGCGATGTGGTGAACGCGACGATCGCGAGAGTGGGAGAAAATATTCGCGTGAGCGCATTTGCGCGGATGGAACTCTAGGGAGTAGCTGCGAAATACGAACAGTTTACTAATATACGAATTAGATGCCATCATTCATCCGTACGATTCGCATATCCGCGCTCTTTCGTAATTCGTAGCGCAACTCCATGCTGCAGTTCATACTTACGAACATTCTTATGCTGTCGATCGGAGCGATGCTCTATCTTATCGCGCGCGCGCTTCCCAGAGTGGGGGAGGACGATCTCGTGTTGCAAAAGCGGCCCGTGCTTGAACGTTGGATCACTTCGGAGATCCCGGAGCGGTTCGACGCGTTCATGAACCGTTCGGCGGGAAAACTTTTCAGGAAACTCAAGATGCTCCTCATAACGATCGATACCTATCTCACAAAGCGCTTAAAGAAGATGCGCACGGACGAGGCGCGCAAGCCGAAAATCGATTTCAGCGAGATCCGGCAGGAGGCGGATAAAGCGGAAACCAAGTGAACTAAGTTGAATCTCCGAGGGCGGGGCCGTATAATGCAACCGCGCTGGGATGGCGGAGTGGTCAATCGCAACAGACTGTAAATCTGTCGCCCTACGGGCTGCGCAGGTTCGAATCCTGCTCCCAGCACTATGGTAATTACCGGGCACTCCCGGATATCGATGCCGAGAAAACTGCTGCTGGGGTTCTCTGTATTTCTTGCAGCGGCCGCGATCATCGAGGGAGGACTCCAGTTCTTCGCCCAATTCGAACGCGCACGGGACTTGCCGGCGATGCTTTCGCATTACCGCACCGAGTCGTGGGCAAAGGATCTCTGGAAAGACATGCGGGCGTTCCAGCAGACGGGCATGATGCGATATGAGCCATTCGTGGAATGGGATATCGCGCCGTTCCGTTCGGAGTACGTGAATATCGGCTCGGATTCAACCCGAAAGACGTGGAACCCGGAGTTTGCGCCGGGAACAAGTCCGAAGCGGGTGTTCGTTCTCGGCGGTTCCGCCTTGATGGGGGTAGGAGCCCGCGACGAGTTCACGATCCCGTCATATCTGTCAAAAGAGCTGAACGCGAAACGCGCCGCTTACGAGGTGAAGAACTACGGGCAGGGCGGTTCCACATTCACGCAAGAAGTCATCCGGTTGATCACGCTTCTCCGCAACGGCGAGCGACCGGACCTTGTGATTTTTTATGACGGAGCGAATGACGTGCTTTCCTCCTACGGCACCGGGCGTCCCGGGGCGCTGATGTTCGAGAATCGGCTGCGCGCGCTCTTCGAGGGCGATGCAAACGAGCTCCTCGCCTTTTCAATGAAGCGAATAGTCGGTTCGTTTTGGGAGCGGTGCAAGTTGTGCGCCTTGGCTTCCCGTCAAAAGCCGTCGCACAGGCAGCAGGGAGCCGTTTCCGCAGCGGAAGAAGCGCGTCTCGAGAAGCTCGCGCAGGGTTCGGCGCGCGAGTATCTTTCATCACTCTCTCTCCTGGACAAACTTGCCTCTGCCTACGGGTTCCCGTATATGGCCCTATGGCAGCCGACCCTCTTTTCCGATGATCGGCGCGTCGGCAGCGAGGTTGATATCGAGCGAACGGATCCGCAGGTCGAGGACGGAAGGCTCCGAAGATACGCCGAGATGTTCCGAGAGGAGCTCGCAAGGAGCGCCCCGGCCGCATTCCGCGATCTTTCCGCGGTTCTCGACAACAGAGAGAACGGCGTGTATCTGGACGGAGTGCACATCGCAGAAGAAGGGAATGAGATCGTGGCCAGGGCGATGGCGGATCTGGTTTTGCGCGATTTCTCCCATTGAGGGTATAGTGAGCGTAGCATCGGCTTGTCATAGGCACGGGCAGTCCCTCGACGGTTTTCCCGGAAGGAGGCATTTGATGCCGAAGCGCAGACGCCTCCTGTTAACAGGGGGCAGGATCTGGAACACGAAGCAGAAGCTTGATCTCATCGGCGCCTTCGCGCTAGGAGTCGTGAAGAGCAAGCTGGGCGGCACGCCGCATTGGTGGTTCGATCGGCGCGGCGATCTGGAACTCAAGCGGTGGGATGCCGTTGTCGAGATCAAGGCCTCGAACAACAATCATTCCTACCCGCCGATCTTCGTGGGACAACTAAACGGCCACGGAGCGAACGGCAACGGGTGCCGGTATCATCTCTATGCCATCGTGAAATACCGGAACCGGTTCCAGAACCCGCTCGAAGACCGGCTGCGCGATTGCGGCACCGTCGAAGAACTCCGCCGCTTCCTCGCGCGGAACATTATGGCGGTCTATCTCTTCGACGCCCGAGTGGTGGAGGCGCTCCACGCGAAGCACGGGACGCGGGAAGTCCAGAGGGACGGAGAGGCGCGCCCCATCGTGAATGTCCGCTGGATGATCCTGAAACGCCTCGCGCGCGAACCACGCGAACATTTGCGCGCGCTGGGGCTGAAACCGCGGATGTTCTGGCTGGACTCCCGCGAGCTCCGAGGCACCTACCGCGGAAATCGGCTGGCGCCCTTTATATGGACGTCTGTCGTGCATCACGGTCTTGCCCGGCAGGTGCGCGGCCGTCTCAAAATGGCTTCGGCGAAACGCTCGGCCCCGTGAATGTACGCGGGACCATCTCTCAGAATCCCCCATCCTTCGTCCAGGGTGGGGGATACGCATCTTTGGCCGGATCCGATACTATTACCCCATGCAGGAATACATAACCGACGCGATCGTTCTCGATGCCGAGCCGAACGGCGATTGTGATCTCCGCATCGTTCTTTTTACGAAAGAATTCGGCAAATTGACGCCAAAAGCAAAGAGCGCCCGAAAGACAGTTTCAAAGCTCAACGGGCATCTTCAGCCGGGCAACCTGGTGCAAGCGCGATTGGTCGAAAAGAACGGCCTTCACGTCGTCGACGTTCTCGCGGAGCGCCGGCTGCCCGCGATACCCCCCGAACTTCATGTTCTTGGGAAAATACTTGGAGAAGGAGAACCGGATCACGCGCTTTGGCGCCATTTGATAGGCGGAGCAATGGATTGGAGAACGGTCCTGCGGATCCTCGGGTGGGACCCGACGGACGCGCGATGCGGGCAATGCGGCGGCGCCCCGCTGGCGTTCCATCCCGGACAACAGGAGTTTTTTTGCAAACCCTGCGCTTTCCAGTTCCCGCAAGGTACGCTAATCTTTATTTGAACCAGATCCAGGCATGAAGGGGTTTCTTATCGCCACAGCGGTTTTCGCGCTTTTGCTTGCGGGAGGAGCGGGTTATTTTCTGTTGTTCAAAACGCAGGATGCGGAAATAGGGCTGGAATTTTCGAAACCGGCGCAGGTGCTTCTCGGAGAACCATTCACGGTAGCCGTATCCATCGCGAACTATTCGGACAAGATCGTGAAAAACGCCAAATTCGGCCTTTCGCTTCCCGACGGAGTGGCGTTCGTGGGGCAGGAAGCCGGACAGCGCGTGCAAGAGCAATCACTGGGGGATTTGGGCCCCGGGAGTTTGAATCAGCAGAGCGTGAATCTCATCGTGATCAAGGATAGCCAATCAGTCAAACGGCTTGAAGCGAAAGTCACGTATGAGACGGAGGCGGCCAGGGCGAGATTCGAGAGCCGGAGAGAGATCGATGTCGCCGTGGGACAGCCGGCGCTGGACCTGCGGGTCAATCTTCCGGAGAAAATCTTGAGCGGTGAAAAAGTTTTGATGCGCGTCCAATATCGCAATCAGGGGAAACAAGCGATAAAGGGCGCCACCCTCACGATGACATACCCGCCTTTCTTTAAATTCGATAAGAGCAGCGTTCCGCCGGAGAAGGGAAATGCGGTTTGGGATCTTGGGACGCTTGATAAAAATATCGAAGGCGTGATTGAGATCGAGGGCGAAATCTCGGGACCCGGGGATTCCATCGCTGCGTTCGAGGCGGCGCTCACCGGAGAATTTCTGGGCGAGAACTATGTGATCAATAGGCAAGCAGGAAACCTTGCCATCTCCGGTTCTCCGTTGCAGGTCAGCGTGCTTCTGAACGGCAGAGCGGACACATTCCTCCATATCGGAGAGGTGGCGCGATATACGTTCGTGTATCAGAACAACTCCGATACGGGTTTTGAGAACGCAACCGTTCGCGCGACGTTCACAAGCGACGTGTTCGATTTCGGGGACTCCGTAAGCAATGCCTCGCTCAATTCAATTACCAATACCTTTACATGGAACCCCGCCACAACCCCGGCGTTAGCGCTCATATCGCCGGGCGAGAGCGGTTCCCTCAGCGTCGAGATTCCCCTGAAAACGGCATACCCCATCCGGCGACTCAGCGACAGAAATTTCATATTGAAGGTGAAAGCCGAGATCCAATCGCCTACGGTCCCGCCCGGCACGGCTGCCGAAAAGACGTTCTCTTCGGGACAGCTTGAAACCAAAGTCGCCGGCAAGCTTGACCTGAAATCACTGGGATATTTCCGGGACGCGCCATCGGGCATATTGAATACCGGTCCCTATCCCCCGAAAGCGAACCAGCCGACGCAATATACCATTCACTGGGTGATCACAAACTATGCGACGGACGTTTCGGGAGTTAAAATTTCCGCAAATCTTCAGTCGGGAACGCGATTCACGGGAAAAGTGAAAAGCAACGTCGCGACGCAGCCGACCTATAACGCGGCTTCAGGGGAGGTTTCCTGGGCCATCCCCGCCATCGGCGCGACCCGGGGGGTTATAAGCCCTCCGATCGAGGCGATATTCCAGATCGAGAACACTCCCGCGGTGAACCAAGTGGGACAGGCAGTGACGCTTTTGGGAGATACGAAGATCGAGGCGATGGATGATTTTGTAAAATTTCCCATTCAAGCGACCATCCCCGCAATAACCACCGACCTGCCGAGCGATACCACGGTGGCCGGGCAGGATAAACGGGTGCAGTGATACGCATGGGAGGCGCACAATATGAAACATAAAGCGGAACAAGACGGAATGGTGGAAAAACTTGTGAGCCTGTGCAAGCGGCGGGGGTTCATTTTCCCCGGATCGGAGATCTATGGAGGTTTGCGCGGGACATGGGATTATGGTCCGCTCGGAGCGGAGCTGAAGTACCACATCAAGCAGGCGTGGTGGCGGTACATGGTAGGCGGAAGGGAGAATATCTTCGGCATCTCCGCGTCCATCCTTATGAATCCCCGAACATGGGAGGCGTCTGGCCACACCGAAGCGTTCACCGACCCGCTCGTGGAGTGTAAAACGTGCCATGTCCGTATCCGAGCGGACGAGCTCGGGGAGATCGAAGCGCATGAGGCGTTCCATGGGGAGCGGAAAGAACCCGTTTTGTGGACCGAACCAAAGCGATTTAATCTGCTCGTCGAGGCGCGGCTCGGCGTGGTTCAAGCCGAAAAATCCTTGGTGTATCTTCGCGGGGAGATCACGCAGGGCGTGCACGTAAATTTTAAGAACATCCTGGACTCGATGCGTCCGAAAATCCCGTTCGGCGTCGCGCAGATCGGCAAAGCGTTCCGCAACGAGATCACTCCGGGGAATTTTATCTACCGTTCGCGCGAGTTTGAACAGATGGAACTTCAATATTACGTATCACCGAACGAGCGCGATGCATCGGAGGCTTTTGGGTACTGGAAAAACGAACGATTCCGCTGGTATGCGTCGCTCGGCATTGATCCCGGGCGTCTGCGCCTGCGCCAGCATGAACCGGATGAACGAGCCCACTACGCAAAAGACGCATGGGATATCGAATATCAGACGCCGTGGGGATGGAAGGAGTGCGAGGGGATCCACAATAGGGGGGATTGGGACCTTTCGCGTCACGCGAAGTATTCCGGGGTCGACCTCTCGTATTTCGACCAGGAATCCGGCGAGCGGTTCATCCCGTGGGTGATCGAAACATCGGCAGGCGTCGAGCGGCCGCTGCTCTATTTCCTGCTGGACGCCTATCGCGAGGATGGGGATCGCACCATCCTCGCGCTTCACCCGAAACTCGCCCCGTACAAGGCGGCGGTATTCCCGCTCCTTGCAAACAAGCCGCAGCTTGCGGAAAAGGCGCGGGAAATCTACGGAGAGTTAAAAGAAGCGGGTTTCAATACCGCATGGGACGATCGAGGGAATATCGGCAAGCGCTACTACAGCCAGGACGAGATCGGCACTCCGTGGTGTATCACCGTAGATTTCGAAAGTTTGGATAAAAACGACGTTACGGTGCGCGATCGAGATACCGCCGCGCAGGAACGCGTTCCGGTTCCGGACCTGTCCGAATTCATTAAAGACAAGCTCCGATAATGGTTCGCCACGGCGATTGGCCGTGGCGTGAGATGCGGGCGCCGGAGCGCCCTAGAATGAATCGCAGACTTCGTCGAAGTTCTCGGCGGGCACCGCGTACCGCGCGACCCGGACGAGCTCGGTTCGCGTCGCCACGTGTGCGTCTCCTCCGTCATCGAGTTTGCGAAGAGGACGAAGAATTTCCGCTGCTGCGTTCGAAAACGCGCGGGCGGCCTCTGATTCGTCCGGCGGCGCGAATGTCGGCGGAGTGTAGGCTGCGCCGGCTCGCCGCGCCGCACTTTGTGCGATGCGATCAAGCTCGCTCTGGATCGTTATCACGTTGACCTCCTGCCCGCGAGTTTATATGATTGCTCTGCGTTTTTCAAGTAATTCAAATGAAATTCATCATTACCGGCGGCGGGGCGCTTACCGGAGAGATCGAACTTGCAGGAGCGAAGAACGCCGCCACAAAACTCATGGTCGCATCGCTTCTTACGGACGAGCCGTGCCGGCTGGATCGCTTCCCGCGCATCGGAGATGCGGAGATCACGCGGGCGTTGTGCGAGGATATTGGGAGCAAAACCCGCCTTGAGGGAAGTTCCCTGATCATCGAAACGCCGCATATACAAAAAACGACCGTCGGGTTCGAGCAAACCCGTAAAAATAGGATTCCAATATTGGCCCTCGGTCCGCTTCTCGCTCGAACAGGAGAGGCCGAGGTCCCGTTCGTCGGGGGCGACAATATCGGCGCGCGCCCGATCGATCTCCACATTAAGGCGCTCGAAGCATTAGGGGCGAAGTTTGAGATCACCAAGGAGCACTCGTACCGCGCGCGGGCGCCAAAGGGACTCCGAGGGGCGGAAATAATATTTGATTTTCCGAGCGTAGGCGCGACGGAGAACGCGATTCTCGCCTCGGTCCTCGCGGAAGGCAAAACGACCTTGCGGAACGCCGCGCTCGAACCGGAGATCATGAGCATGGTGAAAATGCTGCAAAAAATGGGGGCGATCATTGAGCTTGGGGCGAATCGTGATTTCTATATCGAGGGGGTGGCGCGGCTTCACGGCGCACGGCACAGAGTGCTTCCGGACCGCAATGAAGCGGTGTCGTTCGCGTGCCTCTCGATCGCAACGGGCGGAAAACTTCTCGTGAGAGCCGCCCTGCAGGACCACTTGATCACGTTTTTGAACGTCGTTCGCAGGCTCGGAGGAGAGTACGAGATATCCCCGGAGGGCATTTCATTCTGGCGAAACGGGCCGCTCAGGGCATTAGACATCAAAACCGCAGTGCATCCGGGTTTTATGACGGATTGGCAGCAGCCGCTCGCGGTGCTCCTTACGCAAGCCGAAGGCGTATCGCGCATTCATGAAACGATCTACGAAGATCGTTTCGGGTATGCGGGCGATCTTGCCTCCATGGGCGCGGATATCGCCGTGCGCAGGAACTGTCCGCCGCACGAGGCGTGCAGATTCGCGGAGGCAAACGTTCCGCACGTTGCGGAGATCCGCGGAGGGACTCCGCTCCGCGGAGCGCAACTCCGGGTGCGCGATCTTCGCGCCGGAATGGTCAATATCATTTCGGCGCTCGTGGCGAACGGAACGTCCACGATCGAGAATATCGAAGAAATCGACCGCGGATATGAAGAAATAGATGCGCGGCTGCGATCGGTTGGTGCGCACATTACGCGCATATGATAGAATGAACCAATGCAGGGCAAATATGTTGCAATCGGCGTCGCCGTATTGGCGGCCGTCGGCGTGGTCGGGTTTTTAGGCATACGGACAGGACCCGCAGAGCCGGTCGGGCCCGCAATTCAGGGGCCGATCGGTTCTCCGCCGGTTGTTCCGGAACAGCCGGCTTCGGGTCGAACTCGGAACGATGAGGCGCCTCCTTCCGTCGTCGCAATAATCTTCACAAATGCGGGATATTCTCCGGAGAGCCTTACGGTCAAGAAGGGGACTACGGTTTCCTTTGTAAACAAGAGCGATTTCCAGACGTGGCCGGCTTCCGCGGTCCACCCGACCCACGAGGCATACCCCGGCACCAGTATCACGCGCTGCGGGAAACGGACGCCTGAACCGATATTCGATGCGTGCCGAGGGATTCCGCCGGGCGAGAGCTGGGATTTCCGCTTCGATGAAACGGGAACCTGGCAATATCACGATCATTTAAGTCCGGCGAGGTACGGCGCGGTGGCCGTAGAGTGAGCGGTTCCGGATGGCGCAACGAAGCATTTGAATTGACGCCCGCGCAGTTTTGGCCTTAAATGAGTGTGCCGAACGGCGCGCGTTTTTATATGCTTACTCGAAAAATTGGGATAGACCTTGGAACGGCAAATACCGTCGTCTTCGTGCCGGGGAAAGGGTTCATCATCAACGAACCGACGATCGTCGCGCTTCGCAAGCCTGACAACTCGGTGATGGCGGTCGGCAGCGAGGCGAAAGAAATGATCGGCCGGACCCCGGAGGACATAGTGCTCTACCGACCCCTTAAGGACGGGGTTATCGCCGACTATTATATTACGAAGGCCCTGCTCGCATATTTTATTTCAAAAGCGGTCGGGCGTTTTGGCATTTTCCGGCCGGATGTCATCATTTCCGTTCCCGCCGGCATCACGCAGACCGAACGGCGGGCGGTTATGAACGCCGCGCACGAGGGGGGCGCCAGGAACGTTTTTATCGTGCGGGAGCCCGTGCTCGCGGCTCTGGGAGCGGGCATTCCCATAAATGCACGTTCGGGCCATATGATAGTAAACATCGGCGGCGGCACTTCGGAAGTCGCCGTAATCGCCTTGGGGAATATCGTATCCTGGTCAAGTTTGCGGGTCGCGGGCAATAAGTTTGACCAAGCCGTCAGTGATTACGTAAAAAAGAAATATGCGCTGGCGATCGGGGAGCAGACCGCGGAGCTTGTGAAGATCCAGATCGGCTCCGCGCTCGCCGTGAAGGAAAAAATGGAACATCAAGTGCGCGGACGGAATCTTATTTCAGGACTCCCGAAGGACGTCGTAATCAACAGTAATGAGATCTCGGAGGCATTGAACCCGTTCCTCTTGGAGATCGCGAATTCCGTGCAGACCGTCTTTAATAATACGCTTCCCGAACTCGTCGCCGACATAATGGGAAAGGGCATTATTCTTTCCGGCGGAAGCGCCCAGCTCCATCACCTTCCCGATTTCTTCGAACGGATGCTTGGGGTCCCCGCGTATGTCGCGGAGGAGCCGCTCTACTGCGTTGCCAAGGGGACGGGGCTGATCTTGAGCCACCTCGACACATATAAGCAAACGCTGCTGCATAAGCGATAATATGCTCATCGGCCACGACCATCTGATACGCGCGTTCAAAACGCTCGCGGACGAGGATCGGCTGGGACACGGATATCTTTTTTTCGGCCCGCCGCGCGTCGGCAAGAAGATGTTCGCACTTTCGCTCGCGCGATATTTGGAAAACGGGGTATTCGATGTTCCCGGGCATGTCCCCTTGGGAGATGTAACGGTTGTCGCCCCGGGTCCCGAAGTCGAGTTCGGCATCGATCGGATCCGCGAGGCAAAAGATTTTCTTTTCTCGAGGCCGAATCGCTCGAAACAGCGGACTTTGATCGTCGATGAGGCGGAGAAACTTACCGGCGAGGCGATGAACGCATTCTTAAAGCTCGCGGAGGAACCGCCCCGATCGGCGCTCGTGCTCGTCGTGACGAACGACCCCGATGCCCTCCCGTCCACGCTCCGCTCGCGCCTCGCGTCGATCCATTTCGGAACGGTCGGTTCCGGGCTCATCGCGGAACTCCTCGAGCGCGAATATGCGGTCAAGAACCCTCTTGCCGCGAACTTGGCTCGGCGTTCGTTCGGCGCTCCGGGGCTCGCGGTATCCCTTGCGACGGATGCCGCGTTTCAGGAGTACGTAGCCCTTGCGGAAGCGTTTTTTGACGCGCCCGCGCGGGACCGCGGACAGCGGATCAAGGATATGACTGCCGAAGAAAATTTTGATTTCGCCGGATTCCTTGAGGCATTACTTATGCAGGCGGCCTGGAAGCGCGGTCGGTATATGGGCTTATGGCATGAGATCGGAGCACTGAAACGCGATGCAAGCAGGTTCAATCTGAGCCCGCGTCTCCAGCTTTCGGCGCTGGCGGAACACATCCAATGATCGAAAGGCTTTTAAAACAGCTTGATGAGCTGCTCGACGGCTCAGTGCAAAAGCTCGAAGCGCAAATGCGCGGCGTGAGAACCAACCGGCCTACGGTCGCCCTGGTTCAAGATCTTCCCGTGGAATACTTCGGGCAGATCGTGCCGTTGAAACAGCTCGGCTCGCTGAGCATTCGTCCGCCGAGGGATATCGAAGTGAGCGTGTGGGACAGGGCGGTGATGCCCGTCGCGATGAAGGCGCTCGAGAGCGCGAACCTCGGCGTGTCCCTTACGAGTGACGGAGCCGTCATCCGCGTTTCACTGCCGTCATTGACGGATGAGCGCCGCGCGGAATTCGTCAAACTTGCGAAGCGGATGACAGAAGAGATACGAATCCAGCTGCGACGCCATCGCGACGAAATCATGAAGCAAGTGAGGCTGGGCGAAACCGAAAAGCAGATAAACGAGGATCAGGCATTCCAGGCAAAGGAGGCGATCCAAAAGGCGGTCGATAACGCAAATGCTTCGGTCGAGGCGATGCTCGCGCAAAAGACGAAGGAGTTGAACGAATAGAATAGAAATGTCCGCTCTTCTCGTCATCATCAGTCTTTCCTTCCTCGTCCTTGCCCACGAAGCGGGGCATTTTGCCGCAGCCAAATATTTTAAGCTGAAGGTGGATGAATTCGGGCTTGGGTTCCCCCCGCGGCTCTGGGGGAAGAAGAAGGGCGGGACCATCTACAGCATCAACCTCCTGCCCTTCGGCGGCTTCGTGAAGATCAAGGGAGAACAGGGAGAGTTCCTCGGCGGGAAGGACGCGGATGAGGCTCCATCCGGATCCGGCGAGCGGCTTTTTTCGGCGCAGTCCGCATGGCGAAAATCGGTGATCGTGCTTGCGGGCGTCTTTGTTAATTTCCTGATCGGGTGGGCGCTGCTCTCCGCGATCCTCGCGGTCGGCACTCCCCGGATCCTTGCAGTGAGCGGCGTAGAGCCCGGCTCGCCCGCGGAGGCCGCGGGGCTAAAGGAGGGGAGCATAATTCAGGGCTTTTCTCGCGCCGATGAGTTCATCGACTATGTGAACCGCCATCGCGGGGAGAAAATCACCGTGTCGCTAAGGGAAGGGAAGGGCGTCAGAGAAGTAGTCGCTACGCCGCGGCAAGCCCCGGGAGAGGGGAAGGGAGCCCTGGGCGTATATCTCGTAGAAGGCGGCGAAGATTCGCTGGGGATCTTGGCGGGGATCAGGGAAGGACTTGCCAGAACGGTCCAAATCTTCGGGATGACGATAGCGGGATTCGGCAATCTCCTCATGAGCTTGTTCAGAGGAGAACTTCTCGCGGGGGTGATCGGTCCGGTCGGGATTTTCACGGTTGCGCGCGAAACGACTGCCGTGGGCGCGTTGTACCTTTTCCAGCTTCTTGCCGTCATCTCCATCAACCTCGCGGCATTGAACTTAATCCCGTTTCCGGCATTGGACGGAGGGCGTTTCGCCCTCATCCTCATCGAAACGATCAAGGGTTCTCCGCTCCCGAAGCGCGCCGAGGCCGTCGTGAATGGCATCGGCCTTGTATTCCTCCTCACTCTTGTATTGCTGCTTACGATACGCGACGTGAGCGCGTTGTAAGGATTCTCTCGCGGGGCGGGCTGTGCATAATATTCCTTTTGCATCGGGAATTTTATGCGTTAGAATCGTAATTCCGTTTCGCGCGAGCGCGAAGCGGATTTTCTAGAAACCGAATCATGCGAACGACGTACGTCTGCGAGAAATGCAATGTGCGGTTCACCGCGGAAGGGGACCCTCCGAATATCAACAAGCGGCATCGCTGCGGGGAATTTATGAGGATCGAGGAATTCGATTCCGGGCCAAGCGGAGAGAGCGCCGCGTAGCGCGATTCCCGGCTTGTTCAGGGCGTTCCGGGTCACGCGTAGCGAATGCGGTCGAGGAAGTGGTCTTATGGTGCGCCCGAGGTATAATGGGGGAGTGACCGACCTCGAATCCAATAAGTCCGCCATTCTGAAACTGCTCTCGGGGGAGACTTCCGATATCTCGATAATCGATCTCGTTGACCATATCGTCACGCACGGCTATCTTTCCCGCGCGTCCGATATCCACATCGAGCCGGCCGACGATAGGGTTGTGGTACGGTTTCGCATCGACGGGATGCTCACTGATGTCTTCAAGCTGCCAAAGCAAGTCCAGTCGGAAGTGGTGAGCCGCATTAAGGTCCTTTCCGGACTTAAAAGCGATATCCACCATATGCCGCAGGATGGGAGATTTAAAGCGCGGATCGAGGAGGTGGGAGATATCGACATGCGCGTCTCGATCGCACCGACGTATTACGGAGAGAACTGCGTTATGCGCATCCTCGCGGAATCGAAGCAGGAGTTCGGCCTGGCCGATCTGGGGTTCACCAAGGAACAGCTCGAGCTCGTGAATCGGGCGATCCGGAAGCCGTACGGCATGATCCTCGCCAACGGCCCGACCGGAGCCGGGAAAACCACCACGCTCTACGCCATCCTGAAAAAGCTGAACACCCGAGAGGTCTCCATCATCACGATCGAGGATCCCATCGAATATTCGATCGCAGGCATCACGCAGATGCCCGTGAACGTTCAATCGGGATTTTCGTTCGCGAACGGACTGCGCTCCATTCTGCGGCAGGACCCCAATATCGTGATGGTGGGGGAGATCCGGGATCCGGAAACTGCGGGCATCGCAGTCAATGCCGCTCTCACGGGACACTTGATGCTTTCCACGCTCCATACGAATGATGCGTCAACAACGTTTCCGCGGCTCATCGACATGGGAGTGCCGCCGTTCCTCGTCGCTTCCACCGTAAATGTCGTGATCTCTCAGCGGCTGGTGCGGATGGCGTGCCCGAAATGCCGGGTCATGAGGAATTTAAGCCTCGCAGAGGTCAGGGCCTTTATCGGAGCGCGAGCGGAGCTTCTGGAAGAAGGGAAGATCTGCACGGTCGGGAAGGGGTGCGACGCATGCGAGGGTTTCGGCTATCGAAGCCGCATCGGGATTCACGAAGTTCTTGAGGTCAATGACAATGTCAGGGGCTTGATTACCGGGCAGGCCGACGCGAACTATATCAAACAAGCAGCGATAAAAGATGGGATGAAGACGATGCTTGAGGACGGCATCGAAAAGGCGAAGGTCGGAATAACGACGGTCGAAGAAGTGGTGCGGATCATACACGAATAAATGATGCCCGTTGATACCGTTCGAAAACAAGCGGATGAGCCGTCGCCGCAGCTGACCGCAAAGATATCCGCGGATAAACTGAGGCCTGCGATTGCGCGGAAACCGGTGGTGCCTAAATTCTTCGGGCATGTATCCGCGCAGGAACGCATCAATTTTGCCCGCCAGCTTTCGATCGCGGTAAAGAGCGGGATGCCGCTCGTCGAAGGCCTCCAAATGATACGCGCGCAGGCGTCTTCAAAACGAATGCGGCGAATCATAGACCAGTTGGTCCGTGACGTTAATAATGGCCAGTTTCTTGCCCAGGGCTTGGAAAGAAACAGCCGCATATTCGGCCACTTTTTCATTAATATGGTCAAAGTCGGCGAGGCGAGCGGGAACCTCGCCCCAAGCCTTCTCTACCTAGCGGAAGAATTGAGAAAACAGCGGGAGGTGGCGCATAAGGTGCGGGGCGCCCTTGTGTATCCCGTTATCATTCTTATCGGGACCGTAGCAATCACGCTATTTCTCACGTTTTTTATTTTCCCTAAAATCCTGCCCATCTTCGAAAGTCTTCAGGTGGAATTGCCGCTCACGACCAGAATGATGATTGCCGGACTCGATTTTCTTCGAAATCACGGTGTCGCGTTCGCGGTCTGGGTGGTCGCGGCGCTCATCGGGCTGCGGCTTCTTCTTGTCTCCAAAATGTTCCGCTATTACTTTGACCGCCTGCTTCTTTCGGTCCCCGTTGTTTCGCGCGTAATTCAAAACACGACCATGACCAATCTTTCGCGTTCGCTCGCGGTGCTCTTGAGAAGCGGCATGACTCTTATGGACGCGCTGTCGGTGTCGACCGGTACGTTCCATAGTTCGTATTACCGACGCCATATTGACCGCGTCATCGAGGGAGTACGCCGGGGGGAGTCGGTGGCGAATTACATGATGAAGTATCCGAAGTTTTTCCCGCCGATGTTCGCGGGAATGATCCATGTCGGCGAAACGACCGGAAACCTCGAAGAGAATTTACGATATCTCTCCGAGTTCTATGAGGGAGAAGTCGACGATACGATCAGAAATCTTACCACGATCATAGAGCCGGTCATGCTCCTCTTCATGGGCGCGATCGTCGGCTTCGTCGCGCTCTCCATCATCACGCCGATCTATAAGGTGACGCAGGGCATCAAGATCTAGCTTCGAGCTTTTAACGGTTCGCTTTTAGCATGGGAAGAATAAACCATACGATCTCTCTAAAAGCTCCAAACTCGAAGCGAGAAGCTTTCACGTTGATCGAAGTGCTCATCTCGCTTACGCTCACGGCGCTTCTTGCGAGGGCCGGCATCCCCTTGGTCATGGACAGTTATCGAACCTATCTTCTTGCGTCCGAGGTGCGAACGGCGGTAAGCATAATGCGACGCGCGGAATCGTTCGCGATGTCCAATCAAGGCCAATCGGCGCACGGTGTGAGGATCCTTGCGGATCAATTCCTGCTTTTCAGGGGAGCCTCGTATGCAAGCCGAACGCAAGCGTATGACGAGGCGTTCCCGCGCCTTTCGGGCATCACGATTTCCGGCCCCGACGAGGTCGTGTTCGCCTCCGTGTCGGGGTTGCCGAGCGCCACAGGGACGATAGGCCTGTCGAACGGCCCAAAATCCGCGAATATTACGGTCAATAGCCAAGGATCAATCTCGTTCTGAAATGAATTTCCGAAAAGGGCAAAGTATCGCCGAAATTTTAGTAGCCCTGGGCCTTTTTGTGGTCGGCATAGGGTCAGTGACCATTCTTATATTCGGAGGGCAAGGGATCGTAGAAGATCGCGATGACGCGATCTACGCTCAGTCGCTTGTCAAGGAGGGCGTCGAGGGAGCAACTTCGATCCTCAAAGGGGATTGGACCGGGGCGGCTGACGGGACGTACGGACTAACCTTCTCGAATGCGAGCGGCACGTGGCAATTCTCGGGCGGCCAGGATGCGCAGAACGGTTTTACGAGGCAGATAACCGTCACGACGATCGATGCGAATCAGAAAAAGGTGAAAAGCTCCGTCGCATGGCAAGCTGCTCCCGGGCGGTCATTGAGCGGGGAGCTGATCACTCTCGTCACGAATTGGCAAGAGGCCGTTTTATGCCCAACCGACGGATATGGGAGCGGCGTCTCCGGTAATTGGGCCTCGCCGCAGACCTTGGGGAGCATCGACCTTGGGGCCGGGAACGAAGGAACCGGAATCGACGCGCGGAAAAAGATGGTCTACATAAGCGCGAAGGCTTCCACCGCAAGCAAGGCGGACATCTTCATCGTTGATGCGACGGACGGAGCGAATCCGGAGGTATTGTCAAGCTTGAATACGGGCCCGGGGCTCAATGCGATCGACGTGGAAGGCCGTTACGCATACGTCGTGAGCCGCGACGACGAGGATCATCTGCAGATCATTGACATCTGCAATAAGACGAACCCGACGCTCGTCTCGACCTACGAGCTTCCCGGCGGCGCGGATCGCGGGTTGAGCATTTTCTATGCGAACAATAAAGTGTATATCGGCACGGATGACGACAGCGCTCCGGAGTTTTACATTGTGGACGTAACGAACCGTTCCTCGCCCTCGCTCTTGGGGAGCCTCGAGATCGGAGATGACGTGAACGGCATCTATGTTGCCGGCAATACCGCCTATCTTGCCACGCCGCTCGATAGCGAGCTTGTCGCGGTTGACGTGAGCAATCCTGCAAACCCTTCGATCGTGGGGAGCTATGATGCCCCCGGAAACAGCGAAAACGGCTTAAGCGTCTTCGGAGTCGGCAACCGGCTTTACCTCGGCCGCGCGTGGGGCGCGAAGCATACGAACCACCACGAATTACATGTGTTGGATATCACGGCGACCAGTTCACCAAATAATCTTGGTTCCAAGGATGTGCCGACAGATGTGCTTGACTTCGTGGTCCAGGACCATCTCGCGTTCCTTGGGACAAATGACAGCAATAAGGAGTTGCAGATCTTCGACATCTCGAATCCGGCAAATATCACGCCGGTTGCAACGATGAATTTCCCAAATTATGTAACTGCCCTCGATTACGAAGACAATGTGGTATATGCCTCGGTGCGCTCAAATGACGCGGTCCGGATCATCGTGCCGGGACCGTAATCATGAATCTTGAATCATGAATCGCGAGAATAAAACAAGATTCCTGCACATGTTTCATGTTTCAAGTTTTATGTTTCAGGAACGCAGGGGCTTCACCCTTATGGAAGTTTTAATATATACGGCTCTGCTTGCGACATTCCTCGCGGGTTCATTTGCGTTTGTCATGAGCTCGCTCCAGACTACGGATATTGCGTACAAACGGAACGAGGTGCTTGCGAACCAGGAATTTGTGGAGCGGAAGCTTAAATGGATATTGGGGCAGGCAACGCGCATCACGACGCCCGGCGCGAACGCCTCCTCGACCCAGCTTCGCGCGGAAGGCGGCGCAACGAGCACCTTCCCGGCCCATTTTCGGCTCGAAGGCGGCGCAATAACCCTGTCGATCGCATCAAGCGCCACGGTCGCGCTTACGAACAACCGAGTGAGCGTGAACCAATTCGTCGTAAACCACTATTCGAACGCTCAATCCACGTCGACCGCGCGGGTATTAATTACCATACAAAGCCTAGTAACCCCAAAGATCAAGGCGAGCAGCACGATATTCCATGTGCTTCAGTAGGCCCGCAAGTCGTCGGGGATTTGTCGCAATCATAACGGCCCTGGTCATAACGGGGATCTTGAGCGCCGTGGCGGTCGTGTTCTCCACGACGAATTTCCTCGGCCGCGTGGATACGAATACCTTCGAAACGAAGGATATCGCCCGGAAAGTCGCGGAGGGATGCTTGGAATATGCGAGATTCCGTCTTGCGTCAAGCAGCGCATATGCGGGGAATGAATCGGTCCAGATAGACTCCTATTCATGCGCCATCGGACTCATTGAGTCGGATACGAACACGAGGACGGTAAAAGCGAGCTCGACCGTTCAAGGGCGCACCGTGAACTTGAGGCTCAAGGTGGCGAGCTCGTCGGTCGCTACGAT
>CAYJWW010000011.1:0-22372 GCA_964374065.1 uncultured Candidatus Saccharibacteria bacterium | reverse complement strand
GATCGTACTCGCGGAAGAGGTGCGGAAGGCGATGTATCGATTCTTCCGGCCACGCAAGCGAAGTGATACAGTTACGCCGAAACAGTCGTTAACCGCCGCACTCCAATGAAAAAGATTTCTCGCTCAAAAATAGATCTTTTCCTCGAATGTCCGAGATGTTTCTGGCTGGATATGAAACACGGAGTGAAGCGCCCCCAGCCCGCGCCTTATACCATCAACAGCGCCATCGACTGGCTCTTAAAACAGGAGTTCGATCGATATCGCAAGGCGGGAGAGCCGCACCCAATAATGCTCCGCGCCGGCATCGAGGCCGTGCCCTACGCCGCGCCGGAGATGGACAAATGGCGGCACAACTTCACCGGCGTGCAATATAATCACGAGCCGACCGGTTTTTTGGTGACCGGCGCCGTAGATGACGTGTGGGTGAACCGCGACAAGGAGCTGATCGTGGTGGACTACAAAGCCACGGGCGCAAATGAACACAAGATCCATAAAAGCTATCCCCGCCAAATGGAGATCTATCAGTGGCTGCTTCGGCAGAATAATTATGCCGTGGCGCCAGTCGGATACTTTGTGTTCGCGAGGGTCAATAAGGCGGACTCCTTCGGGCATGACGGGCAAAACGCAGGTCGGGTGGGGCTTCTGCCTTTCGACATCTTTGTCGAGCCGCTCGAGGGGGATGACAGCTGGATTCCCGGAGCGCTCGCAGGCGCGCGGGAGACGCTCGATAGCGACCTTCCGCCTTCGCACGGCCCGGAATGCGAGTACTGCAAATACCGGCTCGGATCATCAGGCGTGCTGGACGGAGTAAGCTCATAAGTTTCACCCGCCGTATCGCCCTATATGCCGCTCATTAAGAAACCGAAAACGCTTTTTTGGACTCAGCATAGCCGTGCAAAAATGCGCTATTACCGGCTTTCCGAATCGCGAGTGAAGCGGATCATCCATTCGCCGAAACGCGTCGAGGAAGGCATCGCTCCGAACACGATCGCCGCCATGCAGCCGAACACGGTGACCCGGGATAGGGGACAAGAGACATGGAAACAGGAAATTTGGGTGATGATCCAGGAAACCCCGCGCCGCAGGATGGTGATCAGCGCCTGGCGATATCCCGGAAGAACGAAGCCCGGAGAGCCGCTTCCGCCGGAAATACTCCGAGAGTTGCGCATGGCGTTATGACCGCAACCATCATGGCCGGCGATGCCCGTTGCGCTATGGACGGGAAGGTTCGTTTCCGCGTATAGTGTATGCGAAACCGCATACCAATGAAGGTCACCGCTCGATCAACGTTCCCAAAGGAAATTCCCGGAGTGATTTTTGTTCTGGATCCTAAGACCACGGGGAAACACCCCGCGATCGCGTCTTGCACAAAAGAGGAATTGAGTTTTGTCGCCCCGATCCTTCGGGAAGTGAGGAAACGCCCCGGCGGAGCGCATGTCGTTCGGCTCCCCTCGGAGCGGGAGTTGCTTATCTTCGTCGGAATCAGGGCGCCGCTCACGCACCGCAGGGCGATCATCGCCGTTCGCCATGCGATAGAGGTCGCGCGCAAGGAGGGCGTCCGGCGGCTCGCGCTTTCTCTGGATGACATTTCCGCGCGCGGCACCGACCCGATGGAAGCCGCGGAGACGGTAGCTGCCCAAGCGCATTTGGCGAACTATGAATTCACCGGCTACCGCACCCCGCCTCCGGAGGGTTGGCAGTTTCTGAGCGAACTCGTCGTTTCGGGCAGGGGCGGCTCAAGACTTCAGCGGGCGCTCGACTATGGGGCGGTCGTCGGCGAAGAAACGAACGCCGCTCGCTCGCTTTCGAACGTTCCGGGCGGGGAGATGACGCCGGCGGCCCTTGCCGTCGCGGCTCGAAAGGCCGCGCAGGGATTACGTATCAAAGTTACCGTGCTCGATGAGCCCCAGATCAGAAAACTGAAGATGGGAGGCGTCCTTGGCGTTTCGAAGGGTTCGAGCGAACGGCCGAAATTCATCGTCATGGAGTACTGGGGCGGACCCAAGAATGAGCAACCGGTCGTGCTTGCCGGAAAAGGAGTCACTTTCGACAGCGGCGGGCTAAATCTCAAACCCTCGGACGGCATATACGAAATGCATATGGACATGTCCGGCGGCGCCTCCGTGATCCATGCGCTCGCGGCTCTCGCGCGGTTGAAAACTAAGAAGAACATCGTTGCCCTGATCCCTGCGGTAGAGAACATGCCTTCGGGCTCAAGTTACCGCCCCGGCGATCTTCTGCGCTCAATGTCCGGCAAGACAATAGAAGTGCTGAACACCGATGCCGAGGGGCGGGTGATACTCGCGGACGCGCTTGAATTTGCCAAGCGGTACAAGCCGCGGCTCGTTATCGATCTTGCAACGCTAACGGGTGCGGCAATGGTCGCGCTCGGGAAACGGGCATCCGCGCTCTTTTCGACCGACCGGCGCATCGCTCGCGCGCTCGAAGAGAGCGGCGAGGCGACCGGGGATTTCGTCTGGCCGTTGCCGCTTTGGGAAGAATACGAGGCGGAGGTGAAAGGCACGTTCGGCGATGTCCAGAACATCGGAAGATACGACAGGGCACGCTTGGGGGGAGCGATCGTGGGCGCCGCCTTCTTATGGCAGTTTATGAAGGAATACCCTTGGGTGCATTTGGATATCGCCCCGCGCATGACGGCGGTCGAGGACGAGCACCTTGCAAAAGGTTCCGCCGGCCCCGGGGTGCAGCTTTTGGTTCACTTCCTGCGGAAGTTTTAACCTTGCCGGAGATCGAAAGAGGACGCCTTGCGGTTGCGTTAATTTGTATTTGTCAAAACGAAGACACATGGGTTAATCTGAACCGAATGCCAAAAGTCCTTGTTCCTATGGCGGTATTAAAACTCGCGCCCGATACCATTGCGCCGCTTCACTTCGCCCGGGAAACGTATATCAAAAAACTTCTTGCGTACGGCCTGGAACCGGTTTTTGTTTCGCCTTTATTTCCGAAAGCGCTCGTCGATCGCGCGTACGCGGATGCGAACGGAGTCCTCTGCATGGGTGGTACTGATATCGATCCGCGGAATTATGGCGCTGAGGCGCATCCTTCGACCGAGGCGGGGGAACCGTTGCGCGACGAATTGGAGCTTTATATCGCGAAAAAAGCGATCGCGGACAAAAAACCGTTTTTGGGCATCTGCCGCGGATGCCAAGTGCTCGCGGTGGCCGCAGGCGGATCCCTCGAACAGCATGTGCCCGACGTAGCTCCGAACGAAGCACACGGCGTCGGCGAAGGAGGGACATATGACACCATCAGAACCCAAGAGCGCCACGGAACACGCATCGCCCACGGGAGCAAGGCGTTCAAACTTCTTGGCGCCGCGGTGCCCATGCCGTCCGGGCATCACCAAGCCGTGAAGGATCCGGGAGATGAAATGCTCGTGACGGGCGTCTCTCCGGCAGGCATCGTCGAAATCATCGAGCATCGAGACCCGTCATATTTCTGTTTCGGCATCCAAGGCCACCCGGAGGTTGAAGCCGGCCCACTTGAACCGGTTTTTAAGGCTTTCGCGGAGGCGTGCGCGGGAAAACCGTGGACACTTGACGAGGCTCATTCGATCAGATAGAATTTTCTTATCCCGAAAACGCCATGATACAAGCTTTCCATTCGCACCTGTTTCGCATGACCACGCGCAAGACGATGTGGCGCGTTTGCTTGAGCTACATTCTTACGCAGAAATCCATAGCGCGGGAGGGTTCATAATCGTTGCATTCATCAAAGCGACAAGGGCCTCCCGAACCGGAGGCCTTTGTGGTTTGAAGAGCGTTCGGGGGCGATCTTCAGATCGCGGCACGTGTCGCCGTCTGAAAGGTACCTTTACAATTTGTGACACTGGGACAGACGCGCAGAGTGCGCATTAACCGAGGAGGCCGAAGTGGACATCAGCCGCTGGGTAAACCCCAAAACTGGGACGGAAGTCCCGCTCTCGTCGAACGTCGTACGCCAGAGAGAGTTCAACGCATCATCCGCGCCGCTTACCGTGGGACTCGAACTCGAGCTCATGGTCCGTGATGCGGGAACCATGGACCCCGCAGGGCCGAAGGTCCTCGAGGTTTTCGCGCATCCGCACTTCGCCGATGACGGCGGGGGCGCGCATCTCATCACGCACGAATTGCCGGTCGACATGGTCGAGGTGAAGACAAACCCGCAGGCCACGGTCGGCGGCGCGGTGCAGGACCTCGTGCGGTCGCTCGCCGTGCTCGCGGACTACTTCGGGGAGCGGGGGATGGCGATCCTCCCGATCTCCCTCGAGCCGCTCCGCCACACGGCGAACGTCAATTGGGGCCACGAGTTCATCAAGCGATTGAGCTACGTGAAGCACGGCGTGGGAACCTCGCGAATCGGCGGAATCGGCTCCCTCCAGGTGAACATCGCGGTGGGAGAAGGGAACGCGTTGCTCTTCGTCCACAAGGCGCTCCGCCGCGCGGTGCCGCTTCTCGTGGCGCTCACGGCCAACTCGCCGTTCCACGCCGGACGCAACACGCATATGCTCGCCATGCGGCCGAATATGCGCGCAACCCTCCTCGATTCGGGGTGGGTGGCCGAGGACATCGCGGAGACGGAATGGGTCTCATACCTCGAACGCCGCGCCAAGATGTGCCAGATCGGCGTAACGATGGTCGTCCCCTGGGCCCATAACCTGCCGCTTCGCATCCGGCCCGACCGCGACATGTGCATCGAGATCGCGGCGATGGACATCGTGCCCGACCCGCTCGCGATCGGGGCCGTTACGGACTTTCTGCGCCGCCTCGTCTACCGTATCCTCGTGGCGTATGAGAAGTGCGAGCGGCTCCCCGCGTCCCTGGGGGCGAGCGATCAGCTCGCGATCCAGAAGAACATGCAGGAAGCCGTGATCCGCGGCAGGAACGGCAGTTTCCTCGACGGTTGCCTGAACGTGGTGCCGACGAGCGAGGCGCTTCGCAGCCTCATCCGCTGGACCTCGGAAGCGACGATTGAAGACGACACATGGAGCTTCGATGCCTCGCTCCCGCTCCTCTATGATGCGCTCGTGAAAGGCGCGCCGGCGGAGGAGCTCATCGCTGAATTCTCGGCGCTGCACGATTGCCCGACTCCGGACGACGGCTGCGTGGAGTGCGAGACGGCCATCCGCACCGTGTGCGGGAACGCGGCGCGCCGATTTTCGCACATCGTCTCCGATATGCGGGCGGAAAAGCGATTCACGCTCGAAGCAAGCGCGTAGCGTTCCTTGCATACTAATTTGCCGCGAACATGCGGCATACACCAAGAAGGACCGGACCTCCCCGGTCCTTCAGCATTTCTAGAAATTGACGAATGCGGAGGATCGGCTACTATCAAATCATGACCGCCACTACAACATTCACCACGAAGAAGTCCAAGCGAGCCTTGAAACGAAGGCGGCTTTGACTTGTCGCGCGATGCGTGCGATCCGGCCGCCGATGAAGGCGGCCGTTTTTTGCCTGATCCCGTCCCTGCTTCACGGAAGAAAGTGCGAGATCAGTCCGAAACCGCGCACATTGAGAACGCTCCATGAGGACTGCATGGGGCATATAGAAAGAGGGGGGAGCGATGAATCTCTTTGGCAGCACGCGGCGAGCGCTCTGGTGTCATGGTCCGCGCCCAGAATATGAGAAGGATTCCGACTGGGCGGACCAGTGGTACATTCCGGCGCGTACGCTCCCGCTCGTGCGGCCGAGGAAGGATGTCGTTGTCCTCCCCGGAGGCAATGACCAAATCCGAGAGTTCGCGGCGTTCTGCGCGCGCGAATTGGGTTTCGATCCTGCCCAAATCAAGTGGACAAGCGGGCGGCGGTATCTCTTGGACGAAGGAATCTGCGCAGAACTCTTGCCGGAACTCCGGAAAATCACCGGACATGGCCGATGGACCGTCATCCCGTACTCGGTGACACCGCAATTCCGCGCATGGTCCAAGGAGATTGGAGCAGCGGTCTTCGGCGACACGGAATCCTTCGTGGAGCGGTTTGGGAATAAGGGCATTCTGCATCCCGAGATCGGAGCCCCGAAACCGCGCTTCGCGCTCGGGAACCGAGTACCCGGTCTCCTGATCCCGAAAGGATTCATCTGCGCATCTCAGCCGGCGCTCCGCGGCGCATGGGGAAGGCTCAAGGATGCCGGCGTGGATTCGCTGCTCTTGAAACCGATCTACGGGGCGACGGGCGAGGGGATCATCCGCATCGCGAACAAAGAAGCACTCGAGGGGTATGAATTCCCCATGGGACCGGTGGCGCTCGAAGAACTCCTTCCGGCAGAGACAACCTGCTCCGTACAATTCAACGGCACGGCCGTCTTTGGCGCGGTAACGGACCAATTCGTGAACGGCTGGTGCTGGGAAGGGAATATGGCGCCGTCATCGATGCCGCCCCGACTCACGACGTACACGATGATGAGCGCTTCTCGCATCCTCGCCTCACTGGGCGAGGAGGGACTTCGCGGCCCGGGCGGTTTCGATTTCGTGATCGCCCGCGATCGCCCCTATCTCGTGGACGTGAACCTTGGAAGGTTCACCGGAGCCCATATCCCCAAGCTTTTCCGCGAGATGTACGCTCCGAACGCGAGGCTTATGAGCTGGAAAGCGGATCCGAAAGTCGGCGTTCACGAGTACGGGGAGCGCCTTCGTGCGCGGGGTATCGCGTTCGAGCGTAATGAGGGATACGGCGTTTTCCCGATCTGCTATCTGCCCGAGATGTGGGGCATGCTCGCCGCCTTCGCGGAAAGCCGCGATGAGCTCGACCGCCTGAAATGCGAGGCGGATGCGTTGCTCTAGAGGAACGTACAGGGTGCCAAGTGGCACCCTGGTTCATTTCTTGACACGCGGCCCGCGGGTCGTATACTGAACTTAATGAATCGGCCAGCTCAAAGATTCTATTGCTACTTTATGCGCCAACCTCTCTCGAGAAAGGGGCTTTTCTAGCTTTTAGAAACTGGAAACTTGCGACAGCCTCTTTCCCGGAAGAGGTTGTTTTGTTCAGAGGACCTTTTGCCTTTCCGGAGCACATTGACATCTGTGTCTTAACTATTGCGAGGTGAATATGTCCGCGAACTCAACCGGGGATCTTGCGCTGACACGCGAGCGCATCGATACGCTTGATCGGATCATCGTCGATTACCTCCAGCTCCGCGCGAGATACGCGCTCGAAGCGGCGGAGGCAAAGCGCGCCCTGGGCCTGCCGATGCGGCAGCCGGAGCGCGAGAGGGCTATTTTGGAGCGGATCGCCGCGCATATGAGCCGCCGTCCCGGACCGCTCTCGCCTTGTGCCATCATGAGAATCTTCGAGGCGATCATCGCAGAGACTCGTGAAGCGCAGGAGCGCTACGGGACGAGTGAAGACATCCTCGCCAAAAATACTACGGCGGAAAACGCCGAAACCTAAGAGGAGGATAAACTATTCCTCCTCTTCTCATTTCCCGAGCGCTGGGGAATAATGGGCCTATGTGCAGATTACTTGCCGTCACTCCCGCCGACAGAAAAGATGAACCAATTCTCGAAAGATTCCGAATGCTCGCGGATTGCGGCTGCGTCCCGCGGGGAGATAAGAGCGGGCATCGCGACGGGTGGGGTATTGCGCTCTACGAGAACCAAAAGAGAGTACGACTTCTGAGAAATCCCAAAGATGCGAGCCGAGATCCTTTATTTATGAGATCGGCCCACTCTTTATTAAAAAAGAAACGCACGCTCCTCATCGGCCATCTCCGGAAGGCGTCCGTGGGCGGGAGAAGTATTCGGAACACGCATCCTTTCTGCTACCGAAATTTCACTTTTGCGCACAACGGCTCGGTCGGCGCAAAAGGCGCCGTTCCTTTCACGCTCTCGCCGAGCGCGAAGCGCCTCGTAAAAGGAACCACCGACTCGGAGAAAGTATTCCATTTCCTTATCGGAGAAATCGGAAGCAATCCCGATCCCGCGAACGAGCGAGGCGCGATCCGGAGAAACGCAGCGCGCGATCGGCAAGGTCCGTACTCCGCCATAAATTTCCTATTCTCCGACGGGAAACTGCTTTGGGCGCTCCGCGAGCCGAATCCGAGACATCCCCTCGCAAAAAAGGAGCGGCTCGTTTCGTATTACTCGCTCTATCTATGGGAACAAGAGCCGCGCTCACAGATCATCATTGCCTCAGAACCGATCCAGAACCCTGTTGCGAACTGGCGATTACTTACGAGAGGAGAACTTGTCGAAATTGACCTCCTGAGACGGTCTTTCCGCTCCTACCATATCTAACGCGAAACATTCAACATGAAGCGCATAAGCATCATCGGATTCGGCCGTTTCGGGAAAACGCTGCTTCGTTTAATCGAGGGTGATTTTGAAATACGCCTATTTGATGTGAATCCACAGGCATTTCGAGGCGTAAAACTTACAAAAATTACTGCGCGCGCAAAAAACGTTAAAGATGCGCTTGAAAGCGACGTTGTCTTCTATGCCGTGCCAATCGCAAAGTTCGGGCAGGTATTGCGCTCGCATGCGCGCTACTTCCGGCCGGATCAGCTCCTCATAGACGTTCTTTCGGTCAAGGCCCATCCCGCGAGGATTTTTTCAGAAGTCCTGGGAAGCAAAGGGCCGCGTGCCATGCTCACGCACCCGATGTTCGGGCCGGACAGCTCAAAAGACGGTTTTCGGGGCCTCCCGATCGTGATGCATCGCTTTGCCGCCACCCGGCGCGAGTACGGCTTTTGGAAAAGATATTTTAGGAAAAAGGGCCTTCGCACGGTCGAGCTTTCTCCGGAAGCGCATGACCGCCTCGCGGCAGACTCCCAAGGCGTGGCCCACTTTCTTGGGCGGCTCCTCGGAGAAATCGAATTTAAGCGGACTCCCATAGATACTCTGGGCGTTCAGAAGCTTCAGGAGGTCAAAGCGCAGGCGTGCAACGACACGCGGGAGCTTTTTCGCGACTTACAGACATTCAATCCGCATACGAGGCATATGCGCCTTGTGCTTGGGCATGCGTATGAAAAAATATATAACCGCCTTCTCCCCGCACATACAAAACCAGGAAAATCGGTGTTCGGCATTCAGGGCGGGAGAGGAAGCTTCAACGAACAGGCAATTCTGGAATATATCAAGAAAAAGAAAGTGAGAAATGCCGAAATTAAATATCTTTTTACCTCCGAACGGGTATTGAAGAAGCTTCACGAAGGGGACATTGACTTCGGTCTTTTTGCGATCCAGAACGCCGTGGGCGGAATGGTGGGGGAATCGGTTGCCGCCTTGAGCCGCTACACGTGCCGCATCGCCGGGGAATTCCCGGTGCGCATACGGCATTTTCTTATGAAGCGCGGGGATAACCCGCTCAAAGCGCCGCGACGCATCATGGCCCACGACCAGGTGTTCCGCCAGTGCAAGGCGACGCTTAAAAAGAAATATCCGCGCGCGCGGCTCATGAGCGGCAAAGGGGATATGAAGGATACCGCCCGCGCGGCGGAAGCCCTCGCGAAGGGAAAGTTGCCACGCGACATTTTCATCCTGGGCCCCAAGCGGCTTGCGGAGATTTACGGTTTCCACATCGTTGCCCGAGAACTGCAGGATGATAAGAATAACGATACGACGTTCTTGCTCGTCCGAAGGTAATACGTACTTTGTTTTCTAAAACATTCGCTTTATATTCAGGGTATGAAGCTTTCCATCGGCATCGTGGGACTCCCGAACGTCGGCAAATCGACGCTTTTTAATCTGCTCACAACGCAGCAGGTTTTGGCCGCAAACTACCCGTTCGCGACCATTGACCCGAACGTGGGCGTCGTGCCGGTGCCGGATGCGCGGGTAGACGCGCTTGCCGAGCTGAGCAAGTCAAAGAAGAAAATTCCGGCGGTCGTGGAGTTTTACGATATCGCCGGCCTGGTAAAAGGAGCGAATAAGGGCGAGGGGCTGGGCAATCAGTTCCTTTCGCACATCCGCGATACGCAGGCGATCATCGTCGTGCTTCGGATCTTTCGCGATGAGGACGTAATTCATGTGGAAGAGACGGTGGACCCGATCCGCGACCTCGAGATAATCGATACCGAACTCGCGCTCAAAGATCTGGAAACCGTGGGAAAGCGGCTCATAAAAGCCGAAGGAGAGGCGAGAACGGGATTAAAGGAGGCCGTTGAATTGGCTGCCGCATTGAACCGAGCGAAACAAATCCTCGAAAAAGGCCTTCCGCTCTCCGTGAGCGAAGAATACCCTGGCATCCTCGAGCACGCCGGGATGTCGGACCTCAATCTTCTTACTGCGAAGAAGCGGTTTTACCTGCTGAACGGGAAGGAATCTGACGTTTCAGAGGAGTTAACTAAAAAAATATCCCTGCTCGGCGGGGAGTATGTTGCCGCAAACCTCGCGACGGCTAGCGATCTTGCCCCGCTTATTAAGAAGAGCTACAAAGTGCTCGACCTCGTGAGCTTCTTTACGACGGGGGAGGATGAAACGCGCGCGTGGACGATCAAGAAGGGGACGAAGGCTCCGTCCGCAGCCGGCGTGATCCACACCGATTTTGAAAAGAAATTCATCCGCGCGGAAGTGGTTTCATGCGGCGAGCTTATAAAAGCCGGCGGGTGGCCGCAGGCAAAACAGAAGGGGCGTCTTCGCCTTGAGGGGAAGGAGTACGAAGTGCAGGACGGGGACGTGATGGTCATCAGGCACGGATAACTTTTGACGCCGCGATTCTCATTCGCTAAGGTAATGGAAGCGCGTCGCGTTTCGACAAAGCGCAGGATGGGAGGCGACGATGGGGAAGCCGCGTGCAACGCAGTGGGGCAATCGGGGTCGCAAAGGACGGTATGATCGGTTAAGCCGGCAAGCGACGGTGTCGCATGCGCGGCAGAACAGCCGTCCGCCCGACGACGGCGACGACGAAGAAGACCCTCCTGAATCTCCGGAGGATCGGGCTAGGCGAGAAGATGAGGAATTGGACGACATCTAATCCCGCCGCTCAATAGCCGAACCCAGAGTTTCATCGTCAGCAAATTCCACTTCGCCGCCTGTCGGGAGCCCTCTCCCCAGGCGGCTTAATTTTTTCACGAACGGGGCAAGCTCTTTTACAAGGAGCGAGGCGTGGAAATCGCCCAGACTTGTCGGATTGAACCCGATGATGACCTCCTCGGCTTTTCCGCCCAGTCCGCCAGGCGCCGAATTCTGAATAACGCGCTTCAAACTCTGAAGCCGGAGTTTTTGCCAATCGGCGAGTACGCCTGCCTTGGGCATCTGGCCAGTCACGAAATATCGGCCATGGAACTTCCCGGTTTTTTCTATGGAAAGCAGATCGGTTTCTTTCTCAACGATGAGTATCGTGCCTTGGTCCCTGTTCGGGTTCCCGCAGATATCGCAGAGGCGGCCAGGCTGGTCATGCACGAAAAAGCACCGTTCGCAGATCTTGATATTCGAAAGATCATTCAGGTCCTTTGCAAGGGTCCGGGTGAAGTTCTCGCCCCGCCCCGTGAGATAAAACACGAGCCGCGTCGCCTGGCGCGGTCCGATCGAGGGCAGTTCGGACAGGTTTTCAATAAGTCGCCTGATGGATTCCGGCAGTTTCGCCATATTCCGTATGCCGCTTATCGACGCTTCTGAAAGTGACTCGCTCGCTGTCGAAAAGAAGTTCGATGCCTCCCAGCGGGCCGTTCCTGTGCTTTGCAATGCTCACATGCACAATGTTCGATTCCTGCGCCGCGCTGTCCGTGCGATCGCCTTCCTTCCGATAGAGAAGCAGTACGACGTCCGCATCCTGTTCGATGCTGCCCGATTCGCGCAAATCCGAAAGCCTCGGTATCCGATTGTCCCGCTGGTCAACCGCCCGCGAAAGTTGCGATATGGCTATCAGAGGCACATTGAGCTCCCGGGCGATCGCTTTGAGCCCCCGGGAGATTTCCGTGACCTGCTGAACCATATTCTGCGTATTGTGGCGCGGCGCGATGAGCTGCAAATAATCCACAACAAGAAGCCCCAATCCGTACTCGATCTGAAGCCGCCGCGCCATGGAACGCATGTGCAGGATATTTGGGGAAGGCGTATCGTCGATGAAGAACGGCGCATGAGACAAGGTGTCCAAGGAATGCTGGATGAGCCCGAATTCCTCGTCCGTTATCATATGGCCGGTCCGGAGCTTCCAGAGGGGAACACCCGATTCGGCGGCGATCAGGCGATCGATGACCTGCTCTCGGGACATCTCAAGCGAAAAGGTACCCACCGTTGTCCCTTGGAGCGCGGCATGCCGGGCGATGTCCAAAGCGAACGTCGTTTTCCCGAAAGACGGCCGAGCGCCTACCACGATGAGATCGGATTTCTGGAGCCCGGAAAGGATATTATCGAGCGCGGGAAAGCCCGTCCCAACGCCGCGAAGGGCATTCTCCTTTGCATTCAATTTCTCCACGCGGTCGTACGCGGTTTTCAACTCGTCTCGGATGTGCGCGAACCGCTGCGGAAGGGATTTTTGCGAGATGGCAAGAATCTTCCCCTCCACGTTGTCCAATAGTTCCTCGAACTCTCCCGTCGAATCGAATGCATTCTCCGCTATCTCGGCCGATGCCTTAATAAGATCGCGCAGCACCCGTTTCTCTTTGACAAGTTTCGCGTAGTGCTCCAGATGTGCGGACGTTACCACATCGTTGGTGAGCTCGGCGAGATAGGAGGACCCGCCGATGCCCTGAAGCACCCCCTTCTCTTTGAGGCGGCTGGTAAGCGTAAGGAGGTCTACGGGTTGATGTTTCTCGTAAAGTTCAAATATCGATTCGTAGATCTTCTCGTGCGCCGGGGAATAGAAGTCCTGCGGCGCCAAGATGTCCGCAATAGTATGGATCGCATTTTTATCGATAAGGAGAATACCCAAAACGGAACGCTCGGCATCGACGTTTTGGGGAGGGAGTCTGGAAGAAGTTTTTTTGGGCAAGGCGCTGGCCATGGTGGAGCGTCAGCTTAATTTGATTGATTCCGCGGGGCGCGCGAACTGACCGTAGGGCGTGTCTTCTATCAGATATCCTAGCTGATTAATCTCCTTCCTCAACCGATCTGACTGGATAAACTGTTGACGCTTCCGGAAATCCTCTCGCTTTGCGAGGAGCCTCCGCAACTGAATATCCCTCATCAGAGTATCCATGGAAGCGCGGCGCACGAACTCGCGCAATCGGAGGCCGAAAACCTTATCAAACTCCAAGACAAGGTCAAGGAGCGCTTTTGGGTTTCGAGCCCCGAAATCCCTCTTCCCCAGAAGTTCCTGGGCGAAGCCGAATGCCTGGGGAATGCCCAGATCGGCATTGATCTTTGCGGTGAAAGCCGTCCTCATCCCTTTACAATCGGGCTTCTCTTTCCTGCCCACGCCATGGTCTGCCAAAAATCGAAGAAACAGCAGCCGCTCAATGAGGCTCTGAAGACCGTTCTTTGCGTGTTCCAGGGCAACCCACGAGAAATGGAGCGGCGCCCGGTAGTGGGTTCCCAGGGCAAAATAACGGAAGACGAGAGGGTGGATGTTTTTACCGCTAAGATCGGCGAGCCTGAAGAAATTCTCCTCTGATTTCGCCATCTTTGAGTAGTCGACGAGAAGAAACTCGCCGTGAAGCCAAAACCGCGCCAGTGGTTTCCCGAACGCCGCTTCGGACTGCGCGATCTCGTTCTCGTGGTGCGTGCCGATGTGGTCCACGCCGCCGGTGTGGATATCGAACGGCTGTCCCAGAAATTTGGAGGATATCGCGGAACATTCGACATGCCAGCCGGGGAATCCTGCGCCCCACGGGGATTGCCATTGGAGAATATGATGCTCGTATCTACCGGTGAGCTTGAACCATAGCGCGAAGTCCGCCGGGTGATGCTTCTCGGAATCGGCGACTACCTCGCTGCGCACGGCTCGGAGCTTCTCATTGAGCGATTGACCGGAAAGCTTGCCGTAGTTCTTGAACTTTTGCACGTCGAAATACACCGCGGCCTTCGTTTCGTATGCAATACCCTTCCTACATAGAGCCTTAATAATGCGGATCTGGTCCGGGATGTATTTCGTAGCCGGAGCAAGAATTGAGGGTTTCTTGATGTTCAGCGCCTGTAGATCCCGCAGGAACGCCCGCGTATAGAACGCGGCGATCTGGCGGGGGGTCTTCTTTTCGGCCTTCGCCTCTTTTTCAATCTTGTCTTCGCCCGAATCGCCGTCTCCCGTGAGATGCCCCACGTCCGTGATGTTCATTACGCGCTTCACGCGGCGTCCGTTCCATTCGAGAACCCGCTGGAGCAGATCTTCAAAAATGTAGGTTCGCAGATTCCCGAGATGCGCGTAGTTATAAACCGTCGGTCCGCAGGTGTACAGGCCTATTTGTTTCTTATCGGGCAGCTTCTCAAGCCGGCGGCCCAGCGTGTTGTAGAGGGTTATGTGGCTCGGCATGGATGCCTAATAGTAGCATGCGGCGCCGCAAATCTTCGAGGCACCTCACGCGAGGTGCCTCTTTTCTTTCCCGCCCCGATTCTAGTGCCCTTCCGGCGCGTGCACGGGATCCCAGCGTCGGTCCGAACCGGGCGCGGGCTTCGAGGGATCGTGAATGAGCCGAGTAACGCCCATTGGCTTCAGCAGTGACATCAGGTCGATCCGATCGTTCCCGATCTGGAGCACTCCGTCATCCGAGAGCGAGCAGGGCCTATTCCCGCCTTCGGTTTCCGCCCAGAACTGCGCCACAACGCTCATCGTCCACCTCCTGGCGTCTAGACTACACAAATCGGCGAGTATTTCAAAAATCGCCGACTGGCAATCTTGACATATGATTGCTAATCGTTCTAGAATTCCAGCGATATGGAAACGCGCACCGCGGAGATCTTGAAAGCGGCGGTCCAGGAATTCATACGGAGCGGGGAACCCGTGAGCTCGGAATGGCTCTTCGCGCATGGAAATTTCGGCATCAAGCCGGCGATGATCCGGTTCGAATTGAGCAACCTCACGGATGCGGGTTACCTGGTGCAGCCCCATACCGCCGCCGGAAGGGTGCCGAGCGATAAGGGATATGAATTTTTCGCCCGGCGCGCGCTCGCCGAAGATGCGGCCCAGCCCGAACCAAAGCTCGCAAATTTGTTCCGTGAAGAGGCCTGGCCGGAATTCCTCTCTGCATTCTCCGAAACCTTGGATATTTTAGGGACTGCGGCAATATTTCCGGAACGAGCGGTTTATAAGAGCCCCCTCTCCGACCTTGCCAAGAGTTTCGACTGGGACGCAAACGATCTTCGAGACTTGATCCAGGATTTCGAAAGTCTTGAAGAGCGGCTTGCGCGCATGCGCTCCGCAATACAGGACGATCTTCAGGTCTTCGTCGGTCGAAAGAGCCCCATAACGAAGGGCGAGAATCTTGCGGTCATCGCCGCTCACTATGCCCTGAACGGCCAAGAGGTGTTCCTTTGTGCGATCGGGCCGAAACGGATGAATTACCGGAAGACCGCAAAGGTGATGAAAGGCCTGCAAACTGATGCGCCGAATAATGCACAACGAGCAAAAGCGTGAATAGAGATATGGAAGAAAATAACGATAAAGCGGAACGGGCGGCGGACGGCTCCATGGCCAGCGACCTCGCGAAGTGCGAGGCGGAACGCGATGAATACCTTGCCGGGTGGCAGCGGGCGAAAGCGGATCTTAGCAATTATAAAAAAGGGGAGGCTGAGCGTTTCGGAGAACTCGCGAAATTCGCGAACCAGGCGCTGATCATCGAATTGATATTCGTACTTGATAACTTTGATCTTGGTTTGGCAGCGCTCAAAAAGGCGGGGCCGGTCGAGAAAGGGGTCTACATGATCCGGTCGCATCTGGAAGATCTCTTGAAACGCCATGGCCTCGAGCGGATCCGGATCGGGCCGGGCGAGCCCTTCGACCCCGCTATCGCGGAAGCGATCGCCGAAGGCGACCCGCCGGCCGGCGCGGATTATCCGCCCGGGACAGTGATCGAGGAGATAGAAGCGGGATATCGGCTCCATATGAAAGTGATCAGGCCAGTGAGAGTGAAAGTGTCAAAATCAAAATAACACCATGCCTAAAATCCTCGGAATAGATCTCGGAACCACAAACTCGGCTGTTGCCGTTACGGAAGGCGGCGAGCCGCGCATCTTAGAAAATGCCGAAGGGAATCGTACGACCCCTTCGATCGTCGCGGTAAACAAGAACGGCGAACGCCTGGTTGGCCTTCTGGCAAAGCGCCAATCCATCACAAATCCAAAAAACACAATCTTTTCGGTAAAACGTTTGATCGGGCGAAAATGGAGCGATGCGGAAGTGAAGAGCGACAAGAACCTCTTGCCATATGATATCACCGAAGGCCCCGGAGGGAGCGTACGAGTGAAGATGGGAGATAAGGATTTTTCTCCCGAAGAGATATCCGCCGCGGTGCTCGCAAAAATCAAGGCGGATGCAGAGGCGAAACTCGGGGATAAAATCGAGGAAGCCGTCATCACCGTGCCGGCATATTTCGACGACTCTCAGCGACAGGCGACTAAGAATGCGGGCGAAATAGCAGGATTTAAGGTGCGGCGCATCCTGAACGAACCCACTGCGGCGGCGCTTGCATACGGATTGAATAAGCAGAAAAACGAAAAGATAGTCGTCTACGACTTCGGCGGCGGCACGTTCGATATTTCCGTCCTTGAAGTCGGGGATGACACCGTTGAAGTCAAGGCGACGGGAGGAGATACGCACCTGGGGGGCGACGATATAGACAACAGAGTAGTGAATTATCTGATCCAGGAGTATCAGAAGCAGGAAGGCATCGATCTCCTAAAGGACCCGCTTGCAAGACAGCGCCTCAAGGAGGCCACCGAACGAGCGAAGCACGAATTGTCATCTGCGATGGAAACCGAGATCAATCTTCCCTACATAACCTCCGATGCGAGCGGACCGAAGCATTTCCTGATGAAAATGACGCGGGCGCAGCTTGAAAATTTGGTGCGCGATTTCATTGAGCGTTCAGTGGCGCTTACGAAAGAGACCGTCACCGCCCCGCCGCCAAAGGGCGCGGGATATGATCTCAAGGAAATAAACGAAGTGATCCTTGTGGGAGGGCAAACGCGCATGCCGGCGATTCAAGAGGCGGTAAAGAAGCTGTTTTCCAAAGAGCCGCATAAGGGGATCAATCCGGACGAAGTTGTCGCGATCGGCGCCGCCGTCCAGGCAGGGATCCTGCAGGGCGATGTCAAAGACATTCTTCTGCTCGACGTTACGCCGCTCACGCTCTCAATAGAAACTCTGGGGGGGGTCGCCACGCCGATGATCCCGAAAAACACCACGGTGCCCACTTCAAAATCGCAAACATTCTCCACGGCTGCGGATAGCCAAACGTCCGTCGAAGTTCACGTACTGCAGGGGGAACGCCCGATGGCGGCGGATAACAAAGCTCTTGCGCGGTTTATTCTGGACGGCATCCCGCCTGCGCCGCGCGGTATTCCGCAGATCGAAGTGTCGTTCGATATCGATGCAAACGGCATATTGAACGTAAAGGCGGTTGACAAGGGAACCGGCAAAAGCCACTCCGTCCGCATTGAGGCCTCTACGAGCCTTTCGAAGGACGAAGTGGAACGTTTAAGGAAGGACGCTGCGGAGCATGCCGCCGAAGACGCCCGGCGGCGAGACCTGGTGGAGGCGAAAAACCAAGCCGAAGCGGCCGTATACCTTGCGGAGAAAACGCTCCGGGAAGCCGGCGATAAAGCCGGACCGGAGCTAAGGCAGGGAGTTCAGATAAGAATTGACGAACTTAAAAAGGCCGAGGACGGGGCGGATGTCGAGGCGATAAAGTCAGCGACCGCCAACTTATCGGCAGAGATTCAAAAAATCGGGCAGGCGTTCTATACTAAGGGGAATGATGCAGGTCCCGGGAGCGCAGAGCCAAAATCTGATCAGCCAAATCCGTGAAGAACGGGTTTTGCGACCCTCGGGCTATTGGAAATCAGCCGGGCTCGATTTGGCGACGATCGCGCTTGCGATCTGTTTAAGCTACCTCTTTAGGCGGCAGATCGACGGAAGCATCGGGTATCTGTGGATATTTGTTGTTGCGGGAGGGTCTGCGCTCGCATCCTCCCTCGCGACGGTTCTTACAAAAAATTCCGGCCGCCGCGCCCTTGTGGTCCTACTGCAGACGATCGCGTTATTTTCTTTCTTTTCTCTTGCGTTGCCGTCGAAATTGCTCATCCTCGGCATATTGCTTGTATACGGGTTCTTCATGTGGGGAGAATTGCTCGCACGGTGGGAGCTCAATGGATCGCTTGAATTCCGCTTCGTACGCACGACCCGGCTTGCGCTCAATAAAATGGTCACCGCACTCATCGTCTTCTGGCTTATTGTCCATATCCCCGCATGGAACGCTGAAGACTCCCCGCTCACTCCTGAAGCGTATAAGGGATTTTATGAGTGGACACTGAGCGGCGCGGCCCGCATATATCCCGATATAGACTTCCGATCGACGGTCCAAGGCTTTGCTCGCAGCATCGCACAGGTCCAGCTCGGATCGGACCCGGGCTTCCGCGCGCTCCTGCCCCCGGCCAAGGAGCGGATGGTGTCAACATTCGCCGATCAGACCTTTGCAACGATTCAAGGCGCGCTCGGTGAAAATATTCGTCCCAGCGAAAGTCTTGAGACGATTACGTACGGATATCTTTCGAATCTCTTAAGCGGCTGGAAGAAAAGCCTCGGATCGACATTCACGCTGGTCTGGGCAGTCATCGCACTCGGAGCGCTCAAAGGACTCGGTTTCTTATTTACATTCGCGATATCCGCCGTCGGTTTCCTTGTCTATCAGCTCCTCCTTGCCATGAATTTGCTGCGTATCGTCGGCGAAAGCAGAACGAAGGAAGTATTGGAGTATTGGTAAAAAGAGCGTACGTTGAAAGTTCGAGTCAAAGGATATAGAATTCGTCACTCATGAATAAGGACTATTATAAAATACTGGGAGTTTCGAAGGTTGCCTCAGAAGATGAAATCAAGAAGGCCTATCGAAAGCTGGCGCATCAATTCCATCCGGACAAGGCTCATGGCGATGAGAAAAAGTTCAAGGAGATAAATGAGGCGTATCAGATATTAAGCGACCGGGAAAAGCGGGCCCGTTACGACCGCTTCGGAACCTCTGAGCCTTTCGGGGGCGCCCATGGCTGGCCCGGAGGGCAGGGGAAGGAGCCGCACGCGCATTGGAGCTGGGATGTCAGCGGCTTCAATCCCGAGAACTATTCCGACCTCGGGGACCTGGGAGAAGTGTTCGACACTTTCTTCGAAGGCCTTGGCGTACGGCCTCGCCGTCAAACCTATCAGCGAGGGTCTGATGTTGAAATAACGAAGGAAATTGAACTCGAAGCTGCATTCCGAGGCATCACCGCAGAAATCAAATATACGGTCGCGATCCGCTGTGAAACGTGCAAGGGAGAAGGCGGGGACGCGAAAGCGGGATCCGCGATGTGCACCGCATGCAACGGCCGCGGCGAGGTGAAGGAACAGCGACAAACATTCTTCGGAAGTTTCGCGCAGATCGTGACATGTGCGCAGTGCCGAGGCATGGGGAAAATACCGAACAAGATCTGTGCAACCTGCGCAGGGACCGGCAGAGTGAACGGCGAGCGACGGGTAAGTATTGATATCCTGCCGGGTATCGAGGACGACCAGATCATAAAGGTAAAAAACGGCGGCGAGGCCGGAGAGAGGGGCACCGCCGCGGGCGATCTTTACGTGCGGGTGAAGGTGAAGCCGCACGCGGTGTTTACGCGGCACGGGGAGGATCTCACGGTGAAAAAGGAGGTGGGCGTGTTCGACCTGCTCCTCGGAAGAAAGATAGAGATACCGACCATAAGCGGCGGGAAGCTAAAAATCGAGATACCCGCGCACTTCAATCTCAAGGAGAAGCTGCGCATTCCAGGCGAAGGCATGCCGCGCTTCGGGAGTTACGGCAGGGGGGACCTCCTCGCGGACTTCATTATTAAAGCGCCCAAAAAGCTTGACGCGAAGAAGCAGAAACTGCTTGAAGGAATCGAGGAATAACGGGTGCGGTAGGCTGATTCGAGATTGTCATTTCCCGAGCGCATCGCGCCAGTTTCCTCGGCGGCTTCGCGGGGGCGCGTGCATCTTTTAATCGCTGGCGCTCCGACGCGTCAGGTATCGAAACGTCTTTATTTTTATGAACTTCTGGATTACCATATGCGGGATAACCCCCGGTAGCTCAGCCCGGTAGAGCAACTGCCTTTTAAGCAGCTGGTCGGAGGTTCGAATCCTCCCCGGGGGACTATTCCGTTGACTCGCATCTTTTTTTCCGTGTATCATCACCGTCAGCGCCAGCCTTACTGACCGTTTTTCCCGAGTGTCATAAAGACCGTCCCAAGGAGGACCTATGTCCCTCACGGATCCAAAAGGCGGAACCGGGGCGCCCGCGCATCCCGCCGTCCCAGGCACGAACAAACGAGAAATTTTGATCGCCGCCCTGCTTCAGGGCACGCTCACGGAAATCGGCGCGCGGAATCTGCGGGACCTGCTCACGAAAGAGCTTGCGCTCCGGAAACTCGACGGGAAAGCGTTCACCGCCGCGGACCTCGAAGAAATGACGCTCAAGCAGTTCGGGATCGAATTCCCGGAGGTTACATGCCCCGCGTGCGGCAAAACGCTCGTGCTTACCTTCCAGTGGGGGCTTTGTTGTTCGCGGCTCTCGGGCGGCTGCGGAGCGGTCGGGGTTGATTGCGGCCCCCGCACTAGGATCGAGCACCCGCTACCCCGCGGCGATGAACTCGCCGAGTATGCGGACGATCTTGCGCTACTCTACCGGCGCTGACGCGCCACATCACGACACAGCCGATCCGCAGAACGGGTCGGCTGATGCATTCCTCCGTAACTGGACTTATTGCTTCGATTCTGATACTCTATCTTCCGATGCGCCGTTATCCCGGACTTTTTTTATCTCTTATCGTTCTTGCTTCTGTTCTTGGGGGCTTCTTCGTATCGCCGAAGTTTCTTGGCGAGAAGTTCCGCCCGTGGCGCCTCGGGCTCGACCTTGTGGGAGGCAGCCACCTTGTCTTCAATGTCGATCTTTCACAAGTCAAAGAAGGAGATTGGACATCGGTCCTTGACGGCCTGAGGGATGTCATCGAACGCAGGGTGAATCTCTATGGCGTGAGCGAACCGCAGGTCTTCATCGCGAAAGCCGCCGGGCAACCCCAGCTCATTGTTCAGCTTGCGGGCATCCATGATGTCGATGAGGCGATCAAGATTATTGGGGATACGCCGCGCTTGGATTTCCGAGAGGTGATCCAGAACGGCACCACGACCGACTTTGCCGCAACGGATGTAACCGGACGCTTTATCACCGGCGCCCGGCTCGATTTTGACCCCACTACGAGAGCTCCGCAAGTATCGTTCTCGTTTACCAGCGAGGGAGCTATGCGCTTTGAGAAACTCACCGAAAAGAACGTCGGTAAATCGCTTGCGATTTTTTTGGATGACGTACCGATCGAGATCGCGACCGTAAACGGGAAAATTTCCGGCGGCGAGGCGGTAATCACCGGAAAATTCACCACCGACCAGGCAAAAGACCTCGTGTCGCGCTTCAATGCCGGCGCCCTGCCCGCACCCGTCTCGGTCGTCGACCGGCTCACCGTGAGTCCGACTCTGGGCGCCGATTCCCTCCGTCGCGCCGTTTTTGCGGGCGTCATCGGAACCCTGCTCGTCATGCTTTTCATGCTTATTTACTACCGGTTATATGGCGCATTTGCGTCCGTGGCGCTGCTCATTTATATCGTCCTCACGCTTTCGATCTTCAAACTGGTTCCCATAACGCTTACCCTTGCGGGATTTGCGGGGTTCATCATCACCATCGGTATGGCGGTTGATGCGAACATCCTGATATTCGAACGAATGAAAGAGGAGACAAAGAAGGGAATCTCCCGCGCCATGGCCATCGAGGAAGGATTCCGCCGCGCATGGCCATCGATACGGGACTCCAACATGTCGACGATAATTACCGCAATCATCCTCTATTCATTCACTTCAAGCTTCGTCAAGGGATTCGCGCTCACGCTTTTGATCGGAACTCTTATCAGCATGTTCTCCGCGATTACCACCACTCGGCTTCTGCTCTTTACGTTTTTGAAACATCGCTGATCCTATGTGGAACATCATCGGCCGCAAAAATATATTTCTCACTATCTCCGGCGTACTCATGGCGGTGTCGATCGCGGCGATTGGGATATTCGGGCTTCGCGAAGGCATTGATTTTCAGGGGGGGGCGCTCTGGCGCGTCCAATTCGGAGGTCAGCGCCCGGCAACAGAGGCGTTATACGCCGAAATCGGGAAACTGCTCCCCGACGCCGACGCTCACATCACATACGATTCTTCGAACGGCAGTTTTCTTTTCCGGCTTCCGAACATAGAGCCCGAGAAGCGCGGAGCGCTTCTCTCGAATTTTAGGAGCGCGTATCCGGC
>CAYJWW010000010.1:0-28080 GCA_964374065.1 uncultured Candidatus Saccharibacteria bacterium | reverse complement strand
GACAAGATCACCATAATCCTGAGCCTGCCGAAGGATTAATGTTTATGTTCTTCATCTCCACCACATCCGTCAGAAAGATTCCACAGTTCTGTTATCTGCTCGCCGGTGAAGTCGTGATTTTGAATAAGAAACTTCGCCAAGCCGCCATAGACATACCATCGCCAACATTTGCAACAGCAAGGCCCCTTTTCATTTGAATTGAGCATGGCGTAGTCGTATGAGCGTTGTTCTTCCGGCGTAAGTTCGAGGTCGTAATACAATATGAGCCGCTTAGCCAGTCGTGCGTCAACATCGTATGGATCATCGGGAATTTCGGCGATGTTTTGGCTCGGCTCTGATTTAAATTTTTCTAACCCCTCAACTTGTTCGGTATACCGATGAATGCTCATCGGACTGCAACACGAACCCTTGAGCTGCGCGTCGTCCGACATGGCGGCTATTGAATTCTTGAACCCGCCGGAACAGGACGAGTTGCCGTTTTTGGAAAGTTCCTCGAACTTTGCGGCGAGTGCTTCATTCACATGACCGATGTTTGTTTTCGTTCCTTGTTTTTGTGAGCCGCCGAGAAAAACTGCCCCACCGACAAAGAGTAGAACGATGAGAAGTGCGAATATAGTTTGTTTATTCACCCCGTTAGAAGTTTTCATGGCTATTGTTTTTTGCGATTAATGCTATATGAGGCATATATATGCAGCCTTCCCCGTTTTGATTCTTTGTTGAACTTCTAACGGGGTTCATAGTTGTTAAGAAGGTTTACAAATAAGCGGTGCCGCTATTTTCTTGCTGATGAGTACAAGAGAAACGAGAAGAAGTACAACGCTTAATATCCCAAATTCTCCGCCCCGAAGGGGCAGAATGGCGATCGCGCTTGCGGCGCCAAGAGACGAGATTGTTGTGCTCAAGATAAAAGAACCGCAGGCGGCACAACCGATACCAAGCACACCGCTTGCGGCACCGCCAAACCCCGAGGCTATGTCTTGCCGCGCAAGACGGGCCCGCGCCTGCCCGCCCGCCTGCCGGTCAGGCAGGTCCGGCAGGCGGGAGCCTTGCTCGGCCTTCGTAGCCATTTCGGCGAAGGAGGCGCGCAGGCGGGTGCGTTTCAAGAAGTAGGTAACCATTGCGATGTGCACTCCAAAAAGTACGGCAATCGCAATGGTGTATCCGGCGGAAAGAAAACTAAAATTCGTGCCAATGCCGCCGAGCAAGCTTATTGCAACTTTGAGCTTCGCCGCAAGCGGCGCGCTTGAAGTGCGAAACACTTCACCAATGAGGCCGAAGTTCGGGAGCCAGACCGCAAAGAGGAATACAACAACCGCAAGCGCGCTCGCAAGCGCAATATACGAAGTGTTGGCAAACACTTCGCTAAATGCCATTTGTAGATTTTTAAGACTTTCTTTCATGGTTCGATTTCACTCACCATGGATTATTTTTCCTGAAGCGCAAGTTCTATAAGCTGCCTGACTGCTTCATAGGGTTGCGCGCCGGAGAGCGGATATTTCTTGCCGCTTGCCGTTACAACAATACTCCACGGCGTGCCGTTGCCTCCGGTCGCGGTTGCGTCATTAAGGTCGTCCTGAATATGTTTGTCATATTTCTTGCTTGTGAGACATGAGCTAAATTTCGCTTCGTCAAGTCCGATTTCCCGCGCGATTTGCGGCAACACGGTATCAATATCCGTTTGATTGTTTGACGGAGTAAGTTCAAAGAAACGATCGGTGTATTTCCAAAACGCCTCATTTCCGCCGAGCTCATTCGCGCACTCCGTTGCTTCCGCTTCTTTGGTAGCTTTAGAGTGCAATTGAGTTAATGGAAAATGGCGGTAGACCCACGCCACCTTTCCGTTCTTGCCGTATTCATCCATTACCCGTCTCATCGTGTCGTGAAAACGTTTGCAGAATGGACACTCGGTGTCCGAGTACTCAACAATTTTGACCGGCGCATCTGGATTGCCACGAATGTGATCGCTGGCCGAGATCGCCGCCATCTTGTCAAGCGATCCGGCGTCTCCTTGCGGAACAGGTCGGTTCGCCGCCGCATTGTTGCCCGCGACAGTCGGTGCGGCGGCGTTTTTGCCCAAGGAAAAGTAAACGGCTCCGGCAATGAGCGCACCGGCGATCACGATCGCCACCGGCACCGCAAGATTATTTTTTGTTGGGGGCTTTGCGTTGTGTTCTTTTTGAATGCCGTCGCGTTCCATGCGTTTAAATTCGGTTGGTTAACGGCGAAAAACCAGCGATATGATCCGCGCCTTCATCGCACATCACGAAACGCGCGAACCTTCGCCAGCCAATAACCGGATTGTAGATTTGCGGTTGTATTCCGTAGACAAAAAATACCCATGCCCGGAAAGGAAAAAAGCGCGGTGAGAGCAAAGTTTCTTGAATGCAAAGCAGGTATCACAGCTTTATGATAGCACTTTTTGCAGAGCAGCCAACGCGCCCCTGCCTGCCGCGGACAGGCCTGCAGGCAGGGCTTCCTTCTCGGGCATTTTGGCGCCGCGGAACCGGTTCGGGGTATTTGCGCAGCGATGGATTCAGAAAATCAGCGCGCGTGCGTTCGGGCGATCGGAGCGCACGCCGCGATGTTCGAGCAACAGCCGCTCTGGTTTATTTTTGGGGCCGAAGCAAGCTTGCCGCGAAGAATACCGCGGCGGTCACGACCGCCGTGGGGCCGAAATCCAGCCCGCGCCAACCGGAGATCCCGAATCCAACAAGGACCGCCAGGACAGAAACGCAGACGGACGCAATTAAAAACTTTCCCAGCGTGTGCGTGAGCTGACGGGCGGCAGCCGCCGGAATGATGATAAGCGAACCCACGAGGAGCGCTCCCAAAAATCGCAAGCTCACGAGGATCGCGAGGCCGAAACAAAGCAGGAACCACAGATTAGCGCGGTGGACGTTCACCCCCGTCGCTTCGGCGAGCTCCGGCGAGAAAAGCGAAAGGATGAGCGTGTGGCGCATTGCCCAAATGATCCCCATAATCACTACGCTTGCGCCCGTGCCGAGCACGAATTCCCACGGGGTGGCGTCGCCGAATCCGCCAAAAAGCGCGTCAATCAGTTCTTCGCTCGAATTAATGAGGAGCGCCCCAAGGGCCACCGAAGTTGCGAATAATACGCCGATCGCCGCCTCGGCGGAAAGGTCAGTTTTCTTTTGAAGCTGCCAAATAAGGAGGATGCCGAGGAGGAGGGCCAATCCGCCTCCTATAAGTGGATTTATTCGGATGATCGCGGCGATACCCAAACCCGGAATGGCAATATGAGACATCACGTCTCCGGCCAGAACCATCCGCTTCATGAGCGCGAACGCCCCGACGAATCCCGCCGCCGCGGCCCCCATGACGAGGAGCGAGAGGTTCAAAATTTCATTTATGTCCATGATCGTGAACGGTGTGATACAGTTTCGCCGGACCGTATAGTTTTTGAAGCACTTCGGGAGTAAGCGCCGCTTCCGGAGCGCCAAAGCACACGCCGGTCTGGTTGAGGCATAGCACGTTCGTGGCATACCGATAGACCAGGCTTAGATCGTGCGATACGAGTACGACCGTTACCCCGTATGTTTCCTGCATGCGGTGGATGAGTTCATAGGAACGCTCCTCTCCCGGCTTGTCGATGCTCGCCGTGGGTTCGTCCAGGAGGAGCACATTCGGCTTGCCGAGGAGCGCGAAGGCAATGAGCAGCTTTTGAAATTCTCCGCCGGAGAGATGGCCGACGGGAGTTTCGAGAAGCGTGCCGGGAAGGCCGACCGTGCGTATCACCTCATTCGTTTCCTCCTCCTGAAGATTCAGAAATGCCGCTTTCGCCTCCAAGAGATTACGGCTATTGAGAGGAAGATGACGATCCGCTTCAATCTTTTGGGGAACATAGCCCAGCCGCGCGTCTTTTTGCCATACGATGTTTCCCGAATGAGGAATGAGCCCGAGCAGGGCCTTTAAAAGGACCGTTTTCCCGGAGCCGTTCGGTCCGATTACGGCAAGGTGATCGCCCTGTCCAAGCTCAAAATTCACCTCGCGGAGCACTGCTCGGCCATCCAAAGTAACCGACAGGTTTTCGGTTCGGAGAATCGACATGGACTGCATTATACCAATTATCCAGAAGTTGTCAGATTTTTCCTTACTTGCCCCACCCCCTTCTTTTATCTAGAATCAGCATATTCCCATGCCCTCTCCCTCCGAACTCATCAAGGAACGGCTTGATATCGTCGAATTCCTCCGCGGGTATTTGGAACTCACGCCTGCGGGGAGAAATTTCAAAGCGCTCTGCCCCTTCCATCGCGAGAAGACTCCGTCGTTCATGATTTCCTCGGAACGCCAGTCGTGGCATTGTTTCGGGTGCGCATCGGGCGGCGATATTTTCGGGTTCCTGATGCGATATGAAAATGTCGAGTTCGGGGAGGCGCTCAGGATACTTGCGGAGCGGACCGGCGTCGAACTGCGGCGTATCAATCCCGCGGAGCACAAATTCGCCGGACTTCTTTATGAGATAAACGATGCCGCGAAGCGATTCTTTACGGCGCAGCTTCAGGACTCCGCCGCCGCGCAGGAATATTTGAAGAAACGGGGATTGCATGCCGAGACGATCCGGGAATTCGAAGTGGGATTTGCGCCGAATCAGCCCGAAGCGCTTTTCCTGCACCTGGTGAATCAAGGATACGCGCCGGACGATATTCTTCGCGCCGGGCTTTCAATTAAGACCGATCGCGGCATGCGGTTCGATCGATTCCGCGGGAGAGTTATGTTCCCGATCCACAACCACTTCGGGAAAACAGTTGGGTTCACCGGGCGAGTGTTGCCCCAGTTCGAACGGGAAGATGTTGCGAAGTACGTAAACAGTTCGGAATCCCCCATTTTTTCGAAGTCCAAACTTCTTTACGGATATTGGAAAACCAAGAATCATATCCGCGAATCCGGAAAGGCATTTGTCGTCGAAGGGCAGATGGACTTTCTGATGAGCTGGCAGGTCGGCGCAAGGAACGCGGTGGCGAGCTCCGGTACTGCTTTGACCGCGGATCACCTGCGGGTGCTCCGGCGGCTTACCGACGAATTGGTCATCAGTTTCGACAACGATGAAGCCGGGCGGGAAGCGGGCGAACGAGCCATCGATCTCGCCGAATCGAATGACTTTGCGGTGAGGGTCGTGGTGTTCGAGGATAAGGATCCCGCGGAGGCCGCAGTAAGGGACCCTCATGCGTTCATGCAATCCGTCCGCGAGGCGCGGCCGGCAATGGAATTCTATTTCGAAAAGTATCTTGGCGGTTTTGACAAAAAGAGGTATAGTCGGGAGTCTCTTCGCAAGCTCCGCGGGGTACTCCGAAAGATACGGAATACGGCGAGCGCAGTAGCGCGTGATTATTGGATGAAGGAGCTCGCGAAACGCACGGCGATAGACGAGCGGGCGCTCATTGAAGAAGCGGAACAGCTTCCCGTTGCGGCGCAACACGACACCGGCCAACCGGAGCCCGAGGGTCCGGAAAAGTTCTCTCGGTGGGAGCTTCTAAGCGAGCGCCTTCTCTCGTACGCCTCAACGAAGAACAGTTTTGCCGTTCTTGAAGATTGCGCCGCGCAATTGGCGCCTCTCTATCAGCAAATTCTTGCGATCCTAAAGCGCGGAGAGCGCCGAGCGGAAGACGCATTGCTCGATGAGCGGCTTCATCTTATCCTTCTCCGGTCCGAGGAATTCGTCGAGCACGACGCGGAGGAGATGAAAGAGCAGCTTGCAAGGGAATATTTCAAGGAGCGACGCAGGGATCTCACATCCCGGGTCCGGGAAGCCGAGAAAATCGGGGATGAGGAGGCGCTCCGCATGGTTCTTAAAGAATTCCAGCAGCTGCCGGTGTTCTAACTAAACCGATCCAGAACTTTATGGCGAGAAAGCGGGTGAAGGCGCGCCCGAAGAAAAAAGCGCCACGCGGATTTAAGAGTCGCGCGGCAACGCATCCGCGGCGGTCTTTGCGCCACGCGAAATCCGGAGGAAAACCAGCTGCGAAACGCGAAGCGCCCGCGGTCGATCAGGCTGCGCTTCAGGAGCTTATCGATCGGGGAAGGCCCCGCGGATTCGTCACCGACAACGAGATCCTCTATTACTTCCCGAATATCGAGAAGAATCTTCCGTTCCTCGAGGAGATTTATGACCGGCTGGAGAAGGCGAATATTAAAGTGCTTGAAACGAGCGGTCTCATTGAGGTCGGGAGCAAAGAAGAGCACGAAGCGGCGGAACTAAAACACGCGTTTGATTCCGATGTGCGCGGGACGCCCGATGCGGTGCAGGTGTATTTGAAAGAGATCGGGAAAACGCCGCTTTTGAACAAGCAGGAGGAGCGTGAACTTGCGAAGCGCCTGGAGCAGGGCGACGAAGAAGCGCGGCAAAAACTCATGAAGTCCAATCTCCGGCTCGTGGTCTCGATCGCGAAGCGTTACGCGAACCGCTCGCCGAATTTGAGCATCCTCGACTTGATCCAGGAAGGGAACATAGGGCTTTCACGCGCGGTGGAGAAATTCGATTATCGAAAGGGATTCAAGTTCTCGACGTACGCCACATGGTGGATCCGCCAGGCGATCACCCGCGCCTTGGCGGACCAGTCGCGCACGATCCGCATCCCGGTGCACATGGTGGAGACGATCTCAAAATATGCGCAAACGCGCCGGCAGATGATCCAAGAGCTCGGGCGCGATCCGCTCCCGGAGGAACTTGCGGCGGAAATGGGGATCGAAGTGGAGAAGGTGCGCCACATTCAGAAGATCTCGCAGGAAGTGCTCTCGATCGAAGCGCCGGTGGGCGACGACGAGGACTCCACGCTTTCCGATTTCATCCCGGATGAGAAGAGCACTACGCCTGCCCAGCTCGCCGCGCGCGCTCTTTTGAGGGATTTGATCAAGGAAATCATGGTGGATCTGACCGAGCGGGAACGGAAGATCCTCACGATGCGGTTCGGGCTCGAGGACGGCGTGACGCACACCCTGGAGGAAGTGGGCAAGGTTTCCGGCGTGACGCGCGAGCGCATCCGGCAGATCGAGGCGAAGGCGTTGGAGAAGATCCGCGAACACCATAAAGCGAAGGCGCTCGAGGGCTTCGAGGACCTCATCTGATCCGACCTCGGCGGGAGATATATGAAGGGCCCGTTCCTCGAAGAGAGGAACGGGCCGTATGCGTAGTTCCGGCGGCATAGCGGCTACCGGAGCGTGAAGGTGGCTGTCACGGTGAGGATCACCGGGACCGACGCGCCATTCACGTGCGTGGGAGTGAAGCGCCACTCTCGCACCGCAGTGAGCGCCGCAAGGTCCAAGAACGGCACCGACCGGATGATGTGCGCATTCTTCACTTGTCCGTCCGCCCCGATCGTGGCCTCGATGACCGCAGTCCATTCAACCCGTGCCTGCTGGGCGATAGCGGGGCAGAGCGGGTCGGCGTGATGTGCCTTCTCCGCCTGCGTCACCCGAATGGGCTTCACGGGCGGTGGCGGTGGGGTAGCGGCGTTAGTTCGGCACTTATCAGCATCGGCCCCGCGGGTTGCGCAACGCGCGCGACCCCGGGGCCGAACGTATTTCTATAACTTGAAGAGAGTGCCCCATTTTCGTATTGTGAGTGGGATATGAGCATGACGTCCGGAGAGATTCGCAAAAAGTTTCTGGAGTTTTTCGAGAAACGCGGGCATATAATAATTCCCTCCGCCTCCTTGGTGCCGGAGAACGATCCCACGACGCTTTTCACCGGCAGCGGCATGCAGCCGCTCATTCCGTATCTTTTGGGCGAGCCGCATCCGATGGGGAAGCGCCTCGCGAATTCAGAGAAATGCTTCCGCGCGGAGGATATCGAAGCAGTGGGCGACAATCGGCATACCACCTTTTTCGAAATGCTCGGCAATTGGTCGCTCGGCGACTATTGGAAGGAAGCGCAGTTGCCGTGGTTTTTCGAATTCCTTACGAAAGAGATCGGGATCCCCAAAGAGAAACTCTGGGTTACCTGTTTCGCGGGAGACGAGGGATTCGGTCTTCCAAAGGACAGTGAATCTGCGGGGATTTGGGTAAAACTTGGAATTCCGGAGAGGAGGATCCGATTCTATGGGGCAGAAAAGAACTGGTGGAGCCGTTCGGGTGAGCCGAAAAACATGCCGGCAGGCGAACCTGGCGGACCGGATTCCGAGGTTTTTTATGAATTCACCCAGGTTGCGCATGATAAGCAATTCGGAGAAAGTTGCCATCCGAACTGTGATTGCGGCCGTTTTTTAGAGATCGGCAATTCGGTTTTTATGGAATACAAGAAGAGGGACCCTTCGACAAGCTCAGGGCAGGCGGCATTTGAAAAATTAGCCCAGCGCAACGTGGATTTCGGCGGGGGGCTTGAGCGCATCACCGCGGCGGCGAATGACAACCCCGACGTGTTCGGGATCGACGTATTTAAGCCGATCATGAAATATATGCCGGAAATCCTCCCGGTTGAAAGGAAGAGGATCATTGCCGATCACGCTCGCGCCTCTACGTTCCTTTTATCGGACGGAGTGCGTCCCTCGAACAAAGAAACCGGATATATATTGCGGCGTCTGCTTCGGCGCGTATTTATCTACATGCATATACATTCGCTCCGGCCCGACGTGCTTGAGGAAGTGATGAAACTAGTCATTCTCGAATACGGCAACTCGTACCCGGAGCTTGGCGCCGGACGGAACGAAATTCTGAACGCGATGTGGGGAGAGCGCGAGCGATTCCAGAAGACCCTTGTCCGAGGTATGCGCGAATTCGAAAAGATATCAGCGGAATTCCTTCCAGGTAAAGTCGTTTTTGACCTGCACCAGACTTATGGATTTCCCCTTGAACTCGTCGAGGAACTGGCGCGAGAGAGAAATATAGGGGTAGACAAAAAGGGGTTCGAGGAAGAACTACGCAAGCACCAAGTACTTTCCCGTACCTCTTCCGCCGGCATGTTCAAGGGCGGCCTTGCGGACGAATCTGAAAATACCATCCGGCTTCACACCGCGCATCACTTATTGCTTAAGGCCCTCCAGGTCGTGCTCGGGCCTGCCGTGAAGCAGCGCGGGTCGAACATCACGAGCGAGCGCTTGCGGCTCGATTTCCTCTACGGCGAAAAGCTTGCGGACAAGCAGAAGAAAGAAGTCGAAAGTATCGTGAACGAAAAGATAGCCGAGGACTTGCCCGTCGTCCGGAGCGAGATGGCGCGCGAAGAAGCGGAGCGGCTCGGCGCGGAGCATGAGTTCGGGCAGAAGTACCCGGAGCGGGTTTCGGTCTATTCGATCGGACCGAAGGGCGCGACGCAAGGAAACCAGAAATTCGGCGAAGCGTTTTCCATCGAATTCTGCGGCGGACCCCATGTCGGACGCACGGGAGAGATCGGAAACTTCAGGATCGCAAAAGAGGAAGCGGTTTCGGCCGGCATCAGGCGCATCCGCGGCGTTCTCGCCGAGTAGCGTGGTACAATAAGGGCGTGGCGCGCTTCAGCTTTCGAAAATGGAAGGAGCGTTTTGAGGTTTTTGAAATTTCTCCGTCGGGAACGCGAAGTACGCTCCTCGGGTTAAGCGACGACAAAGAGATCGCGGTGCTGGGCGAAAGGCAGTCGGCTCACGCGAGACGATTCGACGCGTTAAAAGGAGGAGCGCATATTGTGGTATGCATCGACCCGGCGCTCGCGACAACCGTAAACGTGCCTATCCAGCTCTCCCGCGAGGGAGGCGCCGGGCCCCTCGCCGAGATCGAGCTTGAGAACTTCCTGTCGCAGAGCGTCGGGAAGATATTCAATCAGTACCGCGATGAAGCAAGCGGCCGCCTGGGGGTCGATGACCTGGACGTGGTGCTCGCCAGAAGCCGGACAGGGCGTTTTGGCGTCGATGGCCACCGCGTGGCGAACCCGCTCGGGTTCCGGGCAAAACGCATTGACGCAGTCCTCGAATTTATCTTTACGACAAGGGGGACACTGGAGGTTGTGAAGCAGGCCTTTCCCGGGAGCGGGCGGATATTTTTGACAGAAACGGGCCGCGCGGATTTATTTGTTATCGAGCGTCTGGACCAGCCGCCATTCGCGTCGATCAGGCTGGGGATGAACGGTTCACGGTTCGCCGCCATGCCCCAGCACTCGCAATATCGGCCGATCACTACGGGCATCCTCTCGTGGCGGCTCGATTCATTCTTCCTGGTTCTAAAAGAGGCGCTGGGGGTTTCCGATGCTGTGGCGAACGAAATCTATCGATCCTATTCTGATGGAAGACTTGCCCCGAGGACCGCGCAGCATATGAAAAAACTTCTGGAGCCGGTGTTTCAAGCCCTTTTACTCGAACTCGACGCGGCCAAATTCAAAGGGAATCTCTATCTGCAGTCGCCCATTTCACTCCCGTTTCGTCTCCCTCATCGGCGAAGGAATTTCGTGTTGTGTGAAATGCCCATGGAGGCCATCCTTGAAAAATTCGGCTTTCGGACCGCGCATTCCCGAGACCCGCGCCGCACGTTCGCATGGCTGAACCCTTTTCTCGAGTGCTATGCGGACCGAAGCGACACTCCGATGAACCGCTGGCTGCGCAGGTACCTGCAGTGGCTGGGTTCGCCGGCGTGATAGAATTAGCCGTTAGGACTTAGCTATCAGGAATAAGTTATTTTCCGTTCCCTCTAAATCCCGATCGCAAAGCGGTAACCCATGAAACGCATTTTAATCACCAAGAACGACACGCTGGCTTCCGTCGTCGGGAAAATGGTGGAAGCGGAGGACGCGGAACTTACGCTCGTCATTCCGCGGCAGTCCGTGTTCCAGAAAGACCCGACGAACTTCAATTTAATCAAAAGAGAAATTATTGCGCTTGAAAAGCAGGTTAGGATTGAATCGGTGGATGAAGGCATCCTTCAAGCCGCGCGATCCGCGGGGATCGCCGCGGACCACCCGCTTTGGAGCAGCAAAGGCGTTCGCGCCTTTTCCGATATCGTGCCGGGGGGGAAAACGGCCGCCGTTCCCAAGCGCGTGCCCGTTCCTCAGATAGAAACCAAGGGAAAAGGCGGACCAAGGGCAAGCGTCGCAACGACGCCCGAACCGAGCGTGATTGCTCGAGATGACGAGGGAGAGAAGCCGCCTGCGGAGTCGTTCGCTCCCGTCCCCCCGCGGGGACTCCGGGTGGACTGGGGAGAACCTGAGGAAGCGGCGCGAAGCGAAGCGCGCAAGGCGAAGCGGAGAAAGCGAAACGTGCTCGCAGGGATGGCATTCGTCGCTCTTCTTTTAGTGGCGGGAACATGGGCTGTGTCGGCGATATTCTCTCGAGCGACTATCGTCGTGAATTTCAAGAAAGTGCAATGGGGATACGAAAAAGCACTCGTCGCACGCAAGTCGCTGGGGAAGATCGATACAGACCGGAATGCGCTTCCGGCGGAACTTTTTAAGGACAGTAAGAACTTTACACAGCTTTTTCCTGCGTCATCCAAGGCGAAGGCGGAGGAAAGGGCAACGGGGAGAATGGTTGTCTGGAACGCATTCAGTTCCTCGCCCCAGACGCTCGTTTCCGGTACGCGGTTCACGGACACGCAGGGGAAAACGTTCCGGCTCGATACGCAGATCGAAATTCCCGGAGCGAAAGTCTCGGGCGGGAAGATCACGCCTTCGAGCGTGGAGGCGAATGTGACGGCGGATAAACCGGGAGCAGAATATAATCTTCCGGCAGAGACGCGATTCACCATCCCGGGATTCAAGGGTACCGCGCGGTACGATGGATTCTATGGGGCGCTGAAGGAGGCCGCTCGCGGAGGCTTCATCGGGGAACGAGCGGTGCCGACCGAAGCGGACATCAAGGCGGCGACCGAACGGACCGAAGAGATACTAAGAACGGGGCTTCGCTCGAACTTTTTGACTGTACGGCCGGAAGGATTCGTGGTCCCGGAGGATGCCGTCGACATCTCGATCACGCGGCTTATCGTGAAGAAAGAAACGGATGAGCAGGGGAATTTTACCGTGTTCGGGGAGGCGCAGCTCAGAGCGCTTGCATTCCGAGAATCGGACATCCGGTCGCTTTTGGGCGAAATCGCGGGGCGCGAGCATCCCGAGACTAAATTTCAGAACCTTTCCCTCGCATATGAAAGCGCACGGAGCAATTTTGCGAGCGGTGAGCTTACTTTTACGGTCAAGGCCCAAGGAGTGCTCACGGCGCAATTCGGAGCCGAAGAATTCCGGGCAAAAATACTTGGCGAAAAAGTCGGAACCGTTCGCGCCCTAATCCTTGCGCTTCCCGGGGTTGCCGACGGCAAGGTGTACCTTCAGCCGTTTTGGCTCTCTCGCATCCCGTCCCGGAGCGAACGGGTACATATGAGGGTGGATTGACAATGAGCGGCATTTTTGCATATAATTCTGGGGCTGCGGAATTCCACCTCGATATGGATCTGCGGCACTTATTTTCTTGCCCAATGAATAGAAGCGTAGAGCCTCGCGCGCGCCACTCGATAGTGGAACGTCTTTGAGCGACCGCATGGAAGAACAGCCTAAGCAAACCGCTCCGCGGCAGGAGGGCATTGTTACCGAAGCCCTAGCGGGTCTTCTGTTCCGCGTGGAGCTCGCCGACGGGAAGAAGGTGCTTGGCCACCTCGCGGGCAGGCTGCGCCTGCACCATATCCGCGTGCTCGCGGGCGACAAAGTGCTTCTCGAAATGGGACCCGACGGGAGAAGGGGCAGGATAGTAAGGAGACTCTAAAATGAAAGTCAGAAGTTCAATAAAAAAAATCTGTCAAAACTGCAAGATCGTAAAGCGGCAAGGACGCTTGTACGTTATTTGCAAGACCCCGAAGCATAAACAGCGACAAGGATAATCACCATGAGACTGCTCGGCGTAAACATCCCGGATAATAAGCGCGCAGAGATTGCGCTCACTTATTTTTACGGAATCGGCAGGACCGCGAGCCGTACCATTCTTGCGGGAGCGAAGATCGACGCGAATAAGAAGATTCAGCAGTTGACGCCGGAAGAAATAAATAGAATTAAAGGGCTTATCGAGAAGGGCTATCGCGTAGAAGGCGAGTTGAGGCAGTTCGTGAAACGGAATATCCAACGGTTGAAAGACCTGCAGACGTATCGCGGTTCACGCCATGCGCGGAGATTGCCCGTGCGCGGGCAGCGGACCCGGACGAATTCCCGGACCGTGCGAGGGAACGTCCGAAAAACGGCAGGCAGCGGGAAACGGAAAGTGGAATTGAAATAAACCATGGGAAAGAAGAAGATCGCGGAACAAAAAACAGAGGCGCCGAAGGATGAAGCCGCAAAAGCCTCGACCGCTCGGGCTGCCTCTCGGAAAGCGAAGATCGCCTCCGGAAGGGTGTATGTAACCGCTTCCTATAACAACACGGTGGTTACGGTGACCGATGAGAAGGGGAATGTGCTCACGTGGGCTTCGGCGGGATCCGTCGGTTTTTCGGGGCCCAAAAAAGCGACCCCATTCGCGGCCTCGAAGATCATTTCCGTAATCACGGAGAAACTCAAGGATGTGGGGCTCACGAATGTGGATGTGCTCGTGAGGGGGATAGGCGGCGGAAGGGACTCCGCGGTGCGCTCCCTGATAAACCAGGGGTTCAATATCATGTCGCTCAAGGACGTGTCTTCTGTCCCGCATAACGGCCCGCGTCCGCCGAAAGTAAGGAGAGTGTAAATATGGTCCACGGTCCCAAAGAAAAAAAAGAGCGAATGTTGGGTGAGCGTCTCGGGCTTAAGGGCGCTCGGAGCCAGTCGCCCAAGTCCGCGCTGGTGAGGAAGCCGTATCGACCGGGGGTGCACGGACCGAGAGGGAGGCGCCGCGCGCTATCCGATTTCGGCCGGCAGATCCGGGAGAAGCAGAAATTCAAGATCATGTACGGGCTGAACGAACGCGGCCTGCGTCGCGTTTTCGAAATCGCTTCGAAGGAAAAAGGATCGACCGCAGAACGGTTACTTGCGCTTCTGGAGCGGCGGCTTGACAATGTGGTTTTCCGGCTCGGGATAGCGGTTTCCAGGGCAATGGCCCGGCAGCTTATCCGCGACGGCCACATTGCGGTGAACGGCAGGAAGGTGACCGCCCCGGGATATATTGTGCGGACGAACGATGTGATCCGCGTACGCCCCGAATCGATTGCCCGAGGCCCGTTCCGGGACGCCAAAGAGACCCTTCAGAAGTACGATCCTCCGGCATGGCTTTCCATAGATAAGGATAAACTTGAGGGCAAGGTGCTCTCTCCGCCGGAGGGGACCGCGCCGCCTTTCGAAGTGAATCTTTTGGTCGAATCGTTCAGTAAATAAAAATCTCACATACCATACGGAACATCTTGAATCTAAAGCAAAGACGGCATATAATGCTCCGGATTTAAGTTTCAGAACTACCATGGAATACGCCCACTTGAGCTCGACAATCAGCGTGAAGACAGTTTCGGAGGAGGCATCGAAAGGAATTTTCGAGATAGAAGGATTGTATGCAGGGTACGGCCTTACTGTCGGGAATGCCATGCGGCGAGCCCTGCTTTCCTCGCTTCCCGGGGCAGCGGTTACGTATATCAAGATTAAAGGAGCTTCTCATGAGTTCTCGACGCTTCCGGGCGTCAAAGAAGATCTGGTGGAGTTGGCGCTCAACTTCAAACGGCTGCGTTTCCGCATGCATACGGATGAGCCGCAGACCCTGCTTCTCGGAGCGAAAGGGGAAGGAATCGTTACGGGCGCGGCAATCCAGACATCGAGCCAGATAGAGATCATCAATCCCGAGCAGGCTCTCGCGACCATCACCGCAAAGGGTACCGAGCTGGAGATCGAAGTTACGGTCGAGCGAGGACTCGGTTATTCGGCGGTCGAATCCCGAAATGCAGAAAAACTTGCGATCGGCCTTATCGGGGTCGATGCCTTCTTCTCGCCCGTCACGAAGGTGAATTACTCCGCAGAGAACATGCGCGTGGGAGGGCGGACAGACTACAATCGTCTTCGCCTCGAGGTTGAGACCGACGGAACGGTAAGTCCTTCAGCGGCGCTGCGGAAAGCCGCAAGTATCCTGAAAGACCACTTCGAGAAAGTCTACGAGGTGGAGGTCCGGGAATTCGAAGCGGTGAAAGCGGAAGAAGCGCCGAAGAAACGAGGAAGAACCAAGAAATAATACGTTCTAAATGTTCTAATGTTCTCCGTGCGTTCATTGAAGGGGGCTCAGAACAGCTCGAACAATTAGGACAACTCGAACAGTTCGAACATTTTCCATGCGGCATTTGAAGAAGGGAAAAAAATTCCATCGCATCGCGCCTCGAAGGCGTTCGTTCCTCCGGAACCTTGCGAATGACCTGATCCGCGTGGGAGCGATCAAAACCACGGAGGCTCGCGCAAAAGCGATCCGGCCGCAAGTGGAGCGCCTCATCACGATTGCGAAGCGCAGCACGCTGGCCAACCGGCGTCTGCTTATTTCCCGCGTCCACGACAGCCGGATTGCCGGCAGACTGATAGAGGAGATCGGCCCGCGCTACAAAGAGCGCTCCGGAGGATACCTTCGGATCATAAAGCTCGGAAAGAGCAGGAAGCGCGATGCCGCCCGCATGGCGAGGATAGAATTCGTATGAACATGGACTACTTTATCGACGCGAAGGGGAAGCGGTTGGGGCGCGTTGCGTCCGAGATCGCAACGATTTTACAGGGCAAGAGGAGCGCCTCATACGAGCCGCGCATAACGGGGACGGACAGGGTATTCCTTTCGAACTGTCGTGCCATTACTGTTTCGGGGAACAAATACGAGGAAAAGCGGTACTATCGCCACACCGGATATATAGGGCATCTCAAGTCCCTAAGCTTCAAGGAGGCGTTCGGGAGAAATCCGCAGCGCGTGGTACGGGAGGCAGTGCGGCGTATGCTTCCAAAGAACGCGCTGAACCCGAGGCGGCTGAAGAATCTGATTTTCGTAGAATCGGAAAAGTAAATCTATCCGATGAAGAAAAGCGACATGGAAAAACAAGAGACCATATCACGGGAGCGCTACATCGAAGGGGTAGGCCGCCGAAAAACCGCAGTAGCGCGGGTTCGGATCGAAAAAGGGAGCGGTAAATTCATCGTGAACGAAAAAGCGCCGGCGGAATACTTCGGCCTCGCCCGTTTGCGAGAAACGGCGCTCTCGCCGCTCGTTTCCCTTAAAATGGAGCATCAGCTGAACGTAAGCGTTCACGTCAAAGGCGGCGGAGTGAATGCGCAAGCGGAAGCAATCCGGCACGGCCTTGCGCGAGCCCTGGTGTCCATGAACGAAGAGTTAAAGAATCGGATGCGCGAACTGGGATTCCTGACCCGCGATCCCCGCATGGTGGAGCGGAAGAAATACGGCCTCAAAAAAGCAAGGAGAGCCCCGCAGTGGGCGAAGCGCTAACTTGCAAGCATAGGGAGGAGAGGGGGAATGGAATGCGAGCGGCCGCGAAGCATCGCGGCCGTTTTGCTATTGATAAAAAGCCCTCCTACTTTGGCATGTCAAGCGCCACGAGTGTTCCGTCTTTGAGGTAATAGAAGCGGTTTTGCTCTTTGTCGTACGCGATCTTATTGGTCGGGGCAATCACATCGAAGTGCTCCAAGAGCTCGTCATTGAAGTCCAAGAATCGCGTCTCGTTCGGATACACGAGGAATATATGCCTTCCGTCCCGATACCACGCCATGCGCTCGATGTGCTGCGGCTTCGGGAGCGGGAAGCGCCAGTAATCTTCCTTCCGTTCGAGGGAGATTATTTCAAGATCCGCAGAACCCAACGTGGCGACCATGGTGCCGTCCTGAGAAAGCTCGAAATCCCGCACATCGCTCGCGACATGCCGGACGGTGCTTCGGGTAAGCGAATAGAGGAAGAGATCTTTCTTCGCGTCCACAATCCCCAATGCATCGGGAGCCGCCCATTTCGTGAGCGTGAACGGAGATTCGGATCGGAAAATTTCGCGGCTCGTTCCGAGGAGGATGTTATGCAGTATGATCCGGGATGACCGCTTTTTTGAATCATATTCCGTCCAGGCGACGAACGTTTCATTCGGAGCGATGTCCGCAATAGTATTCCCCGGAGTTGATGTGGCAAATGGAACGAACGTATTTGCCCGAGCATTGAAAAAAGAGAGCGAAGAGGTGCTGTACCCCATAAGGAGCGACCCAGCTCCTTTCCCGATAAGGAGTCGCGCGGGAATCAGCGGTTTTCTTCCCGGTATCCCGAGATGAGTGGTCGTGGCTCGGGATAGATCGGTCAGGAAATAGTTTCCCGTATTCGGGTTTTTCGTGAGTACTGAGTTGAATGTCGCGCTCCAGCCCTCGACTTCACTCCCCGCGAGTTCTTGATTGCGGACGACCAAGCGGTTTTGGTCGTCCTTAAAAAGGATGGAGTCGCCGAGGATCCAGAAATCCTTCACCGGTCCAAAGAGGACTAGGTCGGGCTCTTCCGGGATGAGCGTTGCATGTTTCGCCTCGGTGACGAGTGAAGGCTCGACGGCGACCGTCTGTTTCCAGTCACGATACCCCTCTTTTCGCAGTTCGAGCTCGTAGCGCTTGGGAAAAAGATGGCTCACAAGTGTTCCGGATTTGAAAAGCCCGGCCTTGTTTCGCACCGGTTTTCCGTCGAGGAAAATAGAAGCGTCCTGCGGAACGCTTTGAACATAGATTGCCCCGATTTTGCCGACGGTAAGGCTCCCGGTGTCAAGCCGGTATCCCTGTGCATAAAGTACGACCCCCCCGCCCGCTATGAAGAATATGGAAAGGAGGCAGTAAAAAAGAACTCGCCGCCAATGCATTCCCATATTTTTAGTGTAGTAAATTCAAGGAATTCATGCTATAATGCCCGCAGTCCTGCCTAGATCTCGGATCAAATAATTTTGCAGGGGAGGGCTTATCGCTCCGAGTCGCTGGTACGTCCGGGACCTCGGAGGCGCGCTCACCCACCTGGTGAGAAGCCGGGAGAATCAGGCGGGACTACAAAGATCGTCTTCATAGTCGGAGGCGGTTTTTGTTCTTGTCGGGCCGCCGGGAATCGAACCCGGACTACAAGACCCCCAGCCTTGCGTACTGCCATTATACGACGGCCCGCATAGTAACGATTGCATGATATAATTTTGCAGTGGAGAAAGTAAAGCATAGAAACGGCGTTCGACATCCGACTTGGCTGAAGAAGAAAGCAACTAAACTGCGATGGCAAGGGGAGACTCATCGTGAAATTGTGAAAGAACTGGGCATTAGTCTTGGCTCCGCGTACTTGTGGACTAAAGGAATAAAGATCTCTGAAGATCAGAAACGGGCAATAAATATTCGGTCGGCAAAATCCGCGTTTACGCCCGCACGGCGTGAAAAGCAGCGAAAGTTGGCTATGGCTTGCCTCGCGCCATATTGGCGCAAAGAAAAGTACACGAAAGAGGATTTATTGAATAAGATAAAAGAGTTTTACGCGCGAGAGGGGCGGATACCTCTAAAGCGTGAGTTCAATATGTACGGCGAATATCAACGAAGGTTTGGAAGCTGGAATAACGCTATCCAATTAGCAGGGTTTTCAGCCAATCCGGTCGTATTTTCAAAGCGATATCGCTCTATTGACGGACATCTCTGCGATTCTTTAGCTGAAAAGATAATCGATGATTTTCTTTACCTGAGTTCTATCCCGCATGAACGTAGCGTTGCGTATCCAGAAAATCCGAAATTCAAAGCGGATTTTACGGTTAGAGGAACATTCATTGAGTATTTCGGGCTCGCAAATGAGGTCGACTCTTACGACAAGGGGATTCTTCGGAAGCGTAAAATTTGCTCCGAGAATGGCATCCCGCTCATAGAGTTGTACCCAGCGGATCTCTTTAAAAGTGACCGTTTCCAGGCACTACTTGGTCCGCTTCGGTGAAGAAAGGATTTTAGGACTTTTCCTCTTATGCAACTTATGCAGCGTCTTCAGGCAGTTCGTGCAGATCAGGGTGCGAACGCCATTCACTTTCGCCCGCTGTAAGTTGGGATATTTGCGGGATTGGTTCACGGGGTTGTAGTGGCCGCGGAGCAGTTTCCGTTTCCCGCGGATCACCGATCCTTTGTGGCACAGTTCGCATTGGCGCATGGGCCTAATCCTAGCGAAGATATGAAAAAAGGCAACCCCCGCGCGAGCAGGGGCTGTGATGGGAACGGATCCGGACCCGTATTCAGGTCCGGGCGAATGAACGCGGGGACGCGTACTTCGCGCTACGCGTCGAGGTCGCATACGCGACGAACGCCGCAAGCGATGCGAAAGTGATGAGGGCGAAGAGCGCCACCCAGCCCACGTTCCCGAAAAGCTGATATCCGTAGTGGGAAGCGAGGAGGATGAGCGCGGCCGCGGCATGGGTGCCGGTTCTCGCTCTTCCGATCGGGTGGACGGGCCGCGAAAACTTCTGCGATGCGAGCACGCATATCGTCCCGACTTCGAGGACTGCGATCGCGGTCGCGAACCAGATTGTCTCCTGGATCGGAGAAATGAGGACGAGATTCGCGAGCGCGGCGAGCGAAAGCAGACGGTCCCGCACCGGGTCGAGGATCATGCCCAAGTGCGAGATTTGATTCAACCGACGGGCAAGGAACCCGTCCAGAAGATCGGTCGCTCCGGCTGCGATGAAGGCCGGGAGCACGAGCGCGTCACGATGTGTGAGGAACGCCCACGCATAGAGAGCGGTCAGACCGATCCCCCCGAGTGTCACGAAATTTGGTACTGTGATCGGTCTCATGCGCCACCCCCTATTGTGAAAGAAACCACCCATACGCTAGCATAGGGGATTACAAAATCAAGACCGCGGGCGCGCTATTCCACCTTCACCTTCAGTTTCTTTATCTTCTGTTTATTGAGCTTTGGGAGGCGGATGCGGAGGATGCCGTTCTTGAATGTGACGGATGCCGCGTCGGGATCTATTTCTTGCGGGAGGATCACCGATCGCGAGAACTTCCCCCAGTAGCATTCTTGGTATAAATAATCGTTTTCTTCAATCTCGCTTGATCTGCGCCGCTCTCCGCGGACAGTAACCGAATCGCTCGACACGCTCACGTCGATCTCGTCGGGTTCCACTCCGGCGACCGCCGATTCAACGATGATGTCGGAAGACGTCTGGTATACGTCGATAGTGAGCTGGCCTTCCGATTCTTCTTCGATCTGCTCCTTCACTTCCTTTTCCGGCTTTTTAGGAGCCGTTTTTACATGGTTTGCCGGTTTTGGTCGCGTGGCCGCCGGCGCCGCCGCAAAAGTCGCCTCGGCATCTCCCGCCGCAAACTTTGCGAGATTCTCGAAGAATTTATCCTCTGATTCTTGTGCCATGGCGTTATACGCTGCGGTTCTTGAGTTTTTCGAAGTCGGCAAGCGTGAAGAAACCGACTATCGTCACGAGCACCAAGGGATAGACCAGATTCCCGCAGTTTCGAAGCAGATGATCGAATATGACCTTTTGTAAAAACCCGAACGGCCCGACCAATTGCTCGCAGTTGATTATAAGATAGTTAAAAACGGCGTGCAAGGCGGTCGCAAGGAGTATCCCCTTCACGAGCAGGCGTTTCCGGAAGAACTGCCGGATGTCCTGTGCCCAATAATAGCCGACGATGCTCGCGGCCAAGGTGTGGAGCAGGGTTGCGCCCACGAAACGGAACGCGGCGGTTTCGAATGCCGCCCCCAAAGTCGCCGCCTCGCTCCCGCCGCCGGAGAGAACCCCGAGGTTTTCGATCGTCGCAAATCCCAATGCAGCGACGACCGCGTAGATCATCGCATCCACCGGTTCGTCGAACGCAGGGTTCTTATGAATCGCGTAATACGCCGCTCCGAACTTGCTGATCTCTTCTATGAACGCAAAGACAATGAACCCGATAAGGGAAAAGGGGATGACGCCGAACATTCCGAAGAAGACGTTTGCGAGATGCTCCGCAACATACGCGACGATCGCGGATGCGCACCCCAGGAGGAACGTGAAGAAGATGAATCGCTTTGGCTCCGGATGTTCGTCTTCTTGCAAGTAAAAGAAAAGCCAGGTGAAGCCGGGGATGAGCGCGAGGAGGACGGTGAACAGCGACATGGATCTCCCTATGGATTACAAATTGGAGCGAAGGCACGATTAGAGCCCCGTATGCTCCGAAGAAATTCGCAGGTCGCAGCTACTATTACCATTGTGCTGCCATAAGGAGCGTTCCGGGGCGTGCGCGCTCGTAGATCGTCTCGGTCACGAACGGCATAAAGGGGTGGAGTATCAGGAGGATTTGACAGAGCGAATACGCCAAGATTTTTCTTGTATTTTCGGCGACTTCCGGATTTTTGAGCTGTCCTTTGGACGCTTCAATATACACATCGGCGTAATAATGCCACACGAAGTGATATGCCGCATGTGCCGCTTCGTGGACCGCGAACGATTCGATGTGCTTCGCGATCGTTTCACGCGTTTCCCCGAGCGTCCGGAGTAATTCCGCGTCAGCCCCGGTTTTCGGGTCCGGCCTTCGGTCCACATCGAAGTCCGGACCAGAAACGTTCGCGAACACGAACCGCGCAATGTTCCAAAGCTTGTTCGCGAAGCGCTTCATTCCCTTGATCTTCTGTTCTGAAAGGATCGAATCGGTTCCCGGCGCAGTATTGAAGACAAGCGCGAAGCGCAGCGCATCCGTTCCGTATTTCGCGACGATATCCAGCGGGTCCGCGCTGTCGCCCTTCGATTTACTCAACTTTTCCCGCCGCTCGTCGCGGACCAGCCCGTGAAGGTAGACGGTCTCGAAGGGAATTTGTCCCGTAAGGCAGGTGGTCATGAGTATCATCCGGGCGACCCAGAAAAAGAGGATTTCATACGCCGTCTCAAGGACTTGCGTGGGGTGATACGTTTTTAGGTCCGGCGTTTCATTCGGCCATCCCAGCGTGGAAAATGTCCAAAGGCCGGAAGAGAACCACGTGTCGAGCGTATCGGGATCTTGAATGTATTCTGCATCGCAAAACTCGCACGAGGGCTTTTCGGGTGCGACGATGATCGGCCTGCACTGCGCCGCATCGCGTTCCCGTCCCTCCCTCGGAACGCATTTTGGTTCATGGTGCCACGCGGGAATCCGGTGTCCGAACCAGATCTGCCGCGAGATGCACCAGTCGCGGAGGTTGTCGATCCAGTGGTAGTAAACCTTCACGAATCGTTCCGGAACTATTTTAATTTGTCCGCGTTCCACAACGTGCCGCATAAGTCCCTTCAGGGTCACGCGATCGCCCGCGGCAATCCCCTCAATTTCGGAACGAGGGAGCGCGAATTCCTTGTTTACCGCCACGAACCACTGGTCTTTGATCTGGGGCTCGATCGTGCCCCCGCCCCGGGAATTCGTCGCAAGTCGGTGGAGGTATTCCTCGTCGGTTTTCACGAGCAGTCCTTTTGCCTTGAGTTTTTCCACGATGAGCGGGCGTGCTTTTTTGATATGCATCCCGGCGAACTCGCCGGCGACGGGAAGCAGTTTCCCGTCGGTATCGATGATCTGTTCCCTGTCGAGACCTCGCCGCTCGGCAAGATCGAAATCCGCGGCATCGTGCCACGGCGTGGTCGTCATCACGCCGGAGCCGAATTCCGGGTCAACAATGGGATCTTTGATAATCGTCGCCTTGATCGGGCCGTTGATCCATTCAAGGCCGATCGTTTGGCCGTCCGCGTATTGCGCATAGCGGGCGTCGTCAGGGTGCATCACGACATACTTGTCTCCGAATTTCGTTTCCGGCCGCGAGGTGCCGATCACGAACGGGCCGTATTGAAGATAATAAAATTTGGCTTTCTCCTCCTTCCATTCGATCTCGTCGTCGGAGACGGTCGTCTGCATCTTCGGATCCCAGTTCACGATGCGGCTGCCGCGGTAGATAAGGCCCATCTCGTACATGCGGGCGAACGCGGTGCGTACGGCAATATTTCGCGGTTCGTCCAAGGTGTAGGCGAGCCGGGACCAGTCGCAGGATGCGCCAAGCTTGCGGAATTGCGAGAGGATGGTGGCTTGGCTTTGGAGGGCGTAATCATTCACGCGCTTCAGGAACTCCTCGCGGCCCAAGTCGTATCTGGTCTTCCTCTCTTTTTCGTAGAGCAGTTTCTCGACTTTCGCTTGCGTGGCGATCGCGGCGTGATCGGTCCCCGGGAGCCAGAGCGCGCGCTTGCCGCGCATCCGCGCGAACCGGATGAAGATGTCCTGAAGCGTTACGAAAAGCGCGTGTCCTGCGTGCAAGACGCCCGTCACGTTGGGTGGCGGCATAATGATCGTGAACGGCTTTGCGTCTCGAGGGAGCGCCAGGCTATCCGGATTGAAATAGCCGGATTTTTCCCAGCGTTCGTATATCTTTTCTTCTTCGGAGAAATCGTATTGCGGAGGCAATGGTTCGCGCGCCATAGGTCGAGTGTACTCGATTCTTTGGATATTTTCGAGAAGAGAAAGTTGCAAAAATGAAGCGCCCGACTCTCGGAGAGTCGGGCATCGAGTGAGCGTATGCGCTAGCGCGGTTTCGCGTTGATCCGTTTGCCGCGCCGGCGAACGCGCGAGGGGCGGCGCGCCGCTTCTCTCGTTTTGCGGTCGCGCCAGCTTGTGCGAGCCGAGATTGAGCGGCCCACGAAGTCGAGGCAGGCGTAGCATCCGTCGCCCATACCTCTCGGGCCGTAGAGGTGCTTTTTCACCTCCGCGCGGCGCCTCGTCGGAAGGTCGCGGTACGCGCGGAGCTCGTCGCGTGTAGGATGCGTCATGATTCCTCACGTCCTCGCAGAACTTTGCCGCGCAATGTTTGCAAACGAGCGTGCGACCCATGCGTCGCATTGTTTGCAATGCCCCACATGAGCCATCACTCGCCTCCAGCCGCCCTTCACGGGTATGCCGTGCGTGAAATTCCGGAGCTGTTCTCTGGGCGGACAGCGGCCGTTTGAGCTTGCGCTCCGCCTGGTAGGTTTAGTCATCGCGACCCTCCTTCGGGTTGCACTCTCGCGTTGCGCTGGGGTTTAGTATGCGCCGGCAGCCTTTTTCCTGCCACTCTCTTTTTTCTCCACCTATATTAACTATCCTACGATCGTAGCTTTGGTAATATCCCGGGAAAAGGGTTATGATCGGCAGTGTAATTCGCATATACATGAGGGGAGAAGTCACCCTAAGAATTCTTGATGCTCTCACCGACATCGCGCTCGTGCCGGTCGATGTTTTCGAGGCGATGTTGAGCGCCGGTTACGGAGCGTCGATCGGGAAACTTGCGCGCGAGCATTCCCGGATCGAGTCAAGGCGCGCGGAGGCAAAGCGCGAACGCGAACTCCGGCGAAGCTTCTACGTAATGCTGTCGAAGCTGAAGAAAGAGGGGCTTATTGAGTCGAAAGAAAAGAGGCGCGGAGGGTTGTTGTCCCTCACGAAAAAAGGGAAGAAGGCGCTTCTCCTTTTAAGGAAGCGCGAAGAGCGGGCCTTGCCGCACATCGGGAGCGCAGAATCCGGGGGTTCGTTTATCATCGTCGCGTTCGATATTCCCGAGCGGGAGCGAAGGAAGCGAGACTGGCTGCGTGAAACGCTTCGCGGGTTCGGCCTCGCCATGATCCAGCGGAGCGTATGGATCGGGAAAGTGAAGCTGCCGCAAGAATTTATAAATACCCTCCAGCAGCTTAACCTTTTGGAAAAGGTGGAAATATTCGAGATCAACAAAACCGGGACCCTGCGCCATCTTGCCTGACATGGAGCGAGGCTGTTTGTCATAAGACAAAGAAGCGCGCAAGTGTCGCGGAACTTCGCGGCGGCGCTAGATATTACTTTTCACTACGATCGTAGCGAAAAGTAATATCTAGCGAAAAGTAATATTATGGGTAGCCTATATTCCCAATGCGCCGTTCGCGCGGAGCGGATACTTCTTTTTTCTAAGAGACGCGAGGTATCCCGCCGCGGCGATCATCACGCCATTGTCCGTGTTATATTTCATCTCCGCGGCGAGAAGCGGAATCCCTGATTTTCGCGCCCGGTCGCGCAGCGCCCGGCGCAAATGTGAATTCGCGGCGACTCCTCCGGAAAGAAGCACCGATTTTGCCCCGAATTCGTGCGCGGCGCGGAACGTTTTTGCGAGAAGCACGTCAATCGCGGCCTCCTCGAAGGAGGCGGCTATGTCCGCTTTGTGCGCTCCGCGCTTCGCCGCGAAGGGATGCTCGCGCAGATAATAAAGCACCGCCGTTTTGAGCCCGGAGAAACTGAAGTCGTAGTTTTTCTGGTAGACCATCGGGCGGGGAAAATTGATTGATGGACGCGAGCCCTTCGGCAAGCTCAGGGCAAGCTTCTCGAGTTCCGGTCCGCCCGGATATGGAAGCTGGAGCATCCGCGCGACTTTATCGAACGCCTCGCCCACCGCGTCGTCGCGCGTTTCGCCGAGTTTTTTCCATCCACGAAGGTCCTTTACGCGAAGGAGGATGGTATGCCCGCCGCTTACGATAAGGGCGATTGCAGGGAATATTCTGTAATTTGTAATTTGTAATTTGTAATTTACAGTTTTCTTCGGAAGAAGAAAACTGTAGAGGTGTCCCTCCAGGTGGTTCACGCCGATGAGCGTTTTTTTGTTCTCTGTCGCGAGGTTCTTTGCGAATTCGATCCCCGCCCAGAGCGCCGGCTCGAGGCCGGGACCGACGGTGACGGCAATGAGGTCAACAGAATCTAGAATATAGAAATTAGAATCTAGAAGTTTTTCTAAGAGGATCGGGAGATTCTTTTGATGTTCGCGCTTCGCGAGCATGGGGACCACGCCGCCGAACGGACGATGGATCTTGATCTGCGACGCAACCGCTTCGCGAATGACTTTGAATCGCGGCCTGTTCAGTCCGCCGTGCGCTTCGAGAAGCGCGAGCGCCGTTTCATCGCACGAAGTTTCAATGCCGAGGATGCGCTGTTTCATGCCTGTGATGCGGACCGGGATTTTGGCGTCACCCAGAAACCAAGGCGGAACTTGCCCCCGAGCATCAAACGCGTTTGCGCTTCAAGTCCCGGGAACGCGCCGAAGACGATGAGCGTGATCGGGATAAAGAGCCATTGGAGGATATAGAGTCCGTAATGGCGGGCGCGGAACCACGCGGGCTTCGGCGGCAGGAGCACGACGCTTAAGATCGCCGAGCTCGCGATGCCTATCATGGCGAGCTGCATGATGAAGCGGGTTACCTGCGGGAGGCTGTACGAGAGAAGCGAGTAGTTGAATGCTCTCCCGCCCAAGGCGAGCGGCAGCCATCCGAGCGCGAATATGATGATAGAATTCGTGGCCCAAGAGTGGAATCCTTCGAGCATATTGAACGACCAGTACCACTTCTTGCGCCGAGGGATGAGCGGGTCCTTACGGAAGCCGTCCAGTGCGTAGGGGATATTCTCCACGCCCCATCCCCAGCGGCGCTGCTGCTTATAGAGGTTCTTCATCGTTTGCCAGAATGTGGGTGCCACATTTGCATCCATCGAAACCGGAAAGTGGAGCGGTTCGACGCGGAAGTCTCCGTGATAATGGAGATAGCATTGCCAGAAGATGCGTGAATCCTCGGAAACGATATCGGTATTCCAGAAGCCGATGTCCTCAAGCGTCCGGAACGGGATGGACTGCGAGGAGAATGACGTGAGGCGCTCCGGCCGAGACTGTTGCATCATCTGCCAGAAGGTGGCCGAGAAAGAGATGACTCTCGCGAGCGCCGGAGCATCATAGATATTGTTCGTGAAAAGCGGTATCGGCTGGTAAATGGCGCGAAGCGGATTCTTTGCCGTAAGAAACGCGTGTGTGAGGCGGCCGAAATATTCGCGCGAAACTTGCGTGTCGACGTCGAAAACCGAGACGAGGAGCTTGTCATAAGGGATATGGGCGGGATCGATGATCGATTCCTTCGCGCGCCGCGCCGCCCACGCCTCGTTCGAGCCCTTGCCGGGAAGCTCTCCGGGAAGATTCGCGGGGTGTTCGGTTGTGTGGAATCTGGAAAATATTCCGTGGAATTCCGATTCGATCCGCCGCGCCGTTTCTTGCGCCTCGGCGCCGGCCCGTTCCTCGGTCGCAAGCACCACGATAAAGCGGTCCTTTGGATAGTTCGCCCGCGCCAAGCTCTCCACGCTTTCTTTCACGACCGCATACGGCTCGCGGTACATCGGGAGGATCACGAGATGATGGACATCGTTCCAGCCGCCGAGTTCCTGAAGCGTTTCAAGCCAGTTCGTACGCAAATTCCGCTTCATCGCGTTGAACGTGGACCGGAGATGGAACGAAAGATAAAGCGTTTTAAGCAGCCAGTAAATATCGAATAGGATGATGAACACCGCAACAAAGCCCGGCGTGAGCCGGGAGAAAAGGAACATCAGGATGAGCGTTCCCCAGGCGAGCGCCCCGGGGAGGATTTCAAGAAATCGGTACATGGGTCATATCCCTTATACGTCAATTATATGAGGCGGTCTAGTGAATTATTTTCGCTTGATTCTTCTTCGCGTCTTCCGTATTCTACACTCTTGTCCTGCCCCTATCGTCTAGTCTGGCCCAGGACGCGGCCCTTTCACGGCTGAAACTCGGGTTCGAATCCCGATGGGGGCACCAAAACGGAACCAATTGGTTTCGAACGGACAAAGGAGTGGGCCGCGCAAAGCGCCGCCCAAGCGTTTTGCCCCGCCGGAGGCGGGGCACAGGGACCGCATTTGTTTCCTTGCTTGCCCCGCGCCACCCATGCGCGCCTGTCCGTCCGCAGCGTTCGCGAAGGCGGGGCGACAAAAGGAGCCCCCTTGTCTTGTATTGAATTAGTTTGTTTTTCAATTATAATAAAAACATATGGCGCTTTCTGGAATGAAGCAGGCAATGTTTGCTCACAAAACGGTAATCCCGGGGTTGGTTTTGGCGCTGCTTATGTTGGCGCTTTTCTGTGGGTACATCCAAATCGCCAATCATTCGGCCGGTGCCAACGGCGCGGAATGCAGCCGGTCGTTACTCCTTGCTGCCTACGTCCCCTCAAAAGACAGCGGGCTCTTTTTGAGCATTCTTTTCTTTTTACTCACCGCTTTGGCGGTGTTAACAAAAGACAGCTCGCATCCACGCCGGCGCTTTGATGCTCCTCCCCGCTCTTCGCTGATTTTCCTGAAAGCCGCAGAGTCCATCCATACGCCATACAACCCGATTCTCCAAGCTTTGCGTCGAGGAATACTTCACCCGCAAATTTATAACCTCGCAGTCAGCTAGCGAGTGATTC
>CAYJWW010000009.1:3628-29147 GCA_964374065.1 uncultured Candidatus Saccharibacteria bacterium | reverse complement strand
TCGGTTAACTAAAGTATATTTTAACGTGCATTCTGGAATCTAGAAAACTCTACAACGCTTCGGGCGGAGCCGGTGGCTCCGCCCGTCTGTGCTGTCCCAGAGGGTTCAACCCTGGGACTTGATGAACGAAATCGCGATCACGTCGCCCTCCTTGGCGTCCTCGGGGAGGAGGCAGCCGAAGCGGCCGTTGCGCGACTCTTCGAGCACAAGGCCCTTGCGCAAGGCGGCGCGCCGGAGAAATTCCACAATGCCCTCCGAGCGGCCGACCATGAAGAACCGGCCGCCGAGCTTGAGCATGCGCGCGAAGGCGTCGAGGTGCCCAAGGAGCCGGATCGCGAAAGGGTCCATGCCCAAGAACTCCCCCCACAGATCCTCGTGCGCAGTCGCCCGCAAGAAATCCGGCACCATGTTCGGCAGGTCCACGAGCGTGCCGTACTCGAAGACGAGGTCCGCGCCCGAGATCCGCTCCGCCGCGGCCTGATGATCCGCGACGAAAAATTCCGCATTCCCGATGCCCATGATTTTCGCCCGCCCGATCGCGCGAACGAGCATCGCCTTCGCGAAGTCGTACCCCTTGAAGCGCACATCGGGGAACATCTTCGCGAGAAAGCACGCGGTGAGGCCCGTGCCGCACCCTACGTCCACCGCGAGAGAAGGCGCGAGTTCTTCGATCTGCGCCGCGAGCCAGGCCGCAACGGGCTCGAGCTCGTCGTAACAGAGCGAGGCGGCAAGGTCGAAATGCGGCGCGAACGCCTCGCTGAACGCGAGGATGTCTTCGATGGGCGGCGGACTGTAGCCCATGAACCCCTCCCCATCCGGCACCGGGCGGCATGGCCTGATGTGCGTGGTCATGGAACGCAAGCGCTTGACCGCGTGCGTATGCGCCGCGCCCGCAAGCGGCCGCACGTCCTGGCTCTCGAAATAGGCCTTCGCGAGCCTCATCCAATCGGTTTCCGTTCGAACGGTTTCCAAACGCTCACCTCCTGTGATGTGATCCGTCACTCCCTGGATTTGCTGGCCCACTTTTACCATAAAACAAGCCGATCCGCAAGTGCGCGCCCGGAACCGAACACGACATCCCAACATACTTGAGAATGTTGGGATGTCGTGCGGGGCGCCTCGGGACGGCCGGCCGGGATCAGTCGAAAATACTCACCAGAAACTCGTCGAGCTCGCGCTGGGAGAGGTCGTAGAAGTTCTTGCCCTGGTCGTGGAGGTATGCGGAGAGCTTCCACCCCACGAAGCGCCAGTGCCACGGCTCGAAAATGTAGTATTGGTTGCCCTTGGGGTACGAAAGAATGAAACCGAACTTCCACGCGTTCGCGGCAAGCCACTTGTAGGCGGTCGATGCTTCGAACTTCGAGAACTGATTCCCCGCTTCCGGCGTCGTGAGATCCGCAGCCGTACCCAGCTGGTGCTCCGAATATCCCTGGTCCGCGGAGAACTTATTCGCGCCGGAGCCGTACGTCACCGTATACCCGGATTTGATCGCCGTCTGTTCGGCGAACGACCGGAATCCCGAGAGGACCCGGATCGATATGCCTTCGGTCTCCGCGCGGTTCAGCATCGCCTCGAGGAAGGATTTGACACGCGCGTGGATGAGCTGGGATTTGCTCTTGTCGTACCAATACTTCTGGTCGATGCCCGTGAGCGCCTCGGGCGCGTAGTTTTCGTTCAGAAAGTAGACCTTGGAGTATTTTTTCAGGAGCTGGGGGTCGGTTTGGACCTTCTTCTGCAGGAACCCGACGGTCCCCGAGAGCTCGCCGATCCGCCGCTCGAACTCGTTATTCTTGCTCTGCTCGGCGGCAAGCGCGCCTTCCAGGTTCGCGCTCTTATCCCGCTCGAACGCCAGGTCGCCCTTCGTGCGCAGGAGCGCCTGTTCCGTGATGCGGAGCGAACCCTCAAGCGCCGCGACCCGCGCCCCAAGGGACGCGTGCCGCACCGAAAGCTCCCATGTGCGGTACCCGAGGTACGCCAATGCGCCGCATACGAGGGTTGCGCCGATCACGACAATTATCCGCTGATGGCCTTTCGGGGTCATATCGACAACGTGAATATTATCCGTGATTTCTGACGGATAGAGAAGCGGTATGGACTTGCGCAGTTCGAAGAGATTTTCTACCACATCAATCAGCAAGCGACCCTGTCACCCCAACCAGAAGGAGTGTGCGCTATGTTCGGATTCGTATTCGCCCCAAGGGAAACCGCGGTGCTCGACGAAGACCTCGCTCTGCCACGGCCCGTGACGCTCGCGGACGAGCTCGCGGCGCGAGGGATCGCGACGATCCCGATCGAGAAGGTGTGGGAGTATCAGGAACGGTATCTGCGCCAGGAGATCCGGAAGGGAACCGCCGGAAGCCAGGCGAAGTGGGAAGTGTACGCGCTCACCGAGTATGAGCGGCGCTTCACCGCTCCGCGACAGTACGGCACACCGGAGACGATCCCGCAGGCCGTTCGGAAAACGATCGGCCGCGCGCAGACGATCCCCGACAGCGAGATCTCGGTCGAGCGCTTCTATGAAGACCCGTTCGTCTTCATCCGGCGCGAGGAAGAGGTCCACTGCATCGCCTTCTGGAACGCGCCGGGCTTCACGGCTTAGGCATCCCGAACAACACATCGCGCATCACATCGCTCACTCACGAAAGGGCGGGAACCGTTCCCGCCCTTTGCATTTAGAGAGAGGGTCTTCACTTTATCCACCCCATTTCCCGTGCGGTAGTCGAGCAAATAACGGTCTCTTCAAGATTCGAAGTTACACTCACGCCGCTTTCACTTTTTATCAGCATGGGGCACATCGAGCAGGCTCTCACCTGGGGGAACCGCGGCACTTTTTCGGGATCCGGAATGCCATCGGGCAACTCACAGCATGTTTGCTTTGCGCCGTACGGGCACGACAGCGGATAGTACAAATCTCGAGCCCCCAAGAGATGCTGGAATTCGTGATCCAAAACCGCGATATGCCTACCACGGAATAAATCGGATCCTATGATGATATTAATAACCGCCTCCGAGCTGCTGGGAAGCGCCACGCTGCCGAAGTCGAACGTTTCATCTCTCTTTTGGAGTCCCCAATCGCTCAAGAATATGTATACCAATTGATCGAACTGGGATAGGTCTATTTTCTTTTCTACCGCTTTTCTAAAAAACCGGTAATCCGCTAATTCCGCGTTCAACTTCGGAAGCGATTCCCCAACCCTCGCATCCACCTCCGGGAGTTTTGGCAATGGCTCGGCGAGATCGAACACCCCCTCAAGTTTCAGGCTAACATGTGCATCCACGCCGTAAGCGGACGCTTTCTCCCTGAAGTAATCGGCAAAATAGTATAGGGAATAGAAGTTATCAAACTCGTAAGCCCGTTTCCGGTTTACCGGATCGGTAAGCAGATCGAGGAGAGGATGTCTTTCTAAAGCCTTGCCTTCTCCGAAATTGAGGTCTGAACAATCGCCAAACGCAAGAGTGCGGCTGCCGGTGGGCCAGAGACAGTACAAAACCTCCGGCAGGATCGTATCGGGGTATTTGAACAGAAAAACGCCCACGTTGTAGGTTGACGTCTTGGCCGGAGGCGCCTTCTTTTCCACTTGGGGTTGGGAAACCGGCCCTGCGGTTACCGGCGGAGGGGCTGCTTCTCTTCCTCTATCCGCAATCGGGGTTCTGGATAATTCTTGGTCGGAATCCGACTTCAAAAACTTAAACGGCGCGGACTCGTAGATATACAATATACCGCCTCCCAATACTAAAAAAGCTATCACGACCAGTCCCCCCACTAGAGCAAAACCGTTTTTCATTCGTACGATCATTATACACTTTCCATAAAACCGAACGCCCCGTAGAGAGCGGGGCATCGGAAAAGCGGCGAAGGCTTTTTTTACATTCCGGACGCGCCGGACATCGGAGCGCCTGACTTCTTGCACATCATGCAGCTCTTGCCGTGCGTCGCGACCTCCACGACCGCGGCAACCCCGACCAGTACATAGACGAGCTTTGAAACCGCCGCGCCCATCCCGCCGAAAAGTTGGCCGACATCCCACCCCGTAAGCCCGAAAATCCCCCAGTTCAGGCCGCCCACGACGAGCAGGATGAACGCGACCATATGAAGCGCTTTCATAAGAGTATGTTTGACACGCTTTCGCGACCTTTATGATTCGATGAGCCCATTATACCATATCCGATTCAGCCAAGCGGCAAGATAGGAGAAGCGCCCGCGAGAAGCGGAGCGCTACGGCCCAAATATCATACGACCCGTTCCCACGGAAAGCCCGACTCCCTAAGCCGGCTTTGCTAAACCCCGAAGAGTGTCCCCGCGACGTCTTCCCGTGAAATGTTATTTTTACCCAAGGTCGTGAGTAAAAAGATTGCGGCATCTAGATTGGACTTATCCGGCGCATCGGTGATATAACGCAGACGGCACGACCGGCAGGAGGGTCTGCGGATCTTCCGGGCCGGGCCCCGTCCCGCGGGATGGGGTTTTACACGCGGCTGCGGCCGCAGAAAGAAGGATGCCATGAGCACGAAACCGGAAGCGCCCGTCTCCATTTTCACCGGATACAACCGGCATTGGAAATCCGAGATCGTTCCGCTTCTCTTCTTCGCGCAGACCGCCGCGCTCTCGGGTTCTCCCGCATCGGTCGCGGAAACCGTGAAACGCGTGTTGCTCGAAGCGGTGAAGGAACGGAAGGACGAGATCGCCGGGGCGCTCCTTGATGATCTCGAGCACGCATACGAGCAGATCGGCGCGATGTCGAGGGGCAATACCGACGAAGACCGGGATTGGCAACGCAACTGGCGGCTGAAGTTCGTCACGATGCTCATCGAGCTCTTCGGGCAGATGCCCCCGTATCTCGAGGCACCGAAGCACTACGATCCCGACGGGGCGAGCGATCCCTCCGCGCAAGCAGAGCGCGATCGGAAGGGGCTCCTCCGGACGAAACTCGCGATGATCGAGAAGATCGCGGCGGAATGGCGCAACGAAGAGAACCGCCACCTCCCGATCTACCGCTTCCTCATCTCCGTCTGGCACGGACCGCACCGCGTGAAGATGGCATGGGAATCCGATGCCGAGTACGAGCGGCGCAAATCGCGTCCGTGGCGCTCCGAAGAGCGGAAACCGATCACGGACGTCTTCCGGGCGAGAACGGGAACGTTCTTCCGCGAAGCGCCGCTCGACGCGCTCATCAAGGATCCCGACCTGCCGCACGAGCTGGGCGAGATCGCGGCGATCGGCCGCGCGAAAGACGGCGGCTTGAAGCTCGCGCAGCGGGACATCCGCCACGCGGAGCTCCTGCGATCGCTCGAGCCGGGGAGCCGGTCCAAGGCGGCGATGGCGCTCCACGAGCAGTTGTGCCGCTTCATCGCTTCGCGCGACGCGGAAGTCGAAAAGCTCCTCATCCTGATGCGGCCGACGAACGGCTGGTGGAGCTCCGAGAAGATCGGCGCGTCGGATTACGTCCGGGGGAACATCCAGGTCCAATTCCATACGCTCGACGTGCTTCTCGTCACCGTGCTCCTTGAAGAGAAAGACAGCCCGGAACTCGCGGAGGACGTCTTCCTCCGCGCGAAGCGCCACGTTGAGGAATTCTGCCGCGAAACATGGAGCGGCAGGAAGGTGATGCTGAACGTCTGGCGATCCCCGCAGAAGTTCGCGGGGAGTTTCGAATGCGAAGCGCCGGAAGCGATTCCGGAGCGCGCCGGATAACTTCCGAGCCAAAACACAGCGGCCGTCCCGATTCCGATCGGGACGGCCGAATCGCTTCAAGCCGCCCTAGAATCTATAGGGCAAATAAAACTTACGGGACGAGTAAGTCCAAGGTTCGACGCGCTCACCGCAAGTAGGACTCAATCGGCCGCGGCGTGGGGCATGCGGTGCGTGCGAGCGCGATGGAGCAGTTCTTTTTGGACCAGCCTTGCTTTTTCATGCCCGACGCCCGGCAGCTCGATGCGGAACTCGCGTGATGCCGCGTGCCCGGGTCCCGCGAGAACGATCACGATCCTCCCCACTCCCACCGCGCGCTCCAAGACGCTTCGCACGAGCGTGACGGTCTGGATCTGGTGATATACCACCGCGATCTCGTTCAAAACGAAGAGCCCGCGCGTTACGACGAACGCATTATCCTGAAAGTGATATGTGTAGCGGCGGTATTCAAGATAGGTGCGCAGAAAAACATAGACGAGCCACCCGAGCGCAAGAAGCGCCATAAGCCGCGCCGCATAGTCGACATATAGCGTCATGTTCCCCGTTGCGCGGCCGCTCCAGAGCCAAAGCAATACGGCGGCCGCCACCAGAAAGAGCGCCAGCTTCAGCTGTTTTAAAAAGAACAGGGTGAACGCCCGTTTGCCCAGATGATGCCGTCTATCGAAATCCATATTTCCTCTTCAATATACTATACTTACGGTGCATATGTTACAGAGAACTCCCGCGCATCTGCCTCATCACTTGCGCCTCACCATCTTCTTCCTGCGCGTTTCACTAGGATGGCTTTTCCTTTCCTACGGGTTGAATGAGCTGCTGTCTCCTTCGTGGGATCCGCGAGTGGCGCTTTCCCGCGGCACCCTGCTCCCGGAATTATACGCCTGGCTTGCTTCCCCGGAGCACGCGGGGCTGGCCGCAACCATCTATGAGTGGGGATATCTCCTCGTCGGCGTTGCGCTTATTTTCGGATTCATGACGCGGGTCGCCTCCATCGCCGGCGTCGCCATTTCCGGTGTGGCGTACCTCGGAAGCGTTGACTTGGCAAGCCAATACCTCTTGGGACTCGTGAATACGCAGGTGATATTTATTCTTTGCCTTCTCGTTCTCTTCTTCAGCCGTGCGGGAACATACTTAGGCATCGATCGCTTTTGGCATTTCTCGCTGAAGCACAAACACGCGCGGTAGGATTTTTGGTTCTGAGTTTGGAAAGTCAGAAGCGGGGTTTGGAAATGCGGAGGGCGGACTGTATGCCCGCCCCGTTCGATCCGTCCTATCGGATCCATTTGGCCCGTTAGACCTGCCGGGCGATAGGACCCCATTCCTTTGTAAGAACGAGCGCGCGGATCATTCTGCAATCGTCCTTGTCGGCCGGCTCGGGGACTGCCACGGCGGAACGAGCGTCTTCGAGCAGAGCCCTTCCTCCCACGCGGCTCGCCCGATGAAATCGCCCATATCCTCGTCGGTCCCCCGATGCAGAACGCGCGGCCGCCCCTCGCGCGCATCTGCCCGAACGCCTGAAGGTGCCCCCGCAACCGTCATGTCCATTCCTCCGCCTCTCCTTTCTTGTCTTGACGCTAACTCGCTGACGCCGTTTTACCCTGACGGCGGGCCGACTCAACCCAGCGTCTTTTCCCACATGCGGCGGACGATCGGTACGGAAAGCGTGGAAAGCAGATACCCTCCCGCGGGAACCAGCGCTTTAAGCCACGGAGACGCATCGTGGATAAGCACAAGCCAAATACCCGCGATACCATAGGTAACGATGAGTATAAAACCACGGCGCGCCCAGCTTATCTCCCATGCCTTGTCGAGCTCGACCTTTCTATTCCGTTCTTTGATCGCTTCGATTTCCCGTTCTATATTCATAATTTATAAAAGATATGCTGCCCGCCGTCGCTTCGCCCTTGAGCGGACCACGGCGGGCAGCGGTTTTCGGAGCGCATGTTCACTCCTCGATGGACGTCGGCTCGTTCACGACCTCGATCGTGACGCGCACGCGCTTGCCTTTCCGCGCGCGAAGCCACTCGTGCAACTCGCCCCGGGGCTTCGTCATGAGCATAAGCCATGTCCCGACCGCGAAGTATCCCTCTTCAAGCTCCTGATCGGTCGCGCCAAGCAGATCTTCGGTGCGCCACAGATCGGGAACCGGCGATTGCGCCTCGCCCGAGGAGAGCGGCGCCACGAAGACGCTCATGAGCGCTATGACGAGCGCTGCGACGACCCATCGATCCACATATAGATCGTGGCGGTGCATGGGACCTCCTTCCCGAGCCACTTGCTTCATATATCATATCAGAACCGGCGATTTGCTATACTGGGATGAGCGCTCTCGCCTTTTGGAAACCGGCAACCTCGACCCCGGGAAGGAGCAGACTATGGAAGGGGTTTGGCCTGCACTCGAAACGCTTTGGCGCATCGGCCTTGGCGCAGCAGGCACAGCGGTTGCCACGGCGGTCCTCTATGAGTTCTGGCGGTTCTGGATCTGGTTTTCCTGGCACAACGAATTCAACGTCGCGATGCCCGGAGAGCCGCCGTCATCGCTCACCGTCGCCCGCGCGTTCGTCCGCTGGCTCATGGCGCAAGCACGGCCCGCACCGCTCGCGCTCTATCGCACGGCGCGAACAATCCTTCCGCGGCTAACCTTTCGGGGCTAGCCGCGCCCCATTTTAAAGACAGAGAAATTTATCTCGCTTCGCTGGGTCTCATGAAACGAAAATCCGAGGTTGTTTGACGTTTGATTGAAGGCGTTATATATTGACCGAAGCAGGTGTTCCTGCTGAAAGGAAGAAGTGCTATATGACGGGAAGTGAAATCCTCCTTGGCGCGACAACCGTCGGCGCCGCCGCTCTCGCTCTCTACAAGATCCCCTGGTTCCGCCCCGCATGTCCAACCTGCGGCACGAACCACTGGGTGGAACGCGTTTCAATTTCGGCCGATGTCGGCGGTTGCCTGCGGCACGGGTCGTTCCTTATCGACACAGGCGACTTCATCGATGAAGATTCGTCGCCGTAGGCACTACACATCCGGACCATTCGAGGCGGCCGTCACTGGCCGCCTTTCCGTTTCAAGGGATAATCCTCAAGTCCTATGGGTCAATTTCTTAAACCTCACTCCAAACGCTCCACGCGGATTCCTACAAGGCGGATCTTCTTCCTTCTCGGGTTCTCGCGGCGGTCGAAGAACGGCAGAAGCAGCGCAAGCCCTTCGATCGCGAGGGATCCGTACGAGCGCTCCGGATTTTGAAGCGTGCGGCTTTTCGTCTTAGTCTCGAAATCCGCAAAACGCACGGTAAGCACCACTCGTGTAAACGTGCGGAATCCGTCGTTTGTAAACCGCCGAATTACCGTCTGGGCGAGCGAGCAGAGCCGGCCGGAAACGAAGCTGGGGTCGCTCGTGTCCGTTTCGAACGTTTCCTGCTCTCCCACGGACTTTGCGACCCATTCCGATACCAGCGGAGACGCATCGCGACCGCGGACTTTTTCATATAAACTTTTTCCCCATTTCCCGAGGAAATTCTCCATCTCGTCCCGCGAAAACTTCTTCAGATCGCCCACGGATCGGATCCCCTTCTTTATGAACAGCGCTTCGGTCTTAGAACCAATTCCCGGAATGACGCGGATCGGAAGCGGCTCGAGAAATTTCTCCGCCTCTTCTTCCCGAACCACTGTGAGACCGTCTGGCTTCCACCGGTCTGACGCGATCTTGGCAATCAATTTATTCGGCCCGATGCCGACCGAAGCGGTAAGCCGCTCTTTTTCAGAAACTTCTTTCTTCAGTTTGAGACAAATTCTCACCGCTTTCTCATACGACCCGCTCGCGCTTAAATCAAGGTACGCCTCATCCACGCTTACCTGTTCGATGTGCTCCGCATACGTCCCCACGATCGTCATAATCCGCTCTGAAACCTCGTGATAGCGACGGCCATTCGTGCTCACAAAAACTGCCGCCGGCTTCCCTTTGCGCTGCGCCGCTTCGGAAAGCTGCCATGCGCGCGAAATCGGCATCGCGGAATGAATGCCGTATTCGCGGGCGCGATAGTTCGCAGTGGAGACCACGCCTCTGCCGCGGCCGTCCATGGGGTCCGCGCTCCATCCTTCGACAAGCTCAGGATTTGCTTCATCTCCATCTCGTTTATCTTCGTATTCGATGGTCAAATCTCGAGAAGGATGGACGCTGAGCCGAGTCGAAGTGCAAACTACGATCGGCTTCCCTTTGAGGCGCGGATTGTCCCGCTCCTCCACCGCCGCGAAGAAGGCGTCCATATCCAAGTGGGCGATAATTCTCATGACCCCAAAACTTTACACGGGGACGCGGACCGGGAAAAGGGGCGAACGCTATCCCCGGACGATACGCGACCCAAGCGGGTGCTTCGAATGATCGTGCGGACGGGCCGGGCAATATTTCCGGCCGAAATCTATCAAAAGGTATGTCGCCATGAACCAATCATTCTTCGGGAGTATCTCCATTAGGTCCTTTTCGATCTTCACCGGGTCCGTGTGCGCCGAGAGCCCGAATTTGCGGGCAAGCCGCATCACGTGGGTGTCTACCGCAATCCCTTCCACGATGCCGTATGCGTTCCCCAAGATCACGTTCGCCGATTTCCTTCCAATCCCGGGGATGGCGACCATCTCCGCCATTGTTTTGGGGATTTCTCCGCCGAACTTCTCTTTGAGAACCTTGGCCGCGGCGAGGATGTGCTTCGTCTTCGCGCGATAGAATCCGCACTGCTTCACGTCTTTTTCGAACTCGCCCTGCTTCGCTTTCACGTATGCATCAAGACCGCGATATTTTTTGAAAAGTTTCTCCGTGACTTCGTTCACCTTCTTATCCGTACACTGCGCCGAAAGCACCACGGCCACCAAGAGTTCCCACGGATTGCCGTACCGAAGCACTATTTTCGCGTCCGGAAAAAGCTTATGCAAGCCCGCGAATATCTTTCGTGCGCGAGCCTTTCGCCCGGAACGTTCACGCGGAGTCATACTTCTTATGATAGCGGAAACTCGGCTACAATCTCATAGTCCGCGCCCTGCGGAGAAAGATGTGATTCCATAAGCACGAACGAGTGGATTATTTCTTTCCACTCCACGCGTTCGTCGAGCCGTTGTATCGCAAATGATGGAAATGCCTCGGGCCGGAATCTGGCGAGCGTGGCATGAAGCGTGAATGATCGCGGCTTGGGCTGGCCGATTGCTTCAAATATCTCATCTCTCATCCCCATAACCTCCGCGGAAGCATTGCCCTCCGCCCAGATGAGCCGTGGCGCACGCTGGTCCGGCCCATAGGTTACCCGTTCGAATTCCAGCTCGAACGGCCGGTGTTTCACTTTACCGGCCTTCATTTTTAGGGACTCGACGTCGTCCTCCTGCCACGGCGGCGCTATGGTGACGTGAAGATTCCTCCCCTGAAGCCAGCGGACGGGCATGCCGAACTTCTGACGCCACACCGCCACAACGTCCTGGAACGCCTTCGAGAAAGGAAGCGCCACAAAAATCCGCCTTGGCCCGCTTCTCGTCCGCTCCGGCGGGCTCATTCGGCGGCTTCCGCGGCAAATGCGATCGATGGCTTTTCCTGCGCTGCCGATTCTGATGCGGACGCGGTCCCGCGTTTGCGACGCAAAAAAGCGAAAACGGCGATGATGGCCAGGTAGTTCACGACAAGAAACCATGGTTCTGCCCACGGCACTCCGTCAAAACGCCACCCGGAAATCGGCCATAAGACCGGCGTGGGAAAGTAGCGGTAGGTGTGCGTGGGGAGATCGATCAATATGTGGATGAGCCAGCCTCCCATTTCCCAGGGCACTCGTTTCTTTGCGAGCTTCACGACCAGGAACACCGCCGCAAATACCAGGGCGAAAATAACCGCGCTGTGGCTCACGCTATAAAGCGCGTGCGTGATCCGCATAATGGGAATCGTATCCGGGCTCATTGGTTCCACTCGGTCGTGGCTCGGAATGTCTGCAAATGTAAGCTCTCCCCCTAGAATTTTCACGGCGAACCAGAGAAAGAAGCCCGTAAATGCGAGGAGGTCGGGGGATATCCCCCAGAACGCGGCGGCCCAAGGGCGAAGCCTCCCGGGAGCTTCTTCGCGTTTCTGTGCGCCCCTGTTTTTCCGCTTGTTATATAGCTTTGCGGCTGCGGCGGCCCATAAGCCATGCGAGAAAATATCCATTTTCAGGTTAATTCACTATATCACAGCCTCTCGGAGAACCAAATCGCGCAAAAATACCGTGAATAACGGATCCCGCGCCGGGCGCGGGATCCGGAAGACGAGCAAGAAAGAGAATCAGGACATCGGCGAGGCCATTGACATCGCCTGCTTGCTCATGGAGGCCCAGAGCGCCCACGCTCCTACCGCGATGTGCAAGATCGTATCAGCCGGATTCTCGAGGTTCGCGCCGAGGAGCGTTGTGCTCACGAGCAAACTGTAGAGCCCGACGAGCACGCCAAGGACCCCGAGCACCATCACGAGCGTCTTCTGCATGTTGGCCGCGAGGACGAAGGCCGCAATAAGGCCGACCACCCCTAAGACGAGGTGAGCCCAGTTTTCGGCGTTATCGAACCACCACGCGGACCCGAAAACGCTCTGCTCGGCCGTGGGACCGATCAAGAAAAAGCCAAGCACGCCGACCACGACGAGCACCGCTCCCCCGATCTGAAGGAATTGCTTTGGGTTCATTAATCAGTCGGTGAAATCGACCTTTTGGTATCGGGATCAATTATACCGCATATGCAAGGGTCCGCATCCACGCCTCCTTATCGGGGATTCGGGCGCCTGACCCCGAGAAGTTCCACTTCGAAATGGAGCGTGGAGTTCGGCGGAATGAGCCCGATTCCTCGAGCGCCATACCCCAGCTCCGGAGGAATAGTAAGCCGCCGCGTTCCCCCCACTTTCATTCCTACCATTCCCGCGTCCCAACCGCGGATGACTTCTCCGGCGCCGAGACGGAATGTGAACGGCGCGCCTCGGTCTCGCGAACTATCGAACTTCGTACCGTCCGCAAGGGTGCCCACATAGTGGACCGTGAGCGTGTCGCCATTTTGCGCCTCGTCTTTCGTCCCCACGGCCACGTCCTCCATGACCAATCCGCGGTCGGTTTCTTCCTCGCGTATCTCCGAAGGCCACGGGCTCCCTGCCCGCGCTTCGGCGGCTTGTCGCTCCGAATTATGATCCGCGTCCTTCAACACCCGCTCCGACAAATAATACGCGCCCAAAAAAATTCCTCCCGCCAGCATGATGAAAATGATTGAACGAAGCATGAAGAGGGTTTTATCTTATTTCGGTGCCCGGCAATATGTCGCGATCGGGCTGGAGCAGGACGGGCAAGCCTTCGCCGTCGGTCGCGGCGAGAAGCATGCCGTTCGATCGTATCCCCATAAGGATTCGCGGCTCTAGATTCGCGACGATCGCGATGTACTTTCCCTCCAGCAAGGCGGCGTCGTATGCGCTCCCGATACCCGCAACGATCTGACGGATCGCCCGCTCTCCTGCTTCGCCTGTATCACCCGCGTCGACTTCCAGCCGAACAAGCTTCTCGGACCCCGAAACCCGTTCCGCGTACAATACCTTTGCCACACGAAGGTCGACTTTTCTGAACTCTTCGAACGTCATATGGAAGCTGATTATATCAAAACGCCCCCTTCCGCTTCAACATCCCCGCCTCGACCTTCGCCCTCGCGAGCTCCATCGCAACCTCCCGCGGATTGCGCGTTTCCGCAAGGCTTCTTTGCATCACGTCCCGAACGGAACTTGATACTTTTTCTTCGACCAGCTTAAACATCTCCTCCGCAGCGAGTCCCGCATGCTCCGCATAGGACGAGATCACGCCGCCGGCATTCGCCGCGAAATCCGGCACAAACCAGATCCCTTTGCCGAAAAGCTCTGCCTCGATGTGCTCCTGCATGGGGATATTGCCGGCTTCGACGATAAGTCTGGTCCGGATATCATCTTTGTTCGTTTCATTGATGACATCCGTGACGGATGCCGGAATCAGAATATCAACCGGAACTTTCCAGAATGATTCCGGGGGCAGCATCGGAGCGCCGGGATATTCGGCAATGGATCCCCTGCGATCGATAATCTCCTGGAGTTTCCCATGATCAAACCCGTCCGGCGCATGTACCACCCCTTTCGTGTCTGCGATCAGGACAACCTTTCCTCCCATTTCCGATAAAAACTTATACGTAAACGTGCCCACGTTCCCAAAACCGTGAATGCCAATGGCCGCCCCTTTGATCGAGACGCCAAGAAGCGCTGCGGCGATTCTTGCGGCGTGAGCGACTCCGAATCCGGTTGAGCCGAGTTCATGGGGTATCCCGCATTTCCTGCCTTCGTGGAGATCAAGACAATACGTTGCGGGTTTCCCTGTCGCCATGTTCCAATTGCCGGCGGCTTCCGCAAACCAGCGCATCTCCTCTTCGCCGGTGTGCACATCCGGTCCCGCAATGTATTTTTCGAGCAGCAGCGGCCGGATCGCCCGCGCAAAGCTTTCGATGATCCCCTTTTTCCGCTCCTTTTCATGCTCCTTGTCGCTCGATGGCTCCCACCGAATCCCCGCCTTCGCGCCGCCGAACGGAATTCCGGCCAGCGCATTTTTCCATGTCATAGCCCGAGCAAGTCGCCGCACCTCCTCTTCGGTCACATCCGCCGTCATGCGGATACCGCCCTTGCCGGGACCGAGCGCGGTATTGTCGATGACCAAAAATGCCTCAAGGCCGATCTTGGGATCCGTGACGCGCACCGAATATTCGGGGCCGAATTGATCTTTCATTGATGGCGGGCGCGTATGGACCGAATAGGGACGCAATTATGAACGCGGAGGCAGGCACGCTGCGCCGGCAATCCCGCGCACGCTGCGATGCGCGCTAAGGATGGATGAAAACTGCGGCCGCGAGGACGATGACGATCGCGTACTTTTCCATCGATCTGCCTATAAACCGAGCGCAAATGATCCTCCCCCGGTCAGGAGGATGGCAAGATTTGCCGCGAGGAGCACGAGGTCGAACTCCCAGCCGGTTTTGTCGTGCGCGGCGAACGGGATGCTCCACTTCTGGATCTTCGTCATGATCGCACCGACCATGATGATCACGAGAAACAGGGCGGCGATTTCGATCAGGATTCCCGCGAGAAGCCCGAGCGCGCCCGCAACTTCCGCAACCCCCACGAGAAGCACGGCGCCTCCGGGCATCCCCATCATCTGGCCCATCCCTCTTGGATTCCTCAGTTTCGGCATCGCGTGATGAATAAACACCGCCGCGACGGCGACTCGAAGGATGAAGAGCCCGAAATCGCCGTAACCGGAGAAAATATAAGGCATTGGATTATCTTTGGTATTAATTGCTATGCCAACCCAAGTAATTTCATGAGGTGGCCCTTGTCGAACCCGACCATGATCTTTCCGTCCACATCGATGACGGGAACGCCGAGCTGCCCCGACTTTTCGACCATCTCCTGCCTCAGAGCTGCGTCAGACGTCACATCTTTTTCTTCGTACGGGATATTGCGCTCCTGCAAAAATGCTTTTGTCATCTTGCAATAGACACAGACCGGAGTGGTGTAGAGAATCACGTTCGATATGTTCTGTTCCATGTATCTTTCTAGGATTTGCGGCGACCTTTCGGCGCGACGAATTCGCTGATTGACCGTATGGCCGGGTCTTCGCGGCGCACGCGGTAGCAGGTCATCCGGCCGTCCCGCTCGCGCGCGACGACGCCTGTCATCTCGAGCATTCTCAGTTTTTGAGATGCCGCAGGGACGGAGACATTAAAGATGCGCGCAATCTCGGTAACGCAGAGGTCGCGCCTCCGGAGTAAAAGCTGGAATATCCGAAAACGGCATGGATCGCTCAAAACCCCGAAAAGTCCGGGAAGGCGGTTATCCGCGGCGCCTCCGCGGATCTGTATTCGTTTCGCTTCGCGCCTCGAAAGCATATTGTTAAAGTATTAAACAAGCTCTTAACTTTATAGTACGCGTTACTCCCGCCTCGTCAAGAACCGCTCATGTGGATAACGGCGGTCCGGCGCCGATCGCGTTTCGGGCTTCCTCCCAAAACACCGGATTCCCCGCGTTTTCTTTCATCCAATACCACCATTCCGCCCCCCAAAAATACGCCTCAGGGAGGCCGGTACGTTTTGCAAATTCAATGTTCTCGCGGAAACGATCCGCGTCCATGAGCGCGAAATGTTCATCGACCGACAGATCCGGGAGGAGCGCCGGCCCCCACGGTTCCGCCTGGAGCTCGCCATTTATCACTTCCTTGCCAAAAATCGTTTTGACGAGCCGCGCGCGGCGGGCGTAATACGCGGGCGCGAAGGGGTATCGAAGGGAGCGCGTAAGTCGGCTCGACCACACTTGGCGATATAGCGTTGTTGCCACTATATCCCCCGCGCGAGCCGCGCGGACAAGCGTCCCCCATTCGCCGCTCTCCGATATCACGATAGGCCGGCCCGGATCGAGCGCTCGTACCGCAGCCACCTCGCGGGCGAGGAACGAATCGTCCCGCCATGGGCACCGGCCGAATGAGAAAAACGGTTCGTTCTCGATCTGCCACGCCCAAATCGCCCGATTCTCCTTATATCGGGAGACTGTCGCCCGCAAATACTCCACGATCGCTTCCTGCTGCGCATCCTTCGACCGCATACGAGCCCACTCGGGGATGTGGCACTCGGGCCACCGCGGCGTCTTCATCCCTACTGCAAGCAGCACGGCCGCGCCGCGCGTTCCGGCCTCCTCGATCTGCCAATCAAGATCCGCAAAATCGTACGCGCCGGGACCCGGCTCGATAAGGTCCCAGTGCGCGGCGAGCTTTAGACGCCTGGCTCCGAGGTCGTCCAAGATCGCGCCATATACGGACTTCCAGTCCATCCCAAAACTCTCCGCGTATTTCTGCGAGAAGTTCACTCCCCATCGGACATCGTTGCGCGGCGGCGGATCGCCGAGAAGAAAAAACCACGCGAGTGTCCCCGCAACAAGAAACAAAAGTACGGCGGCGCAGCGCAGGAACTTTCCGGTTTCCTTTTTCATGTTCCGCGGCGCACTGGTCCGACCACGATCCGCGTGATCCGTTCCGCGCCCTGCCGATCGATCTTTATGAAGCCGTTTAGCGCCGCCTCAGCGAATCGCCCGCTCGCCAAAATGTCCGGAAGCCACTTGCCGACCAAACGAGGATCGCCTTGGTCGATCCCGGCGCCCAATTCGAGCAGCCATTCGCGATTTTTCTCCTCGTGAGACCCCAGAGGCGGCGCGAGGAGCAACGGAATGCCAAGCGCGGCGTAGAACGAAAGTTCCGAAGGTTTCGTCCAAAGCACATCCGTCTTCGCGAGAACCTCGTTGAACGCCGAAAAATGCGCTTCTTTGGTGTCCGTTAACACGATGCGGATCGTTTTTCCCAAGAGTGCTTCGCAGCCCGCCCGCCGCACCGAACTCCGGAATCGCTCCGCGGCAACGCGCGAGATGCCCGCAGAAAGGTATAGCTCAATCGCGCCGCTCCGCAAGAACGGCGCGAGGCCTGTAAGATTTTCAGCGATTTCCGTTTGCGCGCCCGCACCGCCAATCGCGAAGGTGAGCGCAAGGGGTATCCGCTTGGGACCGCGCGGCAGTGTTCCGCAATGCGTCACGATGAGCCCGCGCGCCGCGGCCCGGTATACGCCGCGCGGATCGAGCCGGAGCAGACGTTCCTTCAGGAGCCGCTTCGCTATGGAATCGCCCGAGCCGATAAGTTCCTGCGGCAGCGGGAATCCCGTCGTATGCACCGACTCTTTTTTTACGCCGTATTGCAATAACCGCTCCGCCGCGCGTTCCGTTGGGACGAAATACGCAATATTGCTTGAGGCGGGATCGATCGGGGCCCATACGCGCGGGATGTCGGAGTCGGTTACGATGACGAAAACCGGTTCTGGATAATCCCACGCTTCTGCCATATGCGCGACCGTAAAATAAGTGGTAACGAGCGGCAAGGGTTCCTTGCGCAGCTGTTCGATTAAATGCCTTCCCCATCCGCTCCGAATTTTCCGGATGAGCCACGTGAGCTGCAGCGTCGGCTCGCTTTGGTTGCGGCGCGGGTAGAACGGTTCGACGCGCTGGAACCGATCGAACGCGGCGAATGCAAGCGCGCCGAGCGGCCCCTTCCCTCGCCTGCGGGAAACAAAATTATAGAGCCGTTCGATCCGCCGCCATGATGCGCGATCGGAGACCGGCATTCCTTCGTAATTATTTGCGGTAAGAACCTCGCCGTGGGCCGCAATGGGAAGAAGCGGCAAAATCGCGCGTTGGTGCCCGTATCCCATATCGGCGGACACAAGCCACGCGTGCCGTGAAGTTTTTTTTCTCACGCCCGCCGCCATGTTGCGACAGATTCCCCTTTCCGTTTTCGATCGGCCATAGCAAGCTCGTCGTATATGCCGTCGATGAGCGGATAATTTTTCGCCTCCTCGAGACTAACCCAGGCGAACGCGTCGGTTTCTCCCTCCTCGAGCCGGACTTCTCCGGATCTATAATCCGCCATCGCGGAGATGACGAGGGACGGGGTCCCGTCGGCGTGGACCGTGGCCAAACTTGTAACGTATTCGATATCCCCGATCTCCAGCCCTACTTCTTCCCGCACCTCGCGCCGCAGGGCAATCTCCAGCACGTTATACCAATAATGCTCCGAATCCTTGGGCAGATCCACATAGTCTTTGGGTTCGAGCTTCCCTCCCGGCACGGTCCACATCCCGGGAAATCTTTTCTTTAATACCGAGCGCCGCGTAATGAGAAATTTCTCCTCTTTTACGACAATAGCCGTAATTACCACTTCGTGAAGCAGCGTCCCTCCCATACCTGAATTTTATACGAGAACGCTTTTCTATGCGATTGAGTTTCTGTATACTGAGTCCGGTCCAGACGGAAAGGAGCGTGCGTATGGTGCCCTCCCCTGCGGTGTTTGACATGATGAAGAAGGCGGTATTCGCATCGCTCACCCTCCTCGCGGGGCTCCTCTGCCTCGCGGCGGGAAGCATCGTGCTTGGAGCGGCATTCGTGCTCATCCTCTTTGAGTCCGCATGGTGGAGCATGGGGACGCTCGCTCTCGCAGGCGCGCTATTCTGCTTCGCCGTCGCATGGCTTCGGCGGTTCGATGCGATGGCGCGAACACTCTGACCGCCCACCGAACGGAGCCCGAGATTCTCGGGCTCCACACATCTCGCTCTAACTTTCTACCTATCAAACAAGATCAGCGCTTCCCACCCACCTTTTTCGTTCTGACGTACCTCCGCTTCATGGTGCGTGACCGCTTTTACTTCCTCGTGAAACCCTTCAACAGGGACTCCTTCAAGCGTCGCGTCGAGCGAGTTTTTGTCGAACCGCGTGAATTCGATTTTCAGATATACCTCTTTATGCGCGTGGGCCATTCTTAATAATTCGTTCAGGAATTCGACTAAAAGCCCTGCGGCATCTCTTCCCTCGACAGTGATATGCCGCTCGCGCGAAGGATGATACCTCTCATGCTGTGGTTCTAACGCCGCGAAAAGCGCTTCGGCAGAATCCTGGAACAGCCCTTCGATCGTAGGGGACGCGGCTTCCATACGCACGTCGGTGCGCTCCTCGTATATCGTAAATGGCATCGGAATGATTTTACCGTGAAATGCGGAAGGGGCGAAACGTGTTCGCCCCTTTCTGTTCGGTATTCAGGAGATGAGCCCGAGCTCGCGCTGGTCTTCCGACGGAAGGAATCTCTGCGAAAGCCAGCGAAACACGTAGTCGGGGATGGAACGCGCCCGCGGGATCTGCGGGTCGTTGGTTGCTCCGCAGGGATCGAAGTGGGTGTTCAAGTAATGGCGCGCGAGCACATTGAGCGGCACTCCATGTTGGAGCGCCATCGAGACCGCGATGGCAAACGCGTCAGCGAACCCGGAGAGGGTCGATCCCTCTTTTGCCATCGTGAGGAATATCTCTCCCGGTGTCCCATCCTCGAAAAGTCCCACCGTGAGAAATCCTTTCTGGTCGGCGATCGTGAAACGCTGCGTGACCGCTTGCCGCTCGACGGGAAGCCGGCGGCGCACCGCGGGCCCCGGCGCTGCAACGCTACTTGTCATTTGTCACTCTCCTGGAAAATCGGGAAACGGGAGCCGAACGTATTCTTGCGCCGTTCCAAGCCCTCGTCAAACGCTCTCGGGCCCTACGAATCCTTTGTCTCTTCGCTGATTTCTTCTATTTCCTCGGCGACCAGTTTTTCAACTTCTTCCGCTTCCCGCTTCAATTCCCGTATGGCCTTCTCTTCCCGTTCGGAAAGCTGCTGTTTTGTTTTGGCGCGATCCAGTGACCGAATTTGCTCTTGCATGGCGTCTTTCAAAACATCGAACGCCTTATGAACCGCATGCCCGGCTTCGTGCGCATGCCGCGCAACCCTCTTGCCGGACCGTCCGGCCCTCGCCCACCGCCTCACGACGATACTGAGAAGCGCGAGGGCAAGCATCCCTCCAAGAACCCCGCCAGCCCATGCAAACGCCTGGTCCCGAGCGGACTTCGCGACGAGCACCGTAATAGAATCGTTTTTCAGGCTTCGGGCGCCGCGGCCGTCAACCACCTCAGCCCAAAAACGGTACGAATCGGATTCTTTCGTATCGTCAAAGAAAAAAGCGACTTTCCCCTCTTCGTCGCTTTTCGCAATCAGTGGCTTCGGGTTGCCGCCCGCCCGCTGCGCCCAGAGCGTGACTTCGGCACGCGGGTACGTTTTCCCTCGGATCACCACAATGTCTCCCGCAGTGACCTTCGAAGGATATTCGGTAAATTCCGGCGGCTGCAGGCCGAGGACGACAAATTCGGCGACGTCGCTCGTGTAATTGCCGGCCTTGTCATACGCGCGGACTACGAGCGTCCGCTTGCCGGGAGCCTGGAGCGGGAGCGTATACGGGTTGCGTTTTACGTCCTCCAAGGAAACGATAAAAAAATCCCCGTCCCCGATTTTCACGTTGTAAAAGTCGATCCCTGAAAGAGAATCGGTGGTGTTGAAAAGCGCGACGGGCTGCGGATTATCGCTGTCCCCTCCCTCCGCAAAACTCACGTCGAACTCATTGGGGGCTTTTGTGTCTATTTGGAAACGGTAGTGCGCCACCGGCCCCCATCCTTGCGAGTCCCGGAACTGCGCATGAAAATACCACACGCCGTCTCCAAGATTCGAAACTTCCTTCGTGCTCGTCGCGGGCGCGTACGTTACGGTTGGAGATCCGGTTGGGCTATTTCCAACCCCGAGGCGCACCGCGGTCACGCCTCCCGGAACCTGCCAGTTCAAAATAGCGGCATCCTTGGCGTACCATTTATTCTGATCCGGATGCGTCGGCGAAGAAATTCTCGGCTTCGGCGGCCCCAGGCTTGGAGCTGGTTCTTCGGGCGCGGGGACTTCGCTTTGAACCTCGTCAAAACCGAAATTCGCGTCGCCGAGTCCTCCTAAAATGTTCGTCCCTTTGCCGTCGTTCGCGAGCACTTGCCCGGATTTGAAAGAAATGGCGGCGCTCCCGGCTTGCCTGGCCCGGAAATGAATGGTCATGATCTTGCCCGCGCCGCCCGTGAATCCTGGATTCAAAACCACGCCTTCGAACGAAACCGTGCCCAGGCTGTTCGAGAACGACGGTTCCTGCACCCAGAGTGAAAAAATGGACCCGCTCTTGGAAAGCGAGACCACCTCGAGCGCGTCTCCGGGGAAAGAGACGACCCCGGAGGCCGCATTCATCGCCTGGTTCGGGCTCGAGACGAAAATCGTGACGGGGAAAGATTCTCCGACGCTGTAGCTCCCCGAGGTCGGGGAAAAGTAAAGGGTGGCGGCGCTGGCGAACGCCGGGAGCGCGAACACAAAGCCCGCGATGCACGCGGCAAGAATGATCCGTCTCCGTATGTGAATCATTGGATATGAGATGCGCGCTTTCTATATATAGAAAGCGCGAGAAATATGCAAATAAGAGCGGCGACAAATCCTCCGGTAAGTATACCGAGAAGGATCCGGTCCCGGTACCAAGGCCGGGGGTTCTCCGCCGGAACGATCGCGGCCCGAACGTTCCCTTCGGCGTCGAACGCCTTTACGATGATCTCTCGATCAAGCGCCTGATGCCTCAAGAGGTAAGGGCTCTCTGCCTGTACGCAAGCGTTCCATCCCTCGCAAACCTCGAAATGGTCGATGCCGGAGCCCGCATCAGCGGCGGAGAACGCCAGGAAATATTTTCCTTCGAATATGGCCTCGTCTTTCCCGATCTGCGGATCGAATGGTTCCGGCGGCTCGGCATCGGGGATTCCCGCCGCCTCCCCGCTCCCCTCCGAAATCCCGGAAGCCACCACAACTCGAGCCGCCCGGGAGACGAAGGGGACCGGCGTCCCCGCTCCGTCGTTTCGAAGAAGCCGGAGGTTTCTCGCCTCAATAAACGCCTCTCCAAATCGTTTCCCCTTGAACATGACCCGAAAAAGCATCTTGTTTCCCTCGAACCCCTGCGGCACCATCCCCGAGAATCGCAGTGCCCCGCTCCGCGCGTTGGGCTTCTCGATCCAAAGCGGGACGACGGAATTCGCATCATGAATCCTCTCGACCCCTAGAAGGTCTTCGGGGAACAAAACTTCTCCCTCGACGGCATTCGCCCGCTCGTTCCCGGTTTCGACGAACACCCCGATTTCGAACCGCTCCCCGACCGCAACGGAAACGATTGCGGGATCGAAGATAAGCTCGGCGGCGCGGGCAGGCAAGAAAGAAAATAGAAAATAGAAAATAGAAAATAGAATGGCAAAGGAGGCGGCGATCGAGCTTGGAATTTGGAATTTGGAATTTTGCATCATTAATTCTAGATTCTATTTTCTAAATTCTAGATTCTACCCCGTCCAATAGAACGCCATGATGCTGAAATCGATCAAGTCAACCCTGCCGTCGCCATTGATATCAACCGACGCCGGAGGGGATAGCCGCCGGTACCAATACGCGGCGATTGAAAAATCAACGAGGTTCACCCGGTTATCCTTGTTTACGTCCCCCCGGATTGCCGGCCGCTCTTTTTCCACCGGGGTCGGAACCGGAGCGCTTGGCGCGACTCCTGCTCCGCCTCCAGGGCCCGCCGCAGTGCTTGGCGGCGGAGCGCTCGAGGCTGGCGCATCCCCCATAAGGGTGTATAAGCTGAAGCCCCCCAGGGGAACGCGTACCCGGTTTTCATCCGGGTAAGCGGCGCTTCCGGAGACAAGAACCCATTGGGATCCTATGCGTTTGAAAGGCCTAAGGGTGCTCTCATTCAAACTGCCGACGTCCGAATCGGCATAAAAGAAATCGACGGTGAGATTTTTTGAAAAGGAAGCAACTACAGAGCCGTCCTGGACGCGCACCATTTTCAAATCATAAACCTTGCCCATCGCGGACTTCCCGGAGGGGGCAGGCATGGTCGAGACGAAATCTTCCTTGCGATACGAACCGATGTCGAGGCGCACCTCATCGGAAAATGAAACGAAGTCCTGCGGAAGCGCGATCGTAAGTTTCACGCCGTCGGGATTCACGAAATTCGTCGTAGTTGCCGTGGTCGGCGTAACGCTGAAGCTTCTGGTTTCAAGCGCAGAGGCAAAAGCGCCGACGGAAACAGGGCGGAGGATCGCAACCATCGCACTCGCCTGATCGATCACCGCGCCAGAGGCGTCTTGCGTTTCGATCGCGACGCGATACGACCCCGCGCTTCCCGAATTCCGGATCTGCTGGTCGCCGGTCGCGCCGACAACCGCGTTCGCTCCTATTTTGACCACAATCTGGCTCCCCGCCGCTATCGCTGCGGGAGCAGTAAGGGTGATCGATCCCGACGTGCTCGTTGAGACCGCGACTCCAACGGTGGACCCCGATGCCGCAGACCCGAGCGTTTTTTCGCTCCCGTCCACCGCGAAATCAATGTCGCTGAAATCCAAAAGGTCGGGAATGGTGAACTGCCCGTCTTGGGGAATGATTTTTATTTTCCCCGATGCGGGGATTGCCGTCGTAAGCGTGAATGTGACGGTATGGTTCGCCGGCGCGTTCGGCACCGAGGACGAAGTCAAATCGCGCACGAATGTAAGCGCTGCAGCACGGGCAAAAAGGAAAGAAGCGGGAAAGTAGAAAATAGCAAATAGAATGATGAAAGTGACAGTACTCCTTGACTGTCGAGTGGTGTATTTCATTCCCTTCTACTTTCTATTTTCTAGATTCTAGATTCTGTCTTAGATTCTGGATTTTTTCTCCTATTGTCCAGATAAAAGTTGAGCAGCACGAGGGCCAAGAGGACCGAAATAATGATCGCGAACTGCCTCCGGTCCGCGGCGCGCTGCCCGAATCCCTGCTCCCCTAGGGACCGCTCGCGTTCCTCGAGCGCTTTCTCCCTTTGCGCAATGCCCAATGCTTTCGCTCGAAGCGCCTCGTTCAATTGACTAAGCTCGTTCGGCGGAACGGCGACGCGTATCCCCGCGCCGGGGGCAAGTTGCGCCAGAAACCGTCCGTCGGCAAGCGAAAAGAATTCCCCCCCGCCGGCCGCAACGTAAAGCGCGAAAGCCAGAAGTCCGGTAAAAACTACAATAACCAACGGGTGAGGCCCTGACATGTTTTCATGCAAAGAAAAAGAAAATCAAAACGAGGAACACGAGCGCGACGATGAGCACTGAAACGGCAGTGATAACAACCCCTCCGAGCGGTGAACGGCGAACGACTGCCTGTTCGTTGAAGGATGCGGAGCGCCCGCCTCGTTCTCCCGCGAGCCGCCGCATTTCGCGGACTTTCCGTCTCACTTGAAACTTGACGAGAATGACAAGGAGGAGGATGAGTCCGATGATGCCTGCAGCTGCGGGATAAATGATTTGCGTCGGGAGCACCCAGAACGAGAGGTATTCCGTAATGGTCTCTTTCCCATCCTCGCCGTATCCCAGGCTCATCACCACCTGGTAGCGGCCGACCGCAAGCCCTTCTCCCCGCCAATCAACTTCGAATTGGCGAATCGCCTTCGGAAGGATGCCTGCGCCTGATTCGTTCAGCACGAGCGTCGCAACCTTCTTCCCCCAGAAGTCAACGATCTCGACGGGCCCGCGCGGACGCAGTAACGCGTTCCCGGTGTTCTCAAGACGCGCGATAAACTTCACTTCCGGCTTCGTATAGACGGATTTCTCTGTTCGGAATTCCCGGACCGTGACGCCCTCCACAACCTCGCCGCCCACCCGAAGCGCGATGACCGTGGTCGCGCCGTACGAAACCGTTGCCCCGATCTCCTTAAGTTCCGGCGGCTTTGTGGCCGCGATAATGCCTCCAAAGTGGCCTCCGGGGCTCGCTTTGGGCGGCACCACCACTGAAAAAGGAACTTCTCCGGTCTTGCCCGCCCCGATGGTAATTGAATTGCGATCGAGCTTCACCCATGAGCTCAGTTCAAATCCGGTGGCTTCCTGGGAGTCCGTAACGAATTCGGGTGTCCCATCGGGCTTGATTCGGGAAATATCCCGGACCGTCAGCGAAAAGTCTTCGGTGCGGTCGCTTAAGTTCGTGATGCGGAGCACGGAAGAAAACGTCTCTCCGGCGTCCACCCGCTCTTCAATAAGCGTCGGCTGGATTTTTACGCCCGCGGCGTCTTGGGCGAAGGCCGGGAGAAAGGAAAATAGAAAATAGAGAATAGAAAATAGAGTAACGAGCGAGGTGGCGTCTCTTGGCTGTTGTATTATGGGACTCATTTCCTTCTGCATTCTATTTTCTATTTTCTCGCTTCTAAATTCTATACTGTTTATTCTACCAAAAACCAAAACCCCCGCCAATGGTGGCGAGGGCCTTGGGGATAGAGAGTATTCGCTTCCCCTTCTAGAACGTCGGCGTCGCCACGTAGGTGAGCCGGTTCGTGTAGTCGG
>CAYJWW010000009.1:0-3528 GCA_964374065.1 uncultured Candidatus Saccharibacteria bacterium | reverse complement strand
TGTCGGTCATGGTGCCCGCGATCCGGATCACGTATGAGCCGGTCGAGGATGGGTTGGTGATCTTGTTCGTGCCCGTTACGTTCACTACCTTCGCGCCAGCGGCAACGGTGTCGCTGGTACATACCGTAAAGAGGATGTTCTCGTCCGGTGCGGTCGCGTCGAATGTCACGGTTACCTCATCCGCGCCGCCACCGCAAGAGCCGACGAGCGTCATGCCGCTGGTCGAGACGTCGGATGCAGTCACGCCCGTCAAGTTGAAAAGGTCGCCTGTCGGATCAAACTGAATCTTGATCGTCTGGCCGGCGGTCACGGCGTTCGTGGTCGTGAAGTTGATGACGTGGTCCGAGGTTACCGATGGCCGCGAATCGCTGAGCGTGTCCTTGACGCTCAATAGGGTAACCGCGTGAGCGGTCCGTATCAAGGGGATGCCCACAGCCCACGCCAAGAGAGAAACTATAAGGAAAAGAGCGAGTGCGATCTGTTCCTTTCTATTGTGTGTGATGGTTTGCATGTTGCTTATTTTGGTTCCTGCCTGTGTTTTGCCCAGAAACCAAAGCCTTTTAAAAGGCTTCGACCTTTTCTAAAGCTATTTCATTATCAAACAACTGAAACCGGACTCTCAAGGAAATCAAAGCCTCCCAGCTGTTCTTTTGAGTAGACGCACCGTTCCTTATAGGAACTTATGGTTTTTTTACAAAACAATGCTGTTATCTCTAAATAACAGGGTGTATCTTGAAAGAACTTTGCTTTTTGTTATACTTTTTATGAAAACACTGGTTATCCACAGGGATCGTTTTCCGCGGGGCAGTCCGCGGAAGCGCCCAAAAGTTATCCCCAAAAGCAGGTAATGATGCAGAAAAATCAAGAAAAACATATCCCCGGCGAGATGAAGCGTCTCGGAGCCCATCTTTCTCGGTTGCGGAAGGAGAAAGGATTTTCTATCCGGGAGGCTTCTCGGGAGACGATGATCACCGCGAGCTTTATCTCGCGGCTTGAGGCGGGCGATTCCTTCGCCACGATCAGCTTGAACACCTTGACGACTCTTGCGAAGGCGTACGGAGTGCCTCTCCTCTCGATTCTCAAGGAAGCGGGCTACGTCGAAGCGGACGAGTACAAGCTGCCCGATCTTCCCCAGTATCTGCGGCTCAAATATAATTTATCCCACCAAGCGGTGCGCGATATGGAGATGGCAAAAGAAATAGTGGACCGGAAGTACGGCAAGGCGGCTTCGTAACCGTTCCCGCCTACTAAGAACTTTTTTCTCTTCCTGTATCTTTCAAATTCACCGTGTTGCCGGTCTGGGGTTTTCGTATTGAAACAACGTTTTTCTCAAGAGGCGCCGGGGCGGGTTCTTCATGGAGAACCGGCCGGAGGCGCCGCACGACGCGGCGAACGTAGACCCGTATCGCCCACACGACAAAAAGCGTGAACGCGGCAATTCCTCCCATCGCGACGCCGAGCGGTTTGAGCGGCACGATCCAAAAATATGTCGTATCCGAAACGTTCTGTCTCGCCTCGGCCCCGTACGCCAAGGTCACGATGGCGCGATGGCGGCCGAAATCCCACCACCTGCTTTCTCCTTCCCAGCTTAAAAGGAACTTCCTCGTGCTCTTCGGCAGTACGTTCCCGAAATCCGTTTTCTCGTTCAACGCCACCCGTCCCCGTTCTTTCCCCCACATATCATAGATAATGACGCTTCCGGCCGGGCGGACATGGACCGTCCCGGTATTTTCGAAACGGAGCGTGAAGTCCACCTTTGCCGATTCGTACCGTGATTGATTCGTCCGGAACTCGCGGATGCCTCCCTCTTCCCGGACGTCACCCTTGATCCTCACAAAGAAGAGCGAAGAGACATAGCTTGAAACCCGGATCGTGGGGCCGGAGGCATCCCCCGCCGGTTCGAGCCCGACAAGAATCGCCGCGTAGTGTCCTCCGGGCGGGGCGTCTTCCGGAATGCGGATGGAAAACGGGATCTCCGCGCTCGTGCCCTTTGGGACGAAAATCGGCTCCCGCGAAACCTCGATCCACCGCGCGAGCGTGTTCGGATTCGCCTCCTGGTTTTGATCGACGAGCGGCGTAAACTTCCCCTGTCCCTCTTCGCCGCTCGATTCAAAGTTCATCACGGACGCATAGAGCGTCACGTCGTACGGGTTCGTGTTCACGGCTTTGAGCGAACTCGCCCAAAACTCCCCCGGGCCGATCGTGAGCTGGAAAAGCGGCGGCGTGACCGTGAGCGTGAATTTTTCCTGCGCGAAGACTGCAGAAGAGAAAGAAAGTAGAAAGTAGAAAGTAGAAAGTAGAATAATGAAGAGGGCTCCGTCCCCTGACCGTCGAGTGATGCGATTCATTTCCTTCTATTTTCTATTTTCCCTTTCTCGCTTCTAGATTCTATATTCAAGCTTGCGATCGAATTTGGAACTTTGCATCATTAATTCTAGATTCTACTTTCTACTTTCTATTTTCTAGATTCTAGTTTCTAGATTCTAGATTCTACCTTAGATTCCGGATGGCGGAGATCGACAACCGCAGAAGTTCCGTATAGATGAACCGGCCCGCCCTGAGCGGGGTCGGAGGGTCCGTCCTCTCTCTTGGTGTGAAGCGTTACCTCCCCCGAGTTCCTTCTCCGACTGACACGTCTATGGAGAAGATGCACGCTTCCTCCAACGAGAAGCGCGGTGATGACGAATATGAGGAGTATGCGCGGCAGGGGCACCACCCAAAAAATCGCGGTGTCCTGGAGCGTCTTCGGCTCTTTTGCCCCGTATGCAATATCGAGCACGGCCTTATACCTGCCGAACGCGCCCGCCCCAAAAATGATGCTCGCGAGCCGCGAATCCCCATCGCGCCCCTTCCAGGAAGCGGAGAGCTCGGCCGTCTCGTCGAGCGCAAGATTTTTCTTCTCTTCATTCACCGGAAATGACGCGATTTCCTCGTCCCGCCGATCATATACGCGTATTTCACCGGACGGCACTGCATCGCGGTTGCCGATATTCTTAAACGAATATAAGAAAGAGACGGGGAATCCCCACGAAAGGGTCTTCTCCGGCGCGAACTTTAAAAGCTGCATTCGCTCTTTGATATCCTCAAGCACTTCAAGATTCACGGTTGCGGATGCCCCTTGCCGCACATTCCGCTCCGCGTCGCTCCGCGTCGACCCTTGGGCGAACACCAGCACGGCGTGGTAGTTCCCCGCCGGAGCCCGCAAGTTCACGTCGATCGAAAATGGGATCTCTTCCCGGCCGCCGGGCTTTATGAGAATGGACGAACGGGTTATCTCGATCCAGTTGGCGAGCGAAACCGCGTGGTCCGCTTTTGACGGATCCAAGAATTCCTGCCTGCCCGAATCAGCGGAAATGCCGTAGACGAACGGATACATTTCCGCCACGCGCAGAGTATCGTTCACGAGCGTTACCTGGCCCTTGATAATGTCGCGCGCGTACCCCTTATAATCGAAGACCGCTGGCGTCGCTGAAACCGAAACCGCAAAAGCCAGTGAGAAAGAAAATAGAAAATAGAAAATAGAAAATA
>CAYJWW010000008.1:0-29598 GCA_964374065.1 uncultured Candidatus Saccharibacteria bacterium | reverse complement strand
GCCTGCAGCGGAAATCCCCACCGTGGATCTTGAAGAGGACATCAAAGCAGAGGACTTGCCATTCTAGCCGCTGGGACTTAGCCATCGGGATTTAGCGGCGAAAGCTTGCCATGGACCTTGGGTTTGTGCTAAGTTCTCGAACATGCCGCAACAGTGTTTCTTCTGCTCCCAAAACCTGAATGTCGTCGACTATAAAGAAGTCGGGCTTCTGCGCAGGTTCGTTTCCGGTCAGGCCAAGATCATCGATCCGAAGCATACGGGCGTTTGCGCCGGACATCAGCGCCGGCTTGCGGAAGCGATTAAGCGCGCTCGCTTTCTCGGGTTCCTGCCGTACGTCCGAAGGTAAAAAGCCGGAACATTTTACGACACACTGGCGAAGAACCTGTTTTTTTCGTATCGTTAGGGCAATTGCGCATGAATTCCTCCATATTCGGGTACGTCTTCGGTTTGAGCCATAGGAGTTTCTTCTTTGATGCGGTTGGGGTGTTCCTGGCAAAATACTTGCTCTATATAGCGGTCATCGGGTTTTTTATTTTTCTTTTTCGGGCAGGGAGCCCCCGGAAGCGGATACGAGTGTTTGTGGAGGTTGCGCTTGCCGCGATTCTTTCCCGAGGCATCATCACCGAATTCATCCACTTCTTTTATCCGGTAGTCAGGCCATTTGCGGCATTGAGCGCCGAGCCGCTTTTCGCTCCGTGGACGGCGGCTTCTTTCCCCTCCGGACACGCGGCATTTTTCTTCGCGCTTGCGGCCTCACTTTTCTTCTTTTCCCGGCAATGGGGGATTACCTTTGGCGTATTTGCGTTCGTGAACGGCCTTGCGCGGATCTATGCAGGCGTCCACTGGCCGCTCGATATTGCGGCCGGCGCGGCAGTAGGGATACTCTCTGCGCTTCTTACGCATTTCTTATTAGACCAGTACCGCGAAAAGGAATCGGAAATCGAAACCTAATTTTGTCTTGGTGGGCGAGGAGGGAGTCGAACCCTCATGAGTTTCCTCACACGATTTTGAGTCGTGCGCGTCTGCCATTCCGCCACTCGCCCATTGTGCATTCGTCAAATCCCGCAAGTAGGTTGATAATAGGCGAAATTTCTTTTAAAATCAACGTTAATGGCGCGCGTTATTGGGATTTGCAATCAAAAGGGCGGCGTGGGGAAAACCACGACCGCCGTCAATTTGGGAGCCTATATGGCTCTCGCAGGGGAGCGGGTCCTTCTGGTCGACTTCGATCCCCAAGCGAATGCAAGTTCCGCGCTTGGCGCGAACCCGCTCAAGACCCGCGAGAGCGTGTATCACGGGATTCTTGGCGAGACAGAGCCCGACGCGCTTATCCGCGATTCGGCGCTCTCTAATTTTCATCTCGTGCCCGCCGCGCCGCACCTTGCAGGCGCCCTCGTGGAACTCGTTCCGGTTCAGGGCAGGGAATATTTCTTAAGGAGGTTCTTGAATCATTTGCGCCATCGCTACGACTACATATTGATCGACCTTCCTCCCAGCTTGAGCCTCCTGACCGTAAACGGGCTTGCGGCCAGCGATGAGGTATTAATCCCGGTCCAGGCGGAATACTATAGCCTCGAAGGGCTGGGCCAGCTTTTGGAAACAGTCCACCTTATCCGCGACAACCTCCATCACCGGCTTCACGTCGCGGGGGCACTTCTCACTATGTATGACCGTCGGGAGCGGCTAAGCCGCGACGTCGCGAAAGAACTCCGGGCTCATTTCCCGTATTTCGTATTCGAGACTCATATACCGAAGAGCGTCGCCTTGGCGGAAGCGCCGAGTTTTTCAAAGCCGGTCGTGTTGCACCGTCCCGATGCTCCCGGCGCGCGAGCGTACGAAAATCTTGCGCGAGAAATGATCGCTCGAGAAAGGAGGGAGGAGGTTGAGCTCGTGGCGAGCAAAAACTTCGGAAACTTTCATATCGCATAGCCATGCTGGGTAAAGGACTTGAAGCGCTCATCCCGCCCTCGAATTCCGGGAACGATCGCAATGACGAAGCGGCGCGGGACATCCGGCCGCATGTCGACGACCATTCGCCGCCCGCACCCGTTCAGGGGGAGCCGAATGCGTCAATCCGCGAACGCGAAGCACATGCGCCGCGGCGGCCCGCGAAGTCGCCGGATGCGATATTCCATATTGAAGTAGAGAAAATAAGGCCGAATCCGCACCAGCCGCGACGGGACTTTGACGAAGAGGGGATCCGCGAACTCGCATCCTCGATCCGGGAGTTCGGCCTTCTTCAGCCAATCGTGGTGACGAAGGTCGAGCGGGAGGTGCCGACCGGCACGGAGGTGGAATATGAACTTATTGCGGGAGAACGCCGGCTCCACGCGGTAAAGCTATTGGGGCTCGAACGGGTTCCTGCGATAATTCGCCACGTTACGGCAGAGCGGGAACGCCTGGAGCTCGCAATCATCGAGAACATCCAACGCGCGGCCCTTAACCCGATCGAAGTAGCCCGCGCGTTCCAGGAGCTGCAAGAGCAATTCCGGCTCACCCAGCGCGAGATCGCTGCGCGGGTCGGGAAAAGCCGCGAATCTGTCGCGAATACCATGCGCTTGCTCGATTTACCCACCGGGATCCGCGAGGCATTGGAAAGAGGGGAGATAACGGAAAGTCACGGAAGACTGCTTCTCGCGATCGAAGATCCAGGCGCCCAACAGAAGCTCTTCGAGGACCTTCTCACGCACGAATTCACCACGCGGGAGCTCAAGCGCCGGGTGCGGAGCGCTCGATTGCAAGAATCGGGAGCGGGGCGCGAACAGGCCCATTCGGACCCGCTTGTCCAAGAGCTTAAGATGTTCGAAGAGCGGCTTTCCGGAGAGCTGGGGGCCCCGGTGGCAATCGAAGCGCGCGGCGAGTCCGGAAGGATCATGATCAGATTCTATTCAAGAGAAGAGCTGGAACATATTCTCGCCCGTCTCAAGAAGGAGTCAGACGGCTTGTGAGCGTATTTCCTTTATTTCCGGGAGCCGTTTCAGTTTCAGTATTAATCGTTCGACTTTCGAAGGATCCGCGGTATCGCAGAGGATTTTGATCGAGACAAAACCGCTTTTCGGCTGATTGGCGGTGTGTACCTGCACGATATTTATATGCGAGCGCGCGATGATGGCGGTAATGTCGCGGAAGAGTCCCACTCTGTCCCGCGCAATAACGCGGAGTTCCGCTTGCAGGGGCTTCCTCTTGGAGACGATGCCGCCCTTTTTACGTAAAGCCGATTTGATGTGATGCCGCGCAAGAGATGTTTTTACGAACCTCACCCAGTCTTCGGACGGAAGTTTCTGCTTTTGCGTGATGATTTTAACCACGTCGCCCGATTCGAGCCTATGATTCAAGGGAACGATCGAGTCGTTCACGCGGGCGCCGACGCATGTGTTCCCGACATCGCTGTGGATATGATACGCGAAATCAACCGGCGTCGCTCCTTGGGGCAGGTCGATTACGTCTCCATGGGGGCTTATGGTGAAAATTCTATCCTTGAAGAAATCGACCTTCATGGCGCGTAAAAATTCCTTTAGATCTCTTTCGCCAGAACCGCTCGCGGCGGGATGTACGTCGAGCCACCGCCGCAACTCTTGCACGAGCTGGATTTCCTTAGTGATCCGGGAGGCCGAGGAGGCGCCCGCTCCGAACTGCTTATATGCCCAATGTGCCGCAATGCCATTCTCATTCTCCTCGTGCATCTCTTGCGTGCGTATCTGTACTTCGATGTACATTCCCTCTGGACCGATCACGGTGGTGTGCAAGCTCCGATATCCGTTCGGTTTCGGCATTGCGATGAAATCCTTGATTCTTCCCGGAAGCGGAGGCCAGCGCTTATGGATGATCCCCAGCGCCGCATAGCATTCTTCGATTGAATTCACGATGATGCGGATAGCGACCAAGTCATATATCTTCCCCATATCCATGTCGTTCTGTTTGAGTTTTTGATACAGACTGCTCACGCGTTTCGTGCGGAAATCGATCGCGCTCGGCGCAATCCGCTGTTCCCTGAGATCAGATTCAATCAGGGGTTTGACCTCCCTAAGGTAGCGAAGGCGCGCGGCGCGGTAGTCGGGGAGAACCCGCATGAGCCACCGGTGCTCAAGCGGGAACAGGTAGGGGAAGGCAATGTCGCGGAGTTCGCCGCTGACGTTCTGCATGCCCAGCCGGTATGCGATCGGGGCGTATATCTCCTCGGTTTCCTGTGCGATGCGCTTTTGAGTTTCCCGCGGCAGCGCGTGGAGGGTTTGCATATTATGCCGCCGGTCCGCGAGCTTGATGAAAATGACGCGCAAGTCCTCGCTTAGCGCGAATATGAGCTTCCGGAGGTTCTCCGCCGTTGCGGCCGCGCCGCGGTATTTCAGCCGGCCGAGCTTCGTCATTCCATCAATGAGCGTTGCGGTCTCGTCCCCGAATACGCTCCGAATGTTCTCGAGCGTGATTCCCGTGTCTTCAACGACGTCATGCAGGAGTCCGGCAACGACGCTTGTCTCGTCGAGCCGCCAGTCCATAAGCGTTTCGGCAACCGCCACCGCATGCGTGAAGTATGGATCGCCCGTTTTCCGGCGCTGTCCTCGGTGCGCACACTCGGCGAACCGATAGGCGCGCGCAATCATCCCGTCGGGTTTTTCCTTTAGGGCCTCGCGGATGAGCATGAGATAGGCTTACGCTACCTAATTCTCACACCCTGCGCAATGTCACCGGTCCGCTATGTTTCTTCCTTTTCGGGCTCCTTCGATGCCGCTTTTCTGCCTTTTCGTGAAGGCGCTTTCTCCGGCAGGGGCCACGGGGGCGGAGCTTTCGTCGGATCCTCCCAGACGGCATAGTCGCATGCGGGATAGCGGCCGCAACCCCAGAAAAGCTTTCCCCGCGCGCGGCCCCGCGAAACCCTTCGCTCGAGAAGTTCGCCGGGGGTTTCCTTGCGGTCTTCGGACGCAAGGCATTTCGGGCATCGTACGCCGCTCGATTTCGGAGGTTCTTTCATTGTCTTCGTGCTCTTGCAGTCAGGGAATCCCGAACACGCCATGAACTTCCCGAACCGCCCGAATTTAATGATCATCGGTTTGCCGCACTTCTCGCAGAGAACATTTGTCGTTTCCGGCACGAGCGATTCTTTCGAAACGGTTTCGTACTTTTCCTTCAGATGCGTTTCAAAAGGGTCGTAAAATTCCCGAATTAACCCCCGCCATTGGGTTTCGCCCGCGGCAACGAGGTCAAGCCCCTCCTCCATCTTCGCGGTGAATTGTATGTCCACGATCTCCGGGAAGTTCTCGGTCAGGACCTTATTAACCAGGGTTCCTATCTCGGTGGGGAAAAATCGCCCCTCCCGCTTTTCGACGTAGTTCCGCTCTTGGATCACGGAAATGGTCGGCGCATATGTCGAAGGCCTTCCTATGTCGTACTGTTCGAGGGTTTTTATCAGGCTCGCTTCATTGTATCGGGGAGGAGGCTCCGTGAAATGCTGTTCCGCGTTTGCGTCGCGGAGATCGATCACTCCGCCTTCTTCGACCGGAGGCAATTGATGCGCTTCGAATTTCAGCGGCCAGAGCGCCAGAAAACCGTCAAAGCGGAGCGTATTTCCGGAGGCGCGCAATAGGTATTTCTTTTTGGTCTTCGGGTCGGCAGCTTCAATGTCTATCGCGGTCGCATCAAGTGTCGCGGGCGGGAGCTGTGAGGCCATAAAGCGGCGCCATATCAGGTCATACAGTCTCGCTTCGGCCTTCTCCACCTTTAGAATTCGCGCCTCTTTCCCCGGATCCGTGGGGCGTATCGCCTCATGGGCTTCTTGCGCGTTCTTCGAGGAGTTCTTGAACTTGCGCGGGACGCTCGCCGAGTACGGGGGATCCATGTGTTTTTTTATCCACCCCGCGGCCTTCGAAAGCGCCTCATCGGACAGATTCACCGAATCGGTGCGCATATACGTGATGTGGCCGTTCTCATAGAGGCGTTGCGCGAGGAACATGGTCTTTTTGGCGGATAGGCCGAGCCGTTTCGAGGCCTCCTGCTGGAGCGTGCTGGTCGTGAACGGCGGCAGCGGATTCTTTTTCGTTTCTTTCCGTTCCACGCGCAGCACGCTGAGCGTCCCGCGCTTCAGTCCCTGGACCGCAGATTCCGCAACCTCGCGTTCCGCGATCCCCGGTTTTGCCACGGGTTCGCCGTCGATCTTCATGAGCGTAGTTTCGAATTCCCCGTGCGTCGAAGCGACGAGCGCATGGACAGTCCAGTATTCCTGAGGCACGAACCGCCCGATCTCTTCTTCGCGGTCGACTATGAGCCGTAGCGCCACGGACTGGACGCGACCTGCGGAGAGGCCGCGCATAATCTTCTTCCAGAGGAACGGGGAAAGATTGTATCCCACGAGCCGGTCCAGGATGCGGCGCGCTTGCTGGGCATCAACGAGATGGTTATCGAGGGGACGCGGAGTCCGAAGGGCCCCTTGAATGGCGGATTCCGTGATTTCATGGAACGCGATCCGTTCCACCTTTTGTTCGGGATTTTGAATCCTGGATTTCGGATCGCGGGCTTCCTTGTCCGCCGGTTTACGTTCCAGGATATGCGATTCATGGTTCAGACCGAGGGCCTGTATAAGGTGCCAGGCGATGGCTTCGCCTTCGCGGTCCTCGTCGGTCGCGAGGATGACCGTATCGCATTTCGCCGCAAGCTTTTTAAGGGCGGTTACGCGGGTTCTGGCTTTAAGCGGGATGATGTACCGCGGTTCGAAATTCTTCGACACATCGATGCCCAACTCGCTTTTCGGGAGGTCGCGGACGTGTCCATACGAAGACTCGACGCGGTAGTCCTCCCCGAGGTAGCGGGAGATAGTCTTCGCTTTCGTGGGAGATTCGACGATGACCAACTTCATTGTATTAGGAGAGGATAGTGTATCCTTTTTCATTTTCGGTCACTAAGCCCTGAATGGTGAGTTTCGCGAGAACCTGATTTACCGCGTGAGCTTCAAGACTAGTGGTCTCGATGATTTTGTCAACATCGAGAGGCGTCCGGGTTTCCCGGAGCGCGTCCAAAACCATTTGAGAGTGAGGGTCCAAGACCGTGTGCGGGATTTGTTCCGCTCCCAGCGCGGAGAGAACATCGGACGGGTCCGTGACAAGCTCCGCTCCTTGCCGGATGAGTTCGTGTGAGCCCGCGTAATTCGGATGAGTTGCGGGTCCCGGGATTACGAAGAGCTCGCGGTTTTGTTCGAGCGCAAAGCGGGCAGTCGCGCCGGCGCCGGACCTCCGGGGGACTTCGATGAAGACAATACCCCGGGAAAGCCCGCTGATGATGCGGTTCCTTCTTAGAAAATTAGTCGGGAAAACCGGCGCGCCGAAGGGGTATTCAGAAACGAGCGCCCCCCCGTTTTCCAAGACCTCTTCTCCCAGAACCGCGTTCGATCGAGGCGTAATGGAGTCGATTCCGCTCCCTAGGACCGCGAGAGCGGTCCCTCCCCCGTCGAGACAGCCGCGGTGCGCCGCCGCATCGATGCCAAACGCAAGTCCGCTCGCAATGACCGCATGCGGGGCAAGCGCTTTGGCGAATCGTTCCGCAAGCTCCGTTCCCTCGCGGGTCGCCTTTCGCGTTCCTACTATCCCGATATGGAGGCGGGTGTCGAGAGGAAGTTTTCCTCGTACGAATATTCCGAAAGGGGCAAGCGGGATCTCGGAAAGCAGCGCGGGATATTCAGGTTCGCCTTTGAGGATAAGGACCACCCCGCGTTTCTCCATCATTTCCATCGCCGCTTCGGGGCTCGTCGTTTTTCGGATTGCGGGGAGGCTTGCCCACGCCTCTTCCCATCGGTGGTGCTTCTGCCGGGCTTTCTCGAGTGCGCCGTAATCTCCGCCCACCGCCGCACACAACGCGGCATAGCACGATCGTTCGCGAGACATATGCATCAGTGTAACGTAAGATGGTATACTGTTACAGATGCCCGAAAACTACCGTCGGATGGTCGTCGTCCGTGTCTTAATCATCACTGCAAGCGTTATTGTTGCCGCAGGCGGGCTCTTTTGGTTCGCGGGCGATATCGCCGCACAAGCAAAAAAAGTTTCAGGCGCGCGGTTTGATTCGGCGTTACAGGCAAAGCTTGTTGAGCGCCTCGCAAGCCTGAAAACCATCGCAACGGAAGCAGGAGGATACGAGCGTCGGCTGAACGCGCTTCTTCCGACGCGGGACGAACTCCTCGATTTTCCGCGATGGCTCGAGGGAGTTGCGAGAGTGGAGCAGGTCGCCATAAATTTCGGATTTCAAGGGGCGGCGGTGGCCGCACAAGCGAACGAGCCCGGATTTATCAATTTTTCGCTCGATGCCAGCGCCGCATCGTTTGGTGCGCTTGAAAAGTTCTTTATCTCGATCGAGCGCGCGCCGCGCTTCTTCGTGAATTTCACGAGTTTCGATGTCAGCTGGAATCAGGAGCGCGGCCGCGCCGTGGCGCAGGGGCAAGTATTCTTCCGTTAACATGAACGGCATAAAGAGAATTTTCGGGGACACGCACGAACTTGTTTTAGCGGGGACCTCGGCCCTTCTCATCGCCGTCCTGCTTGCGTTCGCGGTTTGGACGATTCAGGTGATCACGTCCGGCATGAATGACGCGCTCCGCGTCGATGCCGTGCCCGATCAGGGTATTCAGTTCAGGATTGAAGGGGCGAGAAAAATTCTTGAAACCCGCGGGCTTCTTGAGTGAGGGCGGTTTGCATTCTGAATACTCGGAGCTTACAATGTGGCATACAATATACGGGGGGTGCGCTCAGAGCCGAGCGGCAAAGCGCTTGCATGCCCCCGCACCTTCGAGAACGCACCCTTCGCTTGCCTCTCACACCTTTGCGCGTGTAGCTCAGTGGCAGAGCACTTGCATGACACGCAAGGGGTCCCAGGTTCAATCCCTGGCACGCGCACCGCAAAGGTGTGGGAGTGGAGCGGAGCGGCCCGATGGGTATCGGGCAGGCCGCAGGTTCAATCCCTGCGGGGTGCACGGTGAAGTAAGGGTGCGGGAATGGCACGCACAACCTGCCTGCATGCAGGGTCCGAGGTTCAATCCCTCGTGAGCGTACCGAGGCGCGCGTAGTTCGGTGATAAAACACTGTCCTGATAAGAACGCGCGTGTAGTTCAGTGGCAGAACGCTGTCCTGATAAGACAGAGGCCGATGGTTCGATTCCATCCACGCGCACCCTGTGGAGCCGATAATCATTTACGAAGATCAGGACGTCATCGCGCTCGATAAACCGGCGGGGCTTTTGGTCCACGGAGCGCGGAGCATGACGCACGGGTCGTCGCTCGCCGCATGGCTCCTTCCGCGATATCCGGAAATCAGAGCTGTCGGCGATGATCCGGCGATCCGGCCGGGTATCGTCCATCGGCTCGATCGGGACACATCGGGGATAATGCTCGTTGCGCGGAACCAGCGCGCCTTCGCATATCTCAAATCGCTTTTCCAAAACCATGCGATCAGGAAGAAGTATCTGGCTGTTGTGTGGGGCGTTCCTCGGGAGAGAGAAGGAGTGATAGATAAGCCGATCGGCATCAAGAGCGGAACGACAAAGCGGAGCATATGGAGCAAGAAGATGGCGAAACCGGCGCGAACCGCATACCGTGTGCAGAAAACTTTCGAACGGGATAAGAGCGTGTTTTCGCTCATCGAGGTCTCGCCGGAAACGGGCCGAACGCATCAGATCAGGGTCCATCTTGCTTCGATCGGAACCCCGATCGTGGGAGACTCCCTATATGGCAAGCGCGCCGCGCCGTCATGGGCCGGACGGATGATGCTTCACGCGTTATCAGTCGAGTTTTCTTTACCAACCGGCTCTCATCTCATGCTCGAGGCGGAACCGCCGCCCGATTTCATGTTTTAGTCGGTGCGGACATTGAACGTGCGAGGCGGGGGATGGCTGCGGGGACGACGCCGGGCTAAATGTCTTTGACGTCTGCGCCGGTACGGCGCACTGCAGGCGGGAATGTGGTCCGGACTTGCCGCCGGACTTGACCCCAAGACAGGCAGCCCGCTTCCAAGAAGTTAAAGAAGCCATGGAAGTTATCCACAGCGTCGCATAAACACGGGGGACGCGACGCGCTATAATGAGCACAAGAGGGAAAGGTCGAGTCTAAAAAAGGCAATGAAGAGCAAACAAACAAGAAGGGCTCGCGCCGGGTTTACGCTCATCGAGCTGTTGATCGTCATCGCGATCATCACCTTCTTATCGGTTATAGTGGTTCTTACTCTGAATCCTGCACAGCTTCTCCGGCAGTCGCGTGATTCGGCTCGAATCGCCGATATGGCGACCATCAAGAGCGCGATCGCGCTTTATTTGGCGGATGTTTCTTCGCCGAACATAGGCACGAACGCAACCTGCTATGCGTCGCAGGCGTCGACGACCTTCGTGAGCTGTTCCGGCCGCGGCACCGCGACCGCAACGTCCGCGCAAAGCGGTGCGTTCAATGTCGCCGGGACTGGCTGGATTGATATCGACTTCACCGGCATAAGCTCCGGTTCGCCGCTGGGGACGGAACCAAGAGATCCTACGAATAGCACCTCGCTTTACTACGTCTATATTCCCGACACGACGAACGTGACCTATGAGGTAAATGCGGACATGGAAAGCACGAGGTATGCGAACGGCGGCGGCAATGACGTCGAGATAAATACCTTTGACGGCGGAAACAGTACGACGCTCTACGAAGTGGGGACAGATCCCGGACTCGACCTGTAATTTGTCGGAGGTGGATTGCGCGAAAACGGCTGCCGAGGCGGCCGTTTTCCGTTCAACCCGACTCACTGTGGTACAATGAACTCGTAATTCTCATGATGCTTCCCATCCCCGCGGCGCAATTGAAACAGCGTCTCATAGAGGACGGACTGGTTACGAGCGAGCGCTTTGATGCGCTCACCGAGGAAGCGGACCGTAAAAACCAAGACCTGATCGCCCTTCTGGTCTCGGAGAAAGTCGCCGACGCGAACTATCTGAACAACTTCATCGCTTCCTACCTCGGCGTCGAGCTCGCGAGCCTTTCTTTGCGGCGCATTGACGAGGGAGCGCTGAATTTACTTCCCGAGGATGTCGCGCGGCAGCGGAAGGCGATCGTGTTCGCAAAGGAGGCCGACGGAAAGTTCGATGTCGCGATGACGGACCCTTCGGATCTCGTCACGGTCGAGTTTTTGGAAGAGCGCTTGAAAGCCCCCGTTCGGGCGTTTCTCGCCACGCAGGACGACCTCGATCGCGCATTCTCTATTTACGGGTTTAAGTCTGCGGGAGATTTCAAGCGCATCATCGAAGACAACGTACAGGCGTCCCTTCGAAGCCAAACAAAGCCGTCGGAAGACGCGGCGCAAGATCTCCCCATCGTTGCGATCGTCGACAACCTTCTTTCATATGCCGCGGCGCTCCGCGCATCCGACATTCATCTCGAGATATTGGAGGACGCGACCATGGTGCGGTACCGCGTGGACGGCATTCTTTCGGAAGTCATGCGGATCCCGAAATCGGTGCATAATGCGCTCGTGGCGCGCATCAAGATTCTGGGGGGCTTGAAGATCGATGAGCACTACAAGCCGCAGGACGGAAGGTTCAGGCATCAGATATCGAATCAGATCATGGATGTCCGCGTGGCCATAATGCCCACGTATTACGGCGAGAAGGCGGAAATGCGGCTCTTGGAATCCGCCCAGAAGCCGCTTTCATTCGAGGAGCTCGGCATGCTCCCCGATACGGCAAATGTCGTAACAGAAAATCTGAAGAAAACCTACGGGATGGTCTTGATTTGCGGCCCGACCGGTTCCGGGAAGACGACAACGCTCTATGCGGTATTGGACCTTTTGAACAAACCGAACGTGAATATTTGCAGCATCGAGGATCCGATCGAGTACAACATGCGGTACGTGAATCAGTCTCAGATCAACCCGCAGGCGGGGATTACCTTCGCGACCGGGCTTCGCGCGCTCCTCCGGCAGGACCCGAACATCATCCTGGTGGGAGAGATCCGCGACAAAGAAACCGCCGGCATAGCCGTGCAATCGGCCCTGACCGGACATCTGCTTCTGTCCTCGCTTCACACGAATGACGCCCCCACCGCAATTCCCCGGCTTATCGACCTCGATATTCCGGCATTCCTCGTGGCGTCGACGTTGAATCTTATCGTGGCCCAACGGCTTGTGCGCCGGCTGTGTGCGTCTTGCATCCAATCATTTACGCCTGAAGAGGCATTCATCCGCTCGGTGGAAAGCCAATTCCGGCAGGTCAACATCCCGATTGGGCAGGTCGTCGTGCCGCGCGTGCTCTACCGCGGGATGGGATGTGCGGCGTGCGGCGGTACGGGGTACCGGGGCCGCGTCGCGATTTTCGAGGTCGTTGTGGTAAGCGATGCCGTAAAAGAGCTCATCCTTGCTCCCGATTTCAGCGTGGAGGCGATCCGTGTTCAAATGCGCGCGGAAGGTTCGAAGACGATGTTCGAGGACGGATTCATGAAGGCCGAACTCGGCGTCACCACGGTCGAAGAAGTGTTGCGGGTCATCCGGGAATAATTATGCTATACCACTATCTCGCTTCAGACAGTGCAAGCCGGATTACGGAAGCCGAATACGACGCCGACAACATCGGGCAGGTTTTGCAGTACTTGGCCAGCAGGAACCTGCGCCCGATATCGGTGAAGCCGATCCAGGAACGGCGCCGGGGGCTCCCGTTCATCGGCGGCATCACGATCAGCGACAAAATTTTTCTCGCAAAATATCTCTCGCTCATGCTCCGCGTGGGCACGGATCTTCTCTCGGCGATCAATATCCTGATCGCGGATTTCGAAAAGCCCGCGATGCGGAATCTGTTGCTCGAGATCCGCGACAATCTACGAAAAGGGCGTCCTTTTTATGAAACATTCATGAAATACCCCAAGGTGTTTTCCGCCGTGTTCGTGAATCTCGTGAAGGCCGCCGAGGCCTCCGGCAATTTGCAGCAAACCTTCGAGGACCTGAGCAATTCCCTGAGCCGCGAAGCGGCATTAAAGAGCCGGATCAGGGCGGCCCTTGTCTACCCCATCATTCTTCTTGCAACGTCGCTTGTGGTGTTCATCTTCCTGATCACCTTCGCGCTCCCGCGAATCGCGAAAGTATTCACCGAAAGCGGCATTAATCCGCCGTTCTTTTCTCGGGTCGTTTTCGGCGTCGGGCTATTCGTGAACGATCATTTGGGAGCATTCCTTGTATTCTTCTTCGTACTATTCGGTCCGGGGTTGTATTTCCTCTTCAAACACCCCGTCGGGCGGCGCATGCTCGATCGCGTCATAAGCCAGGCGCCCATCGTGCGGAATATCTATCGCGATCTGGCAGTCCAGCGGTTTGCGACCACCTTCAGCTCGCTTATGAAAGCCGGATTGCCCATAATCCAATCTACGAAGATCACCGCGGAGGTGGTGGGCGGCCAGAAATTCCGCATCGCGCTGATCCGCATCGCTGACGAGGGGCTTGCGAAGGGACTCACGATCGGGGATGCGTTCCGCCGCGAAGTGGTGTTCCCGAGGATTGTGACGAACCTTGTTGCGATCTCCGAGAAAGCGGGGCACCTCGAGGAGTCTCTTGAGACGCTCGGGGAGTTCTACGAAGCGAACGTGGATGCGACCCTGCGTTCGCTCGTCGCGGTCTTGGAGCCGGTGCTATTAATGGGTATGGGCGTCTTGGTCGCGGCCATCGCGCTTTCCATCATCGTTCCGATCTATCAGCTGACGACGCAATTTTAGGAATGAAGAAGGGTTTTACCATTGTCGAACTCATTATCGTAATCGGCATCGCGGCAGTGATCGGGGTGGTTGCGCTCACTAATCTGGGGGGCAGAAAGGCGAAGTCCGATCTCGATGCGACGGTAAGTCGCATGGTGGCCCTTCTGCGGGAAGCGCAAAGCCGCTCCACGGCACAGGCGTCGAGCACGTCTTGGGGGGTTCATTTTGAGCACACCGCCGGCGGGTTGCAGTTATACGCCCTCTACGCGGGAGGCAGCTGGAGCTCATCGAACGCGCGCGGGACCTATCGCCTGCCCGCGGGGGTCGCATACGATGCGGCGAGCCTGTCCGCGGGCTCTTCGACCGACGTGACGTTCACGCAGGTCACCGGGAAGATCAGCGCCACGACCACCGTGAAGATATATTCTCTGGGAACTACGGCGAAGTCGTCAACGCTCCAGATCGCCCCGTCGGGAGCGGTGACGTACACGTATTAGAATCTAGAAAATAGAAAGTGGAAAATAGAATGGGAAGGAATCGATCAACGAAAAATCGAAAAAGCGGGCAATCGCTCATAGAACTTTTGGTCGGTGTTGTGGTGGGCAGCATCATGGTTATTGCGGCCATCACGATCATTGCGCCTGCGCTGAAGAGCAACACCGATGTCGCGCGGGCGCAGGTGGCGATTGCGCTCGGGAAAGAGCTGCTCGAAAACGTCCGCGTGTTCGGAGAGGCCGATTGGCATAACATCACGAACCTCGCGACTACGTCCGCGAACCATTACTATCTCCGCGCGACAAGTTCGCCGTTTACGGCCGCCTCCGGCGACCAGTCGGTGACGGTTTCCACAACGACATATACCAGGTATTTCTATGTGGACGAAGCGTATCGGGATGGCGGGGGGAGCATCGCGGGTTCCGGGACAAGGGATCCGTCGACTATGAAAATCACCGTGGCGTACAGCTGGCCGCGGGGGCCTACGAACACGGTCTCGGTATACCTTACCCGCTCCACCCGCAATAAAGTGTTCGTCCAAACTGATTGGTCCGGCGGGTCAGGTCAAGAGGGGCCCATCACGGTGGAGAATTACAAATTCGCCAGCTCCTCTTCGAATATGACCCACACGAGCACGGTGGGGTCGATCAAGCTCAGTTTTTAGGGCGGCGTGCTACAATAGGCGCATGCGGAAATTCGGGGCGGGCATCCTCCTTTGTATCGCGATGATCGGCGCGTCGGCGCTGGTTTATAGGATCGTGCTCGCCGCGACGAATATCAGCGTGACCAACCGGTGGGCATGGAATGACTCGATCGGATGGCTCGATTTTTACAGCGCGAACAGCGTCACCGTCACCTCGCAGAAGATCCAAGGGTATGCGAGCTCCACTGCGGGCGAGATCTCTCTGGATTGCGCGACGACCTCCGTCGGCAACATATGCGGCAGTTCGAACTATTCCGTTACGAACGACGGCATGGGGAATCTCTCGGGGTGGGGGTGGAGCGACGAATTCGGATGGGTAAGCTTCGACTGCAACAACCACAGCGGTTGCGGCGCCTCCAATTATCGTGTCACCATCGATCCGAACAACGGCACCTTCGCGAACTACGCATGGAACGATGTTGTCGGCTGGATCAGTTTCAACTGCGCCGATCCCGGCCTTTGCGGCACCTCGAGCTATAAAGTCGTCACGAGCTGGGTCGCGACCTCCACGAGCGGGACGCTCGATTCCACGACCTTCGACACCGGCGTCTCCGGCGGAGCGCAGATCAATTCGGTTTTATGGCAGGGGACGCAGCCGGCGGGCACGTCGGTAAAATTCCAGTTCGCGACTTCAAACGCATCGAACGGGCCGTGGACGTACATCGGTTCTGATGGGACGGGAAGCTCGTACTATACGGGAGGGCCGGGCGTCTCCATTGCGGTCGACTATAAACTCCACAACGACAAGCGTTATTTCCGCTATCGCATTACGCTCGTGTCGAACCAGGCGCAGACGCAGACGCCGCAAGTGGACGACGTAATCGTCAATTGGAGCCCCTAGGGATAGAATCTAGAATGTAGAATCTGGTAGAAACCGGGAGAAAAGCGGTTTATAATAAATCGGTGGCATCCTCGATATATTCTATATTCTACATTCTGCATTCTCGCAGGGGCCAGGCCGCGCTTTCGCTCGTCTTTCTGATCGGTGGTATTATTATTCTGGTGGGAGTAAGCCTTACGTTCATCGTCGTAAGCTTCATTGGTTCGAACTACGGGTTCCAGATGTCGAATCGCGCCCTTGCGGCGGCGTCTGGCGGGGCGAATGACGCCGTCATCAAACTGCTCCGCGATAAGGATTTCTCGTCCGCCGGATACACGGTTACCATAGGAAGCGACTCCGCAGCGGTTGCCGTAACGCAGAATTCCCCGATTGCCGGCCAGGCAAAGATAATCTCGACCGGGACCGCGTCGTCGTATCAAAGGAAGATTCAGGCCGTTGCCGCGGTGAACGCGACAACCGGGCAGGTTCAATTGGTGTCATGGGAGCAGTTAACATTATAACGAGCGAGAAGCCGAGTCTATCATGGCCGCACCCGCGCCTTTAAAAAATATCGCAATCTCGTCTGCCTTTTCGCCCTCTGCGGCACTCGACCGTTTTTTCGGAGGATTTGTCGGACAAGGCGTGACCGGAGGGCTTGAGATAGGGGACAACGCCCTCCGCTTCGTTTCCTATGAAGGAGGCCGCTGGAAACTGCAAAGCTTGCGGCTCCCCCCCGATATCATACGGGGCGAAGAGATCCTTGATCGTGCGCAGTTCGTCGAAGCGCTCAAGGCGTTCCATTCGCAGATCCTCGGTCCCGGCAAAAGCAAGAGCCAGCGGATCAGCGCCGCGGTTTCCTTGGGATCCATCCATATCTTCAGCCAGGTGTTCAGTCTGCCCTTAATAGAAGGGGAAAACCTCGAAAAAGCGGTCGCGTTGAATGCGCAGATGGTCGCTCCCACGAATCCCGGCGAAGCCTATTCCGGATGGCAGATCGTAGATCGGGACAATGAAGCCGGCAGGATTGAGGTCCTGACCGCCTTCATTAAGAAGAGATTTGCGGACGAGATCCACGCGATACTAAAAGAATCCGGATTTGTGGCGAACTCGCTTGAATCGCGGGCGCTTTCTTTCACGCGTCTCACCCGCAAGTTCGGCGCCGGGATCGATCCGCGGCAGGCGTACGTGCTCCTGCTGATCGATTCGGGAGGACTGGATTTCATTATCATGCGGAAGGGCCAGCTGTATTTTGAATACTTCCAGTCATGGCGCGAGTTACAGGGAGAGGAAAGGAAGATTTCAAAGGAGGCGTTTCATGCGGCGATCATTCGAAGCCTCCACCAGGTGGTGAATTTCTACCGTGCCCATTGGACGGAACCAATTTCGGCGGTGCTGCTTTCCATGGCGGCATCTTCCACGAAAGAGGAGGTCCAGAAGACGATCAAGGATAATTTTCCCTTGGATGTGAGGGAGCTTGCCGTGACTACAAGCCCGCCGCTCAATCCAGAATGGTTTGTTGCGCTGGGGAGTGCGCTCCGGACGTTCATTTCGCGGCGGGACGATACGGACGTGAGCCTTATGGGGACCAGCGCTCAGGAAGAATTCCGAAGACATCAGGTCATCACCCTCTTGAATTTCTGGAGGATCGTCGCGCCGGCGTTTTCCGTCCTGTTTCTCGCGGGGCTTCTCGCGACAGACGCGTATCTTATCCGAAGCGTGCGATCGGCGGCCGCGCAGCCGCTTTCGGGGATAGGCGCGGAGCGGAGAAAGGAAATTGACGACCTGCAGAAGTCCGCGGCGGGATTCAATCGCGCGGTCGCGCTGCTTCAGGCCGCTGAAGGAGCCCGCATCTCTCAGGTGACGCTTCTCAAAACGCTCAATACCCTTGCATTTCAAAACGGCGTCTCCTTGAGCAGGTTTTACTTCGACCGTGTCGATGTGCCGGTCCTTTTGAACGGGATCGCTAAAAACGAGGAGAGCCTGTTGGCGTTCAAACGGGTCGTCGAGTCAGAAGAGGCGTTTCAATCGGTGAATCTGCCTCTTTCGGAGATCCGGACCGGATCGGAAGGGGTTGTGTTCGCGATGAGTTTCACGATCGCGGCATCGAACGCGCGGTAGAGTTTTTCCTTATCCCTTGCCGTTATCTGTTTCAAGACGAAATCGCCGGCTTTTACTCTTCGCCTTACATCATCTGCGAGGCCCGTTCGCCCTGTCCGTTCGACTTCTCCCATGGGCCTGACCCCGATCCGCAGGCGCCAGAACCTCTTCACCCCCAGCGCATCGATGACGGAACGGACGCCGCGGTGCCCGGCCGCTCCTCGGTTGAAGGAGAACTTCGCATCACCCAAGCCAAGGTCGCTCTCGTCGTGGATCACGAGTAGCTCCTCCGGTTTTGCCTTGAACCTGGAGAGCGCCGCCTTTATTGCCCCCCCCGATTCATTCATAAAAACAAGGGGACGAACCAGCGTGAATCGAGGAAACCGCGCATACGCGAACGTGCGGGAAGCAGACCTCGCCCACGCCTTGGAGTGCGCTTCGAGGAGATGGGAGGCCGCCAACGCGCCCGCGTTGTGGTACGTCCATTCATATTGCGGACCGGGATTCCCGAGCCCCGCGATGATTCGTATAATTCCCTGCGATTCCATAAAAGCTTGAAATGGCCGTTTTCTTATTATAGAATGCGAGAGCCTATTTCAAAACCATGCGGCAATTCATCAGGCAATTCAGCGCTTCCGTCCTCGAGGTTATCGAGGTGGCGCTTATCGCCTTTGGAGCCGTAGTGGTCATCCGGGCGTTTCTCGTCCAGCCGTTTTTGGTGTCCGGCGATTCCATGGTGCCAAGCTTTTCCAACAAGGATTATCTCCTTATTGACGAGCTTACGTTCCGGTTCCGCGAACCGGAACGAGGGGAGGTGATCGTGTTTAAATATCCGAAAGACCCCTCCACGTATTTCATCAAGCGCATCATCGGACTTCCCGGCGATCGCGTGGAAATCAAGGACGGCCGTGTCGTTGTCGCCAACTCCCAACACCCGAAAGGAGGAACGCTTGGCGAGACATACCTCGCAAGCGGCAATACCACCACGATCCGTCCCGGCGGGCAATCGGCATTCGAGCTTCAAAAGGGCCAGTATCTGGTGCTGGGAGACAATCGATCGTCCAGTTTCGATTCACGGGATTGGGGGATACTCGACCGGAGCCACATCGTCGGCCTTGTGCGGTTGCGGCTCTGGCCCCCCGATGGCCTCACGGTATTTGCTTCGCCGAAGTATGAGTACTAAGAAGTAGCGAGCAGCCTGCACAAAACCTAAATGTCCTCAAGGACCGAGCGAACTTCGAAAAGAAAGAAGGCGGGTAAAGAAAAAAAGAGTCCCAAGCTCGATCTGTTTCGCACGCCGAGAGGGATGCATGACGTACTTCCGGCCGATCAGCCGTATTGGGATCGCGTACGCCGCGTCGCGAGAGACCTCGCGGATTTTTACAATTTCAAGCGCATCGATACCCCGATCATGGAGTTCGCCGAGCTTTTTCGGAAGGGGAGCGGCGAAGGAACCGATGTTGTGGAAAAGGAAATGTACATGTTCCGCACAAAGGGTGGCGATATGGTGGCCTTGCGGCCGGAAGCAACCCCGTCGATCATGCGCGCCTATGTACAGCACGGCTTGGGCCGTCAGGGCCAGCCACAGAAGCTCTACCTTGAAGGCGCGATGTTCCGCCACGATGCGCCGCAGGCCGGACGATTGCGCCAATTCACCCAGATCGATTTTGAGATCATCTCCGGGCCGAACGACCCGATGTATGACGCCCAGATCATCCTGGTGTTCCAGCGGCTTTTGGAAGCGCTTCGCATTAAGAACATCCAGCTCAAACTAAACTCCATCGGGTGCCGCATCTGTCGGCCTATTTATAAGCGCCATCTGCAGAACTATTATCGAAACCACGAAAAGGAGCTCTGCGGGGACTGCGTGCGCCGGCTGAAAACGAACCCCCTCCGCCTTCTCGACTGTAAAAAGGAATCATGCGTGCCGCTCAAGGCCAAAGCCCCGAACGTGCTCGACAAACTCTGCGTCACGTGCAGCGGACACCTGAAACTCGTGCTGGAGTACCTCGACGAACTCCGTATTTCATATGCGCTCGACAATCTCCTTGTTCGCGGCCTCGACTATTACAGCCGGACGGTCTTCGAATTTTTCGTCGAGGGCCCGGGTAGCGAAGTGGGCGCATTGCCCGGAGGGGGGCGGTTCGATTACTTGATGGAGGCGCTGGGCGGGCGCCTTACGCCTGCGGTTGGGGGCGCATGCGGCGTGGAACGCCTCGTCCACGTCATGAAGGCCCAGGAAGTGAAACTGCCTCCCCGTGTGGAAAAAAAGGTTTTCCTCGTACACGTCGGCGATATGACGAAAAAAAAGTCTTTATCCATCATCGAAGAATTTCGCGGAGCGGACATCGGGATTCTCGAAGCCCTGAGCCGAGAATCCCTGAAGGCGCAGCTTAAAGTTGCCGATCGTGAGGGCATCGAACTCGCGCTCATTTTCGGCCAAAGAGAGTTCTTTGAGGACAGCATCATCATCCGCGATTTGAAGCGCTCGCTTCAGGAGACCGTACAGCTCCCCAAGCTCATCGAGGAAGTAAAGAAAAGGCTGCGGTGAAATGGAGTGCCTCTTTTGCAAGATCGCAGGGAAGGAAATCTCGGCGTACGTAGTAGCGGAGGATGAACACGCGGTTGCATTCCTGGACATCCACCCGAGAGTTCCCGGACATACGATGGTGATCTCAAAAACTCACAGCGCGACGCTCCTCGATCTCCCCGAAGAGGAAATAGGCCCGCTTTTCCGGTCAGTGCAGAAAATTGCCAGGCGGCTTACGAGCGCGCTGCACGCCGACGGACTTTCGATCGGCATCAATAACGGGTCCGTAACCGGGCAGGAAGTAGGTCATCTGCATGTACATCTTATGCCCCGCTTTGCGGGCGACGGCGGCAAGGCAGTGCAATCGCTTGCGGCGAATGAGCCCAAAGAAACGCTGGAGGAAATCCAAAAAAAGATAAGGGAAGTTCCTGCTTGACCTCGGTCTTTTTCGGGGGTATTCTATAGCCGCACGCACGCCATACGAACATCTCACCGCGCGCAACCGACAGCCGTTATCATGATTGAAGTGAAAAAAAAGGAAGGGGAATCGTCTTCGAGCCTGCTTTTCCGTTTTTCAAAAAAAGTTCGGCAAAGCGGCAGGCTTGTCGAGGCGCGCAGGCGCCGCTTTCGCGCGCGCGCAAAGAACAAGCGCGCCCGCCGTGCCTCCGCGATTTATCGGGATGCGCGCCAGGCGTCTCGCGCACGCATGAAAAAGCTCGGGCTCATATAGCAAAAATTCCAAATCACAAGCGCCAAATTCCAAATAATGCTCCAAATCCCAATTGCCAAAGTCGAAGCGGGTTTTTTTGGGATTTCGGGTTTCGGTCATTGGAATTTAGTTGGGATTTGTAATTTGGAACTTGGAATTTGCTTTCACGCGGAATGTCCCTTTCCGAGAAAATCCTCAATGACATGAAGCGGGCCCAGAAGGCCGGGGAGGCGATGCGCCTCGAGACGCTTCGGTTCGTCGCTGCGCAGATCCATAACGCCGAGATCGAAAAAAGAGGCGGCGGGAATACAGGGCCCCTTTCAGACGATGAGACGGTCGCGGTCCTTCAGCGCGAACTGAAAAAGAGGAAAGAAGCCATTGAGCTGTTCGTGAAGGGCAATCGGGCCGATCTTGCAAAAAAAGAAGAAGCGTCTCTGTCGGTGATACGGGAATATGTGCCCCGAGAACTCACCGAGGAAGAAGTGCGGGCCTTGGTGGACGAGGTGGTGGAGGGAGGAATTCACGATTTTGCCGCCGCAATGAAAGAGGTCATGCGCCGAGCGGGAGGAAGGGCGTCGGGGAAAGCGGTGAGCGAGATCATCCGCGCCAAGCTTCAATAAATGGTCCGGAGCTTGAGATTTTGGGAGCGGGAACTTGCCCGCGCTTCCGGTTGGGCTCTTCGAGAACTGCGAAAGGAGGGAATCAGAGTCCCGTCTTTGCGTCCGGAGGTCGCCTTTGTTCCGGCCGCGCACATGCGGCGCCTTAAGCGCCGTTTTTTAAAGGAGCATGCAGGAACCCCCGAAGTGCTTTCGTTTCCTGAGCCGAAAACTTTCGCCCGACTGCCCAAGGAAGCTCCTCGAAACCTTGGTGAAATCTACCTGAATGATACGGTGCGCACCAACGGCCCGGATCGGGCGGTCTATCTGCTTTTTCACGGAATTCTCCACCTTTTGGGGTTTAGCCATGCCCGAGCGCGTGATACAATTGCCATGGAGAAGATGGAAAAGAAGCTGCTTTCCCGCTTCAACCCCGCTCGAGTCCGGAGAAAAAGAGCGGGCTACTCGCGAATGCGGAACACCAAACGATAAGATACGCATGCACTCTCATATTATTGTCGGGCTTGATGTAGGAACCGCGACGGTAAAAGCCGCGGTAGTGGAGTATCGCAGCGATACGTTCCTGGTCCGCGCAGTGCTGAAGGAGCCTTCGGTCGGTGTGCGCCGCGGGGCCATCGTCGATTTGGCTGACGCCTCAGGCGCGATCTCGCGGATTCTCAGCGAAGTAAAAAAAATAGCGAAGTCGGCCCTCCGTAAGGTGTATGTAAATATCGGTACGCCGCAGTCGAAGGCGCAGCCGTCGCAGGGACCGGTACTCGTCTCGAGGGCGGATAATGAGATTTACGAGGACGACAGGGAGCGGGTTACGAAAACCGCCTCGCAATCCGTCGCGCTGGGGCCGAACCGCATTATCGCCCATACCGTGACGCGCGAGTTCATTATCGACGGCGTGGGAGACATTCAGGATCCGATAGGACTTTCCGGGAATAAACTCGAGATTAAATGTCTTGTCGTTGATGCGTTTGCGCCGCACGTGCGGAGCCTTGTGCGCGCGATCGAGCTCGGCGGCGCGCAGGTCGGCGGGATGATTTATAGTCCGCTTGCCGCGGCGCGCGCAACGCTTACGAAAAACCAGAAGGACCTTGGAGTGCTGCTCATCGATATGGGAGCCGGCACCACGGGGATCGCGGTCTATGAAGAGAATAAGCTGGTGGACGCCGCCATCTTCCCGGTGGGAGGGGGACACGTGACGAACGATATTGCGGTCGGGCTTAAGATTCCCGTCGATGCGGCGGAACGCATCAAACTGCATTATGGGTTTGCGGAAGCGAAAGAGGTCCACCTCAGAGAAACCATCGACCTCTCGAAGTTCTCCTCAGAGCACCACGGGAACGTCTCGCGCCGGCACGTGGCGGAAATCATCGAGGCGCGTCTTGCCGAAATAATGGAATTTGTCGATAATAGGGTGAAAACGCTGGGCAAGCAGGTCCAGTTGCCGGGAGGGTTGGTGTTCGTGGGTGGCGGCGCAAAGATTCCCGGCCTTACGGAGCTCGCTCGGCAGGAATTGCGCCTTTCAAGCCAGATCGGGGTCATCGGAGGCGACGGGAAATTCAGGATCGAGGAAGCGAAGCGGGATGCGTTCGAGGACCCCGAATACGCCACGCTCTTTGGGCTCGTACTTTGGGGGGCGGAAAAGGAAGGCTGGAAAGCGAACGCAAAAACCCCACTGTTCGATCTGCGCGGAATAATTCGAAGATTCATACCATGAAGAAAAACCGACAAAGAAAAACCGCCGTCCATACCGGTCAGAATACAAGCCCCTTTCCGCTTGCCTCCATTAAAGTGATCGGTGTCGGCGGCGGCGGGGGGAACGCCATATCGAGAATGAGCCGGAGTTTCGTGCGAGGCGTTGAATTTATCGCCATCAATACGGACCATCAGGACCTGGATCAATGCGCGGTTCGGCACAGGGTGTATATCGGGAAGAATCTCACGAAGGGCTTGGGCACCGGCATGAACCCGGATCTTGGGCGGCAGGCCGCAGAGGAGAACCGGTCCGAGATCGCCGAGACGGTCAAAGGCGCCGATTTAGTCTTCATCGCGGCGGGGCTGGGCGGGGGCACGGGCGGCGGCGTCTCGCCGGTGGTCGCGGAAGCCGCTAAACAGGCGGGCGCGCTCACCTTTGCATTTGTCACGAAGCCGTTTTCCTTCGAAGGAAGCCAGCGCCAGCGGGTTGCCGAGGAGTGTCTCCTGCGGCTCAAGGACAAGGTGGATGCCTTGATCGTGGTCCCCAACGACAGGATTTTTTCCGTGATCCGCAAAGAGACCCCTCTCCTCAAAGCGTTCGCCGCGATCGACGATGTGTTAAAGAACGCGCTTGAAGGCATTGTCGAGCTGATCGTAACCCCGGGCATCATCAACGTGGACTTCGCGGACGTGCGCGCGATCGTAGCGGACAGCGGCGCTGCGATCGTGGGCCTTGGAATAGCGAGCGGGGAGGGAAGGGCGCAACAGGCCGTCAATATGGCGCTCCACTCGCCGCTCCTTGAATTAAACCCCGAAGGCGCGAAGGGGGTTATTTTAAGCGTTTCCGGCGGGCGCGACCTGCGGATGGCGGAGATTAACGAGGCGGCGAAGATCGTCGCGCAGACCGTGGACCCGGGCGCAAAGATCATTTTCGGGGCATATTACGACCGCCGAATGAATCCCAAGCAGCTCAAGGTGACGCTGGTCGCCACGGGTTTTGACGGCCATGCGCCGATGTCTCTTTTCGCCGGGCACTCGAACGATCAGAAACCGGTGTCTCTTATGGGGCGCAAGGGATTTACTTTCGAGGAGCTGAAGTCCGAAGAGCGGGCCGCAGAAAAGGCGGCACCCGAACTCCAGCCGCGCGACTCGCAATCGGCAATGCCCTCGGCCGCGGCGGGAGACGCGAAATCCGAGGGGCGCTTTGATAAGCTCAAGAACAAGAAATCCGACGCCGACGTTTGGGACATCCCGACCTTTTTGCGTAGACGCAAAAAGTAAGGGTTTCAGATCACAAATTCCAAACAGTTTTGAGTTTTGGTCTTTGGAATTTCGGTATTGTTTGTGATTCGGTACTCGGGACTTGGAGTGCATCACCCTACTGCTCCCCGTCGATCGGCGGCGCCTCGAGCACCATCGGCTCGATGTCCATTGCATCGCCCGTGATCTTCATCACGTCCTTGTCCACTTTCTTGAACTCCTTGTAGGCTTTCGTGTACATATTGACGGACGTTCCGAGGTGCGTACCCAGCTTTTTCATATATTCGTCGTACGTGATGAGATGCCGCGAGAGTTCCGCCACGTTCTTCCGGATGTGCTCGGCCGATTCGCTGATCTTCGCCTGGTTCAGCCCCCAGATCACGGTCTGAAGGTATGCGAGGAACGAGGTGGGAGACACGATGAACACGCGCTTCTCCGCGGTGGCGTACTCTATGAGGTCCCGCGCGGTGACCGACCCTACTTTATTGATCAATAGATCGTAGTAGAGCGCCTCGGACGGGATGAACATGAACGCGAACTCGATCGTGCCTTCGGAGGGTTTGATATATTTCGCGGTTTCGTCGATGCGGTTCTTAAGGTCGCCGCGAAGCGCGTCTTCATAGCGCTTCCGTTCGTCTTCGGTTTTCGATTCGAGTATTCGGTTGTAATTCTCAAGGGAAAACTTGGAGTCTATCGGGATGACCTTGCCCTGATAGAATATCGCGGCATCCACGATATCGCCGTCCTTGAACGGATATTGCATCTCGTAGCTCCCCGGCGGCAGCACGTTCTTTAAGACCGTTTCCAGATAATACTCGCCGAGTATCCCTCTCTGCTTCGGGTTCTTTAAGATGTCTTGAAGGTTCTTAAGCTGGTCCGCGAAGCTCATTACCTGGCGGTTCGTCTCGTCGAGCTTTGTCAGCCGCTCGGTAACGCTTTCTATTATCCGCGCCGACTGCCCGAACTGCGTTTGCATCGCCTTCGTGGATTCGCCGATCTTCATGTCGAGCGTCCGCGTAAGTTCGTTCAGCTGGTTCTGCAGCAGAAGGAACGGCTGGCGCTCGTCCGGAGATTTTGGGCGGTTCAGGATACGCCACGTGAAGGCGAAGCCCGCGATGACGGCAAGAAAAATGAGGAACAATACGCCTTCAATCATGGGTAGCGGCTTTTCGGCGTTCGATGAGATCTTCGAGCAGTTTCTGCTGTTTTTGCAAAATAGCCAATATCTCCTTAACTTCCCGTTCCGCGTCCAGATTCACCCTGAGATCGGCCTCCGCCCGGGCCTGGTCTCCTTTGTTCTGGAGGTTTTGCGAGACCATGATGAGCGGAAGCAGGAAGAGCTGGAGTAAATTGGAAATGAAAAGCCAGAGTACGAAGGCGGGGAAGGGATCGAAACGAAATTCCGCCGGCGCGAAGATATTCCATAAAAGCCAAAGCGCGGTCGCCGCGACGATGAACAGGAAAAATTCCATGCTTCCCACATATCCGGTTATCCAGACCGCGAACTTCTCGAGGCCGTTCAGTTTCCCGAAGTGAGCAAAGGACGGCGCACGCGCCGAGCGGGAGGGGGATTTCTTGGAGATTTTCGTTTGCATGAATATAGGCGCATGAATTATACCCCGTTCTCTCCCGCTGAGCCAAAACCGGCGGAGCGGCGGATTATTTCAATTATTCGATCGGCGGCTTCATCGGGAGCTAATTCGTCGGTGCTCACGATATGTTCTTCGGGGATATGAGCCATTACGCGTTCGGTAAGATATGCGTCAAGGTCTTCTCGCGCGGTGATTCGGTATGGATCTCGGCGGGCGGTTACTCGCGCAAGGAGCGAATCATAAGAAGCTTCGAGCCGTATCACAAGAAACGAGTACGAAGGATGCGCGCAGACAGTGCGTTGGATTTTCCGTATCGTCTCTTCGTCCGGCGACGGACGCACATAGATTACGTTGTGCAAATTCAGGAGGAGATGCGTGACTATGGGCTGCGTGATATCGTCCATGAGCCGCGGGATGCGGTGTTCTTTTACTATATCGTAGACGGAATTCTTAAGGTCATGGAACCAAAAGAGTTTCCAACCGAGACGCCTCTCGAGGATTCGTGCGATGGTTATCTTTCCGGAACCGGGCGTTCCGCGGAGATAAAGGAATATTCGTTTGTTCATGATTTTCACCATTATACCGCAGTCTTTATCTCATATACGGCAACCGTCGCTTCATGCGGAATTACCGGACGCGTGCGTGTTCCCAAGCGCCAGTTTGATTCCTCGATATATAAGAAGCGGGGCCGACGCGGCGATGCGACGGCCCTCTTGATGGAACTCGCGCCTTACTCCGAGGGAGAAGGCTCTTCTGCCATTCGTATTTCTTCATTCGGGATATTCCGGTGCGCCTTGAGGCGGATGCGGAGCATAAGGAGGAGAATCACCGCGACGCATGCCGTGGAGCGCATGCCGTGTAGCGCCGCAAGCCAGTCCCGCGGGGCGGAGAGGAGCGCCGGCATGGCGCTCGCCATGGAATTCGCAAGACCAATAAACCATGGACCTGCGGGCTCGGTCTGGTGGTCCGTAATCCAGAGCCGGTGGAATGTCGCGCTGTATGCCGCGACCATGATGCCCTGAAACGCGACAAACGCGAGGATCTCGTTCTCTGTGAGCGCCCAGGCGACCGTTGCGGCAAAGGCGGCAACGACGCAAAAGACATGAACGGGCTCAAACTTCCGTTCACCCATATGCCACTTCGCGATGAACCATACGGTGACCCAGGATGTTGCAGCCCATACGATGCTGCCGATCGTGTTCACGGGGTCGCGCGGGCGCCCGTCTTCCAGTGTATCGCCGTGGAAATACGCAAGGAGGGCGAGGATGTTCCCCGCGCCGAAGATGATCCAGGTGGCGAGGACCGGCGTGATCGTTCTGCGTTTCGTCAAGGCGCAGTAATGCGCCGTGCTCCAGATGGAAAGGACCACCGTAAGGAGCGCAAAGAATTCGCGCATTCATGCACCTCCGGATGTCGGGTGTTGTGCCAAGATCCAAAGCGTTCTTACCGCATAAAAGGGGAGCGCGTCAAGCGGGAAGAATTGACTAAAGAGGATCTTATATTTGGGCGCCCGCGCCCGAATGCTATAATTCCGCTCTATGTCCCTTTTCGACGCCGTTATTTTGGGAGTTATCGAGGGATTCACCGAATTCCTTCCCGTCTCTTCGACGGCACATCTTATCTTGGCGTCGCGCGCGCTCGGTCTTGAGGCCAGTAATTTCGTAAAGACGTTCGAGATCGCGATCCAGAGCGGTGCGATTCTGGGGGTTCTTGCGCTCTATTGGAGGAAGTTTCTCGACCCCCGTATCGCAATGCGCGTCATGGCCGCGTTCGTGCCGACCGGCATCTTGGGAGTTCTCTTTCATAGCTTTATTAAATCCCATCTTTTGGAAAGTATTCCTATTACGCTCGCGGCGCTGGCATTGGGCGGCGCGCTGCTTATTCTCTTTGAGAGAACGAATAGACCGGTCGATGACGGTTCCGATGTCCGTGCGATCACGTGGCGGCAAAGCGTCGTGATCGGCGCATGTCAGTCCGTCGCGATGGTCCCGGGCGTTTCGCGCGCCGCGGCGACGATCGTGGGAGGCATGCTCCTCGGTATTCCAAAGAAGGCGATCGTCGAGTTTTCGTTCCTGCTCGCGGTGCCCACGATGTTCGCCGCGACCGGGTACGATCTCCTGAAAAGCGCAAGCGGTTTCTCGTCCGCGGACGGCGCGGCCCTCGGACTCGGTTTCCTCTCTGCGATGCTCACCGCGGTCTTAGGCGTGAAGTTCCTCCTCTCGTATATCGGGAAGCATTCATTCGCGTCCTTCGGCGTCTATCGGATCGTCTTGGCAGTTATATTCCTGCTCCTGTTCTTATAGCCCCTCCCTTAGTTCCAACCGACAGGATCTTTAAATGGTGAACCCGCCGCGGCGTCTGCCTTGGCGGGTTTTCAATTGACGGGCGGAAGGGGACGCGCTCGCTTGTCCGCCGAGCTGCCCCGCGGGTGATCGAGCAGATCCGCCTGGAGCTGCCCCAGCTCTTGTTCGTTCATCTCGATCGTCCGGCGATATCGCTCGATCTGCCCGTCCAGGCTTATCGTCTCACCCTCCGATGTCGCATGCGCCCGGCGCGTCTGGAGCTCGCCGACGAGAGTTCGAATGCCCTGGATGGATTCTTGCAGCCTCGAGATCTTGAGCGCAAGCCCCCTCCCTTCGGGATCGATCTCGCCTTCGCGATCGAATGCGCCTTCAGCCATGGCTAAAAGACAATAACCCCGGCGACGAAAAAGTAGACGAGCAGGCTGATCAAATCCTGTATCACGGTCGAAAGGGGGCCGGAGCCCAGTGCGGGGTCCGTATGGCGCCTGTAGAGGAGATTGGGGATGAGAATGGCCAAGGAAGGCGCGATCGTGAGGTTGATGGCCATCGTGAGCCCGATCGTTAGTCCGATTGCGGGAGAAGAAAGCCAGTATGCCGAGAGAAGCCCAAGGGTTACGCCGGAGATGATTCCCAACCCGAGCCCCACGAGCGATTCTTTGATGATGTATCGCTTGAGATTCAGCCGTTTCCGTTCGGAAAGCTCCCGCACGTAGATCGTTTCCGATTGGGTGCCCAAGGCGTCGCTCAGGTACACGATGATCGGGATAAAGAAGGCGAGCCGCACGTCGGCGGAGAGTATTGCTTCGTATTTGGAGACGATGAACGTCGTGAGGACGCCCCCCAGGAGCCCGACAAAAAGCCAGGGGATGCGGTCCTCCATGAGGTGGTCTACGCTTTCATTTACCACGTCCTCTTCTTCTGCCGCGGACCGGCGTTCTTCCATTGCGGTTATTGCTTTTTTTGAATAGGCGAAGTTCACCATCCATTGTACGCCGAATGCATCCCTTACGCTCCCGTAGCAATCTCCCTATCTGGCTCCCGAATTAAAACCTTCGCAAACTTTTGAAATCATTTTGCCAAATCTGATACACAAATCCAAGAAGCGAAATCTGAA
>CAYJWW010000007.1:13973-35793 GCA_964374065.1 uncultured Candidatus Saccharibacteria bacterium | reverse complement strand
GTGACCAATATGTCTTCGTCTCCGTCGTTATCGTAGTCGGCGGCCGCGCATCCGCCACCGAGTTGTCCGCGGCCGAGGACCCCCGCGCGTTCGCCGATTTCCTCGAACGCCGGCAGGCCGGAAGCATCATTCCCCTTATTGATATAAAGGGAATTGCCGAGGCGATTGCCGGGAACGAAATTAGGGTCCGTATTAAGCGCTCCAAGGCCGGGGATGAATATGTCCTCCAAGCCGTCGCCGTTCGCGTCGAACAGGCAGACGCCTGCGGCAGTTACGGTGTCCAGTATTGAGTTCCAAGTGGAGTGGCCGAGGCGGTCCGAGGCGTCGATATAGGTTACGGGCGGGGCGCCCTGCGGCTCCCGCTCTTTGGCGCGAGGAGCGATTGCCAAAGCGAGGGAGAGAAGGCCCAATGTAATGAGGAGAAGAAAGGTTGCAGCTTTCATTTTCGCGATATGCGACTTCATGAATTGGCCCAATAACTAGTTCCTAATCGATCCAATCAGCGACAAGCGGGAATTAACCTAATGCCTAATTTCCAATTGACCTAATCAATGACTAATGACCAGTGAATGAATCTCTAAATTTGAGATTTGGGGATTTAGTGCTTGGGATTTGATTCGGCCTGCCTGCCGGCAGGAATTAGGTCAATCAATCAGTGGAAATTCTTAATTGCACCGCTCCATTATCTCACACATGAACGCTTTTATATTTTTTGCGCACTCCTCGGCCGGGTCTGCGTCCAGATATCCGCAGAGTGCCGTCGGGTCCGAATTATTCCGGAAGGCAAGTCGTTTCGCCGCTTCTTCGAGGCACGGTTCGGTGCCTTCCCGCGGAAGACGCCCGCACCCTTCGGCGGTTTTCTCCGCGTTATAGCGGAAAATCCATGGCACGACATGGCCGATGCCGCGCATGCACCATTCTTCGTAGTCTGCGGTCTCTATATCCCTGCATAGCATCCCCATGCGGTCCACATCCGCATTCGTCGCCGGGATCCACCAGTACGGCAGTTCATAATAGCATCTCGGCGCATATTTCGGCGGAAGCGAATCGCATGGGATGTATGGTCTTCCGGCTTTGAATTCTCGCACCACGAACCCCGCGTCCTCCATCCCCTCCATTGTCCGGAGGTTGTATTCCATATACACGCCGCTCATGCAGATATCTTTGAGGAAGCGGTTGGCGGGGAGCGCTTCACACGCGTCAAGGGCAGGGATAAGCCGATCTTCGCGGTATCCATAGAGCGCGACAAGCCCATGGCCGATCCCATGGATACACTCGACCGCGACCGTGATATCTCCCGCGTTCTTGCACGCGGACTCGAGGAGCTCGGGCGTGGAAGTTCCCGCCTCTTTGAATGCCGCGCCAAAGAATCCATGGAAACACCCGTATCCGGCAGTCTCGTCGCACCACGCGATTCCTTGGGATCCTTTTCCCCTGTATAGTTCGCTTCCGAGCCAATGCGCGACGCTATGGAAGGATAATTTCACTTTTGCCGATTCGTACATGCTTTTAAATCGTTTCTGGGCGGCGAGAATCCCTTCCTCGCGTGCCGTTCTCTCCAGATCGCCTTTGAGGCGAACGTACTCGCGCTGGAGCGCGGGGTCCGTATAGAAAGTCGAAGGGGGTTCGCGGTGAATCGACCGCATCACAAGGACATATGCCCCGATCGCGAGGGCTATCGCGAGGAGCGCCGTACGAGTTACTTTTGGAGCCATGGAACGATGAAGGGGTTAATATAAGAACTTTTCTGGGCGGACCGCTTTGCATCCCGCGGCGATTTCTTCGCGGGCATCATCGCAGAGACGGGGCGCCACGGCCTTTTTGCCCGGATACGAGCGGAAACTCCATGAAGCTCCCGCGCGGCAGAAGATCTCGGACGGGGCGTCGGGCATTACGTCGCAGCGCTCCACGGTTTTTTGTATGTCGTATTCGGTAAGCGTCGCCGCCACGAGACCGACCCCTATCACGCAGGCGCCGCGGTCCTTTTCGTCCTTAAGCCCGACACACATCTCGCCCATCTTCCCGTAATCGCCGGAGAAAAGTTTGTCCCACCACAACGCGAGCTGGCTGATGCAGACCCGCCGCAGGCGTTCCGGGACCGACGGGCAGGGTGCGTAGGGGTTTTGAGGATCAAGCGGGCGAAGCGTTATCGAAGCGCTCGCCGCGCCCACGACCACGCGTATGTTATACGCCATGAACACTCCCCATGCGCAGCCTGACCGTGCGTTGCCCGTCGCGATGCGATCGCACGCATCAAGCGATTCGTAGAGGGCGCCGTCGCCGTACCCAAGGAACTCCATGACGCCGTGGCCGATACCGTGCTGACAGGTGGTATCGCGCTCGCCGAACTTCGCAAGGCACGCTCGATTCAGTTCGTCGATCGCGGAGAGGCCGCGTTCGGCAAGCGCCCTCGAAACGAAGTTGTGATGACAGCCGAATCCCAGCGCCTCATCGCAGATATAAAATCCTTCGACCCCCAATTTTTCATATAGCAAATTCCCGAAGAGATGCGCGGCGATATGCTGGGAAGTGAAATCCTTGTCCGAATAGGCGAGTTTCAGTTCATTGTAGGCGGCTTGAGCTCCGATGTTCCCGATGCGTTTTCCCCAGTAATCAGCCGTTTTACCGACATCCGAGAAATCCTGCACTATCCAGGATTTTTCCTGCCCCGCGGAGCCCACTATGATCGTTCCGGTGCGTTCGGGGTGGTAGTGGTCGTGATATTTGAATATCCCCGGCTCGGGGAAGGAGAAATTGCGCGCCCCGCCGTCCTTGAGCTCGCCGAGATTCAAGAAAGGATGGTCGAGGTGGGTCGGATGTTCGGAGGAGTCGACCGTTGCGGGCGCGCCGCTCCGATTTTTCCACACGACGCGAATTCCTGCCGGCACCAAGATCGTCGCAGGCGAAAAGCCTCGGTTCGTGAGCGTGATTGCCGCTTCATCCCTCGGCGTGTTATCGGCATATAGTCCGGCGGCGATCAGCGAGGCGCCAAGCAGCGTTCCAAAGATCAGAATATTGTTTTTAGACAAGGGGAAGGTCATCGTGATCCCATCATGCGCGATGCATCAGATACGCGCTGAATTCTAATCTGGTTTCTCGACGATGGTGAGCGAGGTTGCGCCGGGAGGGGGGATGACCGTTTGCGTCGCGCCCGATGGCCACCGAATCGCTATGGCGCGGGGCGCCGCGCCATCGGGAAATCCGAAATAGAGGGGGAGCTGGCTGAATCCAAAATATCCCGAATTGCCGTCCAGGTAGCGATACTGGGTTCCGCCGCGGCTGTCCTCTACACTCACCACGCTCCCCAATCCGTCGCGATTTGAGCGGGTTCCTTGAAGCGCGATCTTGATATGTGAGACGTACTTCCTTTGGGCCAGGTCGTTCCTGAGGACAAGAGGCGCGTCGTTCCATTCGTTCGTGACGATATCGAGGTCGCCATCCCCATCCATGTCAAAGATGACCGCCGAGCGGGAGCTCCTCGTCCCCGAGAGCGTGCGGCCGCCGCTCGCGAGGAATTCCGCGATCACGTTGCCGTTCCGCCGCGGTTCTATGCCGTATTCCTGTTCCTTGTGGATAAAACGCCTCCCCGATTCGTTTTTTAAGAGAACGTTCTCCTGGTAGGGATCCTGATTCCCCATTCCCGAGGCGAGAAACACATCTTCAAAGCCGTCGGCGTCAACATCTCCCACCGAAATCCCCCATGGCCAATACGTTTCCGCGCCGATTTCGCCGGATATCTCTTTGAATGAACCATCTCCGCGGTTGCGGAAAAATCCATTGCCGTTGATCCACCGGTTCGGGTCGTAGCCGAACTTCAACGCATCTTCCAGATTTTCACGGACGATCCATTCGTACCGGAGTTTTTCGTCCTTGTGTTCGCGAGCGAGACTTGAAACCATGTCCGAGTGCATGTCGGTCACATAGAGATCGAACCGCGAATCATTGTCATAATCGAAGAACTTCGCGCCGAACGAACCCCATACGGTTTTCGGGAAATAGACATTTGTGGCGTCCTCGAACCGCTTTCCTTCGATATTAAGAAGCAGGCGGTCGTCGCCGCCCAAACTCGTCGCGTACACGTCGGGAAATCCATCCGAATTGAGATCCGTGATGGCGGCCGCGCCGTTCCAGTTGTTGAGCACAATGCCGGTTTGCTTTGTAACATCCGTAAATGATTTGCCGCCGTTATTCCGCCACAGGATCGCGGGTTCGCCGGGGGTGAGCGTGTGATGATGAAATCCCGTCGGTTTCACGCCGCCCTTCTCGGGCGCGTCGAAATCCCCCACGTTTACAAGGAGGAGGTCGAGCCAGCCGTCGCGATCGTAATCGAAGAAGACCGCCGCTCCCGGGTTGCCCTCGTAGCGCACGCCTCTTTCGCGCGCGACGTCCGTGAAAACGCCATGGCCGTCATTTTCGAAAAGCATCGTGCCTCTGGCGGTCCGAAGCACGAAGAGGTCCTCATCGCCGTCGTTGTCGTAGTCTGCGAACGCGGCTCCCACTCCGACGCCGCTTGTATATGTCATACCGGAAGTGCCGGTGCCCGACTCCGCAGTGGCGTCGCGGAACGCGCCGTTCCCCAGGTTCTTATACATGCGATTCGAGCCCATTTGGTTCACAAAATAGAGGTCTATGAGCCCGTCCTGGTCGATGTCCGCCGCGGCGACTCCCGAGCCGTGCGCGAAATGCACGCCGAACGGATAATCTCCCGAGCCATCCGCGATGCTTTGTTTGAAATCGATGCCGCTCTGCGGCTGTATGTCTTCGAAACGCGGAGCGGAAGGCCGGGATCGCGATGGCGCAGCGAGGAGAACGGCCGCAACGACGGCGAAGAGCACGGTGAGGACAGTAATCAGCCCGATGGGACCGTCGGCTCGACGTTCTTTGCCCTCTGCCGAATCGAGGGACTCGCCGTGAATAGGTCGGATGAATCTCATGACGCTATAACAGTTCCGGGTCGGTATTCATGCACTCTTTTACGCGTTCCCCGAGGTCTGCGCAGAGCTCTTGGGCGTCCGATGCGTTGTAGGGCGCGCCGCGAAAGCTCCGGTGTGCGCCCGCGCGGCAGAGAAGAGTCGATTCCTCGGACGGCATCTCGGCACACCGCGAGAGCGTTTCCTCGCCGTCGTAGCCGGAGAGCGTCGCGCCGAACATCCCAAGGCTGAAGAAGCATATGTCTCGGTTCCCGCGGTCGCCCACGCCGCCGCAGAGCTCCCCCATGTAGCGGTAGTCGGCATTTGTCGCCGTATCCCACCAGAGCCCCAGCTGGGCATAACACGGCCGCGCGAACTCTTTGGGAACGGAGGGGCAAGGATCGTAGGGGTTCCTTGGGTCGAACTCCCGCCATTCGAGCGCGGTGCGAGTTTGATCGAACGAAACCCGGCTGTAATATTCCATAAAGACTCCGGAGAGGCACCCCACGAAAGGATTCTTATCCGAGGCGGGCGGACACGTCTCGAGACCGCGCCGCAAACCGTCCGGAGAATACCCGAAATACTCCAAGATACCGTGGCCGATGCCGTGCTCACAGCCGGCGGATCTCGCGCCGAAACGCTCCTCGCAGATCCGGGAGAGCATCAGAATGGCTTCCGCGCCCCGTTCCGCGAGCGCCCGAGTGAGAAAGATATGGTAGCAGCCGAAGGCGAACATCGCATCGCATACGCGGAAGCCGTCGAGCCCTTTTTTCGCATAGAGTATGTCGCCGAAGATGTGGGCCCCGATGTGCTGTTCTTTGAGATTTTTCGATCGATAGTCGGTTTTAAATCGCTCATATGCCGCCTCTGCGCCGAGCGCGTCCACCTCCGATGCCCATCGGGCGCGCTGCGTCTTGAAATCAAATGATTCGGGGATGAACACCGCGCGCGGTTCTGCGGGGGGCGCGCTGCGGGTCCGCATGATCGCCGCGGACAGGATCCCCGCGGCAATGAGCGCAAGCGCGAGCGCAAAAAGCATCCGGCGGCGCTTCATTGCGTTATTCCTTTTAGAACGTCGCACCGCTGCATCTCCTCACACAAGAACGACGCCGCGCGCTCTTTGCATATTTTTGCGAGCGGGTTCGCAAGCGAGTCGCACACCGCAAGCGGTTCGGGTTTGCCGAGGATAAGGAGCAGTTTCGCCGCTTCTTCGGTGCACGAGAGCGCGTCGTCGAAGGTCGGCATTTCCGCGCACCCTTTCTCGATCGAGGCTCTTTGATAGCCGCCTTCGCGGGCGGCGACCATACCGATGCTCCGGAAGCAACTGTCGCGATTCGCGCCTTCGGGGAGCGCGCCGCAAAGGTTCCTCATCGCGGGGAAATCACGGTTCGTGACGCTTGCCCACCACTGTGGAAGCTGCAGGAAGCAGGCGGATTGATATTTGGGGGCAACATTCGCGCATGGATCGTACGGGTTCGACGCATTAAAGGGGCGGGGCACGATCGCTTTCTCGCCTCGGCTATGGATCGCCACGAGATTGTATTCCATAAAAACCCCCGTATAGCACATTTCGTTTCCGAACGGCATCGAGTAGCGGATACTGTCGCAGTCGCCCAAGGCGAGCGGCAGATTGTCGTGTCCTCGGTTCGTGAGGAGTCCGTGCCCGACCCCGTGGATACAGCCGCTTTTTGCGAAGAAATCCGCCTTCGCAAAACACGCTGCCTCAGCATGCGGGAGGAATCCGAGCCCCTCCGTTTCGAGCGCCGCTCCGAAAAAGCCGTGATAACAGCCGGAAAAAAGAGATGAGGGGCAGAATGCAAGCCCCTTGAGCCCCTCGCGGGCATAGAGCTCTTCGCCAAGGGTGTGTTCAAGCACATGTTTCGTGTCCTCATCCTTCGCGCCGTAGGCCCGCTCGAAGTAATCCAGAGCGGCTTTCGTGCCTCCGCGCACAAAAAAAGTCTTGATGTTCGCGCGTTCCTTTTCGAGCGAGAAAAGTCCCGTAGTCGCCTGCGGGCGGCCAGGCGGTCTTAATTCCTGATATGCGATAAGGCCGGCGAGCGCCAGTACGGCTGTGAGGAGGACGGCAAGTTTTGAATAACGTCCCATAGGGCTATTCTAAACGAAAACGGCCCGTTTCCCGAGCCGCGGTCGATGGGCCGCGCCTTATAGTTCCGCGCTTATTCTTCGGTGAGAATGAAGCCCCGCGCGCTCCATTCGGTTGTCGTGGCGTTCGGATCCGTACTCGTCGCTTTACTGAAGCAGGCGTATCCCGCAAGCCCTCGGCGTCCCTCGGGGAGCAGTGAGGCGATCTTCGCTGACTCATGAGGCGCAAGTGAACGCGTTGTCTTTCCCTCGATGTTTATTGTGACTGTCTGGCTTGAGTTATTTTGCATGGCGGCGGAATCGCCAAATGTCCTTTGGAGCACAAACGGCTGGGGAGCGCAATTCGAGAGCACCACCGCGTCCCTATTTTGCGAAACCTTTCTTGCGAGCTCAAGGAATCTATCTTGTTCTTCTTCTGTCGCATCCTTCGGGGGTCCCCCCAAGAGCCCCGCTTCTTCAGCGGAAAGGCCATAGGGGATGGGTTGGTCATTGCTCAACGATTGCTCCTGGGTTACCGGGGCTTCTTGACTTACTATCGGTGCCCGGGTGGGTTTCTTCGCGAGTTGGTAGCCCCAAAGAAGGATAGCAGCCACAACCAAAACCCCTATTACAAGGTTCTTGGTCCTCATTTGTTTTAAGTGCATCGGAAATTCGAGGGAGAGCCAGCTTCTACCTGACGAGAAGGAAACCTGGACCGTCCGAGCCGGCGCTGCCGCCGCACCGATAGCCATAAAAGCCGAGACCTTGCGGGAATGCGATGGTAATCACGGTGCTGCTCTCAAACGGCACGCGGTAGGAATCAATCATGGAGAGGAAGATATCTTCCCTGCTGTCGTTCACGAACTTAGCCGTTTTCCCATCCGCGATCTTTAGCACCAGAGGATCGATCTCGCACTTTTCTACATGGATTTCCTCCGCTTCGCGAGCTATGCGCACCGCAACCTCGCTTCGAAGTTTCTTTTGCTCTTCGGTGGCATTAGGGCCGGGATCGTTCAAAAGGATTTGCCGATCAGCTTCGGAAACCTTCGGCCCCTCGGCTCGATTTTCAGCCTGATTGTTGGCTGGAGGAGCAACGGGGGCGCTCACTCTTCCCAACAAGAAGCCAAGTCCCAGCGCGATAAGTACTGCAACGGTCGCAGTGGAGGATCTGTGCATCGATGTTTGGGTTCATTATAACAAATGCCGGAAACCGGCGTTATCCACAGCCCTTTTATACACTCGCGCGTTCTAAGATGACGCATTCGATTCTTTGCAGTATTCCCGGTACTGGGCGGGCACGTTTTCACAAATCGCCGCCGTTTTCTCCCGAGAATACCACCCGCGAAGGTTCGAGAGGACATAGCGGGAACACCATTCACGCTCTTCGGTTTTCATAAACGGCGATTCGCAGAACGCGAGGGCGTCCCGGTATTCCATATCGGGCGTTCCGTGTTCCAAAAATCCGTGCGAGAGGCCCTCGATGCAGGGCCGTCCAAGGTCTTCGCGAGCGGTTCGGCACGCCTTTACGCTGTCCGCGATCTTCCCTTCGAGATACAACGGGATCGCCGCGAGGCCCCCAAGATACTGCATTGTCTTTTTGGCATATGCTCCATCTTTCATGGATTCCACGATCCGGATCGATCTTCCAAAATCCTTTTCCGAGGCCTCGAATATAATGGTATTCATATTCCCATAGCAGCTTTCTTTATCGCGTTCGGCCTGTTCTTCGCAGAGCCAGATCGGGTTGTCCTTTCGGACCGAAAGGCCATGCTCGCCGGTGATATAGAAGTTGGCGATTCCGTTAAAGACCCCGGAAGCGCAGCGGTATCGCTGCGCCTCGGTATCAGAGGCTTTCTCGCAGAGCGCGAGCGCGGGAGCGACGATTTTCCGCTCGTCGCCGACGTTTTGTCGGTCCGCGATCAGCATATCCATGACGCCGTGGCCGATGCCGTGGTGGCACTGCAAGCTCGCATCGGGAGCCAGGGGGTCGATCTTCTCTCGAACGCGCGCGCAAAAGTCGCGAGCAAGTTTCGGATCCCGCGTGGCCGTGAGGAACCCCTCCATAAAACCATGGTAGAAGCCATTCGCGCAGAACGAAGCCTTCGGCGTGAGCACCGAATCCTTGTCTTTCAAGTACAGTTTATAGGAGGCGATGCCGATGTTATGCGCAAGATAGTGGCATGATTCGGGGAAGCGCGTTTCCGAGGCATACAGTTCGGCGACCTGGTCAAGGGTCGCCTCCACTCCTTTTTCCGATAACGTTTTTATGAGTCTTTCTTGCCAGCACTCCACGTCAGGGCGGTCTTTATTTTCGCAATTTTTCGAGCTCCGCGAATCTCCGACCACGGTGATCGTGCCGGTGAAATAGGGAGATAGGTGGTCGTGATATTTCCATGCGCCGACTTTCTTGAACCCGAAGGACCATGTGTGTGCGGGGGCGACCGGTTCCTTTGGGTCGAATTCCGGATATATGCCGTGGGTGGGGTGGAGATCGGATGCCGGCCAGAAATGCCTGCCGAGTTCCGTGCGGAACACTACGGTATCCCCGGCCGCAACAGTAAGGTCCGCGGGGGTAAACCCCGACTCCGTAAGCCGTATTTCGTGTACGCGCCCCGTTCCGGGGTTTTTAGGCGCAGAGAAAAAATAGGCGGCGGCAATCGCGAGCATCCCTGCGCTGACCAAGATAGGAACGGCGTATTTCTTTTTGATCCGCATAAGAGAAGACCTATCTACAATACCACCGCGAGCGGTATGGTTCTTCTGCGTCGCGGCAGATCGTTGCCATTGTACCCTTCGACTGCGTCCGTGCCAAGGCTGAATAGCCGGCATCCAAGCAGAAATCGCGCTCCGCGTCCGTTGCGGCGTTGTTCCTGCAGAAACCCATGATTATGTCTCGCTGAACCGATTCCGGATTATATGACGCCAAGCCGTGCACGATTCCCAACACACATGCCTCCGCGAGCGCGCCGCCGAACGCACGACAGTCTGCCGCATGCTCGCTCAAGCGCCCGGCTTGCGACTTTTCCTGAAAGAGATATCCTACTGCGCCCTGCAGCGCGCCGGCTCGTATGTCTGCCGGAATCGTTGCAATATAGGGGAGAAGCGCCCGAATCTTCCTTTCCTGCATGGCGCGCCAGAGTTCCGGCGCAAACGTCGAATAGCAGGGTTTTTGATATGTATACGGCTCTCCGGCGCAGAATTTAAGAGGAGACGCAGCGTCGAACGAAAGGCCATATCGCTTCCGGATCATAAAATCGAGGACTGCGGAGTACGCTCCGGTCGCGCACGTATCGAGCTCTTGTCGGTTTGAGGCGAAAAAGCTTTCACACACCGAAAGCGGGCGCAGTGCCATCCGGGCCGGCTTGCCCCAATAGGATTCGGGAGGCGGATCTTCCATGAAGCCGTGGCCGATGCCGTGCAGGCATCCGTCCCTGCCGGCGTAGCCCAATTGCGCGCCTGCTTCGTCGCAAAGGGCAATCGCGATCTTCGGATCGTTCGTGTCGCGGATCGCGTATTCAAGGAAACCGTGATAGAAGCCGTAGGTGCAGAATACCGTGGCGCGGCTCAAGGGGAATCGGCTTCCTTTCAGGAAGAGCTGCGCGGCGGCTTTCCCGATGGCATGCGCCGTCCAATGACATTCGGGAACTTCTCCTTTCTCGTACCACGCCGTAAGTTCGGCGAACGCCGCTTCAATGCCTTCATCGCTCACCGTTTTCTCAACTATTCCCTGGATGCATCTGTTGCGGTCTTCGGCCGGAACTGCGCCGCAGTCGAATGATCCCGCCTCATTGCCATCCCCGCTCTTCACCACCACTTCTCCTGTGCGGGAAACATTCAAGTGGTCGTGGTATTTCCAAGTGCCGCTCTTCCTGAACGTGAAACTCCACGATTCTCCCGGGGCGAGCGCCCGTTTCGGGTCGAACCCGGCAAGATACGCATGCGACGGATGCGGATCGCTTGCGGGCTGCGCGGAGCCGCCCGCCTTGTTTACAAAAACAACCGTTTCGTCCAATGAGATGGTCGTTGATATAGGATTAAAGCCCGCATTCGTGATTTCGATAATACGGCGGCTGTTTTCGCGCGCGGGACTTATTGCGGAGATAAGGCCAAGCAGCCCAATAAAAAACAAAGCGCTCAAAAGCCCAAAGAGCTTGATTGATCCTAAGGGTCCCACCGGACCGGCAGGTTTAATCCGCATCATTTGCCGCAGTTTTCATTCCAGGGCGCGGGGATGCTCATGCAGAATTTCCGGAGAGCAGGATCATATTTCGGCAGAACAAATCCCGCGTAGACGGCAAGCCCCCGATAGCATTCTTCCCCAAAACCGTTCGCGCTCGCTCGCGAGCACACGCCAAGCGCGCGGTCGGAAAGGCCCGCATCGGTTTCGAATAGTCGCGAAGCGGTGCTTGCCACGCAATGACTTTGCATATCCCCAGGAAGCTCGGCGCAAATTTCTTCCATGCGTGTTTCGTTAAAGCGGAACCTTGAGAGAAGACCGTAGAACACTTTCGTAGAACATTTTCTTCGCTCCTCCTTGCTTGCCGTATATGCGCATACCGCCGTGATCCCCTCCGGAGTTTCTATCTCTTTCCCCGGGATGACCCATGCCTCGCTGAAGCATGCGTTCCTGATCTCCCCGGAGAATTGGTCGCAGAATGGCGCAACCTCTCCGCGCCACCCTTTGCGCCAGCAAATGCTTTTCTCTTCGCCGCCGGCAAGCGATTCACAATCGCGGATAAGCTCTTTTTTAGGAATCTTGCCGTAGACGAGGCCGAAATCGTCCGGGTCGAGTGGCTGGAAAATCTGCATCAATATTCCCTCATAACAGTTCCGGGCGAACGTTTCCGGGGATTGCCGGTCCTGGACTGCGCTATCGCACGCTTTGGCGGCGCGTTCCACATCGCCATCCATGAGATAAAGGGAAAGATGGCCGATCTCGTGTATGCAGCTCATTTCTTGCTGGGGTGTCGGGCGCGTAGCGCAGACCGTCTTCAGCGCAGGCAGAACCTCTCCCAACTCCTCATTCTCCAGCGATGCGCGCCCGAAATGTTTTTGGATTACGCCGTGAACGCAGCCGTTTGAACACATGCCGACGGGGCACTCGCTCACCGTTTCCCGCCACTTTGCCGGCGCCCGATCATACGCCCCTCCTCCCACGCTGTGCGCGAGAAGATGGCAGAACCAGTAGCTCTGGTCACGTTCTTGGACGAGTTTCGTGACGCGGAATACTTCATTCATCGTAAGCGCGCCCAATAACTTCGGGATTTCCCGATCGTAACAACGCGACCGGATCTCGTCCGATTCACAGCGAGCGACTATCTCTGACGCGCGCGTTTCCAAAGTTGTCCTGTTCGCGCCGGAATTCCTTTGCGCAATATACCAAACCGAGATAAGCAATACTGCAGCCACAAAGAGCAACCCGGCACGGAACGATCGGAGCTTCATCGCGGACAATACTTTTCCTTGTAAGGGGTGGGGACAGCTTTGCAGACATCCATCGCTTTGTCTCTGGGATACTGGTTCACAAGTTTTTGCGCAGCAAGTTCATAGCACGCATCGCGTTCGTCGTCTCGCAGGTCTGCACGCGCGCAAAATTCGAGGATTTTCACGTATTCTTTTCCCGGCTGTCCGTGAGCGGCCAGTCCGCCCACGATTCCTTTTATGCAGCTTATGCGCAGGCGCGAGGCAACCTCATGGCATTCGCGGACTTTAGTCCGGATCTTCGCGTCGTAATCCGGCTGAGAAAGAGCGCGCTGGATGCTCCCGGCGACGGTGACCGTGATGACTTGGTTCGCATACTCGTCTTCCGGGATCTGATCAATGAAACGCGTGGCGAGCTCGGCAATATCGTCCTTGGTGTACGGATTCAAGTGCATGCCCATCTCGTAGTAGCACGCGAGCTTTCGCAGACGGGATGTTTGTAGGGCGCAGAACCCAAGCGGGTTATTCTCGTCCGGCGCCAACCCGTATTCCTTTCGGAAGGTCCAATCGGATATCACGTTAAACCCGCCCATGAGGCACTCCATGGTCTCGATCTCGTCGCGGGTGGGGGAGATTGTATCGCACGTTTCGAGGGCGGGAGCAACGATGGCCTGCGCGTTTCCCCACAGCCGGTCGCCCGGCAAAGGCTGGGGCACGAAGCCGTGGCCGATGCCGTGGAAACAGTTCAGCCGTATCCGGGGGATGGTTGCGGAGAATCTTTCGGTAAGATATTCGCAGATTTCTCTGCCCGTTGACGGGTCTGGATTATCTCTAAACATATGCTCGAGAAGGCCATGGAAGTACCCGTATCCGCAATCCACCGTTTCCGGCGGCAGGTCCATCTTCCGAATGTCCTTTACCCGCTTGAAATCTTCATATGCCCAATCTCCGATCGTGTGGGCCTGCGCATGACAGCCCCCGCCGCTTGTAACGAAGAGCGGGTCGGACGCGTAGAGGGACTTAAGCACTTCAAATGCGCCGCGAGTGCCCCCCGTTTCCTTCCCTTGAATGAGCCGTTCGCGCCAGCAGTACCGCTTCCCGACTTCATCGAGCTTTTCTGATTTGCCGCAATCGTAGGCAGATGTCTTGGAGCGTTCGTCCGTCGTTACGGTGATTGCTCCGATGGATTCGGGAGAGAGGTGGTCGTGATATCGCCAAGTGCCCACTTCACTGAACGTGAAACTCCACGTCTCTTTGCCGTCAATCGGGCGCTTCGGATCGAAGGAGGGGAAAATCGAATGGATGGGATGCGGGTCGGATGCAGGCCAAAACGGTTTCTTGAGCGTGGTTGTAAAGATCACCGTATCGCCCTTTTGAACGATAATCGACGATGGCGTAAATCCGCTCGCTTTGAGCTCCACCCGACGGTTTGATGCCGGTCGATCCGCCGCCGGGGCTCCCTTGGAGGAGCCTGCCCGATCCGCCGCGATCCATAGCGCAAAGGCGCCTAGCGTCAACGCAAGGAACGCTCCCGCGCGTTTATTGAAATGCATCGATCGGCGCCTCATGATTATTTTTATTTTACTGCGGGTCCTCGCGTTTCGCGAGGTATACCGAGAACGGGTCTTCGAGGGAAACCGTTTCGATAATCCTATAGTTCCGGTGTATTGATTCGAATGTGCGTATGCATGTTTCGCGCGACAACTTGCCGGCAGAGGGAGGGAAGTGATTGCAGGTGAGGAAAAGATACAGATCGTCCGTAACGGGTCGAAGCGAGTTGGCGGCCCGGTCGTCCACAGAGAAGAGCCGCATCCCCATGTCCCGTTCCAAAGGGCCGCCGATCAATGCTTCCGTTCCGGGGCCATCTTGTATATACCGCAATTGGAAGAAACGATAGTCGGTAAAACGCTCGGATTCCCGGATCACCCTCGCTTTCTCTCGGATAGCCGCGACAACGGCCTGTAGCCGGTCGCCGTTCGCCAAGAATCGCGTTTCGGCCCATTGCGAGTGGAAGTGGAGAAGGAAAGACCCGGCGTAGAGAATTGCGAGCCCGCCGGGTATGAAAAGATAGAACCGCCTCCGCGGCAGGACTCTTAGAGCTATGCCCGCAAAAAAAATCGTTCCGAGCGCGAGTACCGGCGTAAAGTAATCGTTCCTGACGGGGATTTTGAGCAAGGATGCAAGCAGTAATGGCTGCAGGATGAATACGGCAAGAAGAAGGAATCGTTTATCCCGCCAAAATGATCTGGAGAAAACCGCAATCGCGCTCGCGAGCGCGAGGTAGGCAAGGAGAAGATTGCCGAGTTGTATTTGAGGGATGATTGCGAATGGATGCTGGGGGATCGAGGGGAGTGCGTTGCGCAAAAAGTTTTGGATATTTTTTGCGAAATTATTGATGAAGCTCGAGGCGTCGTGTATGTAGATCCCGTCGGGCCAATAACTGTTCCCGTGCGTAACCACGTTCCACCAGTCGAGAGAAACTGAAGTGAAATATATGAATACTGGGATGTATAGAATAGCCAGCGAAATTGCGGCGACTCCGAATACGGCCGCGTAATATTTCCATCCGCCGCGAAGCGAACGCGCCACAAATAGCGCCGCCAGAAAAAAGAGGGGCATGACAGAGAAAGCCGAATTATGAAGCGCCCCCGCGAGCACCCCCATTCCAATTGAGATAAAGAGCAGCACAGGCTTCTTTTTTTGCAAACTCAGGATCAGCAGAAGGCAAGCGGCAAGAAGAAACGGCTGCATGAGGTGCGGCATCAGCGGATAACTTGCCTGCTTGAATCCCTCCGCCGAGAACCCGAACATGATCGTGGCAAGGATGCCTACATTTTGTGCGAAGAGCAGCCGGCCAATCCAATAGACAAGCAGGAGGCTCGCGAGATGTAGAAGAATGTTAACGAGAATAAAAAAGAGAAAATGGTCCTTAATCAGAAGAAATAAGGCGATGAGGTAATAGTACGCAGGACTATTCTTGAGCTGGCCGAATACGTCATTCCACGGCCCCGCCAAGGGAAATTCGTGGTGCGCAACTATATAGTGGGCGACAAGGTAGTCCCTGCTTGAATCGGCGCTTTGTACGGGATAGTCAAAAAAATGGTACACATGCGATACGGAAAGTACGGCAAGGATGCCGACGAGCAAGAGCGTCTCGAGAGAACAACGCATCCGCGAGAAGCGCATCGTCTATTTCTTTTTCTTTATAAGCCAGAGTGCGCCACTCGCTACAATAATGCCGACTAGCGCGCCCAGTGAAAACGTTCGGAGAGGCAGGAAGGGCGATGAGTTCGCCTCGGGACGCTCCGCAACTTTTGCGGTGATCGGGAACGCGGCTTCCGCGAGCTTCTCCCCGCCTTTACCAAAGCGGACCGAGAACGAATACGAACCGGCCTCCGGCAGGGTGATGATCGCTCCGGCTTCGCCCAAAATCGGCAGCAGGCTTCCGGCGAACACCGTTTTCGCGCCGGCCTGTTCGATGCGGAGCCACACATCGGTGAACTCAACGGGCGCCCCGCCGAATTTTTCCCGCAGTTTGAGGTCGAATCGGGCAGGAGCGCCCGCTTCTATCGAGAGCGTATCATATCCGAGCTCAACGATATTGTTGCCGATCTCCTGCGTGACCGTTTGAATAAGTCCGTGAGCGTGAGCGGCGAGCTTTGGCGCGCCGATTATAAACGCGGCGAGGACGGCGCAACGAATGTATACATTGTCTCTACACAAGCTATGAAGGTGCATTTCCTCTTTTTAGGCACTCTTTGCGCCACGGCTCAGGGAGTCGCTCGCACAGCTTGAAGAACGCCTCGGATCCCGCGTGAAAATTATACGTCGAGTATTGCAAAAGTTCGCGGTAGCACTTGTTTTCCTTGTCACGCGCGGCGCCTTGCTCGCAGAGCGATACGGCTTGGTCGATATTCCGGTAGTCCGTCTCAATGAGCCGGGATGCGGCGTTCGCGAAGCATTGGCCGCTCAGATCTTCGGGCAATCCTTTGCAGTAGGGAACGATCTTGCTCTCTTTGAAGTTGAATTGCGAAGTGAGCACGTAAAAAAGCGCGTTATAGCAGCGGTTCCGTTCGCGCGGTTCGCGAAGCCCTGAACAATGGGCGACGAGCCCTTCGGGTTTTTGGAGTTCTTCCCTCAAGAGCGGCCAGCCCTCGCTCCAGCAGGAGCCGAGCTGGGAACCGCTGAATTGATTGCAGAATCCAGCATGCTGCTCTTTCAATACTTCCTTGCCTTTAATGAGCGCGAAATCTTCCGGCTCGAGCGGCTGAAAGATCTGCATAAAAGCGCCGTCATAACAGAGCTGGGTTATCCCCGGTCCGGGACGAGCGGTAAGCTCATCGCAGAGTTCAATGGATTTACGGATATCCGCGGCGGTGAGATACATCGTGAGGTGTCCCATCGCGTGGTAGCAAGAAGCCCGCTCGAGCCCCGTTGGGGTCCAGCCGTCTCGCTTCTCGCAGAGCGTGAGGAGATCGGGCTTAATGGCCTCGACCTCGGCGTCGGTCAGGGATTCCGCCCTGAAGCGCTCCTGGAGCCCACCGTGGAGGCAGCCGTTCGAACAGACGCCGGACGGGCAACGGGTGAGCACTTTCGTCCATTGCGAGGGATCTTTCTGGATCTCGCGCGCGGAGAGCTCGTGGCCCAAGACGTGGCAGTACCGATACTCCGGATCTTTCTCTTGGACGATGCTCGTTACCCCAAAGGCCTCCTCCATGGATATCCGGGCCATAAGTTTTGGGATCTCCTTGTCGTAGCAGCTTGGACGGTAATCGTCCGTTGCGCATCGGGCTACTATCTCTTCGGCGTATGCCCCGAGCGCCTTAATCCCGACGGCTCCCTGCCGCGTAAGCAAAAGATATGCGCCCTCGACGCCGACGAGGACAAGCATGCCGACAACAATCATATTGCGCCGAGTTCCCATCGCGTCTATTTATACCATACAAGTTCTTGTGATACACTCAGGTTTATGCAAAAAAAGCTGCTTCTTATCGGCATTGTGGCGGCAGAGCTGGGTATCATCGTATATTTGGGATTTACGATCGCTCGCAAAAAGACTTCGCTCACGGCCTCGGTTACCCCGCTTTCCTCGCTCGACATCCGGAGGCTTCCGAGCGAGCGGCTTAAATATTTCTATGATCTTTCAAAAGAATCGAAGACGGACATTCCCGACTGGCTGCCGTATAAGCCGGAATATATACGGAACAACGATCAGATGAACGATCGGTTCGACTACGGCCCCGAAAAACCGGCGGGAACGTTTCGGATCATCACGCTCGGCGATTCTTGGGGATTCGGCATGCACGTGAGCACAAAGGACAACTATTCCGAAGTCCTTGAAGATTTACTCGCACAAGGACTTCAAAGCGGCTCTCTCCAGTGCGATGGCGTTCAGAGATTCGAAGTGCTCAATCTGGGCGTTGGCGGATATGACATTGAGTATATGGTGGAGCGCCTCCGCCTTCACGGCATGAAATACGACCCCGATCTGATCATTCCCATCATAAAAATGGACGACTTTTTCCTGGTGAGCGAACTATATCAGCCCAAAATGGTAACGCTCATGAGCGAGTACGGCGATCTCCGTCCCCGCACGATCGACGGCGTTCCGGTAAACCCGCGGCAAGAGCTTGCAAAACGCCTCGAGGAAGAATTTAAAAAATCCTATTCGATGGAACAGCTTGAGAATTACGAACGCGAAGCACTTCGGTTTCTGGACACCTTCTACAAGGAAAAGATTTTGTTTTTCGCCTATGGACTGCTTGCGAGAGAGAAGGATTATCTGAAAGAGTATGCGGAAGAACGAGGCGAGGGGGTGTACATTTTAGATACCGTACGAGGGCTCCGCGACGAGGAGAAAGTGCCGTATGATAATCATCCGGGGGTCCTCGGGCACAAGATGTACGCCGATGAGCTCTACCGCTATCTCATCGATGCGCGGGTGATCCCGTGCCGCGCCTAGGTTTTTTCAAGGAAGAACGATCCTATTGCGAGACAATCCATCGGTGTTCTCAAAAAGTCCTCTATTGCGTGTTCCGGGGTTTCCACGATCGGCTCGCCTTTCAGATTAAAGCTGGTATTGAGGACGCAGTAGACGCCGGTTTTTTGGCCAAAGCGCTGAATAAGCCGGTGATATAAACCATTCGATTCGTTCACGGTTTGTATGCGGCATGTGAAATCCGCGTGCGTGATCGCCGCGAGCGCCCCCCGCTTCTCCGGCCTCACGGGGAAACAGAAGTTCATGAACGGGAACGCGGAGCTTCCGTCGGGGATCTCGAAGTATTCGCGTGCGCGTTCTTCAAGCACAGAGCCGGCGAACGGACGGAACATCTCGCGCCCCTTCACTCGGTTTACCGTGTCTTTCATCTCCTTGGGCGCCGGCGCAGAAAGAATAGATCTGTTTCCCAGCGCGCGAGGGCCGAACTCCATCTTCCCCTGGAACCATCCGACTACTTTACCTGCGGATAGGCGATCGGTTACGCGATCCAAGAGCTCCTCTTCTTTTTCGAAACGTTTCGGAGCAAGGCTTTTCTTTTTTGCCGCGGCGAGGATCTCGTCTGCGGCGGCATGAGAACCAAGCGACAAATAATCCAGACGGATACGCTCCGCGCGCGGCTGGAGCGCGTGATGCGCATAGAGCGCCGCTCCGATCGCCGCGCCGCTGTCTCCCGCGGGGCCGAAGATATATACATTCCGGAAAGGCGTGTGCGCATGAATTTTCCCGTTCGCGAGCGCATTCAAGGCAACGCCGCCTCCAACGCACACATTTGGGAGTTTCGTGGCCTCTTGCAAGTGAGAAAGCATGCTGAAGTAAAGTTCTTCCGCAAGCAGTTGTACGCTTGCGGCAAGATCGCGGTCCCGATCGGTGATCGGCCCGTCGCTTCTTCGCGGAGCGCCGAAGAGGGCTTCGAATTTTTTGCTCCACATCCGGAAGCTCTCGCGAAACGCGAAATACGAGAGATCCAATGCAAAGCCACCGTCGGGCATCACTCGGATCGTGCGGGCGAGTTTTTCTTTAAGCGCCGGTTTGCCGTATGCGGCAAGCCCCATAACCTTGTATTCGTCGTCATTCACCCGGAATCCCAGGAAAGCAGTCACGGTCGAATACAGAAGGCCGAGCGAATGCGGGAAATCGATGCGGGCGATGGGGCGGATCGACGTTCCATCTCCCTCCCATAGCCCGGTCGTTTGGTATTCGCCGACCCCGTCGACCGTAAGGATCGCCGCGCGGTCGAAGGGCGAGGGAAAGAACGCCGCCGCCGCGTGGGAGAGATGGTGGGGAACGAAATGGACGGCTCCGCGAAAGCCGATTTCTTTTCGGACAATATGCTCGATCTTGATTTTTCTTCCGAGCCATTCGGGGATACTGCGGACGAATGGGCCGAGAGAACGGGGATAGGTCGCGACGAACGTTTCGAGGATCCGCTCGAATTTCCGAAGCGGCTTTTCATAGTATGCGACTGCATCTATCTCGTCCGCGCCTACGCCGGCTTCCTTGAGACAAAATCGAACGGCCCGAAAAGGAAGGTCGTTATCGTGCTTGATCCGCGAAAAGCGCTCCTCCTCCGCGGCCGCAATCACCCGTCCGTCCTCGATGAGCGTGGCGGCGCTGTCGTGATAGAACGCCGAGATGCCGAGGATGCGCATGTCAGTATGCCGACTCCATCGATCCGGGGTCGGGCACGGTTTCGTCGGAACGCGCCCAGAACGAGGCCTCGGAGCTTCTTCCACGGAAGAGTTGTCTTATCCAGAATATAAGCGCGGAGAATCCGATGCAGGCGACGTAAAAGACCGAGAGGAGGACGACAATAAAGACATGATTAAAAAAGACCGATGCGTTTCGGAGAGCCCGAAAGGCGCCTTTCATGCAACTTAAATTATCGGATACAGAAAGATCGGAACGGGAGCGATCTGGGCGCTGATCACAAAGAGCGCGATTACGACAAGGAGCAAGAGGGTTGGAATAAGCCAAAACTTTTTAGATCGCAGGAGGAGCGTGACGAGTTGTTTGATGGATTGGAACACGGCATCAGTTTACCTCTTTTTCGGGCTGATGAGGAATGCAAGGAGCGGACCGAAAATAGGCAGATCGCCTGCAGTGTCCCGCCAGGTTGTTTCGGCTTTCTTGAACGGCGAATCGAAGAAGAGCAGAAAAAGGAACATCGCCGAGCCGATGAAAAGGATGTTCATGGTGAGCTGGGTGCCCGCATGTATGAGAAAGAGAAAGAGCGCCCAGAGCCGGTGCAGGGACGGCCTTATGATCACCCAAAAGGAGAAGAACTGGACGTAGAGCACCCCGATAAAGAGCGGCCAGCCGAGCCATGCGTGGTCAATGATGAACGGCCCCCACGCGCTCGTCCCATTCGTGTTCGAGAGCCATGAGGCGAGATGCAGGGCGAAGGCGTCTTTCGCGAAGGCATGCATCTCGCCGTACCTGAATTGCTCGATCGCCCCGATGATCTTCCCCAATCCTGACATCGTATAGATCAAAAGGATAGCCGACTGTGCCGCGAGGAAGGCGAAAAGAAATTTCTTTTTTATCTCAAGGGAGTGCGCTTCCCTGCTCCAAATATTCGGGAGGAATGCGAAGAAGAAGGCAATATAGAGGGACGGATACCAATGATGGTCCGCTTGCGCAAAAGAGCTTAAAAGACCATGGACCTGGAAAACTGCAAGAAACACCAGCACGCGCACCGCGCGGTACGGGTACCAAAGCGCGCCCGACACGGCGGCTCCCAGGAAAAAGAGCCGGATAACCAACGCAGCATTTTCAAATCCCATACCATCGGCCCACGCGAGCGACCACTGGGGAGTGAAGTTTTTTTGCTGCGGGAGGAACGAATCGGTGCTGCCAAGAAATGAGAGCGATTGTGCGGCGAGGAAGTAATAAAAGAAGGAGACCAATACTTTCGCTTTTCGGACCGGCGCTTCTTCGCGGGCATACCCTTCAACGGAGAAGGAAAATAACTTTCTGACGTACGAAAGGAGATTCGCGCTCATCGTTCCACCGTGAATGTTGCGAGCGGCTCGACGCTTTGCACCGCGCCCGATTTCCAGAACTCAATAGTGTCATATCTGACCCGAACAACTTCATACACAACCGTATTGCCCAAAAGGCCATTTTCGATCTCCGTACGATAGCGGCGCACAAGTTCCTCATTTTTCCGCCCCACGGCGCTCCCCAGCGATCGCGCCAGGAAGCGGTATTGTGAAATGGACAGCCCCGGGCCTTTCGCGAAATAGTTCTCGCGATACGCGTCTTTCAGCAGCAGCGGAGGGGAAAGGCGGGCGCCGTTCAATTCAAGAAGGCGTATCGAGTCTTCAGTTTCATATCGGGGGGGGATTCTGGAGAATACAAACCAAGAGAAAAAGGGGTATCGTTCTCCCGCGAACGATTTCGAATAGTA
>CAYJWW010000007.1:0-13963 GCA_964374065.1 uncultured Candidatus Saccharibacteria bacterium | reverse complement strand
CCCCAATAGAGGACGAGCAATGCCACGAGAAGCGCCCGGAAGTACTTATACGACATTATGAGTAAGCCCCCGCTTCATCCAAGTATAAAGTCGTACGAGCGAAGGAACGAGGGGAAAACTGCGGATAACTTCGCGGGGAGATGTCTTTGGGGCGAAAGGCGAGCTCGCGAAGAAAATGAGCGCGAGGAGCGCCGGAGCGACGAATACGGCCCGCATCGTGAGAAGCGTTCCGATATGGAAGAGCACAAGGAGGAGCCCCCAGACCCGGTGCAAAGACGGCCGGAATGCGGCGACGAACGAGAATGTTTCGACATAGAGGATAAATAAGAAGGGGAACCAGCCCGCATAGGGATAGGTAAGGAGAAAAGGGCCCAGCGGCGTCACCTGTCCCTTCGCGGAGAGCACCGAGGCGGTGTGAAGCGCCGCGGCGTACGGGGAAAATGCGCTTGTTTCTCCCGCGGCTACTTGAAAAGCCGCGCCGTAGAGTTTTCCGATGCCCGACATGGAATACGTGAGGAGGATAAACGCTTGCGCACACCAAAACACCGCAAGGAATTTCTTTTTTGCTTCGGGATCCGCTTCCGCTCGGTCACCTCGGGTACTGGGCAGAAATATGAATATAAGGGAAACCCAGAGCAGAAGGTCCCACTGGTGGTTCGGTCCGCCGAAGGACGATCGGAACGCGTGATACTCGAACATGCCAAGGGCAGCGAGGATCCGGGCGATCCGATGGCGCGCGAAAAAACCCCCAAGGAGCGAGGTAAGCGTGAATGCGATAAGAATGGCGGTAACGGCAACTTCGTATGACGTCTGGGACGCCCAGAAGATCGGCCAGCGCGGCGCGAATCGAGGTCCGCCCTGCAGAACGAGGTGATCGAGTCCTTCCAAATCGCGGAATGCGATAAAGAACACTGCGTAATAGAAGAACGGCACGATTCGTACGGCGAGGTCGTACGCGTGCGTGTTCACTGCCATATGATCGATGGACGGCAGCCGAAATCCGATCATATTCCTGTTTTAAAGCTCGCCACGACTTTTTCTTCGGCCTCGTTCGTCCGCCATTTCTTCAACGCATCATACCGTTGCGCCACTAAGTCGTACGCCACCGGTCTTCCAAAGCGGGTTTCGATCTCGCGCCGGATGCGCGGTGCGTTCGTATCATGCCCCTGAACGCTCCGGCCGAACGCCTGAACGAGGGCAAAGAGCTCTCCCGGCCCTCCTCCTCCGTACAGTTGAGGGAATTGGGAAAGCGGGGCCGGCGGTTCTTGTTTCTGCCCGTCTATTTCTCGGATCATAATGACAAAACTTGACTGGAATCTGGACGGCACTTCCGCGAACAAGAACCACGAGAAGAACGGGTAGACATCTTCCGTGCCGGAGCTCGTAAGCCGGGCCGCGACCCCGATCGCGAAATAAGCGGCAAGGAAAAGAGCGATGCAGCGCTTGGTAGTTATGTAAGACATTATGCGGATTTCTTCCGGACGAGGGAAATTATAACCGAGAACGCCCGAATACCGGGAATTTCGAGGAGCCGGGTTTTCCATCGGGCCGGCCTCTCAAAAGGCGAATGGAAGAGGAATATGAAAAGAAGGAACGTGTTCAGCGCAAAAATCACGTTCATGGAAAGCAGCGTTCCTAAGTGAAAGAGGATAAGCGCCGCGCCCCAGATGCGATGAAGCGCCGGCCGGAACGCCGCGATGATCGCGGTGGTTTGGAAGTACGCAAAGACGAGAAACGCGAACCATCCGATAACTTGATGTTCGATGACGAAAGCGCCCAAGAGGCTGGTCCGCGCCGTGGCATTGAGCCAGTAGGCGACGTGGAGCGCCGCAGCGTCCGGAGAGAAAAGGCCGGCCGCTCCGAGGCGATACTGCTCGATCCCGTTTGCGATCTTCCACATGCCGGCCATGGTGTATGTGAGCATAAAGTAGGAGAGCGCAAGGAAGAAGATCCACAGGAATCTTTTCCGCTCGGTCTCCGTTTCCCTGCGGTCCCAAATGTCGGGGAGGAATATGAAAAAGGCGGCAATGTAGAGCATGAGGTACCATTCATGGTTCGGCTGGCCGAACGAGCTTGCGAATCCGTGGTATTCGAAGACGCCTACGAAAGGGAGGATGCGCCCCGATCGCTTTTGGTGGAACAGCGCGCCGCAGAGTCCCGAGACCACAAGAAGGCCTAAAAGCGCAAAGAGCGCCGTTTCGTAACTCACGTATCGCACCCAGAACACAGGCCAGAACGGTTCGAGGATGCCCTCTTTCCGGGAGGTGAGGTACTCCCAGCTCAATGTGGTTCCCGAAAAGAGGGCTGCCGCAAGAAAATAGTAAAAGAAGGAAACCGCCGCTTTGGCTCTCTGAAGGGCGCGCTCATCAAAGACCGTCTCTATCTGATGCCAAACGGATCTCATCTCGTTATTCGACGCTGAAGGTTCCGACGCTCCCGGTTATTTCAAGCTTCGACTCTGCGCCGCGCTTCCACCGTTCAATGGGGCTGTAGCGCACGGTTGCGATCTCGTACGCGACTGGACGAACCAGAAAATTCCGTTCGAGCTCCGCGCGTCGAGCAGCTATTTCTTCGACCCCTCCGCGCCGGATGGCTTGCGCCACGTTCTGGATTAAAAACCGATATTCGGTGAGATCGACGCGTTTGTTGTAGTAGCCGGTAGTTTCGAGCAGCACGGGATTCTCGAATGTTTCATTCCCGGCGCGGTGCAGAAGAATTCGGAAATCGGTTTCGAAACGGTCCGGCACCCGCGAGAAGAGCGACCAGGAAAAGAAAGGGTAAAAGTCGCCGTTGTTGTCGACTGCTTTCGCATACAGGCCGCCCAAAAAATAGAGGACAAGGATGACAAGGATCCACGTTTTAGGGGATAGCCGTGGGAGCGTCCTCATGTATCGAATGAAGGGTCATCATACGGGGATATGTGTTTTCGCTCCGCATCCAGGCACCAGTGCCGGTAGGTTCCCGGAGCGGTGAGACAGACCTCCTTCACTTTGTCGAGCGTGTAATTCTGCCGCATTTGGCGGAATGTTTCGCCGTAGCAGAAATCACGCTCGTCTCCCTGCCACGCGGATGAAGCGCAAAGCTTGAGCAGTTTTATATATTGCTTTTCCGGTTCATCGTGGAGGAAAAAGCCGAGGATCGTACCGCCCCAGCAGATGCGCCGGAGCCGGTCCTCGAACGCCTCGCGGCACCAGCCGACATACTTCGATTGGTCGTTCGAGTGCACGTCGCGCGCCATGAGCACCGACGGGACGACCCATGTGACCAGCCGCTTCAGTTTTTCATCCGAAATATCGTCGACGTATTTCCGAAGGCCCCTCATATCCTCGAAAAGCGCGGAATCCAGCTTCGGCGCGAATTCGCCATAGCATGCTTTGAGGTATCGATACGGTTGATCTTTGCAGTATTTAAAGGGATCTTTTGGGTCAAAAGAAAGGCCGTACCGATGTTTCTGCGCAAAACCGGCCGGTACGGTGTATACTCCGGTGAGACAGAGATTCAGGTATTGGAAGTTTTTTCCGAACAGGAATTCGCACATCTTGATGCCCGGTTTAAGCATCGCATTGAAATCGCCCTGCGTGCGGGGGTCCGGCGGATCCTCGGTGTATCCGTGTCCGATGCCGTGGTAGCAGTTCTGCACTCCGAGGGAGCCGAGCTCCTCGCGAACGCGGTCGCAGAAGGAAAGCGCGTAGGCGGGATCGGGGTTCTCCCGAAGCAAGCCCTCAAGAAAGCCGTGATAAAACCCGAAACCGCAGTACGAAGTCGCATAACTGATGGGAAATTTCACTCCCTTCCGATAGAGCTCATATGCGGCTTCTCCGATCTGATGCGCGGTCCAATGGCAATTTACCGGAAGCTTCCCCTCGGCGAATGCTTCGCGGAATAAAGTATACGCCGCGTCGATCCCTTCGCGCTCCACGGTTTCTTTAATGAGCGTATCGAAGCACTCGCCGCTGCAGTAGCCCTCGGCGTTTTGTGCCCGGACCACGCGTTCGGCTTTTTCGTTTAGCACCGTGATCTCGCCCCGCAGGGAAACGTCCAAATGGTCGTGGAATCGCCATGTACCCGGTTCGCGAAACGTGAAGTTCCATGATTCACCGGGGGTGAGCGCCTGTTTTGGGTCGAAGCCAGCGAGGTATTCGTGGGTTGGATGGGGATCGGATGCGGGCCAAAACGACTTCGGGCGTTTTGTGGCGAACGTCACGGTGTCGCCCGCGAGGATCGTGAGTTCCTTCGGGGAGAATCCGTCGTCCGTTTCCACGATCGTATACGTTTTCGCCTCAGAGAGTTTCCGTGGACCGGCCTCTCCGGAGTTTTTATTGTTCGCGGGGTCACGGAAGGCGAACGCGACGAGCAACAGCACTCCCGCAAGGGCGATGAGAACCGCAGTTTTAGAATTGGTAGCCTTCCGCATCATCACTCCGCTTTTTTATAAGGATTCACTATCTCGTTATTTTGGATCAGATCGGACTTCTCGACGCATTCGCTCGACTTCTCGCCGAGTCCCGCGCAAAGCGACGGAGCGATGGCTCGTTCGCCTTGGGCAAAAAAGCTCCACGAGGCGCCGGCGCGGCATGCAAGCACTCCCTCGGATGTGGGCATTTCTGCGCATTTTTTAATCGACTCCTCGACGTTGAAGAGACTGGACGGCGCCGCAACATGCCCGATGCCCAAAAAGCAATATTCGCGAAGGTCGTTCTCCGGCGTTACTGCGTCGCAAAGAGAGCCCAGCTTTTGGTAATTCCGGCTAAAAACTTTTTCCCACCACTGGCCGAGTTCATAGTAGCATGACCTCCGGAATCGCACAGGAACGATCGTATTGCAAGGCGCCTCCGGATTTTTTGGATCTACCTCGCGCACGGTAGGCGTCGATTTTTCCGCAGCGACGATTACGGGAAAATTGAATTCCATAAACACTCCGGACGTACAGCCGAAGAGATCGCGGACCTGCGTGGTGAGCTTGCACGCTTCGAGCGCCTTGAGGATTTGCGCATGGCCGAAATACTCAAGAATCCCGTGGCCGATGCCGTGCTGGCAGCCGGTATTGAAAGGACCGTGCCGTTCGACACATGCGGTATCGAGCGTGCGAACGATACCTTCGCCGTTTTCGGCGAGCGCCCGCGCAAAGAAGCTGTGGTAACAGCCGAACGCGAAGCTGATGTCGCAGACAAGGAGCCCCTTAAGCCCGTCGTGCGCATAAATTAATTCGCCGATGACGTGTCCGATCGTATGCTGGATCCCGAAATCGCGATTCGTGTATTCTGTCTTCACTTCCTCGTATGCCCGAAGGGTTCCCACCGCCGCGATGCGCGCCTCCCACCGCGCCCGCTCGGCCGTTATCGCTTTCGTTTCGGGTTCTTGGGGGAGCGCGGCAGTTGCTCCACCGCCCGATTCTTGGCCCAAAGTTGCCGGCGGGTTTGATCTCGAAATGAAAACCGCGAGAAGCACAAGGTTCACGATCATGGCGATAACGATCATGGCGGCGCGGATCAAGGTCGCTGAATTTTTGTGCATTGAATAGGAATCCATTTTACGATCGCGGGGGTGCGCCCGATATGCAACGGTACCCTTCGAACGCATCGAGCCCCTCGCAGATCGCATGTCCCGCATCCTTGTGGTCGTCGGTTCCGAAGAACCGCCATGCGGCGCCGATGCGGCACAGCGCGTCTCCCCGCGCCGAGCCCATCTCGCCGCAGCCATCCCGAGTTCTCGCCGCATCGTAATCCCGGGAGGAGGCGATGATATTGCCGACTCCCAGAAAGCATGCCGCTCCCTCGCCGCGATCCCTTAGGGAACCGCACAGCTTTCCCATTTTCGCGTAGTCGCGGCCGAGCACCTGATTCCACCATAAGCTGATCTCGAAATAACACGATTTGCGTTGGTGGGAAGGGGCAATAGTGTTGCAGGGTTCCAAAGGGTTCGCGCTATCGAGCTTCCGGATTTCGTTCCTCGCCGCTCCCGGCGCAAGCACGATAGGAATATTATATTCCATGAACGCGCCTGCGGCACAGCCGGAGAGTTCAGAAAGCTGTTTTGTGGCATCGCACGCCCGGAGCGCATCGAGCAGGCGGTCATGCCCGAAATATTCCATAAGACCGTGGCCGATGCCGTGCTGGCACCCCGTTCCCGCGTCCGTATATGCTTCGAGGCAGGCTTTGTCGAGCAATGGAACGACGGATGGGCTTTCCGCCGCAACCGCCCGGCCGAAGAACCCGTGGTAGCAGCCGAACGCGAAGCTTTGATCGCAGACCCCGACGCCCCCAACCCCTTCTTTCTCGTATAAGAGGGAGCCGATAAGATGCGATCCAAGATGCTGCGCGCCGAATTCTTTCGTTCGATACGTATTCCGGAATTCCTCGTACGCGGCCTTCGCGCCCGCTTCGGCGATCCGCGCTTCCCACCAGGACCTTTCTCCTTTTACATCGAGGAGCATGTTCCCGCCCCCGAGGGGCAATTGCCCCCCGGGATTTTTATGAGGCGCGTATGCCCACAGGAGGATTGCAAAAAGCGAGATTGCCCCCGCGAAATAGATTATCCGCTTCCGCATCACGAGCGCGACGCTTGCGCGAGGAGGCGCTCTGCGCATGCGTTCCGGAAATCTTGGGGCACTTTGCCGCAGAACGATTCGCGATAGGAGCGGTCTTGCACGTAGAAGGAAACCGCCCCGAAGAGGTTGGCGTAGCAGGATTCCCGATGCGCGCCTTCGAGCAAGCCACAGAACGTAATCACCGCTCCCGGATCGTTCTCTCCTCCCCAATAGAGGGAAGCCGCCGCGGTATTCATACAGGCCAAGATGCCTTCATCGGTCTTCCCGAGCAGGCACCAGTCGCGGACATTGCCCAGTTCTTCGGGAGTCATTTTGTCGATGTTCCGGACATCCCGCGCCTTTGCGAGCACGACGAATTCCTTGCCGAACCCGCCGAAGCACGCAATGCGGTTGCCGACCTCTTCTTTGGGGATGCGATCACAAAACGGGAATGCGGCTTCGATGCTCTTCGTACTAAGCGAGCCCAGATTTCCCCCCGCCGCCGTGAAAAGGTGCGGCGTGAGGTAGTTATAGCATTGCCCACGGGCTTTCTCGGGCATGAAATCGGCGGTGCAGGGGTAGAGGGGATCATCGGCTCGCACGTACTTCGGCGCCTGCTTCTTGTATAGCTCCCGGTCGTGGAACCCGCCGCCTAAGATTTCCATGACGGTCCCGCCGACGCATTCGACGTCTTCTCGGCCCGTATTCGCCTCCTTTGCGATATCCTCGCAGATACGAACCGCTTTCTTGAGATCATAGCCGGCATAAGCCAGGATCCCGTGTCCCAGCCCGTGAAAGCACATCGTGTACGCGCCCCGGCCTCCGGGAGCTTCGCGACAGGCGCCCACGATCTCCGGGAGCGCTGCCGCTCCTTTCTCAAGGAAGAGCCCCACCACGATTGCATGCGAGCACGCGTTTCGGAAATCGTCGGTGCAGATCTTGATCCCCTCCGCGCCGCGCTGTTTGAAGAGTTCGTCCCCGACGATGTGCCCCATAAGGTGCATATCGACATTCGGCGGAATGGGGGCGGTCGCAAGCACGCGGAACGCGTATTCCGCGCCTTTGTTCTCTGCGAGTTCCTTGAAGTATTTGGCGAGTTCCTTGAAGTCCTTTCTTTCTCCTGCTTGCAGTTCGCGGATCTCGGGATAGCCGCCCGGAGAAATCTGCCGCGGCGAATAAGAAAGCCAAGCGCTAAGGAGGGCGAGGTCTAAGAGCAAAAACGCTCCGATTGCGAGGAATCTCCCGTCGTGTTTCATACGCACCCATTATATACAAAGGAAACGGGCAGGTGAATGCCCGTTTCCTGTATACTGCGCGCGGTTTCTTACGGGATCACAAAGAAGATGCCCGCAGCTCCCTGCGAGTTGTCGCATCCGTAGCCGTAGGCGCCGGCGCCGAACCCGAAGCTCGCTTTGACGGCGACGGTCCCTTTTGCGGGAACGAGGTATTGGTGCTCGGAATTAATCTGGATCGTATGGGCTATGGTATCGCTGTTCGCGATCGTGAACGTCGAGTTGTCCTTCACTCGGATCACGACCGGATTCCCAAGACATCCAGCAATGTCCAGCTTGTCCGTTTCCCGGGAGATGCGGCCTGCGAGCTCGAAGTGCTTCCGCTTCTCCTCTTCGGAAGAGGTCTGTTGCGGCGTCATAAGCACTTTGCGCTCATCCTCCGACAGCCGCGAGAGATCGCGGGGGGCGGAAGGTGCGGCGGAAGGAGTCGTGGTGGCGTTCCGGCTCGGTTCCTCCGCGGACGGCGGAGGCGCCGCCGGAGCCCCGCTCTTCTGGGGCGCGATGATAAGATATCCCAGAACAAGCGCGACCAGAGCGAGAACCCCCAGCACTATTCTATAGATCTCTTTCGTCATTGATTTTTTTGATTGCATTCACGCGACCTTTCATCAGATGTCACCATTATATGAGTTTCGGGGCGAGATAACTACTCCAAGTGGATCCGTTTCCCGAAGTCGGCAAGCCGTTCCTGAAGCGCAGGGTATGCTGTCAGTTTCGGGTCATCGGCGCATATCAGGCGCGCCGCCTCGAGACTTTGCTTTGCGATATTCTTATTCTGAAGGGCGCGCATTGCGATGTCAGGCAGTCCGGTTTGGCGCTCGCCGACGAAATCGCCCGGACCGCGCAATTCGAGATCGCGCTCGGCGAGTTCGAATCCGTTCTTCGCTTCGACTATCGATCGGAGCCGTTTTCTCGTCGCTTCCCCGCTCGACTCGGTGAACAGCAAGCAGAAAGACTGGTGCTCGCCCCGGCCGACTCTGCCCCGCAGCTGATAGAGTTGCGCCAAGCCGAACCGTTCGCTCCCTTCGATCATCATGATCGTCGCGTTCGGCACGTCGACGCCGACTTCGATGACCGATGTGGAAAGCAGAATGTCAATCCGGGCGCCCCGGAACTCGCGCATGATCCGCTCCTTCTCTTTTGCGGGGAGCGCGCCATGGAGCATGGCAATCCGAAGATCCGGAAAAACTTTCTTCGAGAGCTTTTCGTATTCTTCCTTGACGGATTTCACTTCCCAAAGCTTTACCCACGATCGGGGCCTTGGCGGCATAGGCCCCGAGGCGGATTCCTCGCCGTTCGTCGGTGGTTCGATGCGGGGGCAGACGACGAATGCTTGGCGGCCTTTTCGTATCTGGGCGCGAATAAACGCGTACGCCCTCGGCCTATTTCCCGGATCCACTATTTTCGTGAGGATATTTTTCCGGCCGGACGGGAGTTCCGTGATGAGCGAGCATTCAAGGTCCCCGAATATCGTGAGCATGAGCGTGCGGGGGATGGGGGTGGCGCTCATCGACAAGAAATGCGGCGCGAGACCCCCGGCTTTCGAAAGACGCGCGCGCTGTTCGACGCCAAAGCGGTGCTGCTCGTCCACGATCACGAGTCCCAGATTCTTGAATTCAAGTTTCGTTTTTTCTTCCGCGCCGCGGCTTTTCTTGGGCTCGGCGATCAAGGCATGGGTTCCGATCACGATGTCCACCGCGCCTTTCCGCAGGTTTTCACGGAGTGCGTGCTTTGTTTTGGGGATTTCCAGGTCGGACTCGTCGAGAACCTTCGCTTCGCCTCCCGCGAGAAGCCCGATGCGCGGCTGGTCCGCGGCGCGTACGGCGGCGAATAATCGGCGGAATGTAAGGAAATGCTGCTGCGCGAGGACCTCGGTAGGCGCCATGACCGCGGTTTGGTATCCGCTTCGAGCGGCATTCATTGCGGCGATCGCCGCTACCGCCGTTTTGCCGGACCCCACGTCCCCTTGAAGCAGGCGGTTCATCGGATGCGGATTCGCCATATCAGTTACGATCTCCCAGAGAGATTTTTTCTGCGAAAGCGTAAGCGTAAAAGGGAGCTCGAGAGAGAGTTTTTTCAAAAATTCGATATCCGCGGGGATCGCCGGCGCGCGCTGCGCCTCACGCCTCGACTTTTCTTTCTGGTTCCAAAGTTGGAGCAGGAGGAGCTCCGCGAATGCGAAGCGCTCCTTGGCGCGCAACGCATCTCCGATCTCCCGAGGAAAGTGTACGTCCCATAAGGCCTTATGTAGTTCCGGAAGATCGTACGCGTCCAAGATCCGGCGCGGGATCCACTCTTCCATTTCTTCCAAATATTTCAATAGAGGCAGGATGAGCGCCCGAATTCCCTTAGAGGTGAGCCCCCGCGTTTCCGGGTACACGGGGACGAGCCGTCCCGTATGGACCGTTTGGGCGTCGCGTGCACTCTTTGCCTCCTGTCCCGCGCTCAATACCTCATAGGTCGGGTGGCTTAAATACATCTCGTCTTCGGACCGAGCGACCTTTCCGGAGACGCTCACCATGCGGCCCGGCTGGAGCGCGTTCCTTACGTAGGGCTGGTTGAACCAGATCGCGCGGATCGCGCCGGTCCCGTCGTCGATCTCCGCCTCGACGATCACCCAGTGTTTTCTCCAGCTGTGCTTGAGTTCCACGTTCTCTACGCGGCCCTGCACCGTCGCGTGCATTCCGGGTTCGAGTTCTTCGATCCGATAGACCTTCGAGAAATCCTCATAGCGCGACGGGAAATGCCACAAAAGGTCCCGCACGGTGTGTATCTTGAGCTGCGCGAGTTTCGACAAAAAGCGGGAACCAACGTTCCCCAATGCATCGAGAGGGAGAGACAGTATAGATGAAGCGCTTGGCGTAGTGCGCGTAGAACTCATCAAGGGCCTGCGGTGTGTATCGCGCCATAGTATAGCATACGCGCCCATTCGGACCGAAAAAACAGGAAGCCCTCCGCGCATGTGCGGAGGGCAGGAACGGTACCCGAGAAAAACTAAGGGGGCTTTTTTGGGGCGGCATGGACGAAGGGGAATGGGCGTTCCGCGACGAAAGTCAGCCTCTTTCCGTTCACGGAAACCAGGATCTCGTAATGACCGCGATGACGCGGATTTCGAGGATTTATCCAGCGATTCCCACGGAACTCCGCCCCGCTGTCCAACAGCGTTCCGATCGACCCCGAGCTCAGGACCGAGAGGCCGTTTCCCCCGCCCTCTTCCCGTTCAAGTTCTGGCGGGCGGAACATCTGAAAGTTAATCTTGGTCCGCCCACCAGGACTTGAACCTGGAACCGTCTCCTTAAGAGGGAGCTGCTCTGCCAATTGAGCTATGGGCGGAAATGCTATGTGTATAAGTGCATTCCACCACATACTACTGACTCTGGTATAATTTTCAATAAGAAACCTTTCTGGGGGTCAAGGTCAATGAAGCTTCCCGTTACGAAACAGTCGGAAATCACGCTGATCGCGGTCGCGGTTATACTTGTGGCCGCGGGTTTCGTGTATTGGTTTTCAAGCCGTGCGCTGAAGACGGTTCCCGTGCCGCAAGAGGCGGCCCCCGCCGCAGTAGAAACGCCCACCGGCGAGGCCATTCAAAATGCCGGCATCGGTACCGAGATCTACACGAAGGCGAATAATCCCTTGGCCGATACGCTTCCCGAGACCGTCGCTCCCGTTCCAAACCCCATCGAGAACGCATATAAGAATCCCTTTGAGTAGACCATGAGCGCGCTTTCGATCCGCAGGTCGTATCTTCTTGCCTTTCTCATCGTTGCGTTCGGGCTCGCGGCGAGCGCCGCGATTATTGTTGTTCACGCGCAGACCGCGCCCTCCGAGCCGTCCGACGAAGAAGTGAAAGCGTCCGGGATTACGTTCCCTGTCCCCGAGCTCGGGAATTGCGCATCGAAGACCGCGTGCAAGAGCTATTGCGATGAGTCCGCGAACCTCGAGGCGTGCATTAAATTCGCCAAGAGCCGCGGCCTTATGAATAAAGACGAGGCGGAGCGAGCGGAAAAATTCGCTTCCAAGGTCCAGCAAGGGGCGGGGCCGGGCGGTTGCCGCACTCCGCGGGACTGCGAGGCATTCTGCCGGGATATCAACAATATAGAAACGTGCGTACAGTTCGCCGAAGAACAGGGATTCAAAGGCGAGAACGTCGAGCAGGGCAAGAAGGTTCTCGCGTACGTAAAGGCGGGAGGGCAAATGCCCGGCGGGTGCACCTCAAAGGAGTCCTGCGAGAAGTATTGCGGCGACTTTAGCCATGCGGAGGAGTGCTTCGCTTTCGCGCAAAAGGCGGGGATTGCGCAGGTGCCGAGGGACGTGCCGGGCCGCGCCGAGGGGAGATTCGAAGGCGGCATTCCGCCCGGCCAATTCCAAAAGTTCATCGAGGCCGTGAAGACCGGAGCAACCCCGGGCGGCTGCAAATCCAAGGACGAATGCGAAGCGTACTGCAGCGGGGGGAGCAATTTTGAAGAGTGCCTTGCCTTCGGCGAACGTGTCGGATTCGTTGACAGCGAGCAGGCGGCAAAAATTCGGAGAGCCGGCGGGAAGGGCCCGGGCGGTTGTGATTCTCCCAGGGCGTGCGAAACGTTCTGTAATAATCCCGCGAACCAGGAGGCGTGCTTCAAGTTCGCCGAGGAGAACGGATTACTGCGCAAGGAGGACGTCACACGCGCGCGGGAGGGGATGATCCAGCTCCGCGCAGGGCTTGAACAGGCGCCGCCGGAGGTGGCCGCGTGCGTCAAATCGGTGCTTGGCGAAGATCTCCTGCGGGACATCGAATCGGGCAAGCGCGTTCCCGGGCCTGAAGTGGGAGATCGGTTGCGGCGGTGCTTTGAGAAATTCTCGCACCGCGTGGAATCAGAAGGATTATTCGAAGACGCGCCCGATGAGGTGAAGGCGTGTCTAAAGGAGAAACTCGGCGCCAAGCTTGAAACCACCCAGCGCGGCGGGGGGATGCCGACTCCCGAGATGGCGGATACGTTCCGCGTATGCTTCAACCAGGTGCGGATCCTGCGCGGAGAAGAATTCGGACCGCCGCGCGGCGAAGGAGAAGGCGAGAAGGGGGGGTTCCGCGGCGAGGGAGGAGCGCCGCGCGGCTTCGGAGATTTTCTCCGCGGGGCGCCTCCGCAGATTGCGTCATGCCTTAAAGAAAAGCTTGGCGCGGAATATGAACAGATTGCCGCAGGAGGCGCGCCAAGCTCCGATATCAAGGAAAAAGTGAGATCCTGTTTCGAATCGTTCCGGCCGGAAACCCAAGAACAGAAATTCAGTCCCGATACCCAGGATCGTTCCGTCGGAGATGGACCGCAAAGGGGGCCGAACCAAGGCGCGCCGTTCGACCGGCCGCAGGGAGGTCCGTTTAGCCCGACCCAAGGCGGGAAGGACGGGAGTTTCCAGGATGACTTTCGGAAGGAATTCGGACCGCCGTTCCGAGGCGGGTTTGAAGGTTCGAGCGGCGGCGCGCAAGCACCGCCAATACCGGTGCCCGCGTTCCGAAGCTTGAATGAGTTCCCGCCGGCGATTTTGGAATGTGTTACCTCGCTTGTCGGCGGGGACGCAATTGAGGGCGTGAAGCGCGGCGAGAGGAAGCTCCAGGATTTCGGAAGTCAGATTCGGCAGTGTGCGGAAAAAATACAAGGGAACCAGTTTAATCAACAGTTCAACCGCGAGCAGAACCAGCAAATCAATAGGCAGTTCCAGCAATTCCCCGCAGTGACAGGAACGCAGGAATTTAGAACACAGGGGGAATTCAGGCCAGGAGTTCCCGGGAACCCGCCTGGTCAGGGATTTCCAGGCCAACAGCCCCCTCAGGGCGGACAGCCTCCGCCTCAACAGCCGAGCGGAGGGACTCAACCGCAGCAACCCCCACCGCCGTCCGGATCGCAACCCCCGCCTCCTCCGCCCCCGTCCTCATTCAGGGGTCCTCGACCGCAACAGCCGCAAACAGGCAGCGTCTTCGATGTATTCGGCTCGCTCTTGAGGTTCGGGAGGTAATTAGTTTTTTGAAGTTCGCGCGACTCCGCTCGTTCTTCGGAAGTTTCTTCTGGTGCCCTCGGAGGGTTTCGAACGCCCAATACCTGCTTCGAAGGCAGTCGTGATATCCATTTCACCCCGAGGGCATATTCGGGAGGAGCATATCATGGCGCGT
>CAYJWW010000006.1:0-38236 GCA_964374065.1 uncultured Candidatus Saccharibacteria bacterium | reverse complement strand
CTGTCAGAACTGCAAAGGTAATTTTGTCATTGAACCAGAAGATTTTTTGTTCTACGAACGCATCAAGGTCCCGCCACCGACGTTTTGCCCGGAGTGCCGACTTCAGCGACGCATGGCCTCCAGAAACGAGCGAACTCTCTACTTTCGGCCGTGTGATTTATGCAGGAAGAATACCATATCTCGTTACGCGCCGGATTCTCCCTATGTCGTATATTGCCCGTCGTGCTGGTATTCTGACCAGTGGGATCCGCTTGCGTATGGGCGCGACTACGACTTCTCTAAGCCGTTTTTCTCGCAATTCCACGAACTTTCGCTTCAAGTGCCTCGCATTTCCATACTTGCCGTGAACGCGGTGAATAGTGAGTACGGCAGTCAACTTAAAGATGTGAAGGATTGCTATATGGCGATCAGCTGTGTTAAGTCAGAAGACATCAGCTATAGTTACCGAGTTGATAAGTCGCGGAACTGCTTTGATGTTTCCTATGTGCGCGAATCGGAGTTGTGCAACGAGCTTGTGTACGGACTTAAGTGTACAGGGGTATCGAATTCCGTTCTAACGGAGGACTCTTTGGATTCCTCGCTCCTCTATAACTGCCGGAATTGCAGTAATTGCCTCCTGTCTGTGAATCTTCGCAACAGATCTCACCAGATACGGAATCGCACATATACCAAAGAAGCTTACGAAGAAGAAAAGAAAAATCTGGATTTGGGAAGCTATCAAAATCTTCTCCGTGCTCGCGAAGAACTCAAAGGGATAGCGCTGCGATACCCTCGCAAGTATGCCCAGATGGGACGCAGCGTGAACGCCGTCGGAGACCATCTCGCCAATGTTAAAAATTGTTATTGGTGCTTCGATAGCGACAATATGGAAAACTGCAAGTATGTGCTGGTGGGCATCCAAGGGGTACGCGACTGTTACGACGTTTCCTTCCTCGGGCTCGGAGCGGAGTTGTGCTACGAGGGATGGTCCCTTATCGGGTCCCGGATACTTTTCTCTAGTTTCAGCCAGCCCAGCCACGACATCTGGTACAGCGATTCCTGCCTGAACTCCGGATACCAGTTCGGATCGGCATCTTGCCGGAACAAGGAATACTGCATCCTGAACAAGCAATATACGAAGGACGAATTCTTCGCCCTCAAGGCGAGGATCACCGAACACATGAGCGCGATGCCTTACGTGGATTCCCGAGGCCTCACGTACAAGTACGGCGAGTTTTTTCCTACCGAGTTGTCACCCTACGGCTACAACGAATCCCCAGCCCAGGAATATTTCCCCCTGACCCAGCCGGAGGCAACCGCAATGAAGTACCAGTGGCGGGATATCAACAAGAAGATTCCCCAAGCCACGTTGTCTTCGGCGGACATCCCCGATCACATCAAGGACGCTCAGGATTCCCTAGTGGACGAGGTCATCTCCTGTCCCCACGAGAGGGAATGCACACACGGGTGCTCATATGCGTTTAAGATAACTCCTCGTGAGCTCCAATTCTACCGACAGCTCCAGTTGCCGTTGCCTAGAATGTGCCCGAACTGTCGCCACTTCGAAAGAGTGAAGGAGCGAAATCCGCTCAACCTTTGGCATCGGAATTGTCAGTGTAGCGGCGCACAATCAGAGAACGGGATTTACAAAAATACCGCGCAACATTTCCACGAGAACGCTCATTGCCCGAACGAGTTTGAAACAAGCTACGCCCCGGACCGCCCGGAGATCGTGTATTGCGAGGCCTGCTATAATTCAGAGGTCATATGATGCACGCAGGCCGAAGTCCCGCCGTAGCGTTACGCGGAGGCGGACGAACAATGCGATAACGCGGAGGTGGTATAGTTTTATTTTTGCAGGAATTGTGGTACTATGACTCCCATGGCAAAAAGGCAATTTACCGCAGTATATAAAAAAGCGGGCAGATGGTACCTCGGTTGGGTTGAGGAAATCCCAGGGGTGAATACGCAAGGGAAGACGCTGAAAGAGGTGAGAGAAAATCTACGGGAGGCGCTTTTACTGGTTCTTGAAACGAATAGAATTTTAAGCGGAGCCGGGAAATCAAAGAGCGGAGTGATCCGAGAACCCTTCGCGGTCTCTTTGTAAGCCTTCATTTCTTCATGAAGCGGGTAGATTTGATCCGCCATTTGGGGAAAGCGGGGTGCGTTTTCATTCGGGAAGGGGCGAGGCACAGTATATTTTTGAATCCGGCTGCAAAACAGGTTTCTACCGTACCCCGGCATAATGAAATTCATAAGTTTTTAGCAAAGAAGATTTGTCGAGATTTAGGGATTCAGGAGCCGAAGTAGAGACTATGCTATCCGAAACCCGAACCTGTCAGAACTGCAAGAATCAGTTCACGATCGAACCGGAAGATTTTCAATTCTACGAGCGCATCAAGGTTCCAGCGCCGACGTTTTGCCCCGAGTGCCGGGCCCAGAGGCGAATGACCTGGCGCAACGAGCGCTCGCTCTACAAGACCAAAGACGCGAGGGGGACCGACGTGATAAGCATCTACGCTCCCGGCTCGCCCTTCACGGTTTATGAGCGCGACTACTGGTGGTCGGACGAGTGGAACCCGCTGGATTTCGGGCTTGACGTCGATTTTTCCAAAAACTTCTTTGTCCAGTTCCGGGAGCTCTTGGAACGCGCGCCCCTGCCGGCGCTCTTCGCCAACACCATCACCGATTCCGGCTACGTGAACCACGTGGGGCACATGAACCGGTGCTATCTGACGTACGCCTCCTGGCAGTGCGAGGACGTCATCTACGGAGAGAAGATAATCGGTTCCAAGAACATACTGGACGGGTATGTTACGAATAGTAGCGAATACTGCTATGAAACCATCGATTGCACCGGGTGCAACAAGCTGCGGCATAGCCAGGACTGCGATCAGTGCATCGACTCGGCCTTCCTATATGACTGCCGGAACTGCCAGAACTGCTTCGGCTGCGTGGGCCTGCGGAACAAGAGCTATCATATCTTCAACAAGCCCTATCCCAAAGAGGAATATATCCGGCTGACCGAGGAGTACGGCGCGGGGCGCGAATCGATCGAGAAGGCGCGCGCCGAGTTCGAGGCGCTCAAGCGGAAGCGCCCCCGGAAGTTCGCCCATCTTTTGAATACGGTGGACTCCACGGGGGATCATTGCCGCGAGATCAAAGTCTGCCGGACCTGCTTCGACCTGGTGGGCCCCGTGGAGAATTCGAAATATGCGGCGAACGGGGGACTGGGCCTCACCGACTCCTACGACGGCTACGGCGTAGGGGCCGGGGCTGACTTGTTGTACGAAGGCATCGATACCGGCGACCGGGGCTCGCTCGAAAAATTCAGCGTGGTGGTGTATTCGTCTCGGAATTCCGATTATTGCTTCAACTGCGAGAACAGCGCCAATCTCTTCGGCTGCGTGGGTTTGCGGAAGAAGGAGTATTGCATCCTGAACAAACAATACACGAAGGAAGAGTACGAGGCGCTCGTGCCTAAGCTCATCGAGCGTATGAATTCGAATCCCTACGTCGACGGCAAGGGCAGGCGGTACGGATACGGGGAGTTCTTCCCGACCGAACTGTCGCCCTTCGCGTACAACGAGACCATCGCCCAGGAATACTTCCCCATGGATAAAGCCGCGGCGGAGGCCCGGGGCTACCGTTGGAAGGACGCCGACGCCAGGAATTACGAGATAACCAAAAAAGCGGAGGAACTGCCCGACCGGATAGCGGACGCGGACGACGGTATTCTCAAGGAGACGGTGGGTTGCCAGCATGCGGGAACGTGCAACCACCAGTGCACCACCGCGTTCCGGATAATCGAGCCCGAACTGCGGTTCTACCGCAGAATGCACGTACCCCTGCCGCGCCTCTGCCCCAACTGCCGTCACTACGAACGTCTGGCCAAGCGGAATCCCCTGAAGCTGTGGCAACGGAAATGCATGTGCGCGGGCGCGCGAGCGGAGAGCGAGAAATACGCGAACACCGCCACGCATTTCCACGGGGCAGACGCTTGTCCGAACGAATTCCAAACCTCCTACGCCCCCGACCGGCCGGAGATCGTGTATTGCGAATCTTGCTACAATGCGGAAATCGCCTAATGACATACCAACATTCTCAAGTATGTTGGTATGTCATTAGGAATATATACATGCGGTTGAGTATATGAACATAGAACAGGAAACCCGAACCTGCCAAAACTGCAAGAATCAGTTCGCGATCGAACCGGAGCCCATTCGACAGGCTCAGGGTTTCGCGTCAATTTAGATCGATGAATTCAGAAACCCGTAATTGCCAAAATTGCCGAACAAATTTTGAGATTGACGCTCAAGACTTCGCGTTCTACGAGAAGATCCAGGTTCCGCCGCCGACCTTCTGCCCGGAGTGCCGGATGATACGCCGGCTCATGCGCCGGAACGAGCGAGCCCTCTATCGGCGGAAGTGCGACCTGTGCGGCGAGGAGAGGATCAGCATGTTTGGGGCCTCCAGTCCGTATAGGGTCTACTGCAAGGATTGCTGGAAGTCGGACAAATGGGACGCGCTTGAGTATGGCCGCGAATACGACTTCTCAAAGCCGTTTTTCGCGCAATGGCTCGAACTTTTAAACGCCGTGCCGCGCCAGGGGATAATCCAACAGGGGAATGTGGTGGACAGCGAATACATAAACCGCTCGAGCGACGCCCGAGGCTGCTATCTCATTTACGGCAGCACGCGCAATGAGTTTTGCCGCTACGGAACGTGGTTCATCGACTCGAAAGACAGCTCCGATTGCTACAACCTCCAGAAATCGGAACGATGCTATGAATGCGCCGATTGTATCAATTCCTATCAGCTCGCATTTTCCCGAGAGTGCGACAGCTGCAGCGATTCCTGGTTCTTATTGAACTGCCGCAACTGCCAGAACTGTTTCGGATGCGTGAATTTGCGGAACAAACAATACGCAATTTTCAACAAAGAATACAGCAAGGAAGAATATTTCAGGAAACTCAAAGAAATGAACCTCGGGAGCGCCGCCGTTCTTGAGAACACGAAGGCGCGATTCGCGGGCCACGCAAGGGATTACATCGTTCCATGGGCGGTTATCCAGCACAGCGATCGGTCGGATGGGAACTGGATACAGTATTCCAAGAACGTCAGACGATCGTTCAATTGCCGCGCGGTTGAGGACGCGAAGTACTGCCTCTCGCTTTTTGAAGTTCATGATGCGATGGATTATGCGAATTGGGGGCACGGCTCGGAGCTTATTTACGAATCCATGAACGTCGGCGTCCAATCGTCAAACTGCCGTTTCCTGAACGAATGTTGGGAGCAAATGATGGATGCGGAGTACTCGATGAACTGCGAGCACTCGCAGCATATTTTCGGCTGCGTAGGCATAACGCATAAGCAATATTGCATATTAAACAAGCAGTACTCGAAAGAAGAGTACGAGGCGCTTGTGCCGAAGATTCGGGAGCATATAAATGCGATGCCGTACGCCGATAGGGCCGGGAGAGTATACCGATATGGGGAGTTTTTCCCGCCGGAGCTGGCGGTCTTCGGGTATAACGAGACGCTCGCGCAGGAGTTCTTCCCTCTCGCGAAAGAAGAAGCGCTCGCTCGCGGATATGCATGGAGGGATCCCGAGGAAAAAAGCTACGATATTACGCTCTCCGCTGAGGATATGCCGGATCACATAAGAGACGCGGGAGACGATATTCTCTCGAAGATCATCGGCTGCGCCCATAAAGGAGCATGCAAAGAGCAGTGCAGCGTCGCATTCAGAATTCTTCCGCAGGAGCTCGAAATGCATCGGAACGCCTCGATCCCGCTTCCGCGTTTGTGCCCCAACTGCCGGCATTTCAGCCGCATCGCGCAGAGGAACCCCCTCAAGCTGTGGCATCGGACGTGCACATGCGCGGGAGTGAAGTCCGAGAACGCCGTCTATGCGAATACCGCAAGCCATTTTCACGGCGGAGATCGCTGTCCTAATGAGTTTGAGACCTCCTACGCCCCCGAGCGTCCCGAGGTGGTCTATTGCGAGCAATGCTATAACGCGGAGGTCTTGTAACTAGCCACTAAGACTTAGCCATTAGGGGTTTGCGAATCAGCTTTGCGCTTTTCCCCGAAACCAGCACTTCCGCGGGGAGAGGGCGCGAGTTGTAGTGCGAGGCCATCGAGTAGCCGTAGGCGCCCGCGTTCAAAATCGCGAGCGTATCTCCCTCTTTGCAGGCGGTGAGCGTCCTGTTTTTCGCGAAGACATCTCCCGACTCGCAGACATTCCCCGCGACTGTCACCCGCTCTTTCCGTCCGTTCACCCGGCTCGCGTTTACGATTTCGTGGAAAGATCCATACATTGCCGGCCGGATGAGATGGTTGAACCCGGAGTTCACGCCCACGAAGATCCTCCCGGGGTTCCGTTTCACGTCAGTGCCTTTCACGAGGAGAATGCCCGATTCCGCCACAAGGTATCTGCCCGGTTCGATGGACATCGTGAGCCTCCTGCCATATTCTTTTGCGAACACCGCGAATCGGGACGTCATTTCCTTGCCGAGGGCTCTTATATCGGGCGGCTGTTCTCCGGGCCGATAGGGGATACCGAAACCGCCGCCAAAGTCGAGGTGTTCCAGGTTCGGGAACTGTCGCGCGGTTTTGAGAAGCGCCTCCATCGCTTTGAGGAGCACGCGCGGATCGAGCACGTTTGAGCCGATGTGCTGTTGGAGACCGGTAATGGTGCAATCATGCTTCTCGGCTATCCTTTTTGCGTCGCGAAGCTTCGAAACAGGGATACCGAACTTGCTCTTGCGGCCGCCCGTCACGACGTGGCTGTGATGTCCCGCCCCGATGCCCTGATTCACTCGGAGCGAGACGCGGCTTCCCGGCCGCGCTATGCCGATCGTCTCGAGTTGCCCGAGCGAATCGGCGTGAATCGTGACACCGCGTTTCAGCGCATAGAGGAGTTCGTCCTTCTCAACGTTGCTGCACGTAAAACTGATTTCGTGAGGCTTGAATCCGCAGCGTAAGGCGACATCAAGTTCGCCTCGACTCACTGTCTCAATACCAATGCCGTGTCGTTTGATAACGGTAAGGACGGCAGGATTCGTATTCGCCTTGCAGGCGTAGCAGATTCGCGCTTTTGGGAAACTTTTCCGCATGGCGCGGCATCTCGCTTCAATGAGCGCCCTGTCGTAGACATAGATCGGCGTGCCATACCGCCCGGCGAGTTTTTCTGCCGCGATATCTCCGACGTAGAGTTTATTGTTTCTGCTATGCATCGCGTGAGGTTCCTACTATAATAAGGCGGACGGCATATTCTGTGAACTACCAACAACATGTCCGAATTCCGACAAGATCTTATCTCCGGCGATTGGGTGATTGTGGCGCCCGGGCGCGCGAAGCGCCCGAACGCGCTTTTCGAGAAGAAAAAGCCGCGGAAACCGACGCCGAAATCAAAATGCCCGTTCGAAGATCTTAAGAAAACCGGGAACTGGCCGCCGGTCGTCGCGGTGCCCAGCGATGCAAAATGGCGGGTAATCGTAATCCCGAATAAGTATCCCGCGCTGCGCCACGGAGAAGCCTGCGCTCTCCCGATATCAGTAGGGCCCTACCGCGCATACGAAGGGGTCGGAGCGCATGAGCTATTGGTTACACGCGATCACCGGAACACCATTGCGGATTTGAGCGTCCGCGAGGGGCTGGAATTGTTCCGGGTGCTCCAATCGCGTTACCGTTTGCATGAGGAGGATCCTTGCATGAAGTATGTGGCCTCGTTTTTCAACTGGGGACCTACCGCGGGCGCATCGGTTTACCACCCCCACTATCAGCTTCTGGCGCTGCCCATCATCCCGCCGCATGTGAAGAGTTCACTCTTCGGCTCCGAGCGTTTTTGGAAGAAACATCATCGGTGCGGGCATTGCGAGACGATCCGGTTCGAGCGGCGCTACAAAAAGCGAGTGGTAGCCGAAACCGGTACGGCGATCGCGCTCTGCCCCTACGCTCCGCAGGAACCGTTCGAAGTGCGTATTTTTCCGAAGCGGCACCTGCCGTATTTCGAGAACACTTCGGAGCGGGATACGACAGGTGTTGTTGAAATTTTAGGTGATGTGCTCCGCACAATGCGCACGCGCCTAAACGACCCCGATCTTAACTTCTTCATTCATACCTCCCCGGTCCGCAACCGGGAACGGTACGGCCACTATCATTGGCACATCGAAATACTTCCTCGGTTGTCGATCTCGGGTGGATTCGAGCTCGGAGGAAACATCGAAATCACCGTCGTGGATCCGGATGAGGCCGCCACGATTCTTAGAAAGCGATGAAATCGCCGTTAGAGCGGATCATGCGCTTTCGGTTCGCGAGCGCCGCGTTCGCTCTGAGCGGGCTTTTGCTCATCGGCGGCTGGCTGTGGGCGATTTTTGTTTTTGCGGGACGCTCCCAAGCGGTCGTTGTCCAATGGAATAGTATCCAAGGCATTATCTCAATCGGCGATATCTCGCACATTGCGTTCATGGCGATAAGCGGCCTCGTGATGGTCGGAGTTAACTTCGCGCTTGCGCTCATTCTTGAAGAACGAGACTGGTTTTGGGGCAAATTTGTGGCCGCGGCGACCCTTTCCATAAGTATCTTGATTTTTATCGGATTCGCGGCTATTATTAGCGTCAATTGACCCATGGATTTCGCCATTATCGAAACCGGAGGCAAGCAGTACAAGGTTTCCCCGGGAACCAAACTGAAAATTGAGAAGCTGAACGCCAAAGAAGGCGAGAAGTTTACGTTCGACAAGGTGCTTTTGCGCGTCCTTGGCGACACGGTGCATGTCGGTATGCCCTTCGTGGGCGGCGCATCGGTCGAGGGGAAGATCTTAACGCAGGGACGGGCGCGAAAAGTAATCGTGTTCAAGTACCATTCGAAAACCAGGTATCGCAAGAAGAAGGGGCATCGCCAGCATTTTACCGAGGTGGAGGTGACGAAGGTGTAAGCAGCCGAGATGGAAGAAAGTGCGCCGCTTTCCTACATCGAACTTTCGCGCTCGAACCTTATTCATAACTTCCGGCTTTTCCGGGCGCTTCTCGCGCCGCGAACGAAGATTGCATGCGTGGTAAAGGCGAATGCATACGGACACGGGATGCGCGAAGTGGTGCATGCGCTGGAGGGCCGCGCAGACTATTTTCAAATTGATGATATCGAGGAGCTTGAGGCATTGAGAACCGTCTCGCACGCGCCGGCCTTCCTCTTCGGCTATGTTCCCATGAACGCGTTGGAGCGCGCGGTTTCGCTCGGGGCGGAGTTCGGAGTATATGACGAGCCGCAGATCCGGGAACTTGAAGCGATTGCGCTGCGCAGCGGAAAGAAGCCCCGAGTGCATATCAAGATAGATGCCCATCTTGGACGTCAAGGAATTCTGCCGGATCGACTGAATGGGTTCATCCGAACGCTCAAGAGGTGTTCGAACCTGGAGGTGGTCGGAGCGTATTCCCATTTTTCCAACATCGAGGATACCGCCGATTTTTCGCATGCCGAGAAGCAGCTTGAGGCGTTCCGGAAGGCGGTCGAAGAATTCCGGAAGGCAGGTTTTCCGAACATCGCCACCCATATTTCCGCCACATCGGGCATGCTTGTATACGAGCGTGGCACGGGTGCGCACGAGATTGCCCGTCTTGGCATCGGTCTCTATGGATTGTGGCCGTCGGAGGAACTTGGGGCGCGATACCGCACCGAAAACTTCGAACTGAAACCGGCGCTTCGATGGGTGACCCACATTGCGCAGGTGAAAGAGGTTCCCGCGCGTTTCCCAATCGGCTACGGGCTGACCTATATAACTCCGAAGCCGATGACCGTCGCGGTTATTCCGCAGGGATACAGCGACGGGTATGACAGGGGACTTTCGAATATCGGCGAAGTCCTTATCCGCGGCACGCGTTCCCGGATCCTCGGCAGGGTGGCGATGAACATGTTTGTCGTTGATGTATCGCATATTCCGGACGTCAAGGCAGAAGACGAAGCGGTCCTTTTGGGATCAATGGGAACCGAACGGGTCTGTGCGGAGGAAATCGCAAAGAAACTGAACACGATCAACTACGAAGTCGTTGCGCGAATTTCGCCTCTTCTGCCTCGGCGGATGCTTTAAAATCTACTCAAGTACGAACACGAGAGAGTCAGCGGGAATCGTTGATTCGTTCTCCGGGAGCACATAATGGATATTTTTTGCCCGCTGACCTTCTTGCGTGTAGGTATCGGTAATGAACATCGTGGTTTGCGTAGGCATCGGAATTCCATTCACGAGCGTACCCCCAGCTTCCACAAGAACGTATTTTGGGGTTTCTTTCGGGAGGGCGTTTAAGGCGCGGCCGAGCATAACGTAATTTGCCGAGAAGGCGCCTTGCGTTTCAGGACGCCGCGCCCAATCGAGAAAGTACATGCGATAGGAGTGGGTGACCAGGAGAGCGAGAAATGCATAGCATGCAATACGCAGCATAGTTTTTCGCGAGCCTGCGGCAACGGTCCACTTCGCTCTTAGGTAGTCGTATATCCAAATGCCTCCGAATCCGGCAAAGACAAATACCGGGGGGATCATAAGAATTGCCCGGAGCGCATGGGGCAACCCCTCGCTCGAGATCACAACCGGAAGCATGGCCAACCCAAACCATAAAATCAAAATGCAAAATGAAAAATGCAAGGTTTTGGTATCCGCTATATGCGGATTATCTTCCAGTTCCGAATCTTCATTGCGATTTCTGATTTTTAAACTTCGAATTATGTTTTTGAGAGCGATGTACGCGCCTATCAAAAACATTATTCCTACCGGCCAGAATAATTGGGGGTTTCCCGCATAGTTGTGTCGCCAGTTCCCGTCGCCGACGAAATTGAACATGCCGAGTGTTTTAATGATGTTTATACCAAGGTCCTTGAGCGGCGTAGGCGAGCTGAAGATCGAAATCTGGGCAGTGCGTCCAAAAAAGTCTTGCGGGTTTTGGAGGTAATAGATGCCGATGGGTAATGCAATAAAAAAAGTAGAAAGCAGGAAGTAGGAAGTAGAATAAAGGAAAACTTTTTGCCAGCCTTCTTTTCGCGATGTACGCCAGTAGTGCCAGAGGACGAAGAACACAAGGAGCGCCATGATGCGATAGGCGATGTAGGTATAGAAGCCAAGGCCGAAGATCACGCCAGAAAGTAGAAAGTAGAAGGTAGAAGGTAGGGGAGTTTTCGCAGATGGAGAAGTTTTTCGAAATCCGAGGAGTAGGAAATACAGAGCCCAGATCAAAAGCATCGGGGCCATAATGGCTCGGAAGCCGATGCGGGAGAAAATTAGGTGCCAGACCGATGTTGCTAAGAAGAAAGAGGCGAGCAAGGCAGTTTTCTTCTCGAACAGTTCTTTTGCAAGAAAATAAAGCCCCAGTACGGTAAGAATGCCGAAAATGGCACTCGGCAGGCGAAGCATCCATGGTTCCGGTTGGTTGTTGTTCAGCGGGAGGAGCGCGCGAAGGAACTGCGCTTGGATGTTAATGAACAGTCCCTCCCGGCCGTTGTTCTCCGGATAGTAGACCTTGTAATCTCCTGTGCGTATCGCCTCCAAGGCGTTATTGCCGTTCATTGCCTCGTCGGGATAGAGCCCCGGAGGCGCGGACTGCAATTGGTAAAGCCGGAAGAAGGTGGCTATAATCAGGACAATTAAAAGCAGGAAAATCGAGCGCCGCATCGCTTTAGTATATCAGGTTAGCCGTGAGAATTCAGTCACCCGAGAACATGCGAACCGAGACGCGAGCCTGCCAGAATTGCAGGAAAGATTTTATCATCGAACCGGACGACTCCGCGTTCTACGCGAAGGTCAAGGTCCCGCCGCCGACGTTGTGCCCGGAGTGCAGACTCCAACGGCGCCTTGTAATTATGAATGAGCGGGCGCTCTATAAAAGGGACTGCGGCCTATGTGGGAAAAACATCGTCACTATGTACGCGCCGGAGAGCAAATTCACTGTATACTGCAACCCTTGTTGGTGGAGTGATAAATGGGATGGGACGCAATACGCACGGGAATATGATCCCTCCCAACCGTTCCTTGTCCAACTCAAGGAATTAAATGAAAGTACTCCGCAGATGGCGCTCGAAGTGAATTATCCGACCCTCGTTAATTCTGATTATATTAACCATGCCGCGACCGCAAAGAATTGTTATCTGATTTTCACCGCGGATGAGTGCGAGAATGTGCTCTACTCGGAAATCCTTATTCATAACAAGGATTCATTGGATTGCACCATGTTCAGCTACTCGGAGCTTTGCTGCGGGCTTGTCACCTGCGGGCGGTGCTACCGCGTGTTCTTCTCGGAGGACTGTGAAAATTGCCAGGAAGTTTACTTTTCGAAGGATTTGAGCAACTGTTCGAATTGCTTTGGTTGCGCTGGGATTCGGAATAAGAACTATCACATTTTTAACGAGCCATTCACTAAGGAGGAATATAAGAAAAGACTGGAGGAACTGAATGTCGGCTCCTATTCGAATTTTGAAAAACTCAAAGAGCAAGCGAGGCGGTTTTGGCTCAAGGCGCCTCGTAAGTTCTCTCATGCACTCCGGAACGCGAACGTAACCGGGGATTACGTATACGGTTCAAAGAATTCGAAGGACATGTATATTATTGCCGAGGGAGCGGAGGATTGCCGTTATTGTCAAATAATTACTATGCCTCCGATCAAGGACTGTTACGACTACACTATTTGGGGAAACGGCGCGCAGCGGATATACGAGGCAATGATCATCGGAGAAGGAGCGGATTCCGTTAAGTTTTCCTTCCAATGTTGGCCAAATGTGCGGGAGATCGAATACTCGATGTTCGCGATTTCCTCGGCGCATCTTTTTGGCTGTGCGAACTTTCGCAATAAGCAATATTGCATACTCAATAAGCAATATTCTCCAGAGGAATACGAAAAGCTTCGGAAACGGATCATCGAAGACATGGACAAGAATCCGTACGTTGATCCGCAAGGCCGGGCCTATAGATATGGAGAATTCCTCCCCGTAGAACTTTCGCCATTCGGTTATAACGAAAGTTATGCGGCAGACTTTTTCCCGCTCAGCCGCGAGGAGGCGCTCGAAAAAGGATTCAATTGGTACGTGCCGGAGCCGAACCCGCATAAGCCCACTATTATTGCCGAGCAGATCTCGGACCACATATCGGACGTTCAGGATTCGATTCTTCAAGCAATTATCGAATGTGCGCGGTGCAAGAGCCCATTTCGCATCATCGCAGCTGAGCTCGCGCTCTTGAGGAAATTCGGGTTGCCTGTGTCGCGGCAATGCCCGGCTTGCCGGTATAAGGAGAGATTCAGTCGCATCAATCCTCCGCGCTTATGGATGCGCGAGTGCGGGAAATGCGGAGCACCGATCCAAACCTCGTACTCTTCAGACCGACCGGAAGTGGTGTATTGTGAATCATGCTATAACTCGGAAATCTTGTGACCACTGGAACCATGCAACCCGGAACGAGAACTTGTCAGAATTGTAAGAGCCAGTTCGTAATCGACCCGGAAGACTTCACATTCTGCGAGAGAATCAAAGTTCCCGCGCCGACGTGGTGCCCACAGTGCAGATTCCAGCGGCGGATCCTGTTTCGCAACGAACGGAAGCTCTTTTGGAATAAGAGCGCGAAAACCGGGACGCCGATGCTTTCGATCTATCCGCCGGATTCGGGGATGAAGGTGCTTGACGAGGCGGAATGGTGGTCGGACGAGTGGGATCCGATGGCCGCGGGCCGCGACCATGATTTTAATCGGACGTTTTTCGAGCAGTTCTTCGAACTCTCGCGGGCGCTGCCGGTCTACAGCCGCGATGTGATCAATATGGCAAGCAGCGATTACTGCGCGAACGCGGGGAGCCTCAAAAATTGCTATCTCTTATTCAACTCGAACCACAGCGAGGACTCTGCATATGGCAATGCAAACGACGATTGTAAGGCCTGCTTTGACAATTCTCACTTAAGGAAATCAGAGCGATGCTATAACTCGTTCTGGCTCATGAACTGCTACCGGACTCATTTTTCTTCACAGTGCGAAGAGTGCAGCGATGTATGGTTTTCTAAGAATTGCCGCGGGTGCAGTGATTGTTTCGGGTGCGTGAACTTGCGGAACAAAAAATATTGCATCTGGAACGTCGAGTACCTAAAGGAAGAATACGAAAGAAGGATTGCGGAGATGCGCCTCGATGCGTGGAGCGGGATTGCGAAGGCGAAAGAGACAGCCCAGCGGTTTTGGCAGGCATTTCCCGTCAAGTTCATGCAAGGTGTCAAGAACACCGACGTAACCGGAGAGTACGTCAATAACTCCAGGAACGTGCATCATGGCTACCTCGTGCGCGAAGGCGAGAACCTAAAATATGTCCAGTATCAACAGGTTCCCTCGAACAAAGATTGCTATGACATCACGATCTGGGGGGAGAACAATCAGCTGGGATATGAAAATTGCGTGTGCGGGATCGGGACGTTCAACGTGAAGTTTTGCTATAGCTGTTGGCCCGAAGTCCGCGACCTTGAATATTGCATGTTCTGTAAGTCTTCCGCGAACCTTTTTGGCTGTTTCGGGCTGCGCAAAAAGGAATACTGCATTCTTAACAAACAGTATACGAAAGGGGAGTATGCATCGCTGCGGGAGAAGATTGTAACGCACATGAGCGACATGCCGTATACGGACCCGCAGGGACGAGTATTCCGCTACGGCGAGTTCTTCCCCTACTTATTGTCCCCCTATGCGTACAATCAGACGATCACGAACGAGCATTTCCCACTCACTAAGGAGCAAGCGACCGCTGCGGGCTACCGCTGGCAGGATCCTGAAGCTCGCGAATACGAGATAACGATGAGGGCTGATGAACTGCCGGATTCGATCAATGATGTGTCAGACGATGTCTTGAAGAGCGTTATCCAGTGCGGGCAATGCAAGCGGGCGTATCGGTTGATCCCTCCCGAGCTCGCTTTTTTGAAGGCGGAGCACATTCCGCTCCCGCGGTTTTGTGTCGATTGCCGGCATAACGAACGCATCGCCCAACGGAACAGAAGCAAGCTCCATCACCGACAGTGCATGTGTGATTACAACGCTTACGCGAACTCGGTAAGGCATGAGCACCACCCGACCGGTAGATGCCCGAATGAGTTCGAGACTGCCTTCCCGCCCGAAAAGCCCGAGATCGTCTATTGCGAGCAATGCTACAACACCGAGGTCGCCTAAATGACATACCAACATTCTCAAGTATGTTGGTATGTCGGTATGTTAGTATTGTAGTCAATACATGAAGAGCGAGGGGACGAAAGCGTGCCAAAATTGTAAGCAGAACTTCACGATCGAACCGGACGACTTCGCGTTCTACGAGAAGGTCAAGGTCCCGCCGCCGACGTTTTGTCCGCAGTGCCGGTTCCAGAGAAGACTACTTTGGCGGAATCAGTGGCATCTTTTTAAGAAAACCGAAGCCAGAACCGGCAAAAAGCTTTTTTCTTTGTTTTCGGAGAGTGATCCGATAACGATCTACGAGAGAGATTTTTGGTGGAGTGATTCTTGGGATCCGATGCAATATGGCCGGGAATACGATTGGTCCAAGTCATTTTTTGCTCAGTTCCAAGAACTCTTAAAAACCGTTCCTTTCCCGTCCCGCTCAATCAATGATCTGGTAAATAGCGACTTTTCCATGAATGCCGGGTGGCTGAAAAACTGCTATCTCGTTTTCGACGCAAATCGTTGCGAAGATTGTTCTTACTTAGTGGATGCGGTGAATACAAAAAGTTCTTTGGACGGGCTGCTGCTCAATAAATGTGAATTGTGCTACGCCAGCTTTAATTTGGAACAGTGCTACCGGGCTTTCTTTTCGATTGGCTGCGAATCTTGCCACGAGATCGCCTTTTGCCGAGACTGCGTGGGATGCTCCAACTGTTTTGGCTGCGTGAATCTAAGAAGTAAATCTTTCTGTATATTCAATACGCAGTACTCTAAAGAAGAATACCTGCAAAAGATAAAAGACTTCAATTTAGGTTCATTCTCCAGCCTGCAAGGGGCGAAAAACCAGGCAAGCAATTTCTGGCTGTCTCATCCCAGGCGGTATGTGAGCAGTAAGCACAATTCCGAATCAAACGGCGAGTATATTTTCCATTCGAAAAACACCACACGCTCATATCGAATACTCGGGGGTGAAAACGTAAAGTATTGTCAGTTACTACAGGAAGGCCCGAATAAAGATTCATACGATTACACCGCGTGGGGGAACAACACCGAACTTGTGTATGAATCTTCGGTCTGCGGAATCGGTCTCCGCGATATAAAGTTTTGCTGGCAATCATTCGGCGAGATACGCAGCTTGCAATTTTGCGTAACTTGCGGGAATTGTTCAGACTGTTTTGGCTGTGTCGGGATCCGCAATAAGCAATATTGTATTTTGAATCGACAATATTCCAAAAGTGAATATGAAAAAATGGTATCCAGAATTATCGAACATATGAATAAAACGCCTTACATAGATCAGAAAGGAAGAATTTATAAGTACGGGGAGTTTTTTCCTCCCGAACTATCCCCATTTGCTTATAACGAAACAATTGCCCAAGAGTATTTCCCTGTTGCGAAAACTGAAGCGCAAAACGAGGGTCTTAGGTGGAACGAGGAAGAAAAAAGCGATTACCGCGTAACGAGAGAAGCCGAGCATTTGCCAGACGCCATCAGCCAGGCAGGCGATAATATTCTAAATGAAATTATTGGCTGCGAGCACAAAGGAGCATGCGAGGAGTTTTGTTCGAGGGCATTTCGGTTGACACCTCAAGAACTCGAGTTTTATCGGCAAAACGGACTGCCCCTTCCCCGCTTGTGTTTCAGCTGTCGTCAGTGGGAGCGGATACGCATGAAAAATACCGCAAAATTATATACCAGGCACTGCGGGTGCGGCGGCCCTCGTTCAAAAAACTCGGAATACCAAAACGCTGCGATGCACGATCATGGGCAAAGTCACTGTCCGAACGAATTCGAGACCTCCTACGCCCCCGAGCGTCCCGAGATCGTATATTGCGAGGCTTGCTACAATTCAGAGGTCATATGATGCACGCAGGCCGAAGTCCCGCCGTAGCGTTACGCGGAGGCGGACGAGCAGTGCGATAACGCGGAGGTCGCTTGAGAAGAGTTCATCCAATAGGGCACAGCCGGTAGGGATATAGAAAAGGGGAATCGGATATGAGAGAATGGGGATATGGCTGAGCAGTCGATCCCCGAATTTTCGCGCGCGGCGCTTGAGCACGATATTGACCGGCTTTCGGGCGAAGTGGCGCGGCATCGCGAGATGCCTGAGTCAAAGTACCTGACGGGGCCGGAAATCCTTAAGCAATCCCTGCGGTCGCTCACGATTGTCCCTGCCGGAACAACGGGCAATGTTTCGCCGGTCAGCCTGCTCCCGCCGTACGCGGACGACGCGCCGCCGGAGGTGAAGCTCGAAGTAGAAAAGCTGCTCGAGGTTGCGCTCACCAAAGGCGTGCTCAAGGCAAGCGAGGAATTGCGCAAGGCGGACCCGTTCGTTATCGACGCGTTTCATGATGCGCTCGTCGGGAAACTGTATCCGGAATTCCAAAGAAGAAAAATTCTGGAGTAGCGGCAGAACGCGGAATGGCAACTTTTATTTCACTCGGAATTCTCGTGTTGGCTGGGACGGGGGTAGGACTATATTTTTACACGCGCTGGCGGAGGAGTCGCGAGTTCTACGCCGAACTTCCGAAAACGCTATATCTTGTAAGAATTCCCAAAGACGCTCCGAAAGAAGGAGCGGACTTCAAGTCGGAGATCCAACTTACCGAACAGCTTCTTTCCGGTCTCACGTCGCTCCGCGCTCCGTTTGCGCTGGAAGTCGCAGTGCCGCACGTGGGGGAGGAGATCCACTTTTATATTGCGGTACCCAAGAAGTTGCAGGATATTGCGGCAAAGCAGATCCAAGCATTGTGGAGCGGCGCATCTGTCGAGGAGGTTCCGGATGATTACACGATATTCGGACCGGAGGGCGCTGCCGCCGGCGTCTATCTCTTATTGCGCGATCCATTCGCGCTCCCGATACGGACCTATGCCGAGGTAGGCGGCGATACGTTCGCATCGATATTGGGCGGGCTTACGAAAGTGAGCGAAGTGGGAGAGGGGATCGCGATGCAGATCGTTGTCCGTCCTGCCGACCCTGCTATGAGAAAGACCGTTAAGGAAAAGCTCGAAGCCCTCCAAAAAGGGCAATCGCTCCGGAGCGTCTTGGGGAACGAATCCGGATTCAAATTCTCGGACGTTCAGGATGCGTTTAAGCCCTCGGAAAAAAATGACGATCCCGCGATCACCGACCAGGAAGCGATCAAAGCGCTCACGGCCAAAGCGACGAATCCGCTCTTTGAAACGAATATCCGCCTTGTCGCCGCCGCGCGTTCGCCGCTTGAGGCGGACAACCTCTTGGAGGGTTTTATTGCGGGATTCGGACCGCTCACGAGTCCGGGGCGCAACGAATTCAAGTTCGTAAAGCCGAGACACGTCAAGAAGCTTGCATATCAATTCAGCTTCCGGAGCTTTGACCCCGCGCAGTCGATGATCCTTGGCAACGCCGAAATTGCCAGCCTGTATCATTTCCCGATTTCGGCGAGCGCCACGCCCCGCATCAAATGGCTGAAGTCAAAAGAAGCGCCTCCGCCGGCAGACCTTCCGGTTGAGGGAACATGTATCGGGGAGAGCGTATTTCGGGGGCAAACGCGGAAAGTCTATATCGCGGACGAAGACAGGCGGCGCCACGTGTATATAGTGGGCCAGACCGGAACCGGAAAATCCACATTACTCGCGAATATGATCGTGAACGACATCGCGGGCGGAAAGGGCGTGGCGGTCATCGATCCGCACGGCGACCTTGTGGAAACCGCGCTCAAGCACGTGCCGGCGGGCCGCGCGGACGATGTCATACTCTTCGATCCCGCGGATCTCTGGCGGCCCCTCGGGCTCAATATGCTCGATTACAATCCTGACCGGCCCGAGGAGAAAACGTTCATCGTGAACGAGATGCAGGGCATTTTCAATAAACTCTTCCCGCCAGAGACCATGGGGCCCATGTTCGAGCAATACATGCGGAACGCCCTTTTGCTTCTCATGGAGGACATGCACGCGCCCGGAGGGGAGCCCGCGACGCTCGTGGAGGTCCCTCGGATATTCACCGATCCCGCATTCCGCGCGCGGAAGCTCGCCCGCATCTCCAATTCCGTTGTAATCGACTTCTGGGAGCGCGAGGCGGTGAAGGCGGGCGGCGAAGCGTCTTTGGCGAACATGACTCCGTACATCACATCAAAATTCAATAACTTCATCGCGAACGACTACATGCGGCCCATCATCGGGCAGCCGAAATCCGCGTTCAACTTTCGGAGCGTGATGGATGAGGGGAAAATACTACTCGTGAACCTTTCAAAAGGCCGCATAGGGGACATCAATGCAAACCTATTGGGCATGATCGTGACGGGCAAACTTCTAATGGCGGCGCTCTCGCGGATCGACGTTGCCGAAGCAGAAAAGCGGCGGGATTTCAATCTGTACGTCGACGAGTTCCAGAACTTTACGACGGACTCGATCGCCACGATCCTTTCCGAGGCGCGGAAATACCGTTTGAACCTTGCCATGGCGCATCAATTCGTCGCCCAGCTTACGGAAAAGATCCGGGATGCGGTCTTCGGCAACGTCGGTTCGCAGATCGTCCTGCGCGTGGGAGTGCAGGATGCGGAATTCCTTGTAAAACAGTTCGAGCCGGTCTTCAACGAGAACGACCTCATAAATATCGACAACATGAACGCGTATGTGAAGATCCTCGTGCGCGGCGAGACGACAAAGCCGTTCAATATTCGCGTCCTCCCTGATTCGTGGGCGCCGGGCGATAAAGAACTTGCGGAACGGATCAAAGAACGCTCCAGAGCGAAGTACGGAATGGATCGCCAAGAAATCGAAGAAGGAATCAAGCGGCGCCTGCGGGAATAGAGCGAAAATTTCTAATTTCTAATTACTCCAATTAACCCAATGAAATCCCAATGAAAGAATGACCAATCTACCGGGAATTGGGACTTGGGCATTGGTCATTCATTCGGTCAATTGGAAATCAGATTAATTACGTCGATTCGAATCAACCATGACCCTCGCTGGCGAGCTCAAAGAAATCATAAACGGCGAAGTTTCCTCGGACGAAAAGGTTCTCGCCGCCTACAGCACGGATGCGTCAATTTTTAAGGTGAAGCCCGAAGCCGTTGTCGCGCCAAAGGACGTAGAGGATGTGAAGCGTCTGGTGCGCTGGGCGACCAGCGAGCGCAAGGCGGGGAAAGACGTTTCGCTCACGGCACGGGCCGGAGGGACGGATATGAGCGGAGGGCCGCTCAATGAGTCCGTCATTCTCGACTTTACAAAGCACTTTAACCGGATCAAAAGCGTCGATCCGATCCGGGCAGTGGTGGAGCCCGGCGTCTATTTCAGAGACCTTGAAAAGGAGTTGGACGCGCGCGCGGTTCTGTATCCGTCCTATCCTGCTTCGAAGGAGATCTGCGCCGTCGGAGGCATGATCGCGAATAATTCCGGCGGAGAAAAAACGCTCGCCTACGGCAAGACGGAAAGATACGTGCAATCGTTGCGCGTGGTGCTCGCCGACGGCGAAGAGTACCTCCTCCGCCCGCTTTCCAAGGATCAGCTGGCGCAGAAATTCGGGCTTCAGACGTTCGAGGGCGAACTCTATCGGAGACTTTTCAAGCTTTTGGAGGAGCACTACGAGTTGATCCGGGCCAGCCGGCCGGACGTTTCGAAGAATTCCGCAGGATATGCGTTATGGAACGTATGGGATAAGAAGACTTTTGACCTCACGCAGCTCTTTGTCGGTTCTCAAGGCACGCTGGGGTTCCTCACTGAAGCAACGCTTCGATTGCTTCCAAAGAAGAAATATTCCCGGCTCGCGATCGTGTTTCTGAAGGACCTGGCGCCGCTTCATGATCTCGTGCGCGCGGTGCTTCCGTTCAAGCCCGAGAGCTTCGAATCGTATGACGACCATACGCTGAGCGTCGCGCTGAAATTTTTACCCGATCTCATTAAGAAGTTGAAAGGCAATGCGTTCGTGTTGGGCCTTCAATTTCTTCCGGAGCTTTGGATGGTAATCCGCGGGGGATTGCCGAAACTTGTGCTCCTGATCGAGCTCACTTCGGATGACGCGGCGGATCTCGACCGGCGGCTCCAAGAGCTCAAAAGCGCGCTTCTCAAGTTGAAGCTGCGGGTCCGGCTTACAAGGAATTCCGAGGAGGCCGAAAAGTATTGGACGATACGAAGAGAAAGTTTTAATCTTCTCCGGCATCGGGTGAAGAATCGCCGCACCGTTCCCTTTATTGACGACGTGATCGTGCGGCCGGAACGCCTCCCTGAATTCCTGCCGCGGCTAAACGCGATTCTCGACCCGTACGGCGATAAGCTCATTTATACCATAGCGGGGCATGTCGGGGACGGAAATTTCCACGTCATTCCGCTCATGGAACTGAACGACCCCGACGCGCACCGCCTGATAGAGGAAATATCAGAAAAGGTATACCCGCTGGTACTTGAGTTCAAGGGGTCGATCACCGCCGAACATAACGACGGACTCATCCGCACTCCGTACCTCGAAATGATGTACGGCGAGAAGATGTACGGCCTCTTTGGGGAAGTGAAAAAGATATTCGACCCCCTGGGCATTTTCAATCCCCGCAAGAAAGTCGGCGGGGACAAAAACTACGCCTGGAGCCATCTTGCATAGCGCCCTATCCCAGTCTGTCGTTCTGCGAAAAAATCCGCAGCCCTTTTAGCCAGATCTTGAGCGACAGAGTGAGCGGAAGTATCGAAACGAGATAGTTCAGTTCGACGAGGCCCTTCAGGACCCATGCAAAGAAACCCGAGAGTACGATCGGCCCGATTTTTGCGATCGCATATTTCCCGCCGATCGGAATGACGTATGGATATTCAACGGGAAGGTAGCTGCGGCGGGCGCCCCGCCGCGCCGGATCCCGTTCCGAGAGCACGTCCTCGATGACGTTATGAGCCGCGATGTCTGCCTGGGAAATAGCCGCTCTCGCTACGCCCGGTATGGGCTTTTTTGTTGCAGGGTCCGCATAGCAGACAACATCTCCGATCGCATATATTTTCGACGAAAGCTTGAGATCGGGGACCTGCGGCACGCATTCCATTTCTCCCCGGACCATGACTCGGCCGCGATTTTCCATCTGGAGCGGAGCGCGCGAAAGAAGTGAAGATGCCTTGACGCCGCCTGTCCAAAGGAGGGCGTCGAACTGGAGCTCGGCCCCTTTTTTTAAAATAACCACCCCTTCTTTTACTGTTTCGACCACTGTGTCCGTTATGATTTGCACGCCGAGTTTTTGGAGCCGTTTTTCGGCTACCCGAACCACGCTCGGCGCAAATCCAGGGAGGATAGTCTCCGCCGCCTCGATAAGCGCGATTGAGAGATGCGTACGGGGAGAGATGCGGGCGAACTCTTTAGCCCAAAGGCTTAATTCTCCCGCGAGTTCCACGCCGCTTGAGCCGGCTCCTCCTATGAGGATCCGGATCTCTTTCTTGCCGTCGGAAACAAGATTTATGAACCTTTCTCGGATCCGAACCGCATCGGTGAATGTCTTAAGGGGCAAGGCATGCTTTTTGAGGCCTGGGATATCAAAGTAATTCGTTTCCGATCCCAGTGCGATAACAAGCGATTCCCACTTGATGTGCTCGCCGCCCGCGAGATGAACATCGCCATTTACGACATCGATTGCTTCGACCCCCGCCTTACGGAACATGACGGGGTAATAGCTCGCGATCGTTGCAAGATCCACCGTCGCGATCTCATGGAGCCGCAAAAAGTTCGCCGCGTCTTTCGCGGTCGTGGCGACTTCGTATAGGAGCGGCGTATAGGTATGATGGTCATTCCGGTCGATAAGCAATACTTCGTATTCTCGAAGCAGCGAGAACGCACGAAGCTTGCGCCCGATCTGGATTGCGGCCCGCAATCCGCCGAAACCGCCGCCCAACACGATGATCCGTTTTTTCATGTCGTTTGAAGATACGGGCTCATTCTAACCCATATCAGAGCGTGATAGAATGAATGAATCATGATTCGATTTCTGAGCAAGGCGAACGCGAGCGGGCTTCGGGGCGTTGCCCTGCTCCGGCTCGACTTTAATACCGAAGACGAATGGAGGATGCGGGCTTCGCTTCCCACAATCAGGCTTCTTGTGCGGCATTCGAGGGCGGCAGTGATCGTGAGCCACAGGGGGCGGCCGAAGCCGGTGAGGGTCGGAAAAGGGGGCGCGCCAGGGAAGTTCGACGCTGCGGTCAGCTTGCGCAATGACGGCATAAAGCTGGAACGGATGCTGGGCCGCAAGATCCGATTCGTGCCGCACTTCGATTTTCATCGCATTGTGAGCGAGATCCGGACATCGCCGAGAGGTTCCACTTTTTTGCTTCAAAACATCCGGCTTCTCAAGGGCGAGACGACTCTTAAGCCGGAACTTGCGAAGCGCCTCGCCGCTCTTGGAGATTATTATGTGAACGATGCGTTCGCGGTATGCCACCATCCCGGAGATTCCGTGGTCGGCGTTGAGAAATTCTTGCCGAGCTTTGCGGGGCTTGAGCTTGAGAATGAGATCAAGGTGCTTTCCCGCGCGATGCGCGCGCCAAGGAAGCCGCTCGTCATTATTCTCGGGGGCGCGAAGGTGCGCGACAAATTGGGAGTACTCCGATATTTCCGCAACAAAGCGGATGCGTTCCTGCTCGGAGGAGGTCCGGCGAACACCATCCTTAAATTAAGGGGAAAAGATATTGGAAATTCACTTGCCGATATGAGCACTGAGGGCATTCAGCGTCTTGCGCGCGCGAGGAATGTCTTGACGCCGGTTGATTGGAAAACCCGAGATGAAATGATACTCGACGCCGGGCCAAAAACCGTAGCGCAATACAATGAGTGGATCAGAAAAGCGGGTACTGTAATTTGGAACGGCCCATTGGGGCGTATTGAAACTGAGCGATTCAGTTCCGGGTCGCTTGCAATCGCAAAGACTATCGCGTCAAACAGGCGGGCGTTTTCCATCGCGGGAGGCGGGGAAACAGTCATGTTCCTGAAGAAACACCGGCTGGACGGCAAATTTAGCTTCATCTCGACCGGCGGCGGAGCGATGCTGGCATTCCTTGCGGGGGAGAAATTACGAGGCATTGAAGCGCTAAAAACGGGGCATGCGGCTCGGAAGGCCATAAAATAAGGAATTTTTCATCCACAGATTATCCACTATTTTGCTTCCCACACCGGCACGCCGCGCGTAATATCAGAATCAGTTCAAGACATCCAGTTCGTGGTGCGCGAACGGCGGAGTCCGATGTCGTTGCAGGCTCGGTCCGCAAAAACGCAGTCCTTGATTGGATAACCCAAAGCAAAGAACCTCACGGTTCAGAGCGATGGGCGGTTCACGCAAGGGAAGAGCGATTTGCCCTGAAGTCAGCAACGCACGGCGTCATATTTCGAGCCACCCGTTCCCTTCCCGCGAGCGAAAGCAACGCGGAGCAGGGGAGCGCGGCGTGACTCGGAGTTGTACGTCGCTGAGGACCCCGTCGCTATGGGGAGAATGTGCGCAGGGAAATCTTCTCCGGTTGCCGGAGAAGTGGCGCACGGTTCGTCCTGCGGAGTGTTTTGGCGAGTAGCATCGCACCGTCGGTTTTGCCGGGAAACTGGCAAGGCACACGGGGCGCGCGAATGCCTTAAAACAACGCGGGTGAATCAACCCTGAGTTTGACCGGCTGTTTCCCGGTCACGCTCGAACGCTAAGAGAAGCGGTTCGTCGGAAGCGCGCGGTGCCGCAAGGCATTGTGCTCGAACGGCCGATTCGCCGCTCTTAGCTCTCCTCTCGCGCATCCGAAGCCGGTGAGGATCCGGATGTGTGCGCTCCCCAGGGGTTCGCGTTCGCGAATCGCAGGGAGCAAGCGCCGCCGCGCTTACTCTTCCTGGGTCGCCAGGAGGATGGGGGGCAGGCAAGCGCACCCTCTCGAGGGATGCGCGCACATTCGGTTCTCGCCGGTTGCTTTCAAGGGGCCTCCGCTTGCGGGGGCCCTCACTTTTTGGCATGATTTGCTGCGCGGGTTGCTGCGGTACGCGGTACGATATGTATCTGCATGGTGATTTCGATGGGATGGCATTGGCCGCCGTGATGACGGAATTTTCATGCCAACAAGACGGCTCCGCGGGCGGGCTTGCGGGTGAAGTATGACATCAAGCCGCGGTGGAAATAGATGAAATCAGCATGGATAAATCAAACATAGACATACGCGCGCTCGACCTTGTGTTCGTCGATACCGAGACGACCGGTCTCGAGCTTAACAAGGAGCTCATCGAGATCGGTTTCGTAAAGGCGGACGCACGGACATTCGAGGTTTTGGAGGAGGGAGACATCAAGATTATCCCCGAACACATCGAGCGGGCGGATCCGGAGTCGCTCGCGGTCGTGCGGTATGATCCCGAGGAATGGAAGCGAGAAGGGATGACGCTCCGCCAAGGTGTCACGGAGTTCTTGCGGCACACCGAGGGAACGATGCTCGTCGGACACAACCTTCTTTTCGACTGGATGCACCTCCAGAAGGCGATTGAGTCGTGCGGGCTTTCCCCAAACTATTTCTATAAGGGACTCGATACGTTCTCGTTCGCGTGGCTCAAGCTGAACGGGCGGCCGGAATTCAACCGTTTCTCATTGAGCGAATTCTCGCAATATTTCGGCATCGGCGAAGGGCAGAAGCACCGCGCGATCGATGACGCACGGACGACCTATAAGGTTTTTTTAGAGTTGATGAAATAGCATAGAGAAGGCACTGCGCGACGTTCAGAATGCCACAGTGCGGGAGGGCGGCGATATGGGCGCTAACTTGGAGCAGGGCGCGATTGACGCGGTCATCGCAGGGGATGAATACGGAGATGCGACGGCCGAAGATCGATACGCAGCCCGAACATCTCGCCGGATCCTCGCGCGTAAGAAGGGGAAGCAGTTCGTCTGTGGCGTTGGGGTGCAAACCGGGGGAAAACGCGATACGATTATCATAAAGGTTATTGCGAAACTCGACACGCGGAAGTGAAAGAAACACGAACGCTGGGGGATACGATTATCGTCTACACCGACGGGGGTTCCCGCGGCAATCCCGGACCTGCGGCGATAGGGATAGTGCTCGCGGCTTCGAAATCGCGGACGTCGTCGGATCTTTTCGGGCGCGGTGCCAAAGAGTACGGGAGATACAAAGAGTACGGCGAATATGTCGGCGTGAAGACGAACAACCAAGCGGAATATCTGGCCGTGATATTTGCGCTCAAAAAATTAAAGCAAATGCTCGGCAAGAAGAGGGCAAAAGAGACAGGGATCGATTTCCGGATAGACAGCGAACTGGTCGTAAAGCAATTAAACGGGAAGTACAAGATCCTTGAGGCGGAGCTCCAGCCGCTATTCCTCGAAGTCTGGAATGCCCGCCTCGATTTCAAAAATATTCTTTTCTCGCATGTCCCCCGCGGGGAGAATCGGATGGCGGACGGTATCGTAAATAAAGTGCTTGATCGAGAAAGGACGGGAAGGCGTTTCTAGAAAATTCTGGAAAAACTGACGATGCGCTCTACAAAAGCATTTTCGATAATCGTAACGGCGGGCGTTGCGGCTTTCATATTCGTGGTCGGCTACGAGTATCTAAATCCCGCGGAGCTCTTCCGGCAATTGCGCGACGCAGGGCGCCTCGCTGATGTGATCGCATTGGAACGGGCCCTCCGTTTCTACGGTGCGGAATCCGGAAATGTGTTCGGCGGCGAACGCACGATCTATGTATCGATCCCCGATCTGAACGCGACGTCGACCGACGGGACCGATTGCAGAGGCATGGATCTTCCCAAGTTACCGCCGCGATGGAAGTACCATTGCCCGCACCCCGCGACACTGCAGAGCCCCAATGCGGTGGGGTGGATTCCTTTTCGATTCCCGCCGGAGCTCATTCGTCGCATACCGGTCGACATAAAAAACACCCCGCCGTACTACTATATGTATGCCGTGAGCAGAGACGGCTGGGAGCTCAACCTGCGGCTCGAGGCGAAGAAATTCAATGAAGGAGGAGTGAGGGATGTTTCGGGGCGCGACGGCGGCGATAGTAAGATGTATTACGAACTCGGAACCAAATTGAACATTTCGCCGCTGAAATGACGGCGGGCTAAGGCAGTGGTTCGGCAATCTTCACCACCTGGTCCGCTTTCAGATCTTGGAGCACTTGCACGGTGCCGCTCGGCCAGCGGATTTCCACGCGGTCCACGACGCGGGTTCCCCCGAGGCCGAAATGCGCTCCTAAGGCGCTTTGGGAAGCATAAGAAGAGCCGCTTACGATTTCTCGAAGCTGAGTTCTGCCGCCGGCGCGAAGCACGATGCGCGTGCCGACTGCGTCCCGGTTCGATTTGATTCCGGTGAGCTCGAGGCGGATCCAATGGAGGCCTCGGCCGCGATTGGCGTACAGCCGATGGCGGGGAATTTCCTCGGTGAAGCTCGACATGATAAAAAGATCCAAAGTTCCGTTCCCGTCGTAATCCGCCGTGGCCATGGCTTGTTTCTCATCGCTGCCTACTATGCCCTGCGCTTCCGAAACTTCGCGGAAGCGTCCATCCCCGAGATTTTCGAACAACCGGTCCAGCCACACCGAGCTTTCTTCGCGATCGAATATTGATTTGGGCAGAGGCAAACCGCCGTTCGCCACAAACAAATCCAGGTCGCCGTCGTTTTCCAGGTCAAAAAATTCCGTTCCCCAGCCGACGTTCGGGGGATCGGCCACCCCGATTTCCGCTGCTATTTCCGTAAATGTCCCATCTCCGTTATTGCGCCACAAGAAATTCGGTCCGGTGTTCGTAACATAGATGTCCAAGTCGCCGTCCTCGTCGTAATCGCCGGCTGTCGCCCCCATGCCGGTTCCGATCCTGCACATACCTGCTTCGGCGGTTACCTCCGTAAATGTTCCGTTGCCATTATTGCGATACAGAGGGCTCACCCCGGTGTCCGTGGCCACAAAAAGATCCGGCCATTGGTCGTTGTTGTAATCCACCCATAGGGGTTGGAAAGATTCCTTTGATGAGCCGCTTGGCGCGCAGCGGCTTTCGCCCTGCACGCCCGCCGCTCCGGCAATCTCCGAGAACGTTCCATCTCCGTTATTGCGCCAGAGCAAGTTCGGATCCGAAACATACCCGTCCTTTGTCGCGGTTTCGCCGAAGTTCGCGACATATATATCCAGATTGCCGTCCCGATCATAATCCGCCCAGGCAGCCCCAAGTGATTGGTACGCGTCCGAAATTCCAGCGATCTCGCTTATATCCTTGAACGAGCCGTCGCAATTCCCCCGAAACAGTCTATCGGAACTTCTTCCGCGGGTGACATAGAGATCAGGGCAGCCGTCGTTGTCGTAATCGCCGAAGATGCCGGAAATAGGGGGTGACCCTGAAAGCGAGTTCAGCCCGGAGGCATCGGTGATGTCCACAAAACCGTCCGGGGTATTGCGATACAGTTTCACCTGTCCGGGAGTCTTGCCTCCCCAGAGGGCAAGATCAATTTTTCCGTCCCGATCGATATCATGCCAGGAAATTCCCCGGGAGTTGCCTCCTTTTTTGATTTTGCGCGAGGCAATCACGTTTTGGAAAAGCGGGTCTCCTGGCCGAGCCTTGATCGAACGAGCGAGATGTTGCGCCCAGAGCTGAAGTGTAAAGGTCGTCCACTGCCGGAAGGTTTCAAAAGGGGATGGGCGCATCATTTCGTATCGGGGCAAATTCGCACTTTCTTCTCCGAAAAGTTTCTTCACGATCGTTCGCCCGATCTGATTGCCCAAGGCGAGGCCGTTTTCGTTGTCGTAATCGAATTGGACGCCGGCTACCAACCTCGAGTGAGCGGCATCCTCGGCGTTCTTTTCCCACACGGATTTTTGATGAGGGTAAAGCTGTGTCAGGATGGTTGCGGCCGCTCCGGACGCTGAGGCGTATTCGGACACGTATCCTGGAAAAGGGGGATCCGCCACTACGGATTCGAGTCCGGGAATGCGCATGAACGGGCGCCTGGTTTGGTGCGTATATTTGATCTTCCAGGTTTGAATGAGCGCGTCCGCGAGCGTTTGGGCGAGAAGTTTTTGGCTCGCGGCGAATTCTCGGTCGCTCGCATCGCTTTTTTCCATGGCAAGGATATTGAGCCACGTGCCGGCCGGACTTGCATTGGTGGGCAAGGACCTTCGTTCTTCTACCGGCATGCCGTAGGTGCCTTGCCATAGGAAAATAGCCGGGATTTGGCTCAATGTCCGATGCTGTGCCGCATATCGAACCTTCAGCAGTTCTACTCGGTCCCAGAAACTGCCCGGTTGCGGAGGAGCAGGCAGCAGAAACTCCGCAGTGGGATCCAAGATCCATGTGTTCCATAAACCGGCCGCTTTTGCTCCGTCTTTTTCTTCCCCTAACGGGGACCAGCGTTCCGGATCAGAGGGCTGAGGAAGTTCTTGCGCTCGATCAAATCCATCCTCCTTTGCCCGGCGGCTGTACGCATCAACGATAGCTTGCGCCCTCGGCGTGGGATCTCTCGCGATGCGCGGCAGAGACAGTCCAAACGGCCGCAGGTCGGGCCTCCAGCTTGGCGCCAAGAGCTTTAATATTTCCGCCGTGGCCCAGCCGGCTTGAGCCGGATCGTCGGTTTGAGTGAGCGCATCGGCGTATACGCTTGCCGCGTAAGCGAAGAGACGTGCGGCCGCCGGGGGCGACCACCGTTCCCGCTTCACCACCTGAATTGCCAATGCCATCCATTGGCGGCTGGGGAGGGGATTGGATTTGAGATCAGCTCCGCCGTATTGGGCGAAATAATCAACAGAAAGGTCGGTTTTGGGAGAAAGAAGGTTTCCGTTTTGAAGTTCTAGAAACAGGCGGGATCCCCAAAGGAGCGCACCGCATATTGCCGCGATCGAAATTATCGTTTTTCGCTTGCGCGTAAACCGAAACACGCGCCGCGGTTCAGGCCTCATGAGGCCAGTATAGCAAAGGGTCAAGGTATTGACTTAGAGGACTTTGATTTTGTAAAATACCGTTGCGGGTAGTTTAGGCGGTCGCCCAGCCGTACTTTTGCTTGTGACGTTCATATGTGCGCGCGGCGTTGTGCGAGGTGTGCCGCGTGGCGTACTGTGTCCAGGTGATTCGCAAAAGTACGGCTGGGAGGAAAGTCCGGACACTCTCCCGGTTTCGGGATAAAATAGTATCCGCTAACGGCGGACCGCAGTAATGCGAGAGGTGCGAGCAGTGACGTCCCGAGGCGAAAGCCGAAGGAGGACCCGATCCCAAGCTCGATGGTCCAACTCTGCCATAGGGATAAAAAAGCAGAGGTGAAACGGCTAAATCCTTACTGAGTGCAAGACCGCGTCCTGCTGCAGTTTGCAAAAACTACAGCGGGAAGAGTCGCTTGAGCCCGAGAGTAATCGAGGGCCCAGATAAATGATCGCCATCCCGATGCACATCGGGAACAGAATCCGGCTTACGAACTGCCAGCGTGTTCCGGCTGAAACGCCGGGACTGCAGCGCCGCCCGCAAGGGCGGCGTTGTGTTTTCTTCGCAGCCCTTTTAGGATGAATGCGGCAATATTGGAACGCCTATCACGGGCAGAGAAGGAGGCCGCGATGGATTGCGAGTATCCGGTCGTATGACGTCCCTTTCGCATATCGTATGAAAAAAATACTGTCACGCGTGTTTTTTGAGCGGCCGACGATTCACGTTGCCCGGGAACTCCTGGGGAAATTTCTCGCGCGAAGGCATCGCGGAAGCACCATCGTCGCGATGATCGCTGACGTTGAGGCCTATGACGGTTTTCGCGACCGGGGATCGCACGCGTCGCGCGGGAGGACGACGCGCAATGCGCCGATGTTCGGTCCGCCCGGGCATTGGTACGTGTATTTCACATACGGCATGCACTGGATGCTCAATATCGTGACCCGCGAGGAAGGTTATCCCGCGGCCATATTGATCCGGGGCATCCAAGGAGCGAATGGGCCCGCGCGCCTCACAAAGAAACTGAAGATCGGCGGTCGCATGAACGGCGAGCGAGCGGAGCAACGCTCCGGCCTTTGGATCGAAGATCGGGGGGTGCGGATACGACGTTCGGAAATCAAATCCGGTCCGCGGATCGGCGTCTCATATGCGGGGCCGTATTGGGCCCAAAGGCGATTGCGATTTTGGATTTCTCCTAACCCGCTTCGGCGGGCTGCCGCTTTGAATGTCGCGGGCCGATCCGCTCGAGCAGCCCTATCTTCCTAAAAATATAAAGCGCCCCTGCGAGAATCACTGCCGAGGCGATCGCGAAGTCGATAAGACCTATCCCGGCTAACGTTCCTATTGCGGCCGCGATCCACACGACTGCCGCAGTGGTCAAGCCATGAACCCTTCCGTCAGTCTTAATGATGACTCCCGCTCCGAGGAATCCCACGCCCACAACGATATTCGCGATAACCGCAAGGAATCCGCTGTTCCGCGCGAGGATTTCGTTGAGTGTTCCCGGCGTAGCGATGAGATAGGGGAGCGAGAGCCCGATGATGGCAAATATCGCCGCGCCGCCCGAGACCATCATGCCGGTCCGTATCCCCGCTTCTTTGCCGACGAGCTGCCGTTCGAACCCGATCAAGCCGCCCAGGATGAGCGCGATTGCAAGCCGCACGAGCATTTGAGAAAGCTCAAGCATTGTGTAATATTAGCATATCGCGGAGGCATCGCGCCTGCCTGTCGGCAGACAGGCCTGCCTGCCGGGAGGCGGGAATTTAACTTGGACGAATTTTGGAATATGAGAACTCACATCAGCGAGATAAGCAGCCTTGAAGGAAAAGAAGTTCAGCTCTTCGGCTGGGTTGGCAGCAGGCGTGATCACGGGAAAATCACGTTCATCGATCTGCGCGACCGCAGCGGGCTGGTTCAGGTCGTATTGACCGGCGGGGTGGAGGTTGCCCGGACCGGGGCTTTCCCCGAGGCGCCGACCGCATCCGACTTGCGGCTGGAATACGTGGTAAAGATCGAGGGGCTCGTGAAGAAGCGTCCGGAGAACATGGTCAATCCGGACCAGCCGAACGGCGCATACGAGGTTGAAGCGAAGAAACTGGAGATCCTAAGCCGCGCGGAAGCGCTCCCCATCCCGCTCGATACCGATGGATATGAAATCGGCGAAGAGGCGCGGATGAAGTACCGCTATTTAGATTTGCGCAGGGCGCGAATGAAAAAGAATTTGATCCTCCGCCATCTCATGGTGAAATTCATCCGCGATTTTCTTTCGAAGCGCGGGTTCATGGAGATAGAAACGCCTATTTTGACAAAAGCGACGCCGGAGGGCGCCCGGGATTTCCTTGTACCGTCGCGCCTTCAGCCAGGGAAATTCTATGCGTTGCCGCAATCACCCCAGCAGTACAAGCAGCTGCTCATGGTCGCCGGGTTCGAGAAATATTTCCAAATCGCGCGCTGTTTCCGAGACGAAGATCCCAGGGCGGACCGGGCGTACGGCGAGTTCACCCAGCTTGACCTCGAAATGTCTTTCGTGACGCAGGAGGATATCCTGCAGCTTACCGAGGAGCTTTTCACGCAGCTCGTGAAGGAAGTGTTCCCCGGGAAACGGATCGCGAAAGAACCCTGGCCGCGCCTGCTCCATGGGGAAGCGGCGGGAAAGTACGGGAGCGACAAGCCGGACCTCCGCGAGAACAAAGAAGATCCGGACGAGTTGGCGTTCGCCTGGGTGATCGATTTTCCGCTCTTTTCGGAACAGAAGGAGGGAGATTTCTTCCACGGGTCCGGCTCGGCGAAATTCGCTCCCTCGCACCATATGTTCACCGCGCCCCATCCGGACGACATTCCCTTGCTCGACACCGATCCGACCAAGGTGCGCGGGCTCCAGCACGACCTTGTGCTGAACGGATATGAAGTTGGCGGCGGGAGCGTGAGGATCCACCAGCCGGAGATCCAGGATAAGATTTTCGATCTCATCGGGTTTACTCCGGAGCAAAAAGCGCAGTTCTCTCATATGCTCGAAGCCTTCGCCTACGGCGTCCCGCCTCATGGCGGCATTGCTCCGGGGATAGACAGATTCTTATGCGCCATATTAGGCGAGCGGAGCGTTCGGGAGGTGATCGCATTCCCCGCGACTTCAGGGGGGCAAATTGCGGTCATGGACGCCCCTTCGGAGGCGACAGACGCACAGTTGCGCGAGCTCGGGCTGGGGGTTCTCAAAAAAGAGTAATCAATATATTCATACGATCGATGAAAGGCGTGGACTTCCCCGTGTTCAAAACAAAACTCGATGCTCCGACCAGGGCATTCAACTTAAACGATCCGGTCGAGCGAAAGGAATATTTCGAGCTCAAGGCGGGCGATGCGCTTCGGAAGATCCGGGCATATCTCGAAGAAGGAAAGACATTCGTCGGGTACTTGCTGGGGAAAAAGAATTCCGGCAAGGGAACATACGCAAAGCTGTTTCTCGAGGCTGTTGGCTCGGACCGCATCGGGAACGTTTCGGTGGGGGATATCGTCCGCGACGTGCATGCCGCGCTGTCCGATCCGGGCCGCAAGGAGGAACTCCGCGTATTCTTGGAGAAACATTATCGGGGGTTCCACGCGATCGAGGAGGTATTCGATGCGATCGAAGGGCGCAGCCAGGCGGCCCTTATCTCGACCGAACTCATCGTGGCGCTCATCAAGTACGAGATACGCCGGCGCCCGAAGCAAGCGATCTTCGTAGACGGGTTTCCGCGCGGGCTCGACCAGGTGAATTACTCGCTTTTCCTCAAGGATCTTTTGGGATACCGCGAAGATCCGGATTTCTTCGTGTTCATCGACGTTCCCGAGACCGTTATCGATGAGCGGATGAAAGGGAGGGTCGTTTGTCCGATATGCAAAACGCCGCGCGGCATGAAGCTTCTTCCCACAAAGGTGATCGGGTACGACGAGGATGAGAACGAGTTCTACCTCGCGTGCGACAATCCCGCGTGCGGCGGCGCGCGCATGGTGCCCAAAGAAGGAGACGCGCAAGGGATAGAGCCGATACGCGAACGGCTCGCCGTGGAAGACCAAGTGTTCAAGAAACTTGTTTCCCTCCAAGGGGTTCCCAGAATATTCCTCCGGAACTCGGTTCCCGCGGCCGCGAAGGAGGAATCCGTGGAGCCGTACGAGATTACGCCCGCCTACCGCTACGAGCGGGATGCGGCGGGCGCCATACGCGTCCTCGAGTCGCCCTGGACCGTGCCCGACGACAACGGCGTGCCTTCGCACAGCCTGCTTCCGGCGGCGGTCGTCGTGGGGATGATCCGGCAGATCGCGGAGGTATTAGAATAACCGCCTCCCCGTGCGCATCGTGGGCGGCAGGCGGCAGTTAGTACTTTTGTACGATGTATTTTCTCTCGATGAATCTAAGACGCGCTTTGTTCACCACTTCGATCGTTTCCTGAACGCCATCGAAAAGATCGGGGAGTTTGAGTATCTCTTCCTCTGATAGCCACACGTTCCTTCCGCCTTCGAATCGTTCGATAAGGTTCCCTCCCGCGTTGTCCACCCGGAATACATAGAAATATTTGTCTTCTAGGAGGGTTCCGTCCGAGGAGTAGTCCATTTTGTGCTTGATGGCCACGAGAGTGCACTCGCCGCGCAAACCGGTTTCTTCTTCAAGTTCTCGTGCCGCCGTTTCGGCTACTGCTTCGCCCCACTTGATCTTTCCCGTCATGAAGCCGTGAAATCCGAAATAAGGTTGTTTAAGCCGTTGCTGGGCGAGGTATTCCATTGTTCCATTACTGTTTCGAACCGCAACTACCAGCACGCCGATTTTCGCCTGGCGCTCCATGACCATCTTCGGCGTGTCCGAATCAAACCGGTTTGCGAACTCCTTTCCCGCGGCGGTGAGTTCGTAGCCGCTCTCGATTTTCTTGATGAAGGCGAGTTCGATGAGGCGGCGCAGGTGGAAGCTGAACTGGTCGCTTGGCATCTTCGGCAATTTCATCTCCGAGAACTTTCGCTCCGGGTGATAGAGGAGTTCGCGCAGGATCCTGCCTTGTATTGGGTGGACTTCCGAGGAATGTATATTCATGTCCTGAATTGTAGGAATTGAATGAGATCTGTCCAGTGAAGTCGGCTTCACGTGCGATAGCGTGAAATCGCTCATAGAATACGGTGAGCGGAGGGAGCGGTTGTGATATTCAGATCAAGACCAAAGCGGCTGACCTCGGGGCAGAGCCGTGTTCGCGCCAATCGCGTCGCGGAGCGCATCCGGTGGGAGCGCAACGGCAAGGAAATGGGGCTCTTGAGCCGGTGCTGCGGCGTCGAGGTCAGGAAGCGGCTCGAAGAGTGGTGGCGCACCGGCTGCGGGCAGCAGGTCGAGGCGCCAAAAGAGAGGAGCGGCGGTCAATAGGGCCGCCGCTAGCCGTCTCAGGATTTCCGGAACAGCTTTACTATTGGGGCAAGGTCCCCGCCAAGGATCTTTTCGATGTTATGGAACTTTTTCCCGATTCGGTGGTCGGTAATGCGGTCTTCCGGGAAATTATATGTTCGGATCTTTTCCGCCCGCTCTCCGGTGCCGATTTGCTCTCGGCGAATATCGGTAACCGAGCCTGTCGCGGTTAACTGCTGCAGCTCGTAGAGCTTCGCGCGGAGGACCTCCATCCCTTTCTCGCGGTTTGCGTGCTGGGAGCGCTCCGAGCGGGAGGAAACCACGATGCCGGTCGGCGTATGCACTATCCGCACCGCGGTTTCTACTTTGTTCACGTTCTGCCCCCCGGGGCCGCCGGCCCGCGAGAACGTCACCTCGAGATCATTCGGGTTGATCTGCACTTCTTTCGCCTCGACGATCGGCAGGATGGCCACGGAAGCGGTCGAAGTATGAATGCGGCCCGAGCGCTCGGTCGCGGGAACCCTTTGGACGCGATGCACGCCGGATTCATGCTTTAATGATTCATATGCGTTCTCGCCCGAGATTTCCGCAACCACAGTCTTGTATCCATTTAAGGATGTTTGGCTGGAATCGAGTATGGAAAATCCCCAACCTTCACGCCCGGCATACCGCTGATACATCCGCAAGAGATCCCCGGCAAAAATCGCGGCCTCATCGCCGCCCGCTCCCGCTCGGATTTCCAAGACCAGATTTTTCATGTTCGGTATTGTATAATGATTATACCCACTGAACGATGAGAGACAAACCTCTAATTCTTATTGTGGATGACGATGCGGCGTTTCTCGATCTGATGACGCGCAAGCTTGAACTTGCGGGGTTCGAGGTAAAAAACGCGCGGAACGGAAATGAAGGAGTGTTACGGGCCGCCGAACTTATGCCCGATCTTATCCTCATGGACATTATGATGCCCGGAGGCACCGGGACCGATGCCGCGCTGCGGATCAAGCAAGGTCCGAAGACGTCAGAGTTGAAGATCGCGTTCTTAAGCAATCTAAATGATCCGTGGCCGGCGTTCTCGTCTCGGGAGAAAGTCAGCAAGGAACTCGGGATGGCGGATTTTTTGGACAAGACGGAAGATTTGAATACGCTTGTTCAGAAGGTAAGTTCCCTTCTCGCGCGCGGAGAGGCCAAAGATGCGAAGAACGAATAAGCGCCGTCTTATTTCCGAGCGCGCGATTTCCTGGCGGCAGGTTTGGAGGCCGCTTTCGCGGTCCGCGCTTTGAATCGCTCTACGCGCCCTGCGGTGTCAATGAGTTTCTGCTCCCCGGTAAAGAACGGATGGCACTTGCTGCAGATTTCTACATGAATCTCTTGCCGAGTTGCGCCGATCGCAAACGTGTTGCCGCATGCGCAACGGACCTTGGCTTTTTCGTAATAGGTCGGGTGGATATCCTTTTTCATGGAGAGATCATTGTACCGCGTTTCCGAAGATTTGCAAATGATTAATGCCTGTCAATATGGAAAGCCGGTCGCTTGAGGCGACCGGCATGCGGGTGGTTTCGATCCTGAGGAGAGACGGGGAGGGGCCCCGTGCCCCGGATCTCCTATTTCGGAACGTCTGCCGGATCGGGTGTCTGCCCGATCGGCAGTACGCGTACGGCTCCCGACTTTGAGAATTGAGTGGAAGCTTGTCTCATAGTAGTTGCCCATCGCTCGGCGGCGAGCTTGTCATCAGAGGGAGGGAGGTCTACCCACCCCCTGCGTTCTTCCCAGAACCATACGACGTGTCGTTCGTCCATTTGAATTTACTCCCGCTATCTTTTACCATAATTATATGAGTGTGTCAACAAACGTAAACGCATCACCCGTAAAACCCGAACGCGGGCGCTGCAGGTCCTGCAAGAAAGCAACCGAACAGCGCGGTCACCGTGCGTGACATCGTTCTTGCGTCACCGTCTACCGCGTCCATATGCGGCATTCGGGTGTTTCCCGCGCGAATCCTCTCGCCTTGGCATTCCCACGGAGCGTGCGGGGAGGCAGCGATTCGGACTGGAGCTGTCGCCCGGCGCGAGCGTGCGTGCGGGGAAAACGGGGGATTGACACGGTCAGAGAACCGACTACAATTGACCGTGCGACAGCGGTGTGCCTGCTTCGGCGGGAAGACCCGCTCGTGGTCAGTGTAACGAACTATACAGTGAGTTCATGAAACCATGATTACGACTGCATTTTCACACAAGAATATCGAATTTCGCTATCTACGTACCTGGTGGTAGCGGAATACGAAGAGAGCTTTTGAGTTGCCCCAAAAAAACGGTTAGGGTATGACCGGCGCTTTTTGTCCGGGTTTTCCCGGCGCAAACAGCGATATACCTATTATGCAAGTCAGGAGAATCTCACGGACGTGAGTTCTGCGAATTTGCGCGACACGCGTGTTGCGCAGGTTCGCGGAATGTTTCCGATTTCGATCGGGATACGTCTCCGTGGTTTTTCTAGAGGATTTGATCCTGGTCCAGGATGAACGCTGGCGGCGTGGATAAGGCATGCAAGTCGAACGGTCCAAATATTGAACTTTGTGCGATTACATCAAGTGGAGGGATTTGTTTGGGTAGTGGCGAACGAGTTAGTAACACCCTGGTACGTACCCCGAAGTCGGGAATAGCTGGCCGAAAGGCTAGGGAATCCCCGATGGTGTAGCAATACTAAAGTCGCAAGACGCTTCGGGATCGGCCTAGGCCCGATCAGCTAGTTGGTAGGGTAATGGCCTACCAAGGCTATGACCGGTAGGGGAGGTGAGAGCCTGGCCCCCAACGACGGGACTGAGACACGGCCCGTACTCCTACGGGAGGCAGCAGTCGAGAATATTCGACAATGGGCGAAAGCCTG
>CAYJWW010000005.1:0-44011 GCA_964374065.1 uncultured Candidatus Saccharibacteria bacterium | reverse complement strand
GAGATCGTGATCGCGCCGTCCGCGCCCGTGCCGGCAACGTTCGTCGTCGCGAAGTTCAAAGTCGTGCCGTTTGACGTACCGTTCGTGTTCTGGCCGGTGACCCGGAAGTAGTACGTGGTGTTCTCGGTGAGACCGGAGAGGGTCGAGGAGACTGCGACGCCAACGCTCCCGCTCCCCACGGCGACGACGGCGGTCGTCGAACCCAACGAGATGGTCGTGCCGTACCCGAACCACGCGTCGGTCGAGTACCCGTTCGGGTTCACGCTGCCGTTCAAGATCGCAGTTGACCCGGTCACGCTCGTCGCGGCGCTCGTCGTGACCGACGGAGTAAGGCTCGCGAGGCCGGCGGCATCTGCCGGAGCAATCGTAAGGAGAGCGCCCACTTCTAACACGGTGGTCTCGTTCCCCCCATCGTTGCTCACAACATCGTTTTGGCCGCCGCTCTTGAATTTTTTGGACTCCATCGCGGCATTCAATTCCCAGCTACCGCCGGAGACGGCATATGTGTAATAGTAATTTCCCGTGGAGGTTCCGTTCGTAGGGTCCACCGGGAGTCCGCTGAACGGCGGCCCTGAGCTCACCGATGAGAAATCCACGGGAATCCATCCGGTCCCGTTGACGTTTCGGAAGTTCGCGGAGGTCGCGCAGCGGTATGCCCAGCCGCCGGGGAGGTTCGGGAGGCCGAGATTGCCGCACGAGGAGGAGGAATCCGGGATCGAGACGTAGACGAGGTTTGCGGTTCCCAAGGAGCCGGTCCCTCCGGTATCGACTTCGAAATATGAAAGTGCGCGATTAAGATTTGAAAGCTCGTCGACACGTCGCGCATCTCGAGACTGCTTTTGAAGCTGGGCGGGGTTCAATACAATAATCACGACAACCGAAAGAAAGGTAATAATCCCCAACGTGATGAGAAGTTCGATTAAGGTGAACCCGTTCTTCCGTGATCGCCTCATCGAATCAAAGGAATCGCGCCAAAAAGAAGATAACCATTCCTAGAGTGCTCGAGAGCGCGGAAATGATCCAAAAGCGCATCGTGACCTGGGATTCCGGCCAGCCCAGCGCCTGGAAATGGTGATGGATGGGCGCCGAGATGAAGACCTTCCGCTTGAAGAAATATTTTGAAAACAATTGGATGATCACGGAAGCGGACTCAAGGACAAGCACGAAGCCGATGATGGGAAGAAAAAGGACCGAATTCGTGAGAAATGCGATCACCGCAAGCGTAACCGTGAGACCCATAATACCGGTTTCTCCCATATAGAAGCGCGCGGGATGCACGTTGAACCACAAATACGTAACGAGCGCTCCGATGATCACGGTGATGAACGCCGCGAGATCGTACGAGCCCCGCGTGTAGGCGATCACGGCGAAGGACCCGAAAACAGGCGCGAGGACACCCGCAGAAAGCCCATCCAAGCCGTCAACGACGCTCGAGGAAAAAGTGGCAAGCACCACCGCGACAAAGAGCAAAAGATATAAGCCGTCGATCTCCACGTTCCCGTGAAATGGGATGTAAATGCTCGACCACTCCAACTTGTAGTAGAACCACCATGCTCCCACGACCGCGATCAGGAATATGAGCGCGAGCCGTACTCGGAACCGCACTCCCCCGCCCACATATTTCCCTTTGCTGCGAATCACCAGAAGATCGTCAACGAAGCCCAGGAGCGACGCCGAAATCAGCGTAAAGAGCGGCAGCCACGTCTGCGAGCGCGAAACAAAGTTCAACCGCCCTAAAAAAGTCTCCGGGAAAAGCTGTTCCAGGATAAACGCGACGACGGTTACGATGAGTACCGTCCCCCAAATTAAAATTCCACCCATGCGAGGAGTGGAAACTTCTTTCTCCGCGTGCAAGCTCGTGAAGACGGGGGTCTTTTCCCCGCCGAATGTCGTCTCGCGGGGCTTCTTCTTCCACGCCTTATTCTTATAAAGGAAGGCGATGAGCGGAGGCGCCAGCGCGATGGCGATGACGAACGAGATCAAGAACAACGTGAGGGTTTTTACGATAAGAAATACGTGGGTTTCGAACATGAATATTTAAAATTTCTAATGTCTAATTTCTAATTGACCTAATTAATATCCAAATCAATATCCAATGACTAATGGCGAATGACGGAAAGCGAGGTTTGAAGTTTGGTGCTTGGATATTAGTGATTGATTAGAAATTAGGTTAATTAGGAATTAGTCATTCACGCCGAAGTTTCTTTTGAACCATGCCATGAGCTTTTCCGTTTCGCCGAAGCGGTCCTCTGATCCCATGACCACCATAAAGACGGGGCGGCCGCCGTGCGAGAAAAGCGTCAGAAGGTTCCCTCCTGCCTCATCAGTATACCCCGTTTTCCCCCCAAGAAAACCCCGCACCCCAGTAAGAAGGTTGATGTTCGAGATCTCCCGGGAACGGCCGCTTTTCAATTCCGTAATGACCGCTGTTTTCTTTGCCGTCATATCAAAAATATCCTTATAGGTCCGGAATATCTCGCGCGCCATCTTGTGCAAGTCCCAGGGCGTCGACTGGTTCTCCGGAGAAAGCCCGGAAGGGTCGCCGAAATTCGTCTCCATAAGTCCCCAGCTCGCCGCAAGATTGTTCAGCCCGGCGATAAAGTTCGCCCTCCCGAATATGTTTGCGAGCGCATCGGCGGCTTCATTCCGCGAAAGGAGAAGCAGCGACGAGAGGAGGTCGCGGACGGTATATGCATCTCCCGCAGTAAGCGGCCCCGTCGCGTTCGGCTCAGGGAAATCCCCGCTCCCAAGCGTGACCTTCGAATCAAGACCGAGCTGTTCGCGCGCATATACTGCGGTCATTAGCTTCGTGATCGAAGCCATGGGCCAGCGTCTCCCTGGATTCAGCGCAAAATACGGCGTTCCGGACTCGAGATCCGCAAGAAGAGCCGCTTGCGCGAAGATCTGTGGAGGCTGGCCGGGGTTGATTTTGTGGAACGCCGCGCCGATCTGGGCTCCTCCGGAAAGAATACCGTGCGTGCGAAGCCCGCTCGGTAATTGAGCGGACGATGCCGGCGTTTCGGAAACCGAGATGATGGCCGATGCGGAAGATATATTTCCGCCGCCCCCGAGAGTCGGATCGGGATTGGCCTCCCGGGTCGCAGAGAGAGTGACCGCGAGCGCTATCCCCGCACAAATCGCGCTTCCCCAAAATAGTTTCGCCGCGCTCCCGAACATGCCCGCTACGACTGTGCAGCCTCCTCTCGCTCGAAGTTTTCCAATACGCCGCGAAATTTCTCGAAATCAGGCAGATCCTCAGCCTTTGCGACCCCTAGATGGCGAAAGAAATTGAAACTCGGCTTATACAGGAACGATGCCGGCCTTCCCGGATCCGGCGAGCGCTCGACGAGCCCCCGCAGGAGGAGACTGCGCAGGATAAAGTTCGAATTGACCCCGCGCTGGTAATCAATGCGAGTCCGTGAAATTGGCCCGAAATAGGCGATGATCGCAAGCGTTTCAAGGCTCGCGGGAGAAAGATCTTCGGCAAGCTCCTCTTTGATGAATCCCTCGAGTATCGCCGCGAACTCCGGCTTGGTGGCCAACTGGGCATCCCCTTCGCTTCGGATGAGAATGAGCCCCCGGTCCTCCGATGCGAGCCGCCGCTCGAGCTCGCCCACGAGCGCAGGGACTTCCTCGGCCGGGATTCCGAGGATTTTGCCGATTTTTTCGAAACGGAGCGGCTCGCCGTGAATAAAGAAAAGCGCTTCGAGCCGTGCCAGATTTTTTGGATCCATAAGTTTAATCTCTGAACGTTTACGCGTCCGCTGATTCGCGCGTGATGATTATATCAGAATGCTTTTCGGCTTGTTCGAGCGCAATAATCTTCTCTCGCGCAAGATGTAAAAGCGCGAGGAACGTCACGATGATCTCTCCCCTGGATTTCGCCTCCGTGAGCCCCAGGAAATTCGCTGAATCCTGAAGTTTTACGAGTATCTCTTTTATTTTCTCTTCGAGGGTGACGATCGATCCCCTCACTTCTTGCCGCTCAAGGGCCAGTTTTTCAAATATCTCAAATAGCCGCCCGAGCGCCTTTTGGAGGGCAGCGGCATCTGCCCCTTCGCCGGGATAGAAGAAGGAACCCCCGCGCGACGCCGCAAGCGCTCCCAAGTGAAACAGATAAGGGCGGCTGCCCTCTTGCGGCTTCCCGCGCCACATGACGGCAAGGGCCTTTAGGGCGGGCTTGAAGTCGCGGTAGAACCGCAGGCGCGCCTCGAGGTCTCGCACGCCTGCCTCCGCCTCTTCTTCCATCCCGATGCCCGGCAAAAGCGTCTTCGACTTGATATAGACCAGCCGGCTTGCGACCACTATAAAATCAGCGATGAGCCCAATAAAAAATTCCGATGCCTCTGGATTCTCTTCTTTTGCGGCGGCGAGAGCCTCGAGATATGCGAGAAACCCGTCTGTGACCTGCCCAAGGCTGATCTCCGATATTTCCAGTTTCTGCTCCTCGATGAGTTCGAGCAGTTTTTCGAGCGGCCCTTGAAACTCGCCGATTTTTAGTTCGTATTGCGCTATCATTGGTCTTGTCGCTGTTTCGAATCCCTATTCCGGCTTGAGCGCTCCCTTAGTATATACGTTCGCCGGATCCCATAAGAACCATCCCGCATAGGCCATCTCGGCCGTAGTCGTGTTTTTAAGGAACACTTCCTCCGTGGCATCGATCTGCTTTCGCACCATTTTCGCATCATAATCGGCCCCGAGATCGAAATCCTGGAGCCATGGCCGAATCTTTGCCCGCGGACCCGCGAGCGGTTCCGTTCCCGTGGCGTTCCGCTGGTTGTAGGTTATGAGCCTCCGGAGCGCGTGCTCCATGGAATCCTTCACGACCTCGTAGGGATACTGTGCGGGATTTTTATAGCCCAGAAAACCGGAACCGTAATGAGAAGGGTACGTCATGGGAGCGATGTAGTCGAAATAAGGAAACGCGTCTTCCATGATCTGGCCGATCCCCAAATCCGTATCCACTATCGCCGCAAGACCAAAGAGATCCGCCGAGAGTTTTGCCTCTCCAAGCTCGCGGCGCACATAGGCGAAGAATTCCTTGATCACTTCGTGCCGCTCCGTCTTCCCGAGCCAATACGGATAGCGAACCCGTTCCAGTTCGCCGTCCGACGCGAACCGAATATAGTCAAAATTGATCTCATCAAACCCCCTCGCGAGCGCATCTTTCGCGACCGCGACCGCATAATCCCAGGTCCCGCGGCCGGCGGGATCGAGCCACGCAAGCCCGCGATTGTCCTCCCATAATTTCCCGGTTTCTTTATCTTGATATGCCCATTCCGGGCGCCCCGCGGCGAGCACCGGATCTTGGAATACCGTAATCCTTCCGATCACGTAAATGTTCCGGTCATGAAACCGCTTGATGACCGAGTTCGGCGCGCTGATGCGTATCTCGCTCTCGGCGCCGTTGCGAACCGCTTCAGGAATGCCGGTCGCATAACTCAAGTAGCCGGAGTAGTCCTTGATATCGATAACAACCGCATTGAGCTCCGTCTGATCGATAAGATCTATAACGGACTTCACTTTCTTCTCAGAACCGGCCGACCAGCCGGTGAGATATATCGCTTTCACCGTTGCGGGAGGGCGTGGAAGAGGCGCTTGAGGCGGGATATCGCCGCCGCGCCTCTGCAGAGGCGATGCGGTTTCAGGCATCACCGCCTCGGGAATAGCGAGCGGCGGGAGGCCCGCGCTGGTCGAGGTGGGGATCGCGCTGTCCGAAGGCACGATCACCACCACTCTCGGTTCGCTAAGAAGGTAGATCAAAATGCCGCCGACAACAAGAAATCCCGAGAAAATAAGCGGCTTCCGCATAAAAAAACATTTTGCTTGCTTATTATATGGGACTTATGGATAATTTCAATCGAAATCATCCCATGGCCCTCGCGCTCTATCGCAAATACCGCCCAAAGAAACTTGATGACCTTTTGGGCCAAGAGACGACCGTGATGATCCTGAAGAACGCAGCGAGGCAGGAACGGCTGGGCCATGCGTACCTATTCTATGGCGCCCGCGGAACGGGAAAGACGACGACCGCCCGGCTCATCGCAAAGCTCCTAAATTGCGAAACGAGGAAAACTGACGCGAAATTCCGAATGAAGGGCGAGCCGTGCAACGAATGCCGCGCATGCACGGAGATAGACGAGAACCGGTCGTTCGATGTCGTCGAGATCGACGCGGCATCGAATCGGGGCATCGATGAGATCCGGGACCTCAAAGAAGCCGTGCGCACATCTCCTGCGAGCGGAGATTACAAGGTATACATCATCGACGAGGCGCATATGCTGACGGCGCCGGCGTTCAACGCGCTGCTGAAAACCCTCGAAGAACCTCCTCCGCACGCGGTATTCGTGCTCGCCACAACCGAATACGAGAAGTTGCCGCCGACAATAACTTCCCGAACCCAGCGATTTTTGTTCCGGCGGCTTTCAAAACTTCAGATTTTTACCAAGCTCCAAAGCATCGTGAAAGCCGAGGCGATTCGCATCGATGATGACGCGCTCGAGCTGATCGCCGCCGCGGGCGAGGGAAGCCTGCGCGACGCCGAATCGCTCTTGGATCAGATCGCCTCGCTCGAGAACGGAAAGACCGCGATCGACCTTCAGGGGGTGGAACGCATCACCGGCAGAACCGGATTAAAGAAAGTGGATGCGCTTGCGGAAGCGATACTTAAGAAAGACGTTAAGGACGGCTTGGAGCAATTGTCATCGCTGCAGGATGAAGGGCACAATCTCACGCAGTTCACGAAAGACCTCATCCACTATCTCCGCAAGGTGCTTGCGGTGAAGCTCGATCCCTCGCTCGAATCGATATTCCAATCGGAATTGACCGGAGATGAGATCAGGAGGGTAAAGGAACTGAGCGAGAAAGGCGCGGCCGAAGACATGATACGCATCATCAAGGCGCTCATCCGCGCCTACACGGAGATACGGTATTCCCCATTCGCCTTAATACCGCTTGAAATCGTGCTTATCGAGAACTTGAAGCTTGAAGTAGGAAAGAAATTGGTATAATCGCCTTGTGCGAAAGTTTCCGCGTTTTGACGTAAAAGAATTCAGCGTTTTCAAACGGCTCGCCTCGCCCCAAAGGATACAGGATTTTTTGAACGCGCTTCCCGTAAACTTCGAACTCGGGGGAAGCACGTCGCGCTCCCCTCTTGCGGCGCTGCGGCGGGGCGAAGCGCATTGCATGGAGGGAGCAACGATCGCCGCGGCGGCCCTTTGGTATCACGGAGCGGAACCGCTTCTGCTTGATCTGAAAACGGCTTCGAAGGACGAAGATCATGTGGTTGCCTTATTCCGAAATGGCGGCCGCTGGGGCGCGGTGAGCAGGACGAACCACGGCGTCCTGCGGTATCGGGACCCCGTCTTCCGCGACGTCCGCGAACTCACGATGTCTTACTTCAATGAATACTTTTTGGACAGCGGCGTAAAAACTTTACGGACCTACTCCGCTCCGTTCAGCCTGCTCCGCTTCAAAGATGATTGGCTTACTGCGGGCAAGGACATCTGGCACGTAAACAACGCTTTGGATAAATCTCGGCATTTCAAAATATTAAGGAAGGGTACGCGCCTTCGGCGGGCGGATCCCATCGAGATCGACATCGGCAAGGTAACGGAATGGAAAGATCCGAAACCTAAGAAGAGTGGAAAAGCCCGAGGCACTCCTCGCGCATGAACTCCGCGCGATGGGACGGGTCTGGCTCGTTTTCACTCTGTTCTCGGCGCGCGCGATGATCTCATTTCCCCTTGCGACTACCGCGCCGATGGCGTAATCCCCCGCCTCGCGGGCTTTCTTTGCCTCTGCGATCGCGGCCTCCATGAATTCCTTTTTCAGATCAGGCATGACGTTCCCATAATTACTTACAATCCTACCCCTCCCGCGCCGGAAGGCAACGCGGGCTAATACGTCTTTGAGGTACGGCGCTCAACCGCGTAGACGTAAATCACTTTTTCGTCCGCAATAATTTCATAAAAAACGCGATAGGCGCCAATTCGCCGGCGCCACACATTCTCCTCGCCTTTCATCTTCTCTATGTCGCCAGCGTATGGATTACGCGGGAGTAGTTCGATCGCTCGAAATACCCTCTTCCGATCGGGAGCAGGAAACCTCGATAGCTCCTTATAGATTCTGCCTTCAATTCTTACCTCCCAGCCGGCGCTTAAGTTCATTCAGAGTCATATGCTTGCCGCTTTTGTAATTTTGACGGGCCCGCTTGAGGGCAGTTTTCTGCGCAGGGGTTGGAGTAAATGTTTTGAACGTCTTTATGACCCCTCTCCACTTGAGAAGCTCTTCATATTCTTCACGCGGGACAGCGATAAGATCGTCACGCCCTGCGAGTTTTTTAGGAATCGTTATAGTGCTCATAGAGAAGATAGTATCATAGCTAAGGAATAGAGTACAAAGCCAGCATCTATCCTACCCCTCCCGCACCGGAAGGCAATCGGGGGTCGGGTTCAGTTTTGGGACTTTTCTCTAAGGTACGCCTCTAACTTTTGAAGCGCGATTCTTCGGACGGATGTCGCTATTTGTTCTTCTTTCGTCATTTCACCCCACGTTTTCGTGTGCCCCTGCGGAACGAAAATAGAATCCATCCCAAACCCCGCATCGCCTCTTGGCGACGCCGCGATTTCGCCGCCAATCGCGGCGCTGAATATCTCGACCTCATCCCCTGTGCACAACGCAAAGTAAGGTTCAACCGTCGCGTTTCGCGCCTCGTAGCCGTCCAGCAACTTACACAATCCCTGGGGACCGAGCTCCGCCAAGAACCATTTTATGAGAGTACCCGGCAATTTCCCGAGGGCGGCGAACCGAACCGAGATATCTTCCACGAGCACGGGCTTTTGCATCTGCCTATACGCTTCTTTTGCCTTATGCGTGACAACTTCGACGGGATCGAGCGACTGGATCTCGGGAATATCCAGCTTTTGATGTACTACGGGGTGATTGAGGTGCCACGACACCTGCTCCGCTTTTGCCGCGTGGCTGGTGATGAAGATAAGCGGTTCTTTCATGGTTCGGACTCACGCGCACTTCTTGCAAGTGCCGAAGATCTCGAGCGAATGCTCGGAAACGGTCTCGAACTTCTTGCTCTTTCCCAAAGCGCGCCGGGTGACTTGGGCGACGTTGCAGCCCGTGAAGTCCTCGGTCTCTCCGCACCGGAGGCAGATGAAATGGTGGTGGTCCTTCGGGTCGCCAAGCTCGAAGTGGGCGTGGTCGTGCCGAAAGTCGACGCGGCGCACCAGCCGCTCGCGCTCGAGCGCCCGGAGATTGCGATAGACGGTTGCATGATCGAGGCGGTTTCGCAGGGCCTTCACGATCCTCGGCACCGCGAGGGGCTTGCTGGATTTCGAGAGGAACTCCAAGAGCGCGATCCGGGTGGGAGTCGCCTTGAGCCCCGCCTCGCGGAGCATTGCGGAAAAGGGCGGAGAAGGGTTATGCACAGTTGACAGCATACCCTTCCGCACGTTAAATTACAAATGCGAGTTATTCGCATTTGTGGGGCAGGGGGCTCCGCAAATTCTCCGGCGATGTGCCGAGAGAGGAGATTCCGATGGACAGAGAACACGTCGTCCGGTCCCCGCATTGTCCGAACAAGAACCGGACGTGCGGGGAGTGCGCCTGGGGTTTCACAACCCCCGGCGCGGGCGAGGCCGTACCCGCCGGCCTCGCGCCACTCGAGGGAATTCCGGGGTATGACTCCGACTGCGGCCGCGTGAACTTGTTCGTCACGCGCGGCGGCGAGATGGGGGCCGTGAGAAACGGTAAGTTCTTCCCGGGCATTCCGGGGAACTTCGCCTTCGAGCGATTCCGCGAGCGGGTCGCGGTAGCCTAACTGCCGCATCGCACACGCTTCTGTGGGAGCCGACACCGGTTCCCACAGAAGCACATTCTTCATAAAATGGTTTTCGACATCGTCATACTTGCCGTCTCCGTCGCCGGCGTCGGCACGATCTGGAAGTCGCTCCTGCGGGACGTCCCCGCCCTAAAGAGCGCGGTCGGCAGAACGCTGCCCGCGTTCCTCACCGAGTCGGTCCTCTGCGGCTTTTGCTTTACGTTCTGGTTAAGCTTGGCGTTCGTGTTCGTCTTCGATCCGCTCCGCGGATGGACGCCGGCTGCGCGGATCGCGCTCCCCACTCCCCTCCTCTTCCCCGTCCACCTCTTTTTCTCCTGGATGGCCATGGGAAGCGTCGCGTGGTTCTTCCGTTTCCTTCTCGACGAGCTCCAAGAATTCGTGCACCTCAAAAACCACGCCCTAAAAAAAGAAACCGGGCACCCTTAAAAGCGGTCCCACGCCGGAAGGCAATCGAGACAAATTATCCGCTCTGCTTAACCCTGACTTTCTCGGTCATCTCTCTCGGGCTTACATACCCGAGCGCGTCCACGTCGGGGTCGTAGAGCTCCACCATATCGAGGTCCGCGCGCTCGAATATCCTCGCGCCCTTGACGACCGCGCCGTTCAAAAGCGATTCCTTGAGCGCGCGGTATCTGTCGGCCTCGAGAACGAAATCCACGTCCCCGACATGGGCCCGGTAAGGGTCCGGCTTGCGGATGTAGAGGTGGGTGTAGGCGGTCTCCGGCACGCCGTCCCTCGCGGGGATGACGATGGGATCGTGGAGGCGAAAGTACTTTTGATTCATGTTGTCCGACGCTTCGGTCAGCTCCTCCCGGATCTTCGTGAGGAACTTATACTCGTCGTCGTAGTGGCAGAACACGCCAATATTTCCCGCAACGGGAAGATACGCGCCGAAGGACCGCTGGCACAATTCGAAACACGCAAAGTGGGTATGCGTTATGGCTTCGAGTAATTGAGCCTTATCTTCGATGGGGCTAAACCTATACAGGTTCCCTTCTTTTTTCATTGACTATCCCAACTCATCCGGCGTAGGCGGCTCAAATTGGGAAATCCACTTGTTGAGATCGGACTCCTCGACGCGGAACGTATTCACAGGCAGTTTTTCGTTGCGCGCTTCAAGCCGCCGCCAAAGCTCGTTCCGAGGCACATCGAGAAAATATAACTTGGGTATTGCCCCGATGGCTCTCGCCTTGGCGCGAAATCCGTCCCGCTCTTTCCGGCTCCAAAACCCGAAGTCAAGTATCACGTCCGCGCCCAAGCGCAACGCCTGCTCCGCGACTTCCCACTGGATCGCCTCGATCACCGCCCGTTTTTCTTCGTCGTATCCGCTCCCCACAATGCGCGCCATCCACTCGTCGGCGTTCAAATAAAGCGCGGGGTGCTCATTTTTGATCTTTTCTGCGAGCGTGGATTTGCCGGAGCCCGGCAAACCGCAAATTAAGTGAAGAGTTGGCATGGGTTGTATATATTAGTCCGTCCCGGCTTTAGGTATTCTCCACCCTACCCCTCCCGCACCGGAAGGCAATCGGGATTCACGCCGTCACCCCTGCTTCGTTTGACTAGTGTAAGAAAGTATTGTATAGTTAGGGATAGGAGGTTTTGATAATGTGGCTCAAAAACGGTAACCACACGGTGATCGCGACGCCCATGGGAGGCTCGATCCTCTCCTGGCAGTGGCGTGAGCACCAAATCTTGGGTCCCGCGGGCATCGTGCGCGCGGGCGACGAGTTGAAGCCGCGCGGCGAGACGCACTGGTGCCTTCCGAACTTCGGGAGCGTCAGGCCGGAGACGGGCTACGCCGACTTCCCGAAGCACGGGCTCCTGCGGGAGACCACGCTCGAAGTGATGGATATCGTCACATCCGGATCATCGTCCGTGCGCTTTGAGGAAAGAGGCGAAATGCTCGGATGGTCCGGCTGGAGCGCCGTTCAGGCGATCGGCGTGCAGGTGGCCGTGAAGGACGATGGCATCAATGCCACGCTTCGGGTGGAGGGCGAGAAGCGCAGCGAGCGCATCCCCATTCTTCCAGGGCTCCATCCCTACTTCGCCGTGCCGGCGCAGGGACTCGCGGCGGAGATGAACGGCAAGCTCATCGCGTTCGTGAAATCGGGCGCGACCGAGGGAGTGGGCAAGGAAGCCCGGATGCTCGAGCGGACCGGCGAGGTCGTCGTGGCGCTCGACGGCGTCGGGCACGTCCACCTGGACCTGCCGGACGACTGCACGCACATCGTGCTCTGGTCGGACAAGCCGGCCGAGTACGTCTGCGTGGAGCCGGTTTTCGGGACGCCGGGCACTTACGGCACGCCCGAGGGCCGCTGGCTCGAGCCGGGCAAGGCCATCCGCTGCAGCGTGGGTTTTCGTTTCGAACCCGCGTAAGCCGCTCTGTCATGGAGCGCCGTTCCCAGTGGGCCCGCACACACGTGCGGGCCTTTATATTTTGAACGCGCTGTTCGCAGGTTATAATGGCGTATTATCTCCACTCCATGGATATTAGAAAGGAAGCGTTCGACCTTTTCACGTATGCCCACATGGAACGCTTCATGGGCGGCGATTCGCGAACGTACAGCGAATTCGCCTCGATCAACGAAGTCCCATTGAAGTACCAGCCGGCATCAGATGAACGAACATTTTTCATCCCTGCCGTCCTCGGTCCGCGCGAGCAATTCGGGATTGCGCTCGATAGCCCGTCACAAGAGATCACCAACCTTTATGTGCGAGGCGACAGTGTGGCGTTCCCGGTTCACCCCGACACATGGGCAACGGATTCCGTCCCCTTCTTGGATACGCTCAAAAAACTGCCGCGCGCCCCGCAACGCATCTCTGCGAGCCCTACCGCCTCCACGCGCACCGTCCTCGTCCCCGAACCCGTTCCGCATTTCATGAAGCTGCATCTTCCGAAACAGATTTCGCGGTTCGTGCGGCGGCTCCGCGCGGTATCGGTGGAGCTCTCCGTGATGGTTTCGCGCGATCTTCGGGAATTGCGGAATTCCGGATTCGGCTACTTCCCCGAAACAATCGGCATGTATGTAGGCAAAGGAGACGACGGGTGGGGGGCCGTGATCCGGGAGTTCGCCGCCTGGCCGCCTCCGGACGGCCCGCGCATGTATATCCCCTTCTTCGCGCTTTACGGGAAAGATCGCCGCGCGCCGAGCGATCCTCCCCTCCTCGTGCAGCTCATCCGCCGTCACGACGCGGATCCGGTTCGGTTCACGCTCGATCGAATCATGAAGCCGCTCGTTTCCTCGTGGTGCAAGGCCTACCGAGAGCGCGGAATCATCTTTGGCGCTCACGGCCAGAACGTGCTCCTTGAGCTCGACCGGAACCTTTCCCCGACCCGCATTGTCCATCGAGACCTCGACTTGCAGATCGACCCGGAAGTACGGGAGCAGTGCGGACTTTCGTCCGATTTCCCAAAAGGCAGGATCGGGATCGAGGTGAAAGAACCCCGCCATGCGGCGCTCAGTTTGAAATATGATATGTTCATGGGGCATCACTGTTTCGAATATATGGCGGGGGTCTTACGGGAGCATTTTGGGACGGATCCGGAGGAACTCCGGAGCGGCGCGCAGGAGGAATTCCATCGGACCTTCCCCGACGCGAACGATTTCTTTGATGACGCGGTATATTACTACGCGCCGAATCCGACGGAATTCAACGGATACCCGCTCGTAAAAGTCGGCGTCCCGCAGTGGAGATAAGCTCGATGGAAAATTCATATGACATTTTGATCGCAGGCGGAGGCCCTATCGGCGCCGCAACGGCGTTTTCGCTCGCGCGACGGAACTCCGGTCTCCGAATCGCCCTTATAACCGAAGAAGCCGGCGGCGAGCCGCCCCGCGCCGCGACCTACCGATTCTCCGGCGGTTCGGTCAGAATGTGGTGGACCGACCCTCAAGCAACAGAGATGACCGCGCAGACAGCGGCCCTGATAGAAGCACTCGATGCGCAAGGAGTCGATATCGACGCGGTGCGCGACCGCTACGTGCTCATCCACCGCGGCCTTGAAGTGCCGTCATGGAACATCTCGGCCCCGAAATTGGTTTCCTATTTCCTCTCCGAGGCGGAGCGGAGCGGCCTTCAGATCGCCCGCGGCGCGTCCGTTGAATCCCTTGAATCGAGCGGTAGGACCCATATGCTCCGTACGTCGCAGGGAACTTTTTTCGGACGGAAGATCCTTCTCGCGCTTGGATCGCGAATACCGAACGTGCTCCGCGGCGCCCCCTTCGTATACAAAAAGCGAGAACTTCTCGTGTGTGACCTCCCCGTCACTCCCGACCGGGAACGATTCCCCCATACCGTGGTTCCGCTGGGGGAAGGACTGGTCTTCGTGTTCGTTAAGAAATTGGACGGCGCGCCGAAATTCATGCTCGGACAGGAAGACATCGTTTCGTATTCCGACTCATGGGAAGAAGAAAACTTTCTGCCTGCGCTCGCCGAGCGAGGGCTCTACGCGCTCATGCCGTTCCTGAAAAACGCGGGAGTGGAAAAAATCCTTTGGGGTTTTGATGCCGAAAGGAAAACTCCGCAATTCTACGCTCCAGAGCCGGGAATCCTCGCCGTAACCTGCGGCTCGGCGGTCCGTTCCTCCGCGTGGATCGGCGAAGAAACCGCCCGCCGACTCCTTGAAGGCGCATAAGCGTTTAGTTCCCGCTTTTCCGCATCTCAAAAGTGGCGAAGAGTCTCTGAATTCCTAAAACCGTGGTATAGTGCATTATATGACCAGCGAAAAGGGCTTCTATGGCCTCGGGATTGCGCCGGGTATTCTAAATATGCTCGAGCGTCTGGGCTTCAAGACGCCGACTCCGATTCAAGAGCGGTCGATTCCGCTCGCAATCGAGGGAAAAGACCTTGTGGGCATCGCGCAGACCGGCACGGGAAAGACGCTCGCCTTCGGGATTCCCATGATCCAGCACGTTTTGAAAGGCAGAGATCGCGGCCTCGTTGTGTTGCCGACGCGCGAACTCGCCATCCAGGTGCACGAAGTATTGGGAAAAATCGGCGCTCCGTTGGGGTTCCGCTCGGCAATCGTGATCGGCGGGGAGGCGATCGGCCGCCAGATCCGCGAACTTAGGAGAAAGCCGAACGTGGTGATCGGAACGCCGGGGCGGATCATCGATCATCTCGAACAGAAAACGCTCACTCTCTCCGACGTGAAGATCCTGGTGCTCGACGAGGCGGACCGGATGCTCGACATGGGATTCGCTCCGCAGTTGAAGCGGATCCTCGCCGCGGTGCCCAAAGAGCGGCAGACGATGCTTTTCTCCGCCACGATGCCGGATGAGATCATCCAGATGGCGCGCTCCTATATGCAACTCCCGATGCGAGTCGAAATCGCGCCGCCCGGAACCGCCGTCCGGGAAGTTACTCAGGAACTCTTCATGCTGTCGCGGGATCAAAAACCGCGACTCCTCGAGAAGCTCCTCCATGAATACCGCGGCTCCGTGCTCGTGTTCACAAGGACGAAATTCATCGCGAAGCGGATCACGCGGTCGGTGCGAACACTGGGGCACACGGTCGCCGAGCTTCACTCGAATCGCTCGCTCGCCCAGCGGCGCGAAGCGATGGAGGGGTTCAAGACCGGAAGATATCGCGTGCTTGTCGCGACCGACATCGCCGCGCGGGGAATCGATGTGAAAGGCATCGAGCTCGTCCTGAATTACGACCTTCCTTCCGCGCCGGAGGACTATATACATCGCATCGGGCGCACGGCGCGCGCGGGGGTTAAGGGTCATGCGATCACATTCGCCACGCCGGACCAGATGCGGGAAGTGAGAAGCATTGAACGCCTTATCCGCACTTCGCTTGCGACGTCAAAACTCCCGGACCTTCCGCCCGCCCGACAAACCGAGACATTCCCGGAGCATGAGGCGGGACGCGAACGGAGATTCGGGCCGCCCGCGAGAGGACGCGCTCCGTTCCATGGAAATCGCGCGGTACGGTCCCCCGCCGCGCCGCACCGCGGAGGGCCTGCTTCTCCAAATCATGGATTCCGGCGCTCTTCATTCGGACCGCGAAGGCAAAAACGCTTCGGCGGACACGGGAGATTCGGTCCGCAGGGCAGATAAGAGAGGCTACTTTTATTTCTGGGCTCGAATCGTGACTATTGTCGCCGGTCGTGAATACGGCACGTGGCTTGTTCGCGTTTCCTCCTCGTGCATCTCGATATTTTGAAATCCGTGTTTTTCTAATACCGTACGCACCCACTCCGGCGCGTGTGCATGCTTCTCGACCGCAACGCTCTCTTCGTCAAAAATTCCGCCGGAGGAAGTGTACGCGATCAAAAATAGACCGCCTGGCTTTAACGCGCGGGAAACGAGCCCGATAAGCGTTTCCACGCCGCGAGCGGGAAGATATTGAAACAGTCGTATCGCGAGCGCGAGGTCGTAGGACTCGTGTTGATACTCGCGGTCAAGCACGGAACCCTGGATGAATGTGATGCGCTTCCGCGCCTCCGGCGAAAGCAAGTGCCACTTGCCGATATCCGCAATGTCCACCGCGTCCACAAAATTCCCCTGCTGTGCAAGAAAAATCGCGTTCCTTCCGTTCCCGCAACCCAGATCAAGCGCGCGGGAACCGGGCCTGAGCTCCGGGAAGATCTCGCACACGAGCGAGCTCGCCTGCACGGTGTTCATGAGGAAGGTCTTTGCGCGGTAGGCCTCCTCCCACCTCTCCTCTTTTTTCATGGTTTGACTATACCAAGAGGCGCTCAAATTTTCCTGCCGAGCATGGAACTGGACATAACGCAGCGAATCTGGTTGAATCCGGGCGGCACCACGCAATATTTTGCGCTAGACAAAGCGCTCAAGCCGACGAGGAGGGCGGTATGCTTTTGAATGACGCCGACGGAAACTGAAAGGGGGTATCGGATGGATCCATCAACGTGGTCACCGGTCGTCTGGACGCTCATCGCGATCGGCGCGCTCGGAGCGCTGTTCGCGCTGATCCCGGTTCTCGCCAAATCGTTCGGCAGCGCGCTCGTCGGCGAAGAACCGGTCCCCGCAGCTCCTCCAAGAGGAGAGGATGCGGACCGAGACGAAGACGAGATCCTGCGGAGAATCCTCGACGCCCGAAACGCGCGAGATCTCATGGCGATTTTGAACGATTACGATCGCTTCGACGAGGTTGAGGCCCGCGAGCTCGTGATGAAGGCCGTGGAGCTCAAGAACGGCCTCACTGCCGAGGACTGGGGCGCGATCTACGACGCCGTCCCGACCGATACGGAGGCGGAGCGGATCGCCACCCAGATGGAAAAGGACGCGTTGAGTTTGGGCGAGTAGATATTCGCCGAACGCGAGCCCGCCCGGTTCACCGGCGGGCTCGAAACATTTCGCCCTACTTCCCCGCTTTTATGGCGTTTAATATTTTCTCCACCTTTTTTACGCTTTCTCCGTCGTGTATCGATACCGCGATGGCGTTTTTGTTTAGCTTCCTTAAAACCGCGAGTTTCCCCTTCGCATCCCGCGGTTCCGCCATATCGCTTTTTGAGAGGAAAATAAATTCCGGTTTCTCGAGGAGTTCCTTGCGGTACGCGCCAAGCTCCCTCCGAATTACGGCGTAGTCCTGCGCGGGGTCCTCGGATTCCGCGGAAACGAAGTGGAAAATGATGCGGGTCCGCTCGATGTGCCGGAGGAATTTAATTCCCAGCCCCCTGCCCGCGGACGAACCTTCGATGAGCCCGGGGATGTCGGCGAGGATGAGCTCGTAATACGCCCCGAGATTCGGCTCGAGCGTCGTGAAAGGATAGTTCGCGACTTTGCTTTTCGCGTTCGTAAGGCGGTTCAGCATGCTCGACTTTCCCGCGTTCGGGAGCCCCACGAATCCCACGTCCGCGATGAGCTTGAGCTCGAGCCGCAATTCGAACGCCTCGCCCGGACGCCCTCCCTGAAACTGCCTGGGCGATGTGTTGCGCGAGGAGCGAAAATGGAAATTGCCCTTCCCGCCGATCCCCCCTGCGGCAAGGAGCACTCGTTCGCCGATTTTCCCTATCTCCGCGTCGGTGCCGTTCGTGAGATTGTGGATCACGGTCCCTACGGGAACCGAGAGCGTCAAATCTCTGCCGTCCTTGCCGTCGCGGAACTGCCCCCCGCCGTTTCCGCCGTTCTCCGCGGCGAATTCTTTTTTGAAGCGGAACTTCTGAAGCGCGCTGATATCCTGCGTGCCTAGGGCGACGACGCTCCCGCCTTTGCCCCCGGACGCGCCCGTCGGCCCCAGACTCATCATCACTTTATTGAACGCCACGGCGCCCTTCCCGCCGGCTCCCGCGGAGATTCTTATTTTGACGTCATCGATAAGCATCGCCACACCACTTTACTGTATTATGAGCGTATGAGCGAACTATGAGCAGATCGCAACCGCGCCGCACGCAACTCGGGGAAGCAGACGACGGCCCGCTTCATCTCACTGAAGCCGGCTTTGCAATCCTCAAAGGAAAACTCGCGCGCGTCAAGAAAAAGCTGCCGGAATTAATTGAAGAGGCGCGGCGCACGGCCGCGTACGGCGACCGGTCGGAGAATGCGGAGTACAAGGAAGCGAAGGCATCGCTCCGGCGCGCGAATTTCCAAATTATAGCCCTCGAGCATCAAATTAGGCGGGCGGCGGTGATACGAAGGAAAACGGGCTTATCCCGCCGCGTCGAGCTCGGCTCGACAGTCGAACTCGAAGCGGACGGGAAACGTTTGATATTCGAAATACTGGGCCCGCACGAGACAGACCCCGCCCGCGGACGCATATCATACAAATCCCCCCTCGGCTCGGCGCTTATGGGCCGCAGGAAGGGAGATGCCGTCACGGTTCAAGCCGGAACAGGCGGAACAACGTACCGGATTATCGACACCCGCTGAAGAATCCGGCGAATCTTCGCGCGAAGCTTTTTCGATTACTATTTCCCTTCATTCCACACCGCAAGGTACGTCCTTCTCCACCGAAACGGAAAGCCGCCATTCCAGTCCCGCGCGACATCCATGTAAGGTCTTTTTATATTCCCCACGGGAAGATGCGCTCTCCCTTGGGGTATCCACGAGTCATAGATATAGAAGGTTCGATCATTGTCGTCATATCCCCATAGCGTTATCCAATGGCCTATAGAGCGCCACGCCAGCCGGTGCCACACGCCTTGCTTGGTGTACCCGTTGCCGATACGAAGCATAAGAACCCTGCCCTTATCCAATTCGCCCTTCATGAGCGCGACCGCATCCGCATCGTCATCCGCCTTGCCCAAACGAACCTGCAACCCGTATGCCTCGAACATTCTCCGCCAGCGGGACGGGGTGGACAGCACGCCCCATTTGAGGAAAGGGTAATAATCGAATGCGCTTTCTCTATCATCCTTTCCGAATGCGCTCAAGATTCCTTTCACGGAAAATCCCCCGCATCCCGTAATACCCTGCTCGAAATATCTATCGGGCTTTATCGGGAGTATCTTTTGCATGTTTTGAGAATTTTCCGGATTCATCACCTGGGAGGGTTTGATTCCGCGATGCATTCGAACGTGCCGAGCCAAAGAAGGTTATCCTGTATTTGACGTTCTCAGTAATCGGTCTTGGGATAAAAAGTATTGCCAGCTGCCGGGCAGGGATTCGAACCCCGATAACAGCTTCCAGAGAGCTGCGTCCTACCGTTAGACGACCCGGCAATACGGCGCTACTATGGTAGCGAAAACAGCTCATATTTTCAATCCGAGTTAACTCGGTAAAGCATCCTGTTCCCCACCGCAACATCCATGGAAGAAATAGAGGTCAAATTTCTCAATGTCAATAAACAAGCTTTGGAGAAAAAGCTTATTGAGATCGGCGCGAAAAAAGTCGGGGGATGGCTGTACAAGCGGCAGGTTTTCGATTATCCAGACCTGCGATTGGATAAGAACGGCGCGTGGATACGCCTGCGCGACGAGGGCGATAAAATCATGCTTTCTTTCAAGCAGCGCCTCGGCATGCAAGGGAACTCCGGCAACGATGCCGGCATGAAGGAGATCGAGTTTGAAGTGGGCGATTTCAAGGAAGCCGCGGCGTTCCTCTCCGAACTTGGACTGGTCAATAAATTCTACTTCGAGAACAAGCGCACCCGGTATGAAAAGGACGGCGTGGAATTTGACATCGACGAGTGGCCGCTTCTTGAGCCGTATCTGGAAATAGAGGCCGGGAGCTGGGAGGGCGTTGATAAGGCCATCGAGTGGCTCGGGTTGGATAAAAAAGATATGAAGAAATTCTCTACCACCCAAATCTACGCACTTAAAGGTATCAACGATAAGGACTACTCAAAACTGACATTCACCGAGGCGGTGAAAAGGTAAACTATACTGTAAGGGTTATTACATACTGAACTTGCTGGGAAACAATGCGAATTCCCTTCATCCTCGACACCGATATCGGCACCAACCCCGACGATTTTTTTGCGCTCCTGATTCTCCTCAATCACCCCGCGGCGGACGTGAAGCTCGTCCTCACCGGCAACGGATATCCCGCCGAGCGAGCGCGGTTCGCAAAGAAGATTATTGAGAACGCCGGGCGCGATATCCCGGTATATTCTGGCGAGCCGACCGGGCATATCGGATTTTTCGGGCAAGAATACGTCGCGGACTACTTCCCCGCCATACCGGGCGATTACCGTAATGCGGCGAAGGCGGTACTCGAATCAAGCGAACGGATAACCTATCTCGCCATCCAGGGATGCTCCAATCTCGCGAACATCCTCCGATCTTTTCCGGAATACAGAAACAAGACCGAGATCGTGCATATGGGCATGACGAGCAAGGACGCGCGCGAAGGGTATGTTTCCGGCGGCACCAACATGGAAGCAGATCCGCTCGCGGCGAAGTTCGTGTACGAGCTCGGGATAAATATGAAGGTCGTGGGCTCACACACCACAATCAACGACGCCTTGCGGGTTCGCCCCGAAACGAAACTTTATAAGAAAATCGAAGCGAGTCGATCTCCGAATCACCAAATACTCCTGCGCCACCTCCACGACTACCGCGCGAGAAGGAATATCTGGCCCGCGCTCCACGACCCCCTTGCCGCGAGCGTCGCGCTGGGAGAAAGCTTCGTGTCGTTCGAGGAAGTCGCCACGAACTTCAATGCCGCCGGGCAATATTCACTCGGCACAGGAAGTACTCGGGTTTCATTGAGCACTCGGGATTGTAACGCGCAAGGGTTTATGGAGTTTTGCGAAGAATTTGCATAAGCGCATATACTTACCGCATGAAACTTCTCCTCACCTCCGGCGGGCTCACGAATACATCCATCGCGAAAGCGCTTTTTGCGCTCGTCGGCAAGAAGCCGAAGAATACAACGATCGCGTTCATCCCCACGGCGATGAACGTGGGGAATCAGGATAAGGGATGGTTCATCGACGACCTCGCGAACATCAAGAAGCAGAACGTGAAGATGGTCGACATCGTGGACATCTCGGCACTGCCCAGAAAGATATGGCTCCCACGGCTCAAAGCGGCGGACGTGCTCTTTTTCTCCGGCGGATTCTCGGCGCACCTGATGTTCTGGCTCAAGCAATCCGGCCTCGCGAAGCTCCTCCCCATGCTCCTCAAGACGCGGGTCTACGCGGGCATCAGCGCCGGGAGCATCGTTACGGCTCCCACGCTCGCACTAAGCAGCAAGGATATGCTCGCGTACTATGAAAAAACCTTCGGCTACAAGGACAAACGGGCGCTCGGGCTTGTGAACTTCCACGTCCGCCCGCATCTGAACTCGCCCCATTTCCCCAAGGCGAGAGTAAAGTTTTTGAAGGAAATCGCGAAGACAATAAAAGAGCCAATCTACGCCTTGGACGACCAGTCGGCGCTTAAAGTCGTGAACGGCAAAGTCGAAATCATCTCCGAAGGCGCATTCGCCGCCTTCAACACTACGACATACCAACATACTTGAGAATGTTGGTATGTCGTAGCTAGGGGGGATAAGATAGGCAATGTCCACCTCACACGCTGTCGTACGGGAAATCCGGAAGTATGCCTCGCCCGGGAAGGCGAAGGCGTGCGCATTGTTTTTTAAAACCAAGAGAGGCGCGTATGGATTCGGCGATGTATTCCTTGGCGCAACAGTTCCGGAACAAAGAAGGATCGCGAAACAGTTTGCGGATTTGCCGCTCGGCGAAATTGCAAAGCTTCTGCAGAGCAAAATCCATGAGTGCCGCTTGACGGGGCTGCTTATCCTCATCCGGCAATTCGAGAACGAAGACGCGGAAGGGCGCGACCGGATCGGCCGCTTCTACCTCGCAAGAAAAGACCGCGTGAATAACTGGGACTTGGTTGACGCGTCCGCGCCGTATATCCTCGGGCCTTACCTCTATAACAAAGACAGGAAGGCCCTCTACGCGCTCGCACGATCGCCGGGCCTGTGGGATCGGCGGATCGCCATTCTTGCAACCTTCGCATTCATCCGCGAGAATGAGTTTGCCGACACCCTCCTCATCGCAAAGCTGCTCCTCCGGGATACGCATGATCTGATCCACAAGGCAACGGGCTGGATGCTCCGCGAGGTCGGCAACCGCTCGCTCCCTGCGCTCGAGCGCTTCCTAGAACGGCACGCGGGACGCATGCCGCGCACCGCCCTTCGTTATGCGATCGAAAAGTTCCCGGAAAAGAAACGCATATCATACCTCGCGATCGGAAAAAACAGGTCTCTGAAAGAATAAGCAGGCTCTTGGCATGAAAAAGACGTAAATGAAAGCCGAGTACAAGGACCGTAAATACCGCGTCGAGCCGTACGATCCGTCGTGGCCGCGGCAGTTCGCGGAAGAATCGAACGCAATCGCGCGCATTTTCGGACGGGATGCGCTTGCGATAGAACATATCGGGGGTACCGCCGTCCCCGGTATGGACGGGAAACCGACGATCGATATTTTGGTCGCAGTCGAGGACCTCTCCGCGGCCGCGAGGCACACCGAGGAAATGAAGCAAGCCGGGTACGAATATCTCCCCGGGTACGTGTCGGCGGACTCCACGCTCTTCCGGCGCATGAGGGACAATGAACTCCTCTCAAACGTGCACGTGTTCCAGGCGGGGCACCCTCATGTGCGCGAGATGCTCGCTTTGCGCGACTATTTGCGCTCCCACCCCGAAGAAGTGAAGGCGTACTCCGAACTCAAAGTGGCGCTCTCCCGGAAGTACCCGGATGACTACGCGACGTACCGCACGCTCAAGGACGAATACATGAAGGGCTTAAAAGAAAGAGCTTCGCACGGCGGAACATGAAACGGAAAGAATTCATCGCGGTCGATATCCAAAACGAGTTCGCGTCGGAAGGCGGAAAATTCTATGCGCCGAAGCCGTCGCTCGCATTTCTGCGGAGCGTTCTCTTCCCATTCTTTAAGGAACACGAATTTAGAGTAAACGAGATCATCTCGGACTACCGGCAGCCGCGCCCGGGGGACGGAGGCGACGGATGCCATCCGGGCACGTGGGGCTACGAGTCGCTCGTTCCCAAGGAACTCGTAAAGTCAACGTGGGTGAAGTGCATGAACTCCCCCATCTGGATCCGCGAGCATATCGGCGACGGGCAAAAAGCGCCTGGCCTCCCCTATCCGGATCCCTCCGCTTTCGGCGAATGGGTCGCGAAGAATATCGGAATACCCCAAGAAACCACGCCGGTTATCTTCGGCCTCACGATCGACTGCTGCGTGCTCTCTGTGGTCCAAGAGTTCCGATGGCGGGGCTTTGAGCCCGTGGTCATCCGCGAGGCGGTTGACCACGCGAGCGGCAAGGAGGAGGATAAGAACGCCGTTCTTGAGAAAACCGCGCTCCGCTGGTGGGCTGATATCGTAAGCTGGGAAGACTTCGGAAAGGCGTTTTAATCCTCATGCCGGAACTCGACTTCATCCCCTATCTCAAAACCTTGAAACCCGAGGACTGGGATAAGATGGCCACCGCGAAGTGGACGGTAAAGGATGTTGTGGCGCACATGGTGGGCTGGGAGAAGGGCGATGCGGAGGCGATCCGGCGGGCGTATGAAACGAAACAGCCGCCCTGGTGGGTCGGCGTCAAGGACTATGATGAATTCAATCAGAAGAGCGTGGATTTCTATAAAAACTGTACGTCCGAGCAATTGATCGCCGAATGGGAGCGCTGGCAGCGGGAAGTCGAGAAGGAGATTGCGCGGATCGGCGAGGATAACCTGAAAAAGTTTCCGGAACTATTTTCCTGGCTTTCCGAAACCGGCGACTACAGCCACTACGGCCATCATTACCGACAGATTAAGAAAGCAGCCGAAGGAAACTGAACCTGCTTTCTCTAATTCGCGCGAATGGTGGAATAGGAGAAATTTATGAGTTCCGAAACAAGAATCTGCCAAAACTGCAAACGGTCGTTTCCGATCGATCCCGAAGACTTCCAATTCTACGAAAAGATCGACGTTCCTCCGCCCACGTGGTGCCCGGGATGCAGGAACATGCGCCGCATGGCGCGGCGGGAGGAGAAAACGCTCTATCGCGACACGTGCAAGCTGTGCGGAAAATCGGTCGTGAGCATCCATGCGCCCGGCGGCCCGTTCACTATTTATTGCCGCGAGTGCTGGAGATCGGACCAATGGGACCGGATGGATTACGGCCGCGACTACGACTTTCGCCAACCGTTTTTCACACAATACCGAACACTCATGGAAGCGGTCCCCCGTCCCGCGCTTACGGGGACACACATCGTGGAGAGCGAATATTCCCACGCCTGCAAAAGTTGCAAAAACTGCTATTTTGTTTTTTGGAGCTATTTTTCGCAAGATTCGCAGTACTGCTACGCACTGCTCCTTTCGCGGAACACGTTCGATTCATATGTTACAGACAATTCGGATCATGCCTACGAGACGCTGCACTGCAACCGCCTCTACCGGGTGCGGTTTGGCTACTTTGCGGACGAGTGCTTGGATTCTTCCTTCCTCTTCGACTGCGTTGGATGTTCGGACTGCTTTGGATGCGTGAATCTCCGAAAGCAGAAGTACTGCCTCTTCAATAAAAAACTTTCAAAAGAGGAGTACGCAAGAGAGCTCGCGTACTGGGATCTCGGAAGCTCCAAGCGGCTCGAGGAAGCAAAAGAAAAGTTCCGCGCATCATATCTTTCGCTCCCTCATCGGTACGCGCACGTGCTCTCAAGCCGCGACGTGACGGGCGATATTATACGAGACGCGAAAAACTGCAAAACCTGCTTTTCGGTCCTGGACGGCGTAGAAAACTGCAAGTATACCTATTTCGCGGGCCTGAATCTCAAGGACAGCCACGACGTGAGCGGAAGCGGCGATATGTGCGAATTACTCTACGAAGTTTTTGGCGTTACCGAAGCGCAGCGGGTTTTCTTCTCCACAGGAGTCGGCGAATCGCAAAACATCTACTATTCCGACTGGCTCAATAACTGTTCTGATAGTTTCGGATGCATCGCGCTTCGGAATAAGCGGCATTGCATCCTGAATAAGCAGTACGACGCGAAAGAGTATGAGGCACTCATGGTAAGGATAAGGACGCACATGACCGAGATGCCGTATGTTGACCGGAAAGGGCACGAATATCGATTCGGCGAATTCTTTCCGATAGAACTTTCAGCGTACGCCTACAACGAAACATTCGCATTCCCGTGGTATCCGAAAACGAAAGAAAAGGTTCTCGAAGAAGGGTGGACATGGCACGATCCGCAGGAGCGATCATATGGAATTACGATGCAACCGGAAAATATACCTGATCATATCAAGGACACGACGGATGCGATTCTTAAAGAAACCATCGCCTGCGTACACCAAGGAGAATGCAATGAACAGTGCCTTACCGCATTTCGGATCACGCGCGAGGAGCTGGAGTTTCACCGAGAAATGAACGTCGCGCTCCCCCGTCTCTGCCCGAACTGCAGGATCACGGAGCGGCTAGGGTGGCGAAACAGATTCGACCTGTGGAAACGGCGGTGCATGTGTGGAGGAAGGACAAGCGACATACAACCAGCGACGAACTACCAATATCGGAATACTGCGGAACATTTTCATACGAGCGGGCATTGTCCGAACGCGTTCGAAACGACCTATGCGCCCGAACAACCGGAGATCGTGTATTGCGACCAGTGTTATAAAGCAGAATTCCTATGAGATCCCTTTGGCGCCTCAAAAAATATCAATATATTCTTCGCCTGCTCTGGCAAACGACGGTTTTTCGGATAAAGATCCTGGTCCGAAAAGCGAGATCGCGGCGGTAGCGGCGAAATCGCCTCGCGGCGGCTCTAGCGTAACGAGTTCCGCAGGATCCGCTTCCGCAGGCGGATGCTCTTTGGGGTCACCTCCACAAGCTCGTCAGCGCCGATATACTCGACCGCCTGTTCGAGCGAGAGCACGCGCGGCGGGACGAGATCGTCCGTCACCGCGTCGGTCTTCGCGCGAAAGTTCGTGAGCTGTTTCTGCTTGCAGACATTCACGACAATGTCCTCGGCTTTTGCGTTCTCGCCGACCACCTGTCCCTCGTAGATCTCGGCTCCGGGGCCGATGAACATCACTCCCCTTTCCTGCGCCCGCAAGAGCGCGTATGCCGTGCTCGTGCCGGATTCATGCGCGACGAGCGACCCGTGAGGACCGGCGACGATGGATTCGAACTTCGGGAAATAACCGGCAAAAAGCGAGTTCACGGTGCCGGTACCGCGGGTTTCGATCATAAACTCGCTTCGGAAACCGATGAATCCCCGCGTGGGGATGAAGAAGTGGAATGCCGCGACCCCGTTCTCCACGTTCATATTCTTTAGCTCTCCTTTGCGGGCGCTCATTTTTTGAATGACGAGCCCGGAATGCGCCTCCGGAGCTTCGATCCATACATCTTCCGCCGGTTCGCATACGCGGCCGTTTTCTTCCTTGAATATGACTTCCGGGCGGGAAACTTGAAGCTCGTATCCCTCGCGGCGCATTTTCTCGATCAATATCGCGAGATGCAGCTCTCCGCGGCCGCTCACCACAAATTCATCGGTCGAATTCCCGCTCTCGACCCGAAGCGCAACATCATTATCGAGTTCTTTCATGAGCCTTTCGCGAAGGTTGCGCGAAGTGCAATATTCCCCTTCTCTCCCCGCAAACGGAGAATTATTCACCGAAAATATCATCTTCACCGTCGGCTTTTCGATCAAAATCGGCGGCAGCGGTTCGGGATGTTCGGCGTCGGCGAGCGTATCCCCGATCATCACGTCCGGAATGCCCGCAACCGCCGCGATATCGCCCGCGCGCGCGGACGAAACCGAAGCGCGCGCAAGCCCGAGGAATGTCATGAGTCCGGCAACTTTGTGATTGCTCGCCGATCCGTCGGCGCGGATATGCGCGACCGTCGAGCCGCTTTCCATCATCCCGCGCGAAATCCTGCCCACCGCTATCCTCCCCTGATAGTTGTCGTAGTGGATGGAAACCACGAGCATCTGAAAGGGCGCTTCGGCCTGAACCGCGGGGGGCGGAACATACTTAAGAATCGCGTCGAAGAGAGGAACTATATCTTCCATAGAAGCGAGGTCCGGCGCGACACCGGCCACGCCAAGCTTTCCTGCCGCATAGAGAATGGGGAAATTCAACTGCTCGTTCGTGGCTCCTAAATCCATAAAAAGCTCTACCACCTTTTCAACTGCATAATTTACGCGGACGTTGGGCTTGTCGATCTTGTTCACGACCACCACGATCTTATGCCCTGCCTCGAGCGCCTTCTTGAGCACAAAACGGGTCTGCGGCATCGGTCCTTCCTGGGCATCGACGAGGAGCAGGGAGCCGTCGGCCATATTGAGCACGCGTTCCACCTCGCCGCCGAAATCCGCATGTCCGGGAGTATCGATAATGTTAATTTTTATCCCTTTGTAGATCACCGCGGCGTTCTTCGAAAAAATGGTAATGCCGCGCTCCCGCTCAAGTTCGTTCGAGTCCATGATGAGCTCTGCCGCGGCAAGCTTGCCGAGGTTGGTTTCGGACTGCTTCAAGAGCGCGTCGACAAGCGTCGACTTGCCGTGATCGACGTGCGCGATGATGGCGATGTTGCGTATCGATTCCATAAAAAGAGCCGCATTCCCTGCGGCGCATGGGGATACTAGCGGAATATGCAGACAAAATCAAGGGAATTGACGTCTGATCCAGAAAAGGACGTCCTTTGACAAGTTTCTCAGTTCTTCGTATTATATTTGCTGCAACCCGCGACCCTATACTTAGAGAGGAGTGATCGGATGCATATCGGTCAGAGTATCGGCACCCGGCAGGCCCAGACGGTCGGCCAATACCTCACGCTGCGCCAGACGCTCGCGCTCTCGCTCGAGCAGATCGTGACGCTCGTCCATGAACTGCGGCTGGCCCAGGTCCTTACCATGGACCAGGTGATCCGGCTCGTCCAGTCGCTCCGGCTTGCCGAGGAACGGCACAACGCCTACGCCGTTGCGCGCGCAATCATTCGGGAATGCGGCGCAGAGCACGCGGCGTTCGTTTTGGATATGATCGCCGCCGCGGAACGGATGAAGTTCCAGGGCGCGGACGCGGCGCAGGACGTGAAGATTGCGCTGCGCCTTCTCCTCGCGCAACGGAAGAAGCCGCGAGTGATGATCGCGCTCCGCCAGATGCTCCGTGCGCCGGAGTTCTTTGGCGGGAAAGGCGGCACTGCGAGCGATCTCTACGATCTGCTTCTCGTCCTCGACCAATTCGATGCGGACGGGAACATCCGCTGGGTCTTGGGCGGAGGCTGGGCGGTGGAACTCTTGACCGGCGTCAAGCGCCCGCACCACGACATCGACGCGGTTCTCGTGGGCCCCAAGCCCGCACAGATCGACACCGACGCCGTGACTCCTCGGGACTACTTCGGCGTGATCTCGTGCTCGCGCCGGCACCTGATCGCCAGCTGCCTCGACATCGTCGAGTGGCGGTACGCACAGGAGGAGTTCCGGGTCATCGTCTTGAAGCCGGAATATCTCTTCTGCTCTAAATTCGTGCGGCGGCCGCGGCCCCAGGATTGGAAGGACGTGGTATCGCTCGTCGTCGCATTCGCCAAGGAGTGGGACGTCGCGTTCATCGAGCGCCTCGCGCGCCACAACGCATGCGGATTCACGCGGAAGAACGGCCGCGAACTGCGCCGGATTCTCGATTCGCGCGAACCCGCGAAGATCATCCCGGCGCTCCGCGCGTTCTGGGAAGAGAGCCGCAAGTAAGACGGCTCCTCTCCTTAATTCACGAAAGGCCCCACCCTCGTCCGAGGGTCGGGGCTTTCACATTTTGGGGACCACGTTGTAGTATGGAAATAACATGCCAAAAAAGTTCTCAAAAGATTTCGTCGCGTTCCTAGAGGCCGCAGGGCTCGCGTTTTATGTGGTGATTTTCGCAATTGTCGTCCAGAACGCGGAGGCATGGCTCCCCGCACGAGTGGATAATCCTCTGATCGGAATGTCTTCATTGCTACTCGTGTTCGTGTTCTCCGCGCTCCTATCGGGCAGCTTACTGCTCGGATACCCCATCCACCTCTTCCTGGATGGGAAGAGGAAGGAGGCGGCTATTATGGTGCTCCAGAGCGCGCTGTGGCTCGTCTTCTTCGTCGCGTATCTCTTTTTGATCGGCACGCTGGCACGCTAGCCTTGACACCGATTGGAAAGATTGATATAAACATACCGCAATGATCAAACAGATCGTACAACCGCGTAACCTTATCCGGCGTACCCCCGCGTTCGTCTTTGGGGCGCTTGTTTTCGGCGCGAATGCCGGAGTTGCTGCATATCAAAATACCCCGCATACGCGGGGTGGTCCGAGTACTTAAGATCCACTTTCCATGAGTCCTTCAACCACCTCGCATGCGCGAGGTGGTTGTGTTTTGCAGTCAGCGGGCGGACAGACCGTTCTTTCACAACACATGGAGAGGGATCAACCAATGGACGAAGACGCACGCGATTTGAGGCGGACACCGCGCACGTGGCGTGAATATCTCCGCGCGAGCATGGAGATTATGGACGTGTTCCAATGGGCATGGAACGTGATGCCCGAAGGGAGCAAACGGAGAATCCCCGGCCTCGTCGCGGCGCTCCTTATCGCGACGGTGGCTTATCTCCTTCTGCCGAGGACGCTCGGCATCATCGTGGAAGGTACGCACTCGGGCGCGACCGGAAAAGTATTCTTCGGATTCGCCCTTACGGCGGCGTGCATCGCCGTCCATAAGCTCGCGGATTACCGGTACGCGACGGCCCGCGAGTGGATCTTGGGATTGAACTGGGGTGCGATCGACGATCGCATCACGCGGGAGTTCTTCGCGAAATCAGCCGGCCAGCATATCCGGGAGTCCTCGCTCCTTGCGGTCTCGAATATCGACAAGGGACGCTGGCGCCTGCTCGACCTCCAAGGGATGCTTCTCTTTGAAGGCATTCCCTCGCTCCTCTCGCTCGCCGTCTCCTACGCCCTGCTCTTCACGCTCTCGCTTGCGGCGGGGCTTATAATGACGCTCCCTATCCTCGTCTACCTCCTCTACACGCTGTACTTAAACCAGCGCGTGATGGAGGTGTGCACCCCGATCGACGCGGAATTCCGCAAATTGAACCGGTATCGCGTCGAACGCTGGGAAAAGGCGGAGCGCGTGAAGAACTCCAACCGAAGCGAGGAGGAGCGAACGCACACCGATAGCTGGTTCAATAAGGCGATCGGGGTCGACCGAGAGTTCTGGCTGTGGTTCGTGCGCCAAAACATGCTCCGGCAAGGAACGGGAGCCTTCGGATTCCTCGCCGTTCTGGGATACGGGTATTCACGCGTCCGGAGCGGCGCGTGGGATGTCTCGCTCCTTCTGCCGCTCTTCTTCTGGAGCATGCAAGTAGTCGAAAACATCTGGCGCGTCGGCCATGTCGAACACGCTTTGAATTGGAACGCTCCGTCGGTACGCTCTATGATCGCGGCGGTTTCCCTCCCTCCCGACGTAATATCTGGGAGCATCGAGATCGACCGAGAAGGACCGATAGAAATCCGCCTCGATAATGTTTCCCACTCGTACCGCGAGGAGATGCAAGATGACGAATCAGGGGTCGTCTTGAAGGACGTGAACTTTGCGATCGGACGCGGAGAGAAGGTCGCGCTTTTGGGCGGGAGCGGATGCGGAAAGACCACGGTCATGCGTCTTCTCCTGCGATACATGGACCCTCAAAGCGGGACGATCAGGATCAACGGTGCGGACCTCCGCGAACTTGACCTTGCGTCATGGCTGCGGTGCGTGGGATACATCCCCCAGCACGCGCAGATATTCGACGGAACGCTCCGGGACAACCTCATGTACGCGCTGCCGGAAGACGAACGCCGCCGCGTGAGCGACGCCGAACTTTGGGAGCTTATGCGGCTCCTGAAGATCGACTTCGGCAAGCGGCTAAGGCAAGGCCTCGACACGCTCGTGGGCAGGAACGGGCTCAAACTTTCCGGCGGACAGGCGCAACGGCTCGTAATCGGCGCCGCCGCGATGAAACACCCGACATTCATGATCGTGGACGAAGCAACCTCGCACCTCGATTCGACCACCGAAAAGGAAGTGCAGGAGGGGCTTGCACGCGTGATGCACGCAAAGATGGGAGCACTGATCGTCGCCCATCGTTTGAGCACGCTCCGGCTTTGCGACCGGTTCGTCGTCATGCGGCCTGCGGAAGAGATCCAAAACGGCGATTCGCAGGTCGAGGCGGCGGCGCACTCCTTCGAGGAGCTCTACGCCCTCTCCCCGACGTTTCGCCGGCTCGCGGACGACCAGGGACTCGCGGTACGTTCGATCGGTCCGCCGGGACCGCACTGAGCACTTTGAAATCCGGGAAAACAAAGCGGCCGCCTTAAGCGGCCGCTTTTCATATCAAGGAGCGCGATGTATATTGAAACCTACCCAGATCTTCCGCCATGAACCATTCTCCGCATCCCGGATTCGATTGGAAAGGTCACATCATCGAATGCCTCGATACTACCCAATATATGTCCCTCGGAACCCACGGCGCGGACGGCGCGTGGGTCTGCCCGGTGTATTTCGCATACGACAAAAACTTCCATTTCTATTTCATTTCTCAACCGGAATCGAAGCACATGAAAAACCTCGAGGCGAACCCCCGCATCGCGATCGCAATCTATAGCACCACGCAAGAACCCCCAGGAGACGTCCGCGGGATACAACTAGAAGCTGATGCAAAGCCCGTAACGCTTGCCGAAGCCGCCCACGCGCACGCGACGTACTTTACCGCGACGCATGCGCGGAGACCCGTAAAACCAGACTATACCCCTCCCGAGTATGTAAAACCGGATGCCGCTTGGCGGCTCGTGAAAGCGGTACCGAGGCGGATGTTCTATTTCGATACGAGATTTTTCCACGACAACCGCATGGAAGTTCCCGAAGAAACATTCACCACTCAATGATTTTAATCGATCTCTCCGTGCCTTTGAATGAACGCACGCCTGCGTACCCCGGCGACCCGCGAACGGCCATAAAGCCCGGCGGAGTTTTAGGGAAGGACGGGTACGAGGACCACTATGTGTGCGCAGGAACCCATGTGGGCACGCATGTGGACGCCCCGGCGCATATGATTTCCGGAGGCAAGACCATCGACCAGATCCCGATCGAGCGCATGAGCGGCAAAGGAGCGTACGTGAAACTGGAAAATGGATTCGATCTTGAAACGATAGCGCGCGCGCCTATCGAGAACGGGAGCATCGTTCTCTTCGATACCGGCATGGGTAGGGCCTATCACGAATCCGCGTATTACGAGAAATACCCGGCGATGCCGGAAGCCGTCGCGGAATACCTGGTGCATAAGGGCGTGAAAATGATCGGGGTGGATGCGTGCAGTCCGGATTACGAGCCATTCCCCTCTCACCGCATTCTCTTGCGAAACGGCGTACTCATCATTGAAAATCTGTCACCGAACATCGCATTGCTCGAAGGGAAGCAATTTAAAGTGTATGCGTTCCCGATAAAGCTCGAACTCGACGGAGCGCCCGCGAGAGTCATCGCAGAAATACTTTCATGACCATTTCTTACGAGGACTTCGATAAAGTGGACATCCGCCTTGGGAAGATCACGGACGTTCAGGATTTCCCCGAGGCAAGGAAGCCCGCCTATACGCTCACGATCGACTTCGGCGAACACCTCGGCACAAAACGCTCGAGCGTGCAGGCGGTGGGGGCGCATACGAAAGAGGAACTTCTGGGCATGCTCGTGATATGCGTGGTGAATTTCCCGCCGAAACAGATCGGGCCTTTCGCTTCAGAGGTGCTCACGCTGGGGTTCAAGAACAGCGACGGCGTAGGGTGGGTCCTTGCGGTTCCCGCAAAGCCCTCCGTGCGAATCGGCGACAAGCTGCAGTAAATAACGACGGGCATGAGACGCCAAATCATTACGCTCCACGGCGGCGATACGTTCGATACCTACGAACAATATCTCTCATTCCTTCGGAATTGGCAGATGGACTTCGAGAGAATGCAGGCCCGCAAGAAGGACTGGAAGGCGACGCTCGGCGAGTCGCTTCATAGGTTCTTCAAAGGCGTTACCGCGATCGTCATTGCCCATCGCCTTACCACGATCCGCGAAATGGACCGGATCATTCTCATCGAGAGCGGACGCATCGCCGAGTCGGGAACGTTCTCGGAGCTCTATCGAAAAAAAGGAACGTTCCGAAAACTCTGGGAGCGGCAGCGCCTGGAAGAAGCGATCGGCGAGCGATAAACCAAAAACTGCCCGCCGGGCAGTTTTTGGTTTATCGCACATTCTTTCGCCGCTTTCTACAAGTTCGCATCGGCGCCTTCGCCGCCCCCCGGTTCCGTGACGGACGAACCGCCGCGGCAGGCCTTGAGGTCGGTCTTATGCGCCGCCCATGCGTCTTTCTGCGCCTTCTTCATCGCCTCCCGAGCGCGCTTCGCCGCCGCTTTATAGGCGTCCCATGCGGTTTTTACCGCATCTTTACTCACCGTCGGGCCTCCCCAGGCAATGCTCAAAGCATCGCGTCGGGCCTTTAGGGCCGAAGCCGCGCTTGAATGGAACGCATCGAAGGCAGAACCGATGGCGCTATCGCGCTTTTCGACGGCCCTTTTCACGCACGCAAAATCAATATCCTCCTTTTTCGGCACCGTGCTCGTCGGCTTCCGTTCCGGCGTGCTCGTGGGCTTCCGCGGCAGGAGGATCTGGGGCTTCAGGGGTTTTGTCGAAGTAGCATTCTGCGCAAATGCGGCCGGCACGGCAAAACCTGCCATAACGAACACCGCAACAATCAAGGAAAATTCCCTCATGTATTGAGAAGATAATCTCGACCTTTCTCGTTCCAGTATAGCACGAAATGCGAATAGCTCCTTGGTTGGAACCCATGATGGAGACAGTTGTGCGGCAATGAGATCAGCGAATCAGCATGAACGCATGCTCGAGCGTCCCGAAGTGGTACCCGACGCTGTGGCGTCAGCCGTGAGCGGCCGTTGCTTTGCTCGCTACAACGCGAGCCGCTGCCTTGCGTGTACCACCGAAAACTCCTGCTGTCAGTTCAATTCCAACTGGACAATGATCCGATCCGGGCGTTTCTTTTTCTATACACGCGCTCGTAATACGGGGGAGCAGCGACGACGACGCGAATACATAATCGATCCTCCAGCCGATATTGCGGGCGCGGGCGTTCGCCATGTACGGCCACCAGCTGTAATTCCCTCCTTCGGGGTGGAACGCTCGGAATGTATCCGTGAAGCCCAGCGCGATAAGCCGGTCGAGCTTCTCCCGCTCTTCCGCCGTGAACATCACGTTGCTGCGGTTCTCGTTCGGGTATGCAAGGTCAATATCCTCGCGCGCGATATTGAAATCTCCGGCGAGAAATATGTTCGGGTTCCGGATCCGGCCGATATACTCGAACAGTTTTTCATACACCGTGAGTTTATATTCAAGATTCTCTTTCGCCCTCCCGCCGTGCGGGATATAGAGGTTTAGAATCGTGAAGTTCGCGTAATCCAACCGGATCATTCTCCCCTCTTCATCAAAGCGGTCAAGACCGAGTTCATATGAAGCAACGGCGGGCTCTTCTTTCGTAAAAACGGCGACTCCGCTGTAGCCGAGCTTCACCGCATGGTTCGAATACAGCCGATAGGTTGCCCACGAGAAAAGGTCCTGCGGGAACTGTTCCCGCTGGGCTTTTGTTTCCTGTAGGCAGATGATATCGGCCTCGCATGCCTCGAGCCATGCCGAGAAGTTCTTTCGGTACACTGATCGGAGGCCGTTGACGTTCCAGGACAGAATTTTCACCGTTCCATTATATAATTATGCGTATGCGCGCCAAATATGCTCTTATTGCGGTTCTCGTCGGAGGACTCGCGCTCGCCTTCTTCGGCTTCTCGCGTGTATTGAGTAATGCCCAGGAGCGCTTTGCCGCCGAGGTTTCCCGGTGCAATCGCAAAGAAAAGGAACTTCGCTTTTCCTGCTACCAAAAGGCGCTTGCGGCCTACTCCACCGCCGATCTCCGCGTCCTTCGTGAATCGATCGAGAAAAACAGATATCTGAACTTCGAAGGCGCGGATGTTTCGTATGCCATCTTCGGCACGAATTGCCACACATTCTACCATGCCGTGGGCGACACGGTGGCAAAAAGAGGCGCGGGGGGATCGACTAAGGAGCTCGTCGATTACTGCAGCGCCGCGTGCACGAGCGGCTGCGTCATGGGCCTCTATAAACGGCTTGCGCTTGCATATGACTTTTCCGATGAGATCATGGCCTCTCTTTTCCCCGGCTGCCCCGAGGGGAGCAGTCACCAGTGCGCTCACGAGATAGGGCACTTGCTCCACGACACGCATACGTATTCGATCCTCAAAATCTTAGATGAAACCGCAGCGCAGTCATTCGGCCTTTCGCCGGATCGTCCCTACACATACACCGTAGCCGAAGAGGTTGATCTGAATGCGCCGTTCGAAGAATGCAAGAAGTTCGTGCCGGAAGAGGAGCTTGTATATTGCTATACCGGCATCGGGCACAATATGTTCCTGTTCTACGAGTTCGCCAAAACAAGCCCGGCCGAATTCCTCAAAGAATGCGACAAGGCCGACGCTTCCCACCGGAACGACTGTCAGGACTTTTTCGTCTATCGGGTCGGCATCAACGAAGCGGCTACCTTGTTCATGTCCAATGACTTCGAAGGCGGGCACAGGGTATGCAAGGAGTATGCAGAGGCCGCGGGCAGAATGGAGGTTAAAACGCACTGCTATCGCGGATTGGGCGGAGGTATCGGACTGTTCATCGATTCAGAGTACTCGCATACCGAAATAACGGAGCAGAATCTGGCTCCGATTCAAAAGCGCATCCTCGCGCTCTTCGATCTCTGCAAAGAAAGCGAGGCCGGATACGCGGAAGAGTGCTTCAAGGGGATCCTGGGGACAGGCGCGAAAAAACTCTACAAGAAACTCAACATCGGACATCTGATCATCGAAAAAATTCTGCCTACGATCGAAAGCGACTTCGAGGTAGTCGGATAAATGGGCATCGCTGCCCGTCCGCTCCGATATACCGCGCCGATCGAAAGATCGTGATTCGCGAAGGAGGCGCCGAGATTTGCTACAATGAATGCTATGGATCACGATGAGGCCCGGGTTGAGATTCTCAAAGCGGAGCTTGAACTCACCCAAGCGCAAATGGACAAATACGACCAGCTCTCGACTACGACCAAAACCCGGGCCATCACACTTTGGGTGGCAGCGCCCGGCTGGTCCTTCCAGGTCGCCAGAAGCGAAGTGGCGCCCTTGAGCGTCGTCGTACTCTTCGCATTCTGGTGTTTTGATGGGCTCAATAAGACTTTCCGCCAGAACTATAAGAGGCGCCGGGACGAAGTCGGGAAGCCACTTGAATACTTCTTTCGAGACGGCGCCTTGCCCGAAGGAACGACGGCGCCGAAGCTCCCCGTTCATGCCATCCGCCTTGCGCTGTCGAACCTATTTTCGGCGCACGTGACGCTCCCCTACGCCATTCTTGCCTTGATATCGCTCTTCATCGCCGTCCAACTTTAACTATCCCGATCCACAGTAAATTCCCGCCTTGTTCTTTTTAACTTCCTATATTCCTGTCCCCTAAAATCCACAGCGATGCGAAAGGGTGAGCCGAGAAAACAGAAGACCAATCCGATCCTTTACCTCACGAAGAAGGTTTGGGAGTATTCGTCCGGCAACCGCGAGAACGTAGTTCTCTATCTCGTTCTTTTTTTGATCGCAAACGCAACGAGCCTCGCGGAACCCTTGATCGTCGCGAAAATCCTTAACACGGTCCAGGAACAAGGCGTCACGCAGGAAACGCTTCCCGTCCTCCTATTCCTCCTTTCGCTTTTCGTCTTATTGGGGCTCGCATTCTGGGCGTTTCACGGCCCCGCGCGGGTCATCGAACGCCGGAATGCGTTTCTCGTTCGGGCAAATTATAAAAAGTACCTATTGGATGGTGTTATGGGATTCCCTCTCGAGTGGCACACCAATCACCATTCGGGCGACACAATCGACAAGATCGAGAAAGGCACGAACGCTCTCTATCGCTATGCAGAAGATACATTTACCGTCATTGAGTCCGTGGTGCGGCTCGTGGGTTCGTACATCGCGCTCGTGTACTTCAATCTTCACTCGGCATATCTGGTTCTTTTTCTCTTCGCGCTTACGTTTTGGCTCATTGCGGCGTTCGATCGGATCCTTGTGAGGCAATACAAGGACCTATACGGAGCCGAGAATAAGATCTCGGAAAGGATCTATGACGTTATAGGCAACATTACGACGGTTATCATACTCCGAGTCGAACGGCTCGTTTCGAAATCGATCATGAAGCGCATCATGGCGCCGCTTTCTCTGTACCACGAAAACAATAGGATAAACGAAACGAAGTGGTTCCTCGTCTCCGTGTTGAGCAACGTCATGATCGTTGCCATCCTGGGATCCTACCTCTACACAAGCCTTGGCGCGGGAGCGGCGATTCTCGTAGGAACTCTCTATGCGCTCTATGGATACGTCCAAAACATCAGCGGCCTTTTCTTCCGCTTCGCGTACATGTGGAGCGATCTTGTGCGCCAACGGGCGGCCGTGATGAACGCGGAGGAAATATCGAACGAATTCCGCCGCAGGAGACATATCCGACAGGTGGGGCTTTCTCCGCAATGGCGCGAATTGAAAATCGAGTCGCTCTCGTTCTCCTATCATACCGAGGGAGGCAGGGATCTCCATCTTGATGATATATCGATGCCCATCCGCAAAGGCGAAAGAATCGCTCTGATCGGCGAGAGCGGCAGCGGCAAAACGACGCTCCTGAAGATCATCCGCGAACTCCATCACCCGAGGCAGGGGAAGATTTACCTTGACGGCAAACTCCTCCGGAGCGGCTTCGGGGACGTGAGCGACGCCATCGCCCTGATCCCGCAGGATCCTGAAATATTCACGACAACGATACTGGAAAACATCACGATAGGCATCCCCTATGCATTGAATCATGTAAAGCGTTTTACCGACATGGCGTGTTTTACGGACGTAGCAGAGCGTCTGCCGAAAAAGTTCAATTCTTCGATCGTCGAGAAGGGAGTGAATCTCTCGGGCGGCGAGCGTCAGCGGCTCGCCTTGGCGCGCGGGCTTTTGGCCTGCGAGGACAAGGCGATCGTGCTTCTTGACGAACCCACTTCGAGCGTTGACGCCCAGAATGAGCTCCGGATCTACGCGAATATATTCCGCGAATTCAAGGGAAAAACCGTGATCGCCTCGGTGCACCGTCTGCATCTCTTGCCGATGTTCGACGAAATCTACTTCTTCAAAAACGGCAGGGTTGTCGCCTCGGGCACGTTCGAGAAACTGCTCGAATCCTCCGCGGAGTTTCGCACGCAGTGGGATCGCTACATGAGGACAAAGCGCGCGAATCCGGAATGATCCGCATGGGGCATAACCCGAGCATGGATACAGACAAAAAAATGGAAACTGCGGCCTTTGCGGCCGGATGCTTTTGGGGGGTCGAGGATGCGTTTCGAAATGTTCCGGGGGTAATACGCGCGGTCTCGGGATACGCCGGGGGCACCGCCGAATCGCCTACTTACGAGGCGGTTTGTACCGGGGCAACGGGCCATGCGGAAACTGTGGAGGTGGTATTCGACCCGAACGGAACATCCTATGAGAAGCTGCTCGAGGTGTTTTGGGACATCCATAACCCCACCACGCCGGACCGGCAGGGACCGGATATCGGGAATCAATACCGTTCCGTAATATTCTTCTATTCCGAAGCACAAAGGCGCGCGGCGCTCCGCTCAAAGGAGCACTTGGAGCGATCGGGAAGATTTAAGGACCGCGTGGTGACGCAAATCCTCCCTGCCCCGAAATTCTGGCCCGCCGAAGAATATCACCAGCGGTACTTCGAAACGCACGGGCGTGCGTGCCGCATCTGACCTATACGGATATCACGCGTTCCAGGAACGTATAAAATAGGCGATGAACGAGTTTCATCTTTCCGGGCTTCGCCGTCTCGGCCGCTCGTGCGGTTTCGCTGCGAGCGACAAGGTGCTCGTAATTCCGCTGAAGCTCCTTAAGTATCGGTCCTCCTTTGCCGCAAATATCGAGCTCATAGTTCCGCTTCATCGCGATCAAGTCGAAGTTCGCGCTTCCCGTACACCACGCATCGTCGGCGATCACGAACTTATGATGGAAATAGTTCCGTGCCCCATGCCATACGATGCCGTTTTGGACCGCATATGGGATCGGCAAGGCGCGGAATTTGTCATAGTGTTCCTTATCCGTCCGAAAGGGAGTTACGACCGAAACATCGACTCCCCGGGACGCCGCGCTGACAAGATCGTACAAGAGTTCGCGCGGAGGGAAGAACCATGTGCTCACGATATGAATGCGCCGCTTCGCGGCCCAAACCGCGTCTCGCACCCACTCGTAGATTTTCTGCTCCTGCGGCATCGGCCCCGAGGCCAAAAGAGTCATACCTGCCCGCACCTCGGGTGTCGTAAGTTCCATCGCCTTCTTCAAAGCTCCTCGCGACCGCTCAGAAAGAACCCATAGGCGGTCAAAAAAACTCGATATCGGACGGAAATCCGAAAGTTCGAGGATGACGAAAAAATCATCCCGTTCGAAGTAAATCTCGCCGATGCAAATGCCGCCCAACCCGAAGATGCGCCGATCTATCCCGAAAATCCTCACGTGATTGCGGCGGAAATAGGTTATCGGGTGCCTGAAAAAATACGCGCGGAACGGCCTGAACGCCTTAACCGACACGCCGGATTGGGCAAGATCGCATAACACATCTTCGGTCATGCCGCGGCTTTCCAGGGCATCAAAGATGACACGCACCCGAACGCCCTCCCGCGCTTTTTCACGAAGTAAACCAAGGAACTCGCTCCCGATGCTGTCGCGGTTGAATGTATAAAAATTCAGGAGAATCTCCTCCTTTGCCCCCCGGATAAGATTCAGGAGTATGGGGTAAAGGGTTTTCCCGTCATGAAAAAATCGCATCCGGGAACCCATGGAAGGCCGGGAATCAATTCTTCAGATAGCGCCTCACTGCGACAAAGCTCGAGAGACTCCCGATAAAGCCCACAAAGAGAAGCTGCATAAAGAACAGCGTGAGTAAATTCGAGGTAACGTGGCGGAAGACGTTAAGCCCCGGAATAAAGACGCTCAAATACGGAGAAATGACGTATGCGGCGGGAAGAACGATGATGGTGCTCACGAAGGCTGCGATCGCGGCCGCGATCAGGCCCTCTACAATAAAGGGTCCCCGCACAAAGCTATTCGAAGCGCCGACGGCGCGCATGATGCCGATCTCGTCACGGCTCGAATAGATCGCGAGCCGGATCGTATTGAAGACCACGAGCCCCGCCACGAGGGCGAACACGATGGAAAGCGCCAGCCCGCCCCGGTTCACGTTGTTGATGATCTTTGTCAGGCGGTCAATGACCACCTGATTTTTTGAATAGCTCAGGTTATCGACGAACCGAGTGAGGTTCGGAGCGCTCAAGTATCCCGCAATCGACGCGTATTGGTCGGGACGACGCGCCTTTACGTTCAAGGAGGCAACGAGCGGGTTGTCGTTCAGTTCCGCAACCGCCTGCGTGATCGTCGGATCATCTTTGTGAGCTTCTTTGAATATCTGGAGCGCGCGGTCGCGCGAGACGTATTCCACCGTTTTCACTTCGGCCAAACTTTCAAGCGACTGTTTGATGTTCAAAATCTCATCCTCCGGAGCCGTTGACTTGAAATATACGCTGATATCGATCTTCTCTTGGATAGAGTCCACTGCCGCATTGGTCGCGACATTAAAGAGATAAAGACCGCTCACCATAAGAAGCGCGAGCGACATAATCGCCACGGTCGCGGCGGAGGGCCAGGCATTCCGCCAAAACGCCTGGAATCCGTAATGCAATATTCGAGAAAGTACGGTGAGCATTTTTATACAAGGATATATTTTCCCTTTTCTTCGTCCCGGATGATGCGGCCATGATCAAGCGTGATGACGCGTTTGTCAAGTACGTTGATAACCTCGCGGTCGTGAGTCGCGAGGATCAGCGTAGTGCCCAATTGGTTGATCTTTTGAAGAAGATTGATGATTTCCGAAGTGTGGAATGGATCGAGATTTCCGGTCGGCTCGTCCGCAATGATAACCTCCGGGCGATGCACCATCGCGCGGGCGATCGCAACGCGCTGTTTTTCGCCCCCAGAAAGTTCGTGGGGAAAGTTTGAAAGTTTATCCGCGAGCCCGACCATGTCGAGCACTTGCGGCACCAATTCGCCGATCTCTCGCTGAGGCCTGCCCCCTACTTCAAGCGCGAACGCGACATTCTCATATACATTTTTTGCGGAGAGAAGCCGGAAGTCTTGGAATACGATCCCGATATGCCGCCGAAATCCCGGCAGCTCTTTGTCCCGCAGCTTGCTGACTTCGTACTGCCCGAAAAAGATACGGCCTTTGGTCGGCTTCCCCTCCCCTATGAGAAGCTTTATCACAGTCGATTTCCCCGCACCGGAACGCCCCACAAGCGAAACGAATTCTCCCGGATTTATCTTGAAATTCACATCCTCAAGCGCGGTCGAGTGGCTGTTGTAGGTCTTTGTAACGTTCTGAAAGGCGATCATGTGAATAGAATATAGAAAGTAGTAAGGAGAATGTAGGATGGGGAGGTAATGGTACGCGAAAATTCTAGATTCTACATTCTAGATTCTAGATTCTACATTCTGACCTAGTAATTCTACCTCAGCCTCCACAAACTGGTCAATTTTCCCCTGCAGCACTTCTTCCGCCCGCGAAGTTTCGACCCCCGTGCGATCATCTTTCACAAGCTGGTACGGATGAAGGAAATAATGCCGTATGGCGTGGCCGAAGTCGGGCTTTGCCTTCGTGCGAAGCTCCTCGAGCTCCTTGGCTTGATGTTTCTCCATCAGCTGGACCAATTTCGACTTTAGGAGCTTCATCGCCCGCTCGCGATTCTGGGCCTGCGACCGCTCGACGCGGGAACTCGCTGCGATCCCAGTAGGCACATGCACGACGCGTACGGCAGTTTCGACTTTGTTCACGTTCTGGCCCCCCGGCCCGCCTGCCCGGGAGAATTCAAGCTTCAGGTCTTTTTCCGGAATTTGGATACCGGCATGATCGATCTCGGGAATGTCCGGAACCACTTCGACCAGCGCGAATGACGTGTGGCGAAGCTTCTGCGAAGAGAAGGGGGATATCCGCACCAGCCGGTGTACTCCGGTTTCGTGCTGTAAATAGCCGTACGCGTAGTCTCCCTTGATTTCCTGCGTACGCCTGTTCGGATTATCGTCGAGAACCGCGGTGCGCCATCCTCTTGTCGCCGCATATTTCATGTACATCTCAAACAGCATTCTCGCCCAATCCTCCGCATCATCGCCGCCGGCTCCCGGATAGACGGAGAGGATCGCCGACTGGCGGTCATGCCTCCCGATAAAAAGCTCTCTCAGTTCAAGCTCCTTGAATTTCCGCTTTGCGTCAAAGAACGCACGTTCGTCGAAATTTTCCTTGAGCGCGGATATCGCCGAATCGATCTCTCGGAAGCGGTCCACCACATCGCGAAGTTCTCCCGTGCGCTTGATACGGACCTCTGCAGCGTGCCGATCCCGCCAAAAGTCCGGCGCCGCCATGACCGCTTCGAGCTCTCCGATCTCCTTTTCCTTTGCGGCAAGGTCAAAGCCGCCCGCCCAAGCGGCGGGCTTCGGAAGCAAGGATTTCGAGGTCGCGTTGATCTGCCATTGTAAGACGGATTATAACCTACCCGATACGGACCGCAAGCGCCGTAATATCGTCCTGATGCGCACGGATATGAGAACTTTTCGCTCGTTCGTGCGCGGCGCCCGTGAGCGCGGTTACGGCATCGCGCGGAGAAACGGCTGATTTCATTATGCCCTTGATTTCCTCGGTCGTGAGATTATCCAATCCGTCGGTCGCGAGGAGGAGCGTATCTCCCGGCTCCGCTCTCGTTATCTCGACCTGAAGGTCGTCCGGGCTGGCCGGATCGAAATTGGCAAGCGAATTAGTAAGGATGTTTCTCCGCTCGTGGAACCATCGGAGCCGCTGGCCCGATAATGTCATCTTTTCGAGGACATTCGGGTCGTCGACGCTGTCCAAAAGATCTCTGATCTCCCGCTGGGCATCCGGTGACAGCGCGCTCCCGGGGTGCCTCCTCACAAGATCGTCGTCATTCGTGAGCTGCTCCAGCTCCCCGCGGTCCGCCTGGAAGAGATACGCCCGCGAATTCCCCACGCTCGCAGTGGCGACAAAATACTCTCCCTCCCGCTCGAATACCTTTGCGACAAGCGCGGTGGTGTCGGGGGGTCGCTGCGCTCCCTCATACTCCGATTGCAAGCTTTGAAGTATTTTGCGAGCATCCCTCATGCAGCTCCTCAAGAGGACGTCCCAGCCTTGAGAGGTAACGTGGGGCGCGAACTGATTCGGCGCGATCCCCTCGAGGCCTCCGACGATTGATCGAGCCGCAACCGCACTCGCTCTTTCGCCGGCGGTATGGCCTCCCATCCCGTCGAAAACCGCGAAAAGCCCGAGATCAGGGCGGTTCACCACTGCATCTTCGTTGCGCTCCGGATGCGCCTCCGAAGCGATGGACTCGGAAGCGGCCGCAAGACGCTCGTTAAGTTCGGCGCGGGCAACTCCCTCGCTTTCGGCACCCGCATCCGTATTCCTCGCCTCAGACCTGAATTTATCCATCATGAGCCACCTCCCGGATTTGAACCGGGGACCCACGCTTTACGAAAGCGTTGCTCTACC
>CAYJWW010000004.1:49236-56468 GCA_964374065.1 uncultured Candidatus Saccharibacteria bacterium | reverse complement strand
GCATCCAGCCGAATATATTAATTTGTGGCATAAACGGCATCGCCAACTGCATCAGACGCATGAATAGCGTTATCGGTACGAGCACCATTATCGCGATAAACGGAATACTCCCTAAAAAACCAGCTACTACTCCAGCGAGTTCCGGGGCAATTCTTTCTCTCGCTTGTATGTTAGATGTTTCCATAGTTTTAATGATTACTTTTATTAATACATGTATCGCAAACTTTTTTACAAAACTTATTTACATGCGTATCGACCAATTTCAAAAGAGGCCCAATGGTTTCTTTATTGAGTTTGTATATTCTCTCGGTGCGATTCGTTTTTACTTTTACGAATCCGCAGGTCTCAAGCCGGCGCAGATGATGCGAAACGAGGCTCTGTTCATAGCCGAGCGTTTCTGAAATATCAGTGACTCTATGCGGTCCCCTCTGAAGGAGATGGATAATATCCCACCGCGCCTGACTGCCGAGCGTCTCGAAGAAAAATTTATGGGGTTTGTCCAAGTCAACGCGCTTCATAATATGAATTAAAATTCATACTTGTTTTCGATGCAACCTTCATTTTATCCACAGGGGGTTTCTTAACCTTTTGGCTGATTAAATCCTGAAAATTGCATATACCGGCGTCCGGCATGGTCATAATCAAAATGATCGTGATGTAACAATTTGTCGGGAAAACGATTTAAATAACAACAAAATCAAAATACCCGTTCTTTCAGCTGAACGGATGATTGTGGCGCAAAATAAATCCCCGCACCTTCCCGCAGAGTATTCTGGGAAGGTGCGGAGATTTATTTTTCTTTCACCTGTATCTTGACTTTGGAAGACGGCTTTGCTTCGGCTTTGGGCATCGTGATTTTGAGAACGCCCTTTTCATACGTTGCCAGAACCGCGTCTTCTTTGACCGCGACGGGCAGATGCACCATTCTCTCAAACGAGCCTTTGCGGATTTCCCTCCGCCAGTATCCCTTTTCTTTTTCCTCTTTCTTCTCGTCCATCGAGCCCTTCACCCTCAAAACTCCATCCTCGACAGATACATCAACCTTTTCCGGATCAAAGCCGGGAATTTCCACTTCGGCAATCACTTCTTTATCCGTTTCCTTCACATCCATTGCCGGCTTGGTCATATCCACGCGCGGAAATACGGGCAGAAGCCAATCGTCATCGCCGAAAAACTTATCCAGATCAGAGAAAGGTTTCCAAGGAATTAATGACATACGTTCGCCTCTTTTTTGATATTTTTATACGCGTTCGACCTTTTAATTTTATTTTATGAATTTGATACTTTTCGTCAAGATATTTGCCGCCAAAAATCCCGTCCGTTCCCGCAAGAACTCGGCGGGAGGGGCCTGCCCTGCCTGCCCGTCCGGCAGGCAGGGATAGACGATATGCCGAAATTATAAAGCGGCTGCGCCGTTATTTTTATCCGCGGGCGGTTTTGAGGGCTTTTGCCCACCACAAAAGCTGTGTAATCATATTCTCCGCCTGCTTTGAGACCGAGGCGAAGAGATCTTTGGCGTCCATTTTGCCGAAGAGCACTTGGAAATACTGCTCGCCGGGAATATGTACGGAGTTTCTGATCGGCGCCATTTGAAGTTCAACGGCGTTCAGACGCAGTTGCTCCACGGCGCGCGCTCCGCCGACACTGCCGTAACTGACGAAAGCAACCGGCTTGTTATTCCATTCCTGATACACCCAATCAAGCGCGTTTTTGAGCACGCCGGACGTACCATGATTGTATTCGGGCGTAACAATTACAAAAGCGTCGCCTTCCTCTATTTTTTTGGTAAAGCGCGCAACGGCTTCGTTCTTGTAAGGTTCTTGTTTGAATGATGGGCTCACGGGTTCGTTGAAAAACGGCATCTCGTAGTCGCGCAAGTCGAGCACTTCGACCGCAACGCCCTCCTGTTTCTTCATTTCTTCGGCAATCCACGCGGCGGCTTTGTCGCTAAAGCGGCCTTCGCGGGTGCTGCCGGAAATTATTTTGATGTGAAGCGGTGTATTGTGTGCCATAGATCTTGCAACACGTTAATTTGATACATGATAATTCGACGCTATGTCTTTCGTTTTTTCTTTGGTTTAAGCTCCTCCGAAAGACGTTTGAGGAGGAGGATGGTATGTTCGGCGTTAAGCGTGTAGAGCACCTCTTGCCCTTGCCGTTCGTCTTGCACCAAACCGGTTTCCTTAAGGACGCGCAAATGCTGGGACACGAGCGGCTGGGACTGCTTTGTTTTTTCCGCGAGCTCGCTGACCGTCTTCGGTCCGGAAAACAGCGCTTCCGCAATACGATACCGCGGAGCGCACCCTATGCCTTTGCCGAACTTATTCATCGCTTCGCATAAATCAGCCATATAGAGATATTAGCATATTCTAATATAATAACGCAAGGTTACGCTAAAATCAGGCGGGGCGCCGGCTAACGCCGGCGCAAATCCCGACGGCGCGAAAAGCGGGGGCGCGGCGGAGGGGGGTTCCACCCCGCCCGGGGCGGAGCGGATGGTTTCGATCAGAAATTTCGGATAAAATGAGCTCGAGCTTGGTGGACCGGGCGGGAATCGAACCCGCGACCTCTGCTTTGCAAAAGCAGCGTTCTGCCACTGAACTACCGGCCCTAATTTACTCTTCCCTATTTAATACGTTCCATCTTATTTGCCAAATCGCCGCTCGGTTTTGGCGTACCGGCCGATGATGGCTTTGAATTCCGCGGGTGAAAACGCCGGCCAGAAGGTTTTTGTGAAGTGCAGGCGCGCTTCCGCAACGTCCCACATCATGAGCCCCGCAGACCAATGCGGCTCGCCTCCGGTGCGTATCACGAGATCGACCGGCGGGAGGTCCCGCGTCCAGAGGCTGTCTTTGATCAGTCCCTCCGTGACCTTCAGATTCGTTTTTTTCCGCGCCGACGCCGCGATCCGCCGCACCGCATCTGTCATTTCCTCGACACCGCTGTACGCCATAAGGAACGTAAGCCGGTATGCGGTGTAGTCTTTTGTGGAATCGATCAACGCCCTGATCGGCTTTTTGAGCCGCTCAGGGAACAGCTCCTCCCATCTCCCGACTACGGAAACTCTGGCGCGATGTTCGTGGATCGCTTTCGTCCGAAGGAGCCGTTCGAAATACTGCCGAAAAACTTCAAAGAGCCCTTGTACTTCGAGGGGCGTACGCTCGGTCACGTTCGCAACGGAGGATCCCCAAAACGTCACGTAAGGAATCTTGAGATCGAACGCGGCGCGCAGGATATTCTCTGCGACTTTCGCCCCTTCGCGGTGTCCCGACGCGGCCGATTTCCCGCGTTCTTCCGCCCACCTCCGGTTGCCGTCAGGGACAATGACGATGTGTCTCGGCAGGTTTTCCATTTCCGCTCCACTCATAGAAACGAACCGGCATATGCCGGTCGCGTATCATTACTGTATCATGGCGGCCCAAACGCGCCAATCCTTATGTTTTTATTGATGAAACTGAGGGGTACTCGTCGTCGAGTTTCCCGGTGTTCCGCCCCCGTAGTATGCGGAATGCATACCAACCGGCAAGTGCAATAAGAATGGCCACTGCGAACCATGCGACGCTCGGGAAGTGCCCGAAGGAGCTCCTCGCTGCCGCAAGGAACTCGCGCCTCGGCGGCTGGGCGTTCAGATTCGCTTTTGCGATCTGGGGATTCTTCGCAGGATCGAGATACTCCATCGCGACTTGGAACGGGATGCTTCCGCTCACGCGGCTCGTTTCCCTCGTCTTTGCGCGCACCACGATGACCCCCTCCGCACTCGGAGCCGCCTCTGCGATCGGGAACGAGAAAGTACTGCCTTCCTGTGATGCGGCCGTCGGAATGGATCCCATATACGTCACGTCCGGAGAGAGCGAAGCCTTTACCACGAGGTTTGTGACAGGGAGGGCGAGGCCGTTCTTATAGATGATGGTGTAGGTCATTTCGTCCCCCGAATCGTTTTGGACGACGTTCGCCGCAACCCGAACCGTGACGTTCTGGGAACCGATGCCGTCTCCCTGGGGCACGACCGCCGCGATCCCCGTGCGAAACGAGACCACGGCGCCGCGCGCAACGCCCTTCGCGTTCTCCGCGGCCACGCGATAATAGTAGGAAGTGCCCGCCGCGAGCCCGCTCAAGTCCTCTGAAACGGAAATATCAATCGTTCCGGACGCAGTTTTTTTGTCCGTGGAGAATCCGAGCGAGGGGGTGGGCCCGAACTCGAACCATACGTCGGTCTTGCCGCCCTTCGGGTTCACCGACCCGCTCACCAAAGCGCTGCCCGCCTGAATGCCGCTCGCTCCGATCGTGGTCGCCGACGGGGCCGATGCGGAAACGCGGGGTTCCTCTTCCGCGGCCGGTTGCGCCGGCGCAGGGGCCGAACCAAGCGTGCGGAAGCTCAGGATGCTCCCCTCCCCCTTGCCCGCGACGTTCTCTCCCGCCATTCGATAGTAATATGTCGTTCCGGGGCGGAACCCGCGCACGACGATCGTGAAGGGAACCTCTGCGGCCGGTGAACCCGCGTTATTAAAACCCAGAATGGACCCCAAATTCGCGGTCCTCCCGTATTCAAACCAGCCGTTCGTATTCAATCCATTGGGGTTAATGGAACCCCGGAGCGTTGCCGTGGTCTCGCCGGCGCCTTCGACACCGAACGTAAAAGCGAGCGGCCGCAGGCCGGAGCCGGCCCCGCCGCCCCCGCTGGCGCTCCCGCCGCTTGCGGGCGTCGTAAACGAAACGATGCTCCCTTGGCTTGTCCCGAGATTATTCTGCGCAGAGACGCGGTAGTAATACGCAGTATTCGGCTGAAGCCCCGAGAGCGCAACCGCCACGGGAATCGGGGTGGAAACGCCGCTCACGAAAAGATTCGCCGTGCGGGCGCCCAACGATTGCGTGGTGCCGTATTCAAACCAAGCGGTCGCGTTCGTGCCCAACGGATTCACATACCCGTTCATTTGTGCGTCGGTTCTCGTAATGCCGCTCGCGGAACTCGTCACCGCCGTCGGGAGCGAGTTGGAGCTTCCCGGAAGCGTATTGAAACTCACGATCACGCCTTCGGTCGTCGCGAACGCGTTCCGTGCAACGATGCGGTAGTAATAGGTAGTGGTCGGCTGAAGTCCGGAAAGGAACGTCGAGACCGAAACAAGCGCGTTCCCGGAGCCCACGGATATCTGCGGGGTCCGCTGTCCCAGAAGCTGGCTGGTGCCGAACTCGAACCACACGACGGTCTCCGCCCCGTTCGGACCCGCTTGGCCGTTCAATGTTGCCGAGGTCTGCGAAGCTCCCGATGCGGCTTGCGTCGTCGCGATCGGCTGAGCGGAGCCGCTCGCCGGAAGGGTGACGAAACTAAGGACGGAACCCTGTGCGGAACCGAACGCGTTCTGCGCCACGGCTCGATAGTAATAGGTCGTGTTCGGTTGGAGGCCGGCCATAAACGAGGAGAACGAGAGCGAGCTCGAACCCGTGCCCACCGGTTGGGCGGTAGTAGTGAGGCCCAGCGAGGAAGTGGTCCCGAACTCGAACCAGGCGGTCGTTTGCGCCCCGCGCGGATTAATCACGGCGTTCGCGGTCGCGCTGTTCTGGGAAACACCCGAAGGAGCGTACGTATCGACCGTCGGAGGCTGTTGCGCAGAAACCCGCGCAAAAGAAAACGGCGTAATAGCGGCCATTATGAGTAATGCAGCCGCGATCCTCTCGAACGGAATGCGATGAGGGCTGGTCATGAAAGTGCGCCTATTATATCAGTCGCACTATATGAAGTCAATACCCCGCGGGCGGCGAAGAAAAATTCTCTGCGCTGCGCGATGTATGCGGATTTCCCTTGACATTCTGCAATCTGTATGACATTGTGGCGTGAGTTTTTCTCGGTACGAAAATCTGAACAAGGCAAAGGAAGGACTCAATGACCAGAACGCGGACGCAGATGGTGGTGATCCACGCCGTATTCTTCTTGACCATCGCGCCCGCTCTTCGGGCGCAGGTGGTGCAAGGGGCACCGCCGAAGACATCGTGGCACGAGTGGCGGAGCCCCGGCGCAAACCCATTCGAAAGGGATTGCGACGACCGGGCGGCGCTCGTCACGCTCGCAGACAGGGGCGATTTCGAACGACGGCTTATCGAAGCGGGCTTTTCACCGCAGGACGCGGGAGCACTCCGCAGTATTTTGCGGGGGGCGATCGAGTCCGATCCCTCCATCGCCGACGCCACACTTCCGGAAGGCAAGGAACTGCGGCGGATGGTGTTCGGTTCGGGGTTTTGGGAATACGTTCGCGTTGCCATCCCCGGCGGAGCGCCCGCATGGAGAGTCGAGCTTCCTTCGCGGAAGATCGTCTGGTTCCCCAAGGCATGCTGCAACGCCGCGGAGGACATGGAGCTTGTACAAACCCCCGGGGTGACCACGGTGCGCGTGCCGCGCGAAGGCGGCGACGTCATCCTGAACGTGAACGTGAATCAGGAGGTGAATCTGCCTCCCCCGCCGCCCCCGCCGCCGGTTTCCGCCCCGACGCCCGAGCCGGAACCGAAACGCAATCCTCAACCATGGAAGTTCGGACTCACGGGCGGCTTGATGCTCGGGGATTTCTCCTCGCGCCCGGTGAATGCGACGCTCGAGTCCATCACCGGCCGGCTCCTCTGCATCGACGGGCGGATGTTCGATATCGGGATCGCATTGGGCGAACCCGGCGCATCGTTCACCCGCATCGCGTTCTTCCGCACTTCGGTGGGCGATGGCTCATACACGCGCTACGATACGCGCGGAACGGTCGTCACCGCATTCGCGGAAGAGGTGCGGTTCACGGGGTTCCGCGCGGAACGAGTGTTCCGGCTTAAGCGAAGCTGGCCCGTAACGCCCGCGATCTCCGCCTCGTTCGGCGCCGGCAGCGTGAGCGGCGGCGTCTATCGCCGCTTTGAAGGAAGTTCGGGTATCACGGCCGACCGAGCCGAAGCGGAGAAACTCCTCGGTTCCCGCTGGATCATCACGCCCGGCGCCGGTCTCGGCTTCGCGGGAGAACTCGGCCGGAACGTGACGTTCACGGCTCTCCTTGCCGGATTCGAATATCCCGGCGTGTACTGGAGGGGCAATGTCAACCTCGTCTACTGGCCGGGCCGGTAGCGATTCGAAGAAGGAGGCAGATGATGCGGATGCTTGTTCCCGTCCTTCTCGCAGTCGCCCTCATGGCCGGCTGCAGTAAGGACGACTGTTGTTCGGGACCGACGGCTCCAACCCCGACGCCAACACCGACACCAACCCCGACGCC
>CAYJWW010000004.1:47443-49136 GCA_964374065.1 uncultured Candidatus Saccharibacteria bacterium | reverse complement strand
CCGACACCAACCCCGACGCCAACGCCCAGCCAGCCCGCGCGGACGACGTACAATCTCTGCGAGGGAAACGTCTGGCCGGACGCAAACATCGATTCCCCATGCCTCGGCGCGCGCGAAGTGCCGAAGGAGGCCGACGGCGGCTACACCGTCTCCCGAGGAGCGAACCTCAAGTTCTTCCTCTGGGGATGGCACAGCGCACGCGAAGGATGCTTCTTCAACGGCGCAGTGGGTCCACAGCCGGTCATCGAGATCTACGAACGGCGCGGCTCCTTCGTGAGCCCCTCGCCGGTCAAGCTCACGGGCGTGGGGTACAACTTCCCCATCGCGAGCACGCAGTGGATCAACATCACCATGCGGAACTCGTGCGACGCGGGGCGCCTCGACCAGTCGGTCCGGGTGCTGGTCAGATAAGCGAAACTACAACGAGCGATTCCGACCCTCACGGGTTGGGATCGCTCACGCATTTCAAGGGAAGCCGGCTATTGTCCGACGCTTAGCGTATTACTTGACAGTAAAATTCTTTAGTGATATAGTGTGCAAGCAAAAATTTATGAAGCCTAACGCGCGAAATAAGAGGCGCCTCGTGTTGGGAACCACGGCTTTGCTCGCAGTAAGCGGCGTCGCTGCGTTTGGCGTTGTGTTTCACACGCAGGCGAATGCGGAAAGTCTTTTGGTGACCTGTACCGCCAAGACGCAGGAAGGCGTTATCGGCATGGTGCTTACGGATTCGACTTCTTGCTCGGTGCCATCCGGCGCGACGATCACGCGCGCGCGGCTCGAGTCCGTACTCGATGACGGCGGCGAAATCTACATTAACGGCCAGCAAGTATTCTCGCTCCCCCCGACCGTTGGCGTCGACGCAAATATAATCGATATACCCACAAGCCTTTTCAGCGCCGGGCAAAGTTTTAATTTGGAAGTCATCGCGCGCAACGCGACCGATGGGAACGGCAACCCCATAGGTCCGGTATACGGACGCGCGACTCTTGAGATTTTCGGGGACCAGGGCGGACCACCGCCAGTACCGACGCCCACCGCGGACATCAAAGCGAACGGCCAGGACGGCCCCATCACCATTCAATCCGGGACGTCTGCAACAATTTCGTGGACATCAAATAACGCGACTTCGTGTTCCGTCTCGCCGACCGGCTGGTCAGGCACATCGGGCTCGCAGTCGACCGGAGGCCTCACAAGTTCACAGACATACACCTTGAACTGCACCGGCCCGGGCGGTAACGCGACTGACTCGGTGACCGTGAACGTGCAGGCGACGGTCCAACCGCCGTCGCAACCGACGGTGAGCGGACTTCCGTCCTGTTCATCCAGCTCGTACACCGCAACCATCAGCTGGTCCGGAACGCCGAATCCGAGCTACGGGTTCTATGTGGATATTTCGACCGACAACTTCAACACGTTCTGGAACAAGAATGTGGGGAACGCGAACTCCACGCAAGCGCCGTCCGGATTTGCGCCCTACCAGGGCAGTCTTCCGACGCTCACCCTTCAGCCGGGAACTGCATATCAGGTCCGCATTTTTAACGGCGCACATAGCCCCTCAGCTTCGTTCAGTGTCCCAGTGTGTGCGAACCAGCCCACCGCCGACATCAAGGCGAACGGGCAAGACGGGCCCGTCACGATCCAGTCGGGGCAATCCGCGACCATCTCGTGGACCTCGCAGAACGCGACTTCGTGC
>CAYJWW010000004.1:0-47343 GCA_964374065.1 uncultured Candidatus Saccharibacteria bacterium | reverse complement strand
CCAGTCGGGGCAATCCGCGACCATCTCGTGGACCTCGCAGAACGCGACTTCGTGCTCCGTCTCGCCCACCGGGTGGACGGGCACGAGCGGTTCGCAGTCCACGGGGAACCTCACGGCATCGCAAACGTACACCTTAAACTGCAGCGGCCCAGGAGGGTCGGCGGTGGATTCGGTAACGGTGAATATTCAGGCAGGGAACGTAACTGCCGACATTAAGGCGAATGGGCAAGACGGGCCGATCACGATTCAATCGGGGACTTCAGCGACCATAAGCTGGATCTCCTCGAACGCGACATCGTGTTCCGTCTCGCCGACCGGCTGGTCAGGCACATCGGGCTCGCAGTCGACCGGAGGCCTCACAAGTTCACAGACATACACCTTGAACTGCACTGGTCCGGGCGGTAACGCGACTGACTCGGTGACGGTAAACGTGCAGGCGGGCAATATAACCGCCGACATCAAGGCGAACGGCCAGGACGGGCCCGTCACGATCCAGTCGGGGCAATCCGCGACCATCTCGTGGACCTCGCAGAACGCGACTTCGTGCATGGTCACTCCAGGCAGCTGGTCGGGTACGAGCGGCTCGCAGTCTACTGGAAATCTCACAAACTCGCAGACCTATACGGTAAATTGCACCGGCCCGGGCGGTAACGCGACTGACTCGGTGACGATAAACGTGCAGGCAGGAAATGTAACCGCCGATATCAAAGCCAATGGCCAGGACGGCCCCGTGACCGTCACCTTCAACTCTTCGGCGACGATAAGCTGGACCTCGCAGAACGCGACCACCTGCAGCGTCTCGCCCACCGGCTGGACGGGTACTTCCGGTTCGCAGTCCACGGGGAATCTCGCAAGCTCGCAAACGTACACCCTGACCTGCAACGGCCCGGGCGGTTCGGCTACCGATTCGGTGACGGTAAATGTAAGCAATGCCCCACAGGTGACGGCTGACATCAAAGCGAACAACCAAGATGGTCCGATAACCATCAATTTCAACGCTTTCGCCACGATCACATGGACCTCCACGAACGCCACGACCTGCAGCGTCTCGCCCACCGGGTGGACGGGCGCCTCGGGGTCGCAGTCGACGGGGAATCTGACGTTCTCGCAAACATATTTCCTCAATTGCAGCGGGCAGGGCGGAACAGCGACGGACTCGGTCGTCGTGAACGTGGGAAATGTTCCCCAGGTGACGGCGGACATCAAAGCGAACGGCTCCGATGGCCCCGTAAATATCGACCACAATGCGTCGGCAACGCTCACGTGGACTTCGCAAAATGCGACCTCGTGCACCGTATTCCCCTCGGGATTCACGGGTACGTCCGGCTCGCAATCGACCGGGGCGCTCACCTCTTCGCGGACCTATACGGTTCAGTGCGCCGGTGCGGGAGGCAGCGGGACCGATTCGGTAACCATTAACGTCAATCAACCGCCGGCTCCGACGGTCACGCTCGCCGCAAGTCCGACCACGATCACCCAGGGACAATCCTCGGTCTTGACGTGGAGCTCGACGAACGCCACGACCTGCAGCGCGGCGGGCGGCTGGTCCGGAACGAAAAATCTATCCGGCAGCGAAACGATAAATCCCTTTTCAACGACCGCCTATACCATCGTCTGCCAGAACCAGACCGGCCAGCAGGTGCAGGCGAACGCCACCGTCACGGTGAGCGTGGTTCAGAATCAGCCGACGCTTACGCTGAACGCGAATCCGACAAGTATCTCGCAGGGCGGCTCGTCGATCCTTACATGGACTTCGACGAACACGACTTCCTGCACCGCCTCCGGCGGCTGGTCTGGATCACGAAACGTCTCCGGCAACGAAACCGTGTTCCCCGCGCAGACAACGACATATTCCATGAATTGCAGCGGCTCCGGAGGCTCCGTCTCCGCGCAAGCAACGGTGTTCGTGAGCGCGTTCCAGCCGACGGTGAATCTCGCGACTTCGCCTTCGAGCATTGCGCAGGGGCAATCCTCGATACTCACATGGACGTCTGCGAACGCAGCTCAGTGCACCGCATCGGGCGGATGGTCCGGGTCTAAAGCGCTCTCGGGGTCGGAACAGACCTCTCCGAGCCTCACCACCACCTATAGCATCACCTGCTCAAATCAAAACGGCGTAGCGAATGACTCGGAAACGGTGTTCGTGACTACGACCGTTGGGACGCCCGCCAGACTTCTTATCACGAAAGCCGGATTGAACCGGACATTGAACCAAACCGCGTATTCGAACTCGATCGAGGCACAGGGCGGAGATACCGTTGAGTTCGAGATCCGCGTGCGGAACACCGACACATCCGCCGGCCAGATCATCGTTCGGGATATTCTCCCGCAGGAACTCTCATACGTCCCCGGTTCGACGACGATAAACAACAACGTGGCTCCTGACGGCATCGCCGCCTCGGGGCTTTCCTTGGGAACCGTCGCTTCGAATGAAGAAAAGGCGATCCGCTTCCGCGCGACCGTGCTTACGGGGACGACGCCGCGCACTACCACGAACCAGATAAGTGCTACTATGAATGCGGGCGTGTCAAACGCATTCGCAACGGTGAACGTCCGGCCTCGCGGGCAAGTCTTGGGCGTCGCGGATATCGTGACCGGACCCGAAGACGCGCTCCCGTGGATCTTCCTCATCGGCTTCGTGAGCTCGATCGCTTCATATTTCATCATCTTCAAGTACGGCCTGGTGGGCGGCCTCGGTCCGGATCCGGAAACCCAATTCAATCGGACGCTCGCCGCAATCCGGAGGGATGAAACACTGCCCGATACCGAATCCGGAACCAAACGCCCATAGCACCGGGAGCCATTCTCCCGAACACCCGCATGGATAGAATTCGCACGGCGTTCGAGAATCTCTTTACTCCGACTCCCGTAAACGGAATGACGCCGTGGCTTTTGTCGCCGCAGTCTTTTGTCGTTTACCTCTTTATCGCAGCAATCACGGTCCTCTCTCCGATCTATCTCCGCAATCTCCAACTTGCCACGCTCACGGCTCCTCTTGTTTTCAGCTCGAGCGACATCATCCAACTTGTGAATAAATCGCGCGGCGCGGCCGGGCTCCCCCCGCTCAAAACGAGCGTCGTGCTCGATCAAGTTGCCGTAGACAAGGCGGCGGACATGCTCGCCAACCGGTATTTCGCGCATATTTCGCCCCAGGCGAAAACTCCGTGGGATTTCTTGAGCGCGAGGAATTATCGGTACGCCGCCGCGGGCGAAAATCTTGCGCTCGATTATTCTACCGCCCAGGAAGCGCATGATGGGTTCATGAATTCCGCTTCGCACCGAGCAAATATCCTTGGCCGAGCCTATACGGAATTGGGCGTTGCGGTGACTCAGGGAGATTTTGAAGGAAGGCCTGCGATCCTTGTCGTCCAATTCTTTGGGCGTCCCCGGGCGGCAACCCAAGCGATCGCCCGAGCCAATGCGTCGGAATCTGCACCTCCCAAGCCTGCTCCGCTCACGCGGCCTGCGCCAATAGTCCAGGCGACTTCAGCATCAGCCATCCCATCCCTGCGCACATCGAGCATTGGAACCGCACCGACCTCACGCGCCGCGATCGAAGCCTCCGCAGGGGCGGAAACGACATCGGTGGCGACGGCGGCGACACAAACGGCACGGCGCATGCGCCTTGCCCGAACAAAGCTCATCGGAATCGCGGAACCGCTCGCGCAAAGCGCGGCTGCCGGAGTATTGGCGCTCATCGGGGTCGCGCTTGCGTTTCTCGCTTTCCGCACGGGGAAAATAACGCAGCCGGTTGCCATTCGGACGCTCCTCGTCCTCGTTGTCTTCGGATATATTCTTGCGGCGCCCACAGGGGATATTCCCGTGGCCGAGATTACTCCTGCGGCATTCTCGGCGCCCCCCTCGGGCGTATAACATGCCGATCCCGCTCCGCACATTTCGGAAGATCAATCTCTTCCTGATCCTCTTCTTCGGCACAAGCTCCCTTGTTTACTTTTTTCTGAACGGCGGCGCCTATTGGCGCGAGATCCGCTATCAAGTGTTTCTCTCGTCGCCGTTCGCGAGTCAGGAGCTCCGGATCGGAAATCTGCTTGAAGTCCAAGAAGCCGCGGCCGGGAAACCTCAGTCGGTCGGGCTTGCCGCGGGAGAGAAACCGTACACGCTCCTTATTCCTAGGATCGAAGTAGAGACGCCGCTCGTAGTCCCGCGCGACCACAGCAAGCAAGCGATTCTTGCGAGTCTCGAAGAAGGAGTGGGCATATACCCCGGATCAGTTCCTGCGGGAGATAACGGACGCCTCATCGCGCTGGGACACAGCTCCCGCGCAAGCTGGTATCGCGGCGGTTACGCCACGGTCTTCTCGCTGCTCGGGAAACTGGAACCGGGGGATGAAATCTATATTATCGGCGGAGGAAAGAAATACCATTACCGCGTCCTTACAAACGACATCCTCACTCCCGCCGATACGAATAAAGCGCTCGCCGTTCAGTCCGCCGAGCACGAACTAAATCTTATCACGTGCTATCCGATCGGAGGCGCTTCGAAACGAACGGTGATCCGAGCATCGCTTATTGGTATCCAGGACATACAGTACCGCTCTCAAACATGAAACGCTCCGCATGTGCGGAGCGTTTCATGTTTCGTATCGTATTGGATCTATTTTCCAATCGTGAACGGGAACACCACAAGCCCGCCTCCCGCAACTTTTATCGCCTCGTCCTTCCTCTCGTCAAACCGCTCATTGCCATCATCACCGTGAAGGATCGCAAGAAGTTTTTCGCCGGATTTCGATGACCGAGAAAGCGACACAGAGATGTCTTTGTTGGCTCCGGCGCGAACAAACCCGGAAACGCCGAGTATGGCACCGGGGATTCCGTCCGTCTCTTCGTGAACCACCACAAAACCGTTCTCCAGTAATGAAACAAAAGCCACCCTGACCGAAGAGGCCGGCCCTTGGCTTTCCACAAGGATCTCATTAACCGCGCCTGCACTCGGCGGAGTAGAGGTCCCCTCCTGCTCCTGCCCGGCAGGCGCGGCCCCGTTCGGGCGCGAAGCGGTCGGAACAGTCGGGCTGGAACTCCACTGATTGGCAACTATAAGCGCAATAAGGACTATCGCGAGAGCCACCGCCACGAGCACCCACATATTTTTGTTCATGCATTCATTATATCACGCGCAAAGACGTTCAATGCGGTAGCTGTGGATAATTAACCTTTCCCCGAAAGAGCGACCCGGATGCCCAAAGCGATGAGAACTGCCCCGAAAACCCGCTCAACCCGGTGCTGGATGGGAACGAATCGGCGCTTTATAGAACCGTGCGAGAGGATCGCCGCGACAAACGAGAACCAAAGGAACGTCGCGAAAGACATCTCGAGCCCGTAGAGAACCTGAATGGCAAGCGGCGTCGTCGGATCGACAACTTGAGTGAAAAGCGCCAGAAAGAAAAGCGTCACTTTGGGGTTCGTCACGTTTGTGAGAAATCCCATGCGAACCGCCGCGATATCAGTCATGGCATGTGTGGATCCGTCTCTTTCATCGGCGGCATGCGCATGAAACGACTTTGCGCGCAACGATTGCCAGCCGACATATATCAAGTAGGCGGCACCTGCCCATTTTATGGCATTGAAAAGCAGGACCGACTGCGCGATGAGAAGCCCGATGCCCAAGAGGGAATACATCACATGGACAAGTATCCCGATTGCCAACCCTGCCGCCGAAAGAATTCCGGCCCGCCGGCTCTGAAGCAACGCATTCCTGCTTACCATCGCAAAATCGGGCCCCGGGCTCATGACGGCAAGGAGATGCACGAGCGCGACGGTCAGAAATTCTAACAGATAGGGCATCTCGTGTAATTACAATATTTTGAGCCATCTGTCGAGTCTAGCCCAAGTAAATCCGTCAAGCGGGCGAAAATGTAGCGGTGACGCTCGCCCCGCCGTTTTCACTTGTGTTGTGGACCTAGGGAGAATCGGACTCCCGCCTCCTCGATGCCATCGAGGTGTTCTGCCATTGAACTATAGGCCCGCGCTACTGTTTCTTCCTGCTTTTTCTTTTCTATTGACTATTTTCTTTCGCGACCGGCTCCGCCTTCCTGCTAAACGCGTAGAGATAAAGGATCTCCAGGACACCCAAGGTGTTCGTGATAAGGATAGCGGCAAACCAGCCCTTGCTTCCCTCCCGCGCCGCTCTCCAGAGCGCCGCCCCCTTCCAAGCCAAGGACCACAGAATAAGGAGCGCGAAAAACGACCCGCCGAACCACGGCGAAATGCCGAACGGCATCCCCCACGACCACAGCTCATTGCCGAAAAAATGCATGGTTATTGCCGATTTCTCTTATTTCCCGTATATTCTAGCTGAAAGCTTGAACCATCTCAAGAGATTGCCCTCGTAGTTCAATGGACAGAACGAATCCGTCCTAAGGATGAAATGGGGGTTCGATTCCCTCCGAGGGCGCAAAAGCCGAGTTTTTGCGCGCGAAGGAGGGAATCGAACGAAGGGTGGGCCGGAGGGAGAGCCGCCGGGCTCCCTCCGTGTTGGAAAGAGTTCGCGAAAGCGAACGGGTTAAAAACCGAGGGTTTTAAAAGAGACCGCTATCGCGGTCGCTGTGAGCTTCCCTCCGGGGGCGCACTCGATTCGAGGTTGCTTCCGATACGGGGCGTAGAGATATGCTATAATTTCCCTATGAACCAAAAACCTTCCGGTAATCCGGCGAGTTCGTTTATCAGTTTGTTCATATTCGCGGGCGCGGTCGTTTGGTTCCTCACGCAGGCAGGTTTGATCTCCGGATCCTCGGTGCTCATATGGATTCTGGGCCTTGTAGTCGTCTTTCTCGTCATCGGCGGGCTCCGGATCGTGGACCAATTCGAACGGGGCGTGGTGCTCACGCTCGGCAAATACACCGGCACGCGCGGTCCCGGCCTCACGTGGGTCCTGATCGGCGTCCAGCGGATGATCAAAGTGGACCTCCGCATCACGACCGTGGACATTCCCCAGCAGGAAGTGATCACGAAGGACAACGTCCCCGTCGGCATCAACGCAGTCGTTTACTTCAACGTCGAGACGGCTGAGGCCGCGATACTGAATATCAAGAACTTCACGGTCGCGGTATCCCAGTACGCGCAGGCGGCGCTCCGCGACGTGATCGGCGGCATCGAACTCGACCCCCTGCTTTCCGAGCGCGAGAAGATCGCGCAGGAGATCAAAAAAATCGTGGACGAAGCGACAAAGACCTGGGGGATAAACGTAACGGACGTGAAGATCCAAGACATCGAACTCCCGGCCGACATGAAGCGCATCATGGCGAAGCAGGCGGAATCCGAACGCGAGCGCCGCGCGGTGATCATTCGGGCGGAGGGAGAATACGCGGCAGCCGAACGTCTGGCGCAGGCGGCGCAGGTGCTCTCCGGAGCCCCGGGCGGCATCGCGATGCGGACGCTCCAGACGATCGAAAAGATCAACCCCGATCCCTCAAAAACGGTGATTTTCGCGTTGCCCGTGGAATTCTTCGAAGGCGTCAAGTCGCTCTCCGAACACTTGCGAGGCAAGAGCCATTCATAACGGATTTTCCGCTCTCCGCTTCGAGATATTACCTTTCCTACGATCGTAGGAAAGGTAATATGGAGGTTCGGCTGGCAATCATCCCTCCTATTTGATTTCCCGAAGGAATCCCTCGACAAGCGCGGCGGTTTCGGCGGTCTTTTGAAATACGGATTTCCATACCACCACGATGTCGGCGTCGTTGAACACGGAACGCTGAACCTCGCGGAGCGTATCTCCTCCCGCGATAGAGATCATGACGTCGTACCTTCCTTTGATCCGCCTGATCTCATGGAGCGGGATCTGTTTTTCCCTATTGAATTTTTCCTCATCCACACCGCGGTGAAGGATTACGACGGGCGGCGCGCGCTTCAGGGCGCCCAAAACGCCGAGCGGGAATTCCACGTTCATCATGTCCACCATGGCATCCATGCCGTGCGCCTCGCACTGCTCAATGAAAGAATCCAAGGTTTCAACGGGAGCGCTCCCGAGCGCGATCGCGGCAGAGGCGCCTGCGCGGGCCGCCATTGCGACCTCGGTTTCCGCGCGGTCCATCGTCTTCAAGTCGGCGACCACATATGGGTGGATCTCCCGCGCTTCTTCGCCGCCTTGTCTCTGCGGGCCGAAGTCCCCTTCGCTGCTTTCGTAGCTTTGCCCTCCCAACTCCTCCTCCGGAGAGGGCCCGGATTCTTCTTCGAAATCTCCCTCCTTGCGCGCCTCTGCTTGGGCCGCAAGTTTCTCGAGCGCGGTGAATATGAACGTTCGATGGAGAACGCCGGGCGACGGAGCTCGAACGGCGGCGCGCTCGCCCGAAACGTGCGCTTCGTAGAGTTCCCGTATTTCCCGTATCCCCTCTTCCCCGTACCGCTTGATGAGCGGGGTGCCCGCTTCAATGAGGATCCGGTCGCTTACGGGGAGCGACCAAATGATCTCCCGCGCATCGGAAATGGTGCCGTTCAGCGCGACCTGCAGATAACGCTTTTTGGAGCTTAACTTCCCGCTTCGGCTGTGGCGCATAGAGTCCATTATATGAAAATCCCCCGCCTTTCGCACTCCGAAAGGCGGGGGGATGCGTTACGTTGGGATCCGCGCCCACACGCGGCGCATCGCGAGGAACACCGCGACGATCGCGATGCTCCCGCCAATGCCCGCGAAGAGCAGCGCGCTATGTACGCCTCTTGTGTCGCCCAAAAATCCCAGAATCGGCGAGAGAAGCACAAAAAGCGCACGGTACCCCAAGGCCTGGATCGAGAGCACGGTCGCGCGCACGTCGGACGTCGTCAAGCGATTCACCATGTCGGTGATGATCACGCCCACAAGCCCGTACATCGCGCGGCCCAGAACGAAGAGCGCGAGCCCCCAGAGCGATGCGACAAACCCCAGTGCGAGATAGCTTCCCGCCACAATCCCCGCAACGCAGAGAAGAAGCACCCGATCGTCCATGAGCGACTGGAGCTTGTGGGCGGATTTCGCCGCGAATCCGGAAGCGACCATGGTTATCGCGTGCACGGCGCCGAAGAGCCATAGCGGCGCCTTAACCTCCACGCCGTACGCCTGCGTAAACCACACAAGCGAAAGCGTGAGCGTGGCCAAAACCGCGTAGAGCATGGCGATGTCGCGTATCGCGCTGTTTCTCCCGAGCGCCTCCTTGGTGATGCGGACGATCCGAGCCCAGTGCGATCCATCTGTCGACGTCTTCCGCGGCGGTTCCCTTAAAAGCAGTACGAAGATGCAGTAGACCGCGTAGGAAACGGCGGTCGCCCAGAGCGTGAGGCGAAGAGCGACGATCGCGATGAATCCTCCCGCGATGCTCGCAGAGGCCTGCATTATGCTTCCCGAGAAACGCATCTCTCCCGCGCGCTTTCGGTATTCCGATTCGCGCCCGAGCGCGGCAAGCGATTCGAAGAGCATTGCGTCCATGGTCCCCGACCGCAGGCTGAAACAGACCGCGAGAAGGATCTCCGATACGACGAACTGCTCGAACGTGAATCCCGTCGCGTAGACCACGACCCCTAAGACGCCAAAGGAAGCCGAGAGGAGAAGGGCGTTCCTGCGCCCCCACGCGTCCGCGATGTACCCCGTAGGCACCTCGAGGATCAGGATCACGGCCGCGAAGATGCCCTGGAGAACGAATATCTCCTGGAGCGAGAGGCCATTCTCCCTGAAGAAAGGCACCGCGACCGGGATGAGGAACATCGCCTCCGGCAAGGCTTGTACGACGTACAACTTCCAGATATTTTCTCTCATGTGCTCCCATCTCCTCCCGGTGAACTCCGGTTGTCAAAGAACGTCCTAAACGGCCCCTGGACGGAAAACGCCCCGACCGTTTAGCCGAGGCGTTCTTCAATAACAAATGAAATTGATGAAAAGTAGATTAATGGTTTGTATGGTTTATGATGCTCCCATGAATCTATCGCCTTGGCTAAACAACCGATACGACTTCCAAACGAAGGAAATCACGCCCTGCGGAAGGGTGTTCATATCGGCCGTATTGAAGCCGTGGCAATAGCGTTTCATTGCCGGATGATTATACCGGATAGTGATGTGGGTGTCAAATCTCCGCACTTGTCGCTTCGGTATAGAATCTGATAAGGTAATAGCTCAGAGGAAGCGTGCCAGAGCGGTTGAATGGGCCGCACTCGAAATGCGGTATGCCCGAAAGGGTATCGGAGGTTCGAATCCTCCCGCTTCCGCCACCATGATCCTCTTCGCCCGTCTGTTATTCATCGCGATCATAGGACTCGAACTCTTGGGTCTTCTCGGCATCCTCCCGCTTACCCCTCAATTCTCGTGGGCCGGCCTTGTTCTGACCGCCCTGTTTTCCCTCGGCGCGCTTGGATATATGGAGAACCGTCTTGGAGGCAGATATCGACCCCCGCTCTATCTGTGGATCACCGTAATTGCCGCGATAGTCCTCGATGCCGGCGGCGATATCATGCATCTCTACGCCCGTTTTCCGTGGTATGACAATCTGACGCATTTCACCGGAGGGCTCGCGACCGGAATTGCCGTACGATGGTTCGTCGGCATGAAGGAAGAGTCGGCGGGAAAAACCGCGCCTTTTACAGTTCGGTTTTATCTGATACTCACCGCCGTGGCCTCGACCGCGGTGCTTTACGAAATGATGGAGTATTTTTCCGATTGGTTTCTGGGAACCGCGGCCCTTGCCGACCGCTGGGACACGACCGAGGATATTATCATGACGGTCTTGGGCGGATTGATCCCCTCCGTAATGCCTCCCCGAAAACGGAACTAGGGGAGCCAACGGCGGAGCATGCTACAATTACGCATATGAACGACGACGGGCGCGTGATCGAAACCATCAAACGGGTGATGCCGGCAGTGGTCTCGATCATGATCACGAAAAATCTCCACGACCTCGAAAAGGAGGTCGGCCACCAGATCTATCCTTTCCTGCCCGGCGAGCATCCCAAGAAAGAAAAGAAATTCTCAATTCCCGGCCTTGTCATCGACCCGCGGGGGATGGTCCAGGTCGGCGGCGGCTCCGGATTCATCGTCGACCAGAACGGGCTCGTAATCACCGATAAGCATGTAATTTCTGACCCTAAGGCGGAGTATTCCGTAATCCTAAACGACGGCCGCAAGTGCAGCGCAGTGCTTCTGAGCCTGGACCCCATAAACGACATCGCGATACTGAAGATCGGGGTGATGGATCTCCCCATAGTTCCCCTGGGAGACGCGACGAAGATCGAGCTAGGCCAAAGCGTTATCGCCATCGGAAACGCACTGGGAATATTCAAAAATACGGTGTCTTTGGGAATCGTTTCCGGACTTTCGCGGGCGATTACGGCGCGGGAAAATCCCCATGCGCCTTCGCAGGAACTGCGGGGGCTTATCCAAACCGACGCGGCGATCAACCCCGGGAACTCCGGAGGACCGCTCGTGAACCTTGACGGCGAAGCGGTCGGCGTAAATGCCGCGATCGTCTCCGGCGCGCAGAACATCGGGTTCGCGATCCCGATCAACGCGGCGAAACGCGACCTCCAAGACCTCCAAAAATACGGCCGTATCCGCCGGCCGCTTCTCGGTGTTCGGTATCTTGTTCTGGACGACAATCTGAAGGAGAAAATGGGGCTTTCGGTGAACTACGGCGCTTATCTGATTCCTGAAGGAACGCGCGATCCGGCGGTCGTGGCGGAGAGCCCCGCCGATAAAGCCGGCTTGCGAGAGAAAGACATAATCCTCGAATGCAACGGGAAGCGGGTCACCGCGGAGCATCCGATCCAAGACTATCTGGACGAGATGAACGTGGGAGACGTAATGGAGCTCGTCGTCATGCGCGGCACAAAGCAGTTCAGGGCGAAAGTGGCGCTTGCGGAACGAAAGTAGCTAATATACGTACTGATCCACGAGTTTCCCCTCCGCGTCGTAGAGTTCCAAAAACCCGCGGGCAGGGCTTGCGATATCCCGCTCGCCGCTTTGATCTCCAAGAAAAACGCGCCACTCTTTGGAAAAGAAATCGGCGTCGCCGCGATATTTTTCAAAACAACCGCCATAGTTGATCTTCGCCAAGAACGAGGCGCACGCACTGTCGTCCGTTTGTATGGAGGGTAGCCCGCAGGCCTGAAGCGAGAGAATATGATCCTGGCATTTTAGGGGGAACTTTGCGACCTCCGAACGGTCGCGATACGGCGCGGGGCACGCGAGCGGAAGCGCCGGCTTGAACTGGTATACCTTTTCAAGGTACCCCATGCACTTATTCATCCGAAAACCTTTCGCCAAGGGGCTCCGAGATGAATAGATGAAGACCGTATCCCCTGCTCCCAGAGCGATCGGCCGTTCCTCTCCCGACCCGGTCGGGGAGTATGTTGCAATGGCGGCGGGGATCGTCGCTTCTCCTCCGCCTCCCTTGAGCTTCCATCCCCCGAGCGACAAGGTTTCACCTTGCGGAACCAGTGAAGAGAGAGTCATGTGGCGGTACGCATCGATTCCCGTTCCATACCGATATGGGTTTCCGACGCGAACCTTGCGCCAATGGGTTGAGATTTGCGACGCGGTAAATCCCGGCGGAATATCCGTCGGAGGCGGATCTGACGGCGGCTGCGCGGCGGGCGCCGAGGGCGCCGCCAACTGTCTTGGCTGGCCCCCCTGCGCCGCGGGAATGGTGCTCGTGGAAACGAAAACGGGCTCCCGAGGAGCTGGGCCCTGCACACCGATAACTAAACCGCCGACAATGAGGAGCGCGAGTATCCCTAAAATCACGAATGCTCCTTGCATAAATTCATTCTACACCTCTTATAGCAATCACAGAACAAAGTTGATAAGGCGATCTTTGACGTAAATCACCTTGCGGGGCTTTATCCCTCCCAGTGCGCGCGTCACACGCGCACTTTGAAGCGAGAGGCGTGCGGCTTCCTCCTCGGAAACGCCCGCGGGCGCTTCGACAGTATCGCGGACTTTTCCGTTTATCTGAATGACGAGCCGGAATGTCGCTTTGACGATAAGGTCCGGATCATGCGCCGGCCACGCTTCGAAATCGAGAATGGTATTGTACCCGGCCATTTCCCAGAGTTCTTGAGCGACATGCGGCGCGAACGGATGCAGGAGCTTTAGCACCGCTTCGACGTCTCTTTTCCCGATCGCCGCTCCTTCCAGCTCGTTTAAAAGTATCATCAAAGACGAAACGGCCGTGTTGAATTTGAAGCCGGCGATATCCTCCCCCACTTTCTTGATACCCTTATGAACCGCGGCCCGCTGAATTCGCGGCGTCTCCGCACTCGCGAAATCAGAACTCGAGATCCGCTCTCTCATAAAACTCCAAAAACGATGGAGGAACCGGTGCGTGCCCAAAACTCCCTGCGGATCCCACGGCTGGCCGTTCTCGAAGGGCCCCATGAACATCTCATAAAGGCGCACGGTATCCGCCCCGAACTCCGCGATAAGGTCGTCGGGGTTCACCACGTTTCCCTTCGATTTGGACATCTTCTGCCCGTCCGCGCCCAACACGAGCCCTTGATGCCGAAGCGTTGTGAACGGCTCCGTGAAACTCACGTATCCTTCGTCGTACAAGAATTTCGTGATAAACCGGGAATACAGCAGATGGAGCACGGTATGCTCCGCGCCGATCACGTAAAGGTCAACCGGCAGCCAGTGGGCCGCGCTATCCTTATTGAAGATCTCCTTTTCGTTCTTCGGATCCGTGTAGCGCAGGTAATACCAAGAAGAATCAACGAACGTATCGAGCGTCTCCGGATCCCGGCGCGCTTCGCCGCCGCATTTCGGACACTTCACGTTCATGAATTTTTCCGAGCTCGCAAGCGGCGGCTTGCCCTTCGGACGATAATCCACATCTTTGGGAAGAAGCACCGGGAGGTCGCTCTCGGGCACCGGAACCGCGCCGCAGGTCGCGCAGTGGATCATCGGGATCGGCACGCCCCAGTACCGCTGCCGCGAGACGGACCAATCGCGGATTTTATATTGGATTCTCCGCGCGCCGCCGACGAATTTCGCAATCTCCCACCTCCCTGTTCCGGTGTCCATTCCGTTGAACTCGCCGGAGTTCGTCAAAACCCCTTCGCCCTCATACGCTCCCTGCGTGCCGAGAAACATCCGCAACGCATGCTGGTGGGTATCGGGGGTCAGAAATTTCGCGAGTTCTTCGGTCGAGAGCCACAATATCTCGTGAATCTGCCGCTCCTCGTCCGAGATATCCCCTTGCGCATCATCGCGCAGTTCAAAATAAAGCACGCGGGCATGAGCGAACCGGTTCACGTTCTTCGGGACGTGGTAAAATTTACCATGAATGATGCCGAAATCCTTCACGAGCGCGGGATTGAGGTACCCCGTTTCTTCCTTGATCTCCGCCTTGGCCGCCTCTTCCGCCGTCTGACCTTTCTCAACGCCGCCCGTGAGGAAGGTTCCCCACGCGACTTTCTTCCACTTAAGCGCCATATACTTCTCCTCGGACCAGTGCTTCACGATCGCAATGATGGCATCGCGTTCATCAAACGGCACTCCCTCCGCGATCTTTCCCGGCTCCCTGCTTTGTGTATAGAGGGGCTCTACGACGGTCCGCATCGGGAGCTCATGCCTTTTCGCGAACTCGTAGTCCCGCTCGTCGTGCGCGGGCACGCCCATGACCGCTCCCGTGCCGTAGCCCATGAGCACGTAATCGGCGATGAAAATAGGAATCTCTTCTTTCGTGGCCGGATTCATCGCTTTGACCCCCTTGAGCTCCAATCCCGTTTTCTCCCGTTCCTCCTTCCGCATAAGCTCGGTTTTATGCCGCGCTTGTTCGATGTACTTCTGGATTTCGCCCCAATTTTCAATTTTCAATTTCAAATTTTCGATTAAGGGATGCTCGGGCGCCAAGACCATGAACGTCGCGCCGAAAAGCGTGTCCGGCCGCGTGGTGAATACCCGAACCCTGAAACTTGAATCTTGAATCGGGAACTCAAGAAGGGCTCCCTCTGATTTTCCTATCCAATCTCTTTGGCGTTTGATCGTCGCCTCCGGCCAATCGAGCCCCTTGAGGTCGGCCTGAAGGCGCTCTGCGTAGTCGGTGATCTTCAAGAACCACTGCTCCATCTGCTTCTGCACGACGGGGGTGTTGCAGCGCCAGCACGCGCCGCCTTCCACCTGCTCGTTCGCGAGCACCGTTTCGCAGTTCGGGCACCAATTTACGTTCGCACTCGCTTGATACGCAAGGCCTTTCTTGAAAAATTGGATAAAAAGCCACTGGGTCCACTTGTAATACTCGGGGGTTGAAGTGTTGATCTCGCGGTCCCAGTCGTACGAAAGCCCGAACATGCGCACTTGTCGCTTAAAGTTTGCCACATTCGCTTTGGCAACCTCGTTCGGTGTCTTTCCTATTTTTAAGGCGTAGTTTTCCGTAGGGAGACCGAACGCATCCCACCCCATCGTGTAGAGCACTTCGCGGCCGTTCATGCGCATATAACGCGCGTGAATGTCTTCGGCGATATATCCCTTCGGGTGCCCCACATGCAGTCCTTCGGCGGAAGGATACGGAAACGTCTCAAGCTGGTAGTACTTCGGCTTTCCCGAATCTTCGCGCGCCTGAAACGACTTTTCTTCAAGCCATCTTTTCTGCCACTTCTGCTCTATTTGACGGAAGTGATACTTCATTCTTCATTTCCCTGCCTGCCCGCCGCAGCCCCTGCCCGCCGGCAGGCAGGTCGGCGAAGGCGGGGTTTCTTGATTCTAATGAAAGGCTGCTTAAATGGGAAGGCGTCGCGAGCGCAGCCTTTGTCAAATCAGAGAGCGCTCATAAGGTCCTCTGGCGCGGTGACGTTTCGCCACCACGTAGCCCGCTCCACGCGTATCCGCTCCCCTTTGCGGGCCGCCTTCGCCATCATCTGCGGGAGCCCGAATTCCCTCGCCCCCGGCGCCACGGGAACGAGCGGCCACTCGAAAAAGCGCTTGTCCAGAATGTAGCCGCCCGCATTCATAAGGGCTCCCTTGGCGGCAGGACGATTCTCCAGCACGCCCGCGAGAAATCCCCCATGATCAGCCGCGATCTCCCCCATGACTTTCCCGGGGACGTGCTCCGGCAATTCCCAGGCGAGCATCGCAAGCGGATTGCTTATCAAACGCTCGAGGTCTTCCTGGGCATATAAGTCGTCCCCGTTGAGCACAAGGAACTTCCCCCGGAGCAGCGGTTCGCATAACCGAAGCGCGTGTCCGCTTCCTTTGAGCTCATGCTGCTCGGCGTAGCGAACAGGCGTTCCCGCGATCTCCGTCCCCAATGCATCGCGGATCTTCCGGCCCAAGTACCCTACGACAATGACGATCTCCTGAACGGCCGCCGGCAGGCGCTTGATCTTGTGGTGCAGCAGCGTGATACCCCCGATCGTAAGCAGCGGCTTGGGGGTATGCTTCGTGAGCTCTCTCATCCGCGTCCCGAGCCCCGCGGCAAGGATAACCGCTTGCATACTAGGCCGGCGCGATCCCGAAGATGTGTCTCGCGTTCTCGAAAATACGCTTTTCCATTTCTTCCGCCTCGATTGCCTTGAGCTCGGCGAGCCTGCGCACGACTTCGACCACATACGCCGGCTCGTTCCGTTTGCCGCGATACGGAACAGGCGCCACATACGGCGCGTCGGTTTCGGAAAGGATCGCCTCGAGCGGCAGATAGCGGACGACCTCATCGTAAGTCCCTATGGATTCCCCTTTTCTCGGCGGGAACGTGATCGCCCCCCCGAACGTGAATGCGAAGCCCATCTCAAGGAGCTGTTTCGCTTCTTCGAGAGAGCCGGAAAAGAAATGGATCACGCCGGGGGAGCTAGTTTTGAGCTTTGATCTATTCTCTTTTAGTGTGTCGATCAAATCGCGGAATGCGGCGCGGCAGTGGATCATCAATGGCTTCCGGACCTCGTGTGCGAATTCGATTTGCGCCTCAAACATCGCGCGCTGCTTCGCTTTTATCTCTTCCAGATCCCCTTCGAGCCGGAAGTAGTCGAGGCCGCACTCGCCTATTGCCACCGTCTTTGGGTCCCCCGCAAGCGTGCGGTATGACGCGGGGGCGAATACTTCGCCATGTTCCGAGAGCGCTTTTGCATCGTCCGACGCACCAAGCTCTTCCATGTCATAGAAAGAACGCGTGGCGTGCACCGGATGGATGCCGGCCGCCGCATATATCCCCTTCTCAAAGCGGTTCGCGAGAGAGACCGCCGCCTCGGACGTCTTAAGACTCGTTCCGACATTCATCATCCATACATTGGCATCCTGCGCGCGCCGAATGACCTCTTCGCGATCGGCATCGTAGGCCGCGAATTGTACATGGGTGTGCGCGTCGAAGAAGGGAGTGGACATTGGGACTTAGACTTTGGGACTTAGCTATGAAACCCGCGGGAAAAGCGGCTGCGACACAGCGCCTTGCTCGATGGACGCGAGGATGACCTCGCTCGTCCCGGGCAAGAACGGACGAAGCCATAATCCGATGAGATACAGATCTGCGAGCACCTTTTTCACGTATTCTCCGGCGGTATCCCGATCGGTTTTGGCGACTTTAAATGGTTGTGTTCGATCGATGTATGCGTCACACGCTCCGATCTGCCACCATACGAGTTCGATCGCTTTCTGAAAATCATATGCGCGAAGGCATTTCGCATACGTGTCCGAATTCATTCGTAGAACCGACTCGGCATACCCTTTGTCGACTTCCAGCCGAACCCTGTAATCCGCCGCCATCTTGAGCGTGCGGCTGACTAAATTCCCCAGCCCGTTCGCAAGGTCGGCGTTGTACCGATCCTTAAACTTCTTTTCCGAAAAATCACCGTCGTCGTACGGCGGGATTTCGCGCAGAAAGTAGTAGCGCACCGCGTCCGCGCCGTAGCGCGAGATAAGATCCATCGGGTCCACCACATTCCCCACCGTCTTCGACATCTTTTGGCCGTCAGCGGTCACGTAGCCGTGCACGAAAAGCTCCTTCGGCAGCGGGATTCCGGCAGAAAGAAGGATCGCCGGCCAGTAGACGGCATGGAAACGGAGGATGCCCTTGCCGATGATGTGGAGATCCGCGGGCCACCGGTCCCGAGCGGCGGAACGGTACACATTTAAGGCGTCGAACCACACATACATGATCTGGGTGGGGTCCTTCGGGACCGGCACCCCCCAACCGTGCGAGCGAGCTTTCGAGCGGGAGATGCTGAAGTCCTCGAGCCCCCGCTTAATGAATTCGAGCGCCTCCTTTTTTCTCCCTTCAGGCAGGATCCGGTACCCGTCGGCGCGAATGAGCGCCTCGAGGCGCGATTGGTACTTGGAGAGACGGAAGAAGTAGTTCTCTTCCTCCACTTCTTCCAGTTTTTTCCCGGGATGCTCGAAACACTCGCCTGCCTCGCTTAATTCATCTTTCGTATAAAAAGCTTCGCACCCCACGCAGTAGAGCCCCCGGTACGCCTTTTTATAGATATCCCCTGCGTTGTCGCACCGCTCCCAAAGTTCTTGACTCGAGCGGATATGTTCATCGCTCGACGACCGCATGAACCCGCTGAAGCCAATATGAAGAGCCGCGGCGAGCGCAATAAAGGCTTCCGTGTTCTTATCGCACAGCTCTTGGACGGAAATTCCAGCCTGCTCCGCTGCCTGGACGTTCTTCAGGGAGTTCTCGTCCGCGCCGGAGACAAAAAAAACGTCTTCTCCTAACGCTTTGTGATAGCGCGCGACCACATCCGCTTGAATGAATTCCAGCGCATGCCCGAGATGCGGCTTCGCGTTCACGTAAGGAATCGCGGCGGTGAGGTAGTATTTCATGCGTTAGGCCGTCTGCGGCATGTGCCGCTTGGGAGAGAAATCTTCCATGATTTCCTGAAGCAGCACGACTGCGGGAACAGAAATGAGAATACCGAGCATGCCTCCGGCTTCCACTCCGATCAAAAGCGCGACGATCACGGTCACCGGGTGAAGCCCCACCTTCCGCCCGACTAAGACCGGCACGAGCAGGTGATTCTCCACTTGGTGAATGAAAAGGAACACGATGAGCGTAACGAATGCCAAGGACGGGGAGGTGATAAGCGCGGAAAGGACCGCAGCGGCGCCGGCGAGGATCGGCCCCAGAAACGGGATGAGCTCGAATATGCCGGCGAGCACGGCAAGAAGAAACGCGTGCCTCACGCCCAGGAAAAACAGCGCGCCGAACACGAGAATGGCGATGATCGCGCTTAATAGTATCTGGCTGCGGAACCATAGCCCGATGCGTTTGCGGGTCCGCTCGTAGATCCGGAGCGCCATCTCCTCATGGGTGGCGGGGAAGATCGCCCGGATGAAACGCTCGACTCCGTCGGGGGTAAGGCTTAAATAGAACGAACTCATAATAATTGATGCCGCGAGCACCAGTCCGCCAACGATATCCGAAAATGCAACGATCGGAGACCTTCCGGTCGCAAAAAATTGCATGGAAAGGCGGTTTACATATTCCCCTAACGATCGGGTGGTTTCCGGACCGATCAAGGGGCCGAGGGGCGTCGTGTTCGCAAGCTCATCGATGCTTACAAGTATCGTATTCAGGTCAATGACGATCAAAGGGATCGCGGTATAGACCGTGAGTACCACAATAAAGGCGCTTACAAGGAACACCAATATGACGCCGAGCACTCGGGGCAAGCCGCGGCGTTCCAAGAAGTTCACCATCGCCTCGAAGCCCGAAGAGATGACGATCGCGAGGAAAAGCCCCAAGAGCACGTTCCTGCCGGTATAGAGGAGGATCGCAAAGACCACAAAAAACAGCACTCGCCAGAGGCTCACCCACGAGATTTCGAGCGCTTGTCTCTGCATATCTGATGGTAGAATTCGACTCGCCTATGACCAGGGAACGCCGCGCGATGACTATGCCCTAGTTATACTCCTTGCGATGGGGACGAACAACCGCGCCTCCTGTTACTAGAACGCGAGTATCTTGCGGAAAGTTTCTTCTTTCTTATGGGGACCGATGACGGCAAGATTGAGCTTGTCGTCCTTAACGCACGAACGGGCGACTGCCCGGATATCCTCTGCCCGGACCCGCCGGATGCGCCGGATAAGGCTCTCCGGGCCGACCAGCGTGCCCGTAGTGATTTCTTGGCCACCGTAAAAGCTGGCTATCTGGTCCGAAGTTTCCAGCGCAAGCATAAGGGTTCCGATCATGTGATCCTTTGATTTCTGCAACTCCGCGGCCGGAACCAGGTCTCGGGCAAGCCTCCGAAGCTCGTCTAGGAGAGCCTCAATCACCACATGGATCCGGTTCGTGTCCACCCCCGCGGAAATTTCCAGAAATCCGTGGTCAAGAAAGAGATCGGCGGCCGACCGGACATAGTACGCGGCGCCGAGTTCTTCTCTGACGCGATGAAAAAGGCGCGAGCTCATTCCTCCTCCTAAGACCTCCGACAGCACCTGAAGCGCATACCGGCGCTTATCAAATACGGAGAAGGCTCTCATACCCAACACAAGGTGGGCCTGGTCGGAATCTTTCCACTTCACCAGAACTCGAGGATGCCGTTGCGTCTCGACGGTTTTCGGTTTCGGAGACGCCTTCCGCTTCGGAAGTCCGCTCCATAACCCTTTTATTTGGGAGATCACGCTCCTCTCATTAAAAGAACCCGCTACGATGACCGCGGTTCCGGGAGCAAGATACCGGCTCGAGCGGTATTGAATGAAATCATCCCGCTTCAACCGCCGTATAATCTCTTTCCTCCCGGCGATATCCCACCCCGCAGGCTGGTCCCCGTAAAGGAGAGTCATAAAAAGCTCCTGCACTCTCCGCATCGGGGTATCTTCGTACATATTAATCTCCTCGATAATGACCCCTCGCTCCTTATCGATCTCCTTCTCGTCGAAGATCGGGTGGAGATAGAAGTCGGAAACGAGCTCCAGGATATTCGGGGTTTTACTCCGCTCCGCCTTCGCCCAATATCCCGTGTATTCTTGGGACGTGAATGCATTGTATTCCGCGCCCAGCGCATCGAGTTCCTGGGAGATCATCCCCGGTTTCGGGCGCCGCTCGGTCCCTTTGAACACAAGGTGCTCAAGGAAATGGGATATGCCGTTCACCGATTTCGTCTCGTATTCCGAGCCCGCCTCCACAAGCACGAGCACCGTTGCCGCAAGCCCTCCGGGCTGCGGCGCAAGAACCACGCGGAGACCGTTGGAAAGAATGAGTTTCTTGAACATAATTTATCTTATCCCGTAATCGTATCGATATCGCGCTGGAATGAACTTGCCCGGCTCACCACGGCTTCGCCGTATGTCCATAAATAGCCTCGCCACCTCCCGCCGGCATAATACTTGGCGGCCGCCTCGCGCTCTTTCGCAACGCTCGAGGTATTCGCGGCTCCGGCGTCGCGGAGATAGAGGGCGGTCGCGACGAACGCATCGCCGTTATTCCACGGCGACGGAGAATTGTTGCCGGTAACTTTGGCAATTTGAGCTTTATACGTTTCCCATGTGGAAGGAATGAATTGCGCGGGGCCCATTGCGCCGCCGTAGACGCCGTCCGCGTTGGGGCATGAAACGTATACCGTATCGGGCGCGATCCCCAGTTCCGCCACGATCCGGAGGTAGATCTCCTGGTTCTTGGGACTCATTGCAGTCTTATAGCTGCACTTCCCAACGTTTCTCCCCAGCGCGGACTCCCTGTCAAGAACCGCGAGGATAAGCGCCGGCCTCACGCCCGATACATTCGAGGCGAACTTGGCGTACTCGTACGCTTGTTCGAAACTTAACTGTCCGCCGCCGAGCAATTGGAAAATGCGGTTCCGGATCTGCGCCGCCGTCGCTTGCGTCTGCTTCAGGAGCGCTTGGTATTTTACCTCCTGTCCTTTCGTTACGGCCAGCAACTGGCTCTTCTGCTTTTTTGCGGAATCGTTTTCCTTGCGCTGCGCCGCCTGATAATCTTGGAGCGTCTGCGCGTCGGCCCGTGCGAGCGCATATTGCTCTTTCTGATCCGTAAGTTCATCGCGCAGGCCTGCTATTTTTTCGATCGTAACGCGCAACTCGCCCTGTAGAAGCATGATATTGTTGAGGTCCCCGAAGAAATCGGAGAGTTTCGGATTCTTCAAAAAAATTTCCACGAGGTTCACGCGGTCGGCCTGGTAGATATTCCTGACAAGCGTGGCGAGCGCCTCCCGTTTCTCGGCGAGCGAAGTTTCGGTAGCCGCGATTTGCACTTCGGTTTCTCCTATCTTTCTGTCGAGCTGGGTGAGCGTCAAGTTAATCGCCTGGATCTGAAGATTTAATTTTGCAATCTTGCTGTTTAAGCGCGAGATTTCGCCTTTTAGCGTGGAACCCTGTTTCTGATAACTTTGCACCTGATCTTCGTATTGATCTATCTGAGTCTCGAGTTCGCGGAGCTGGATTTCGAGTTGTTGGCGCTCGTTTTCGTCTATCACGCCTGCCGCGAACGTTTCAACGTATGTCGGCGCCGCCGCGGAACCAAGCACGAGCATCCATGCCGCGCAAAAAAGGAACGCGCCCTTACACGCCTTTATCACGGGAACCGTTATCACATCAGAACTATATAGATTAACGCGGCGCGAAACGGAACGAAAAAGGTTCTTTTTTGCGGATTTGATGTCCGCGAGTATTTGGGGCTTCGGTGGCATCGCGCGTGACTCTGATTATGGAAAACGGGGTTCTGCCTCCCTCGTTATCCTGCCGGCTCCGATTCTGTTTTCTCTTTCTCCCGATCCGCTTTTTTCTCTTCCGTCTCGACTTTGACCGCGGAAACGTCGACAGCGGCCGGTTGAGGCTCCTCCTCCTTGAGTTGCGGAGTTACGGTCACAACCACCGTCTCGGGATCAACGATCACGTGAACTCCTTTCGGTACCGCGATGTCCTTTATGTAAATACTCTGGTCCACCTCCTGAAGCACGGCGAGGTCCACGGGGATGCGGTGAGGCAGGTCGCCGGGCAACGCTTCAACTTCTATTTCAAAGAGAGTCTTATTTAGAATGCCGCCTGCGCTTTTGACCGCGGGAGCTTCGCCGGCGAACTCGATGGGAATATATGCCTTTATCTTCTCATCCATCCGCACCTGATAGAAATCGATATGCCGCACTTTGAGCGAAATCGGGTCCCTTTGAACGTCGTGAACGATGGCGGGGAGCTTGCCTTCTTCTGCCACCAACTGAATAACGGTGTTCTCCCCGGCCTCGCTGAAAACCTTGGCGAATTCCCGCTCCCCTACCGCAAGATGGACATTTGGAATGCCCCGCCCGTACAGTTCTGCAGGAATAATGCCTTGCGCCCGCAAAGCCTTGACCGATTTCCCCATCATCTCCCGTGTCTTTACCGCGAGTTCCATAGGGAGCCAGCATAACAAAACCGGCTTTTTTTAGCAATCGCCTAGCCGGCGCGCCCGCTAAAATTCAGTACATGCGCCTCGATAACGGCCCGGACCTTCTCCTCGGCAGGATGAAGGATCTTGTATGGGGCGATCTCATCCGGATTCCCGCGGATGAAGTCTCTCACTCCCTCTCTCCACGCCAGCCGCACTTCCGTATTGATATGAACGATCCGAACACCCGCCATGATAGCGGCGCGTATCTCTCCCCTGCTGTTCCCCGACGCACCGTGGAGGACAAGCGGCACTCCTGCCGCGCCTCGGATCGCCTCAACGCGAAGGATATCGAGTGCGGGCTCGGGGGCATTCGCGAACATGCCATGGATGTTCCCCACCGCGGGGGCGAGGAGGTCGACTCCCGTGCGTGTTACGAATTCCGCCGCTTCGTCCGGTTTGGTGAATTCTTCCGAACGTATCGCCGCTCCGCGAGGCGCTTCTTTCAGCATCTCCGAAGAAGATCCGATGTATCCCAATTCGCCTTCTACCACAATATCCCTCCCTGTTGCATGAGCATATTCTACGACCGCGCGGGTCTCTTTCGCGTTCTCGCTGAACGGCAGCCTCCCTCCGTCAAAAAGTACCGCATCAAAGCCGCACGCGATCGCTTCTTTCGCTTTTTCAAAAGAGTGGGTGTGATCGGCGTTCAGGTAGAGCGGCAACCTTTCCTTTTCCCGATAATACATTACAAGCGACACAATCTCGCCGACACCGACGAATTCCCGCTCACCCTCGGAGACGCCCACGATGACTGGCATTCCGAGTCCTCGGCTGACCTCTACGATGGCTTTCAGCGTCACAAGATCGGAGACGTTAAAGTGCCCGATCGCGATTCCTTTCTCGTCGGCGTCCTTAATGACCTCGCGGAGCGATCTCATAATTTTTGGGGTTCGTAGGATGCCGGGGCTTTCTCCAAATAACTCTCTAATCTTGCCCGCGTGAGAAGCCCTTCCCTCGCCCCCACGTATTGCACTACGGACATCGAGTTGACCGGCCCCCATCGGAGCGCTTCGCGAAGCGGCATGTCCAGCGCCAAGGCCGCTACGACGGTTGATGCGAACGCGTCGCCCGCTCCGGTACGCTCGTAGGGCGGCTTCGGATCGGGATAGCTCGGCATGAACCACGCCTCTCTCCCCTCACTCGCATACGCGCCGGCCTTGCCGTCCGTGATGACTGTGATGCGGGGTCCAAGCTTCTGTATGGCGCGAAGCAGCTTCCCGACCGCATGCTCGTCGGTGCGAAGGATGCGCTGCGCTTCCTCTTTGTTGCAGAAAAAAACTTCCGTCCGTTCATAGATTTCCGCAAGCGCTTCATGGCCGAATTTCATCTGGAACGTTCCCGGCTGAAACGCCAGCTTCGAGCGCGAGTTTTTCCTCAAATACTCGGAGATGTCCTTGTGGTACGCAAGGGTGTTCTCGCCGAGCGACGAGAGGTACACCCATCGCGGCTCCCCGAGTTCCGGCAATACATAGTCGTATGCTTCGTGCTTTACCAGGATTGTCCGGTCATCGTCGTACCAGAGCACATAGTGATAATTCGTGGATGCCCCGGGATGCATGCGCATGAATTCCGTGGCAACGCCCTCCTTCACGAGAACTTCCATGCACTCGGTCCCGTACCGATCGTCTCCAAGGTTCGACACAAGCGCGCTCGAAAGCCCGAGCCGGGAGACCGACGCTGCCGCATTTGCGCTATTCCCCACTGCGGGAACGATATGCGCCGCTTCATAGGGAATCTTTTCCTTGAATTTCATGCATATCTCGCATGTCTCCTTTTTGATATTGCAGTGCACCGATGCCTCTTTGAGGCGGATGAACGCATCGGTCACGATATCCCCTATCGCCAGAAAGTCGTAGCTCATGGATTTTTCGGTTACTTTCTCCTGATCGCCTTCTTTGCCGCACGGACGATTTCCTTCGCGGTCATGCCGAATGCCGCCGCAAGCACCGCGGGCGGGCCCGACTTCCCGTACGTGTCCCGAAGACCGACGAACTCGACGGGCATCGGATTCACCGAGGCAAGAAGCTCGGCTAACGCCCCTCCTAGGCCTCCAAAAATTTGATGCTCTTCCACGGAAACTACGGCGCCGGCTTTCCCGGCCCACATGGAAACGGTTTCCTCGTCTATTGGTTTTACCGTATGGCAATTCAAAACCACGCTGCCGATTTTTTCCTTCTCCAATTCACGAGCCGCAAGAAGCGCTTGGTGGAGGACCGGTCCGCACCCCACGAGCAATACCCCCGGTTTCGGCGACCTCCAAAACACTTCCGCCTTCCCCGGCGTAAACGGAGTTTCTGCGGTCGTCATAACCGGCGATTTCTCGCGGGCGAAACGAAGATACACCGGCCCCCAGATGCGGGCCGCCGCAACCGTCGCCTTCCGCGCTTCCACCGCATCGCACGGCACCACAACCTTCATGTTCGGCAGGACGCGCATGATGGCGATGTCTTCGGTCGCCTGGTGCGTCGCGCCATCTGGTCCCACGGAAATTCCCGCATGGTGCCCGGCTACTTTCACGTTGGAATCGTTGACGCAGATCGTGGTTCTCACCTGCTCCCAGCTCCTGCCGGGCGAAAAGTTCGCATATGAGGAAATGAACGGGATCTTTCCCGAGATGCCCAAGCCCGCAGCCACGGTCGCCATATTCTGCTCCGCCACGCCGCATTCGAAAAACCGGTCGGGAAACTTTTTCGCGAACGCTTCGGCGCGGGTGGATTCGACAAGATCGGCGCACAGCGCCACAACGTTCGGATTTTCCTCTCCGGCCTGAACCAGCCCTTCACCGTAGCCGTCGCGCGTGGGGCGCTCTTCGACATCTCCGGCAAAAAGCTTATCCGACAGTTTTGCTTCCGGTACGAGCGGCATTGATATGCGTTCAGTCTACCACAACGGACTCTCCCGCCGTTACGGCAGCGACATCGGTTTCTCGGGCAAACCGTACAGTTCGGGGTCGATCGCGCGCGAGAAGCATGTCATTCCGGATCCGTGCTCCCAATTGCCGCTCAAGCCGCCGTAGTATACGGGGGCTCGCTCGCTTCCGCCTTCCATGGGCAGATTGAACACGGCGCACAGTTCGAACGAAAGTTCACCGGTGCGGCGATATCCGTACGGAACCTTCGTCTCCGGATCCGCAGGCGGCGTAAATCCGGAAATGCTGTCTTTCAGATCATCGAGGGATGTCGGAAGCATCCCCTTCTGCCGCCAATAGTTCACGATCCGGCTTTGAAGCTCGCTCAAATCGCTCACCCTTCGATCGTCGAAGCGGATCAGTCGCTGTGTAAACGGCGAACCAGCGCTTATAAATCCGAAGACGATCACGATACATACCGCAACGGTCGCGGCGCGGATGCCCCACCGCGCCCGCGGAGAGAACGGCTGCGCGCCGCGGCGAAGATCGTAGAGGTAATAGGAGAACACCGTAAGCGCCACCGCGAATACCGCGAGCACCTTTAGGAGGAATCGCGAGGTGAGCTCGCCTTCAAGGAAGTTGTAGAGAAGCGCAACAAGGTCGCCGATGATGAGAAGCGCGGCGAGGAACAGCGTAAGATACGCCAGCCATTTCCTGACGCGAAGCTCGTTCTTTTCCGGACTCGCCGCTCGATCCTTAAAGAGAAAACGGGAAACCCACAGATAGGCCGGGAAAACCACGGTTAAGAGCGCGAGCGACCAACGGATGCGGCTCTCGGGACGGTATGAATATTCCAGCGGATCCGGAAATGCCGCCTCAATATAGTAGAACGCGAGCGCAATAATGCTCCCCGCGCAAAAATAGAGCGCGCCGATGGCAAAGAGGTGGAGAAAGACGTCCTTCGGGGAACTTTTCGGGGCTTGCGCTGGTGCCTGTGCGGGCGGTTGGTCTGTCATCGTTTCTATTGACCTTCCATTCACTTTTTTTCTCGACTTATTGGTGTTCTGATTCGATCTTCCCCTGAAGCGTACGGAGTTCCGCAAGCGCCTTTTCCGCTTCTCCGGGCTTGAAGGGCTTCGAGTGCCACAGATAATCCCGCTCTATGAACTTCACTCCCTTGCCCGCGATCGTATGCGCGATGATCGCGGTCGGCTTTTCGTAAATCGCGTGCGCTTCGGCGACAGCGGCAACAAAATCCGCCGGGCTGTGCCCATCGACTTCGAGCACATGCCAATTGAACGCTTCATATTTCTGACGCAAGGGCTCGAGCGGCATTACATTCTCGGTGAACCCGTCGATTTGGATATTGTTCCTGTCTATAACGGCGGTCACGTTGTTCAGCCGGTACTTCCCCGCGAACATCGCCGCCTCCCATAGGTTCCCTTCCTGATGCTCCGCATCGGACATAAGACAATAGATTCGGCGTTTCTTTCCGTCAAGCCGCGCGGCAAGAGCCATGCCGCACGCCTGCGAAAGGCCGGAGCCCAAAGGCCCGGAGGTGGTCTCCACTCCCGGAAGCGCATTTCGCTCCGGATGCCCCTGAAGGCGGGAGCCGAACTTCCGAAGCGTCTTCAGCTCTTCGACCGGGAAATATCCCGCGCGGGCGAGCGTTGCATAGAGGATGGGGCAAATGTGCCCGTTTGAGAGCACGACCCGGTCGCGGTCGGGCCAATCCGGCTTCTTGGGATCATGCTGCAATACGTGAAAATAGAGGGAGGCGAAAATATCCGCCATATCCAACGGTCCGGCGATATGGCCGGAACCGGCTGTCTTCACCATTTCGATCACGTCCCGGCGCAGCCGGTTCGCCATCTCCTCGATGAATTGCAGTTTTTTTTCGTGCAACGGTTCCATGATCATGCGCGCGCAAGCGCCTTCCGCAATTCGTCGTACGCCTTGCGCGAGTCGGGTGATTCGAGAACATACTTGGAAGAAGTTATGACGTTTGCTCCCGCCTCCCGCACGAGGCGTGCGGTTTTTTCGTTCATACCCCCGTCGACTTCGATTATCGCATCGGGCATCTCGCGGCGCAAAAACGAAATCTTCGGCACGACAAGCGGGAGAAAGTTCTGTCCCGCAAGGCCCGGGTGAACGGAGAGCACTTGGAACGCCCGCCACTCTTTGAAGTACGGACGGAGCCGCTCTGCGGGCGTTTCCGGATTTATCGCGATCATCGCCGCCGCCCCCTTCTTTCGCGCCGCATCCAAGATCCTTCCGGCAGAAGCGGCGGAAAGAACCTCGTGATGCACAATCACGCGTTTCGCTCCGGCTTTGAGCCAAGCCGCGGCATGCGTCTCGGGATCATCCACCATGCAATGAACCTCGAGCGACAATCTGCTTTTGAGGTCCGGCCATAGCGAAGGTTCGTTCCATGTCTTGTGGAACGTAAACTTGCCGTCCGCAACGTCCAAATGAACCCACGTCGCAAATTTCTCGAACTGATGGAGCTCTTTGATGACACACTCCAGATCCGGACAATTGATTACGGGGAATACTTCTATCATCGGCTTCACCAGCTTCCGCTTTCGATATTTGCGATCTTTTCGAGCCGCCTTCGGTAACGTTCCTCGTCTCCAAACGGGGTCTGGAGAAATACTTTTACCATTTTTTTCGCTTCGAGCTCGCTCATAAAATCGGCTGCCAGTGCAAGCACGTTCGCATTATCATCGTGCCGCGCGCTGAAAACCTGATCGGCCATGGCCCCCAACGTGGCGCGAACCCCGCGAAACTTGTTCGCCGCAATGTCCATCCCGGTTCCGGAACCACAGATCAGAATTCCCCTCCCGTGCTCAGAATCCCGCGCTACGGCGCCCGCAACTTGAACGGCGAAATCCACGTAATCGTCGTCTTTGTTGTAGTCGCTCGCACCCATGTCGTGCACTTCATATCCTTCGTCCCGGAGAAAGCTCTTGAGCGCTTCTTTGAGATTGAATCCGCGGTGATCCGCGCCGAGATAGATGACCATTCAGTGGTGTCTAATTTTTGATTTTGGGACCCAAACAAGTCAGGTGTTCATTATAACACACCGAATCTCCGTCGCATTCGCGAGGGGATACGAGAAACCGCCCCCCACACACGCCGCGCTCGCATGCCGCCGCTACGCCATCCTCTGAATCTATAGATGCAACGCTGCTGCTTTAATGTGCCTCACCAGAGTGGACACATAACCCCACTCATTGTCGTACCAGGAAAGCACTTTGACGAGGTCGCCGTCGATCACTTTCGTGAGATCCAAGGGAACGATCGCGCCGTAGGGTTCGCCGATAATATCGGAAGACACAAGCTGGTCCCGCGTGACCCTGAGAATCCCCTGCCAGCGCGGCGAACTCGCGGCGTCCGTGAGAACCTGGTTGATCTCCTCGACGCTCGTCTTCCTCTTTGCAAGGAACGTGATGTCCGAAATGGACCCGGTGATGTTGGGAACGCGGAACGCCAGCCCGTCGAAACGGCCCTGAAGTCCGGGAATGGCACGCGCGACCGAAATGGCGGCGCCGGTGGTTTCCGGCACGGTGTTCTGCGCCGCCGCCCTTCCCTTTCGAAAGTCATGCCCTCCGCGCGCCGGGCCGTCCACGATGCTTTGGGTGGCGGTATACGCGTGGACGGTTGAGAGGCTTGCCTTCAAAATGCCTGGATTCTCGGAAAGGATCTGCATCACGGGCGAGGCGGAGTTGGTGGTGCACGAGCCGTTCGAGGTGATGGGGCAAGCGTTCAATTTGTCCTCATTCACGCCCACGAGAACCGTCTGCCCTTCGGCTCCGTCGGGATCCTTTGCGGGAGCGGTGATCACGACCCGCTTCCCTCCTGCTTGGAGATGGACTTTCGCCGAAGAGTAAGAATCGAAAACGCCCGTTGCCTCAATCACCACGTCGATATCCAGGCTCTTCCACGGAAGCTGCGCCGGGTCCTTCATTTGAAAGACCGGAATCGAAGCTCCCCCGACAAGAAGACAGTTCGTTCGCGTATCCGGCCTTACATCGGCATGGAACCTGCCGTACACCGTATCGTATTTCAGGAGATAGGCGAGATTCTCAATATCGCCCAAGTCGTTTATCGCCGCGATACGAAATTCGGGAAGATCCGCAACTTGCCGGAAAAACAGCCTTCCGATCCGGCCGAACCCGTTCAAGGCGATCCGAACCTGCTTCATGCCTTTATTATACCGTTCCATCGTGCTCCGGGAAAGAAAGCAGATCGCCGACCGCGAAGCCGCACCGCGCTGCCGCTCCTGCGGCTAATTCGAGTACCATGTCGACGTCTTCTCTCGGTCGAAAAAGTCCGCGCCATGGCATGCGCGATGGCGCAACCGAGGGCTCAATCTCCAGAAGACGGCGCTCTCTGAACCACAGTATGTCGATCGGGAATCTCATCCCGAACGTCCAGAAGCAATATTGCCTCGCCCGCGGGAAACGGAAGAGCATTCCGTCATGGTGCCCCATGCTTCTTTCTCCCAATAACCCTTTTGCGCGGGAAAAAGAGGTCTCGGCAAGGCGAACGGAAAGCGGAACCCCGCGAAGCGTAACGATCATTTTTCCTCGCTTTGGCGAAAACCGAAAAGCGCGATGCCGACCGCAACGCTCACGTTGAGAGACTCTTTTCCGCCGAACATTGGAATACTGCACACCAAATCGGCATTCGCGATGATAGGGGAAGGGATTCCGCGCACCTCATTCCCGAATACCAATGCGATCGGCGCGTGCTTCGGGACGCTTCTTATCCCCTCGCGCAACGGCACGGCATTGTGATTCTGTTCGACGGCGATGACCCGATATCCGCGGGCGCGCAGTTCCTTGATAAGAGAGGACGTGCGCGGCCGGTGTTCCCATGGCAGTGAACGTTCGGCTCCTAATGCGACTTTGGCGATCTGGGGACGGACCCGTCCGAGGCGGTCAAGGGGAAGCGGAGTGATCCCGCACAGATATATATTCTCCACCCCGGCCCCGTCCGAGGTCCGGAAGATGGAACCTACGTTATGGAGGCTCCGCACGTTATGTAAAATGACCACTATTGATCTCATGATAAACAAAGGGGCGTTCCGCGCGCCCCCTTTTAGATCGCAGACCCCGCAAGCCGTGACCCTCACACGGAGCAAGCTAACTCGAGCGGCCGTGTGAGCCCGAAGGACGCGAGGGTCGGCGTGCGAAGCCCCTAGAACAAGAACGTCTGAGCGCGCAGATTGACGGGGCTGTGGAAGAGATATGAGACGTCGCCGAGCCCGGCTGAAATCCCGCAGCTCGATCCCGAACACTCCCACTTGAGCGTTTGAAAATCAAAATAAGCGGGGGCGTCACACTTGCGGCACACATAATCGCTCATCAGGAATCGGCTCCTCGCTGTCATCGTCGCGGTCCGTTCACTCGCAGGGATAGGAACCATCTGCCCCTCCACACTATGCTCGTTGCCTGCGCGGTTTCTGCTTCTTCCAGAATACCAAGAAAGCTCACTCCTGCAAGGGGTTTCGGGATCACCGAATCCCTTCGTATTCACGCACCGTAAGTTGTGAATTGATCTGACGCATGGTCTCCAGAGCGACCGCCACCACGATCAAGAGCGCCGTACCGCTCACGGTAAGCACAGAAACTTTCGTGATGCTCTGGACGATGATCGGAAGCACCGCGATGAATCCCAGGAAAATCGCCCCGAAGAACGTGACCCGCTGAATGATGGAGGAGAAAAACTTACCGGTCGCCTCTCCCGGCCGGATGCCCGGAACGAACCCGCCGCTGCGCTGAAGGTTCTTGGCGATCTCTTCGGGGTTAAACGTAATTGCGGTGTAAAAGTATGTGAAGAGCACCACGAGCATGAAGTAAAACACGCCGTAAAAAACTTGATTATTCAGGAACCTCGTCACCAATTCGTTTATGGCGGTTCCCACCTCGACGGATATCGTCGAAACGATCTGGGCGGCGAACTGCGGAAAAAGAAGAACCGAAATGGCAAAGATGAGCGGGATCATGCCGGCTTGATTGACTTTGAGCGGAAGGTAACTCGAGACGCCGCCGTAAAGTTTCGTGCCTCGAACCCGCCGCGCGTAGGTAATCGGTATCTTCCGCTCTCCCTCATTCAAATACACAACGCCGCCGATCAGAACAACAGTGATAAAAATGAAGCCGATATACGTGGGGAGCAGCCCGGGGGTATACGATGCGAGCGCAAGCTGGGCGTCGGAAGGAAGCCGGCTGACGATGCCGGCAAGAATGATGAGCGAGATGCCGTTCCCGACTTTCTGTTCGCTGATGAGCTCGCCAAGCCACAGCGAAACCATCGACCCTGCGGTAATCGCGAGAACGCTCGTGGTCATCTGGAAAAAACCCAACTGATCAAGCGCTCCCTGTCGCGCGAGAAGGCTTAAGAACCCGTATGCCTGGAGAATCGCGAGCGGCACCGTAAGCATCCGCGAATATTGGTTGAACTTCGCTCTGCCACGCTCCCCCTCTTCATAGTAGAGCTGCTTGAATTTCGGGAAAATTATCGTGAGGAGCTGCATGATGATGGTAGCGGTGATATATGGGCCGACTCCCAACATCACGACCGATAGGCTTTCGAGACCGCCGCCGGAAAAAATGTTCAAAAAACCGAAGAGCTGGTTCGATCCGAAGAATTCCTGGAGCTTTTGCGCGTTCACTCCGGGGATGGGTATCGCAGCGAGCAGGCGGAATGCGACGAGAAGCCCAATGACGATGAGCACCTTATTCCGAAGGTCCTTAACCCTGAAGATCTGGAGAAAGCGGTTCATCTATTCAACTGTTCCTCCGGCCTTTAAGACGCTCTGTTTCGCGGGCGCGGAGATTGAAACCCCCTTCACGTGAAGCGCCGCATTCAGTGCTCCTTTCCCCAGGAGCTTTGCGCTCCCTCTGCCTTTGAGTAACCCCAGTTCACGAAGCATTGCGGGGGTAACCTCGAACTGCGTTTGCGCTTTGAACCGCTGCGTGAGTGCAAGGTGTAATCGGCGGATATCGATTGCGTGCGATTTTGCCGTTTTGACTTTATTGCGGAACCCGCGCCGCTTCGGAATCCGAATGATGAGATCCCGGATCGCCGGACGGATTCTTCGGCCGGCTCGCGAGCGCTGTCCTTTGATCCCTCTCCCGGAATAGCTGCCGCGCTTCCCTCCGCGTCCGATACGGTGCGGTCGTTTCCTTTTTAAGCCGGGTAGTTGATGCAGTTGCATGTTGTGTTTCTATGCCTGAACGCTTAGACGCTGCGGCTCTTGAGCTGCTTAAGCGCCTCAAGCGTCGCCATCGCATTCGTGAGCTTATTCGGGGTCCGCCCGAGGCATTTCGCCGAAGCATCCTTAATCCCGGCAAGCGCGAGCACCACGCGCGGCGCACCCCCCGCTTTGAGGCCCTGCCCGGCCTTCGATGGCTTTATGAGCACTTTTGCGGCGCTGTATTTGGCCCCGACCTCATGGGGTATCGTCCTTCCGTCTTTAAGTTTGACCGCGATCACACGGTCAACTCCCATGGCCCTTGCCTTTGCAACAGCCGAGGCGACATCAATCCCCTTCGCGACACCGACCCCGACTCTTCCCTTTTCATCGCCCACCACAACGGTCGCACGGAAACGGAATCGTTTCCCGCCGGCAACGACGCGGGTAACGCGCCGAAGGTCAAGCACCTTCTCTTTAAAATCGTCTTTTCTTATATATCGGTCTCTCGGCATAAGAATATAATACTAAACTTCCAATCCTGCCTTTTTTGCGCCTTCGGCAACCGCCTTCACTCTGCCGTGAAACTTATAGGCGCCCCTGTCGAAAACGGCCTTCTCAACCCCCGCTTCTTTCGCCCGTTTCGCGAGCAACTCACCGACCGAAAAGGCTTTATCCGTCTTTTTCGCCTTGTCGCCCGCTTTTACTTCACGGGAAGAAGCTGCAATAAGCGTCCTTCCTTCCCTGTCGTCGATGAGCTGGGCATAGATTCCTTGGTTGCTCCTGAATACGGAAAGCCGCGGCCGGTCGGAAACCCCCGCGATTCTCGCACGGATGCGGCGCTTCCGCCGAATTCTGATCTTCTGAATGGTGTACTTCATATTTTAGGTTCTATACGCATGAGAACATCGTCTATCCGGAAGCGACCGCCTTCTTTCCCGCCTTGCGTCGAATAACTTCTCCTTGATATCGAATGCCTTTGCCCTTGTAAGGCTCCGGCCGTTTGAGCATCTTGATGCTGGATGCAGTCTGACCCACGAGGTCCCGGTCGGTTCCGGAGACAGTGATGACGTTTTTCTCAACCTGAACCGTAACGCCCTCGGGAACCCCGAAACGAACCGGATGGACGTATCCCAAGGAAAGCACGAGCTGGTCCCCCTCCATCATCGCCCGATATCCCACTCCTTCGATCTCGAGTTTCTTGGTGAACCCGTCTTGCACTCCTTGTATCGCATTGCGGATCTTGGCGGCCATAGTTCCCGCAAAACTCCTGCTTTTCTTGCTCCCGAGATCTGCGACGACCCGAACCCCCCCGGGTTCGACTTCGATCTTGCACATGGAAAGCACGGGGACGCGGAGCTCCCCTTTGGAACCCTGAATTCGCACGAACGAATCCTCCGACTGCACGGTGACTCCCGCCGGAACGATTATGGGCTTTCGTATTAGGCGCGACATGGGTTTACCACACTTCGAATAAATATTCTCCACCGACTTTTTGCTTTCGGGCATCCCGATTGGAACGCACTCCTGAGGGAGTGGAGAAAAAACCCAAACCGTATCCCTGCTTCACGGATCTCATGTCGCGGTATCCGGCGTATACCCTTCTTCCGGGCTTGCTGATCACGCGAAAATTCGTGAATGCGGGCTCGCCCCCTCGATACCGGAGCTTCACTTCGATGTAGTGTTTCTTATTTATCGTCTTTTTTTGCGCATCGTGAAGATAACCCGCACCGACAAGCAAGCGGGCGATCTCCAGGTCGAACTTTGAAAATGGAGCGATGAGCGACTCCTTCTTCGCTCGAGCCGCATTCTTTATTTGTATGAGAAAATCGTAATGCATGCCGTTACCAAGAGGCTTTTCGCACGCCCGGTATTTCTCCGCGGCTCGCCATCTCGCGGAAGCAGATCCGGCACATCCCGAAGGTTCGCATGAACCCGCGCTTTCTGCCGCATCGGAAACACCGCCGGACGATTCTCGTTCGGAATTTAGGCTCCTTTTTGCTGCGAGCGATCCACGACGTTTGGGCCATATTATTTCTTGAGGGGTACTCCGAACTTCCGATAGATCTCTATCGCCGCTTCGCGCCGTTTTTTCTTGGGAACGATATTTATCCCCAGAGAAAACGAGAACGGCGATTCTTCCGGGTTTATTTCCGGGAAAACAAACTGTTCTCGAAAACCGATGTGGAGCGCGCCCCCGGCATCTATCGAATCGGCATTGATGCCGCTAAAATCGCGCACGCGAGGCAACACTATTCTAGTGAGACGCTCGAAAAAATCAACCATTCTCTTCCCGCGGAGCGTCACGCGCACGCCCACCACTTGCCCCTGCCTCATTTTGAAGCCCGCAATCGACTTCCTCGCCTTCCGGACCTGCGGCAACTGGCCCGCGACAAGCGATAGATCGCGCTGGATCTGCGGAAGCGCTTTTTCCTCGAATCCCGGCTGGCCGCTTGCCCGCCCGACGCCGGCGTTCACCACGATCTTCTCGAGGGAATGCGCGATCTTTCCTTCTTCCTTTTTTATTGCGGATGATGAAGTCATATCTTTGCGCTCCGTTATCTTTCGATCGCCGTTTCGCATTTTTTACAGAACCGGACTTTTCGGCTGCCCTCCGTACGCACGCCAAGGCGGGCGGGGTTCTTGCAGCTCCCGCAGATTACCTGAACGTTCGAGGCGCGTAAGGGTCGGACCACAAGCACTGTTTCTCCCTTCTCGCCCTTCCGCTTGGGCCGGGTGCGCTTCTTATAGAGGTTCACTCCTTCTACGGAGATGCGCTCCGAATCAGGAAAAACGGTAAGCACCTTCCCGCTTTTCCCGCGATCCTTGCCGCTCAATACTATTACATTGTCGCCTTTTTTGATCCTCATACGATTTCTTCCGCCATTGTCATCAATTTGTCGAACCCTTTTGCCTTGAGCTCTCGGGGCAACGGACCGAATATGCGGGTTGCGATCGGTTCTTTCTTATTGTCAACGATGACGACCGCATTCTCGTCAAATCGGACATACGACCCGTCGGCGCGCCGGAACGCTTCTCGCTGCCGCACTAAAAGAGCCTTCACGATATCCTTTTTTTTGAGCTGCTTCCGTGGCTCCGCAACCTGCACCGACGCAATAACAATATCCCCGATCCTTGCGTACCGATGCCGAGTTCCGCCTAATATGCGAAAGCAGCGAACGACCTTCGCGCCGCTGTTATCCGCTACTTTTAGTATGGAGCGTTCCTGGATCATATCTTTTTTGCGCCAACATTCTCGGCTTTTCCGATTATTTGCCACCGCTTTTCCCTTGAGAGCGGCCGCGTCTCCGCAATAATCACCGCATCGCCGGTATGGTATTGGTCCGCTTCGTCGTGCGCCTTAAAACGGGTGGTAACTTTATACCGCCTCAGATACTTCGGGTGCAATTTTACGGTGGCTACCGCGACTACCCTGGTCTTCTGCATTTTATCGGAAACCACGACCCCGGTGAGCGTTCTGGTGTGTGTTTTCTTTTCCATATGGTTATGACTGCTTCTCACGCAATGCCGTGAGTATCCGCGCGATGTCCTTCCGGACGGTCCGGCGCTCGCTTACGTTCTTTACTTTGCCGGCAGCGAGATCGAATTGAAGCGTCCGGAGGCGTTCGCGACTTTCCTTAAACGCCTTGTGAAGCTCCGCGATCGGCTTATCTTTAAATGTGTTCCTGAGATCTTTTTTCATCGTACGCTATTCTTCTTCTATCACTTTCGTCTTGCATGGAAGCTTATATCCTGCGAGCGTGAGCGCTCGGCGCGCAGTTGCCGCATCCGCGGCGTCAAGCTCGAAGATGATCCTCCCCGGGCGAACGGGAAATACATAATGATCGACGCTCCCTTTCCCTCCCCCCATGGTGGTCTCGGGCGGCCGCTTCGTAATCGGCTTATCGGGGAACACGCGGATCCAGAGCCTGCCTTCCCGTTTAATGAAATTCGTAATGGTCCGGCGAGCCGATTCGATCTGGCGCGAGTTCAAGCGAGCGGGCTCAATGGCCTTGAGTCCGAATTTCCCGTAGCTCAACGAGAGGCCGCGTGTTTCAACCATCCGGTTCCGCGAACGCCCCTTTTGCCACTTCCTGTGTTTTACTTTTTTTGGGATAAGCATGGATAAAAGTCCTATTGCGTTTTCTTGTCATCCCTCTTATCGCGCCCGTTCCGCGATGCGAATACCTGTCCCTTATAAATCCAGACTTTTACGCCTATCGTTCCGTAGGTCGTAAAGGCCGTTGCGTACCCATAATCAATGTTCGCCCGCAGCGTTTGGAGCGGCATCGGGCCCTGGTGAAGCGTTTCGTGCCGGGCAATTTCCGCACCGCCGAGCCTCCCCGCAACGGTGATCTTTCCTCCTTTCGCCTCTCTGTTTTGAACTATCTGTTCAAGGTGCTTCTTGATCACCCGACGGAACGGCAGCCTCCGCTCGAAGTCCCACGCGATCTGTTGGGCGACATACGGGGCGGATATTTCCGAGCGCTTCAGCTCCTCCACGTTCACGCTGATATGGGACCCTTTTCCGGAAGGCTTCTTCTCCCGCAACGCGCGGACGCCTTTCTCGATCATCTTCGTGAGCTCTTCGATCCCTTTTCCGCCCTGTCCGATCACAAATCCCGGCCGGGCCGCTTTGACTATTATTTTAAGATTGTTCGAGGTGCGCTCAATATCAATCCCGGCGATACCCGCTTGAAGAATTTTTTTCCGGATGATCCTCCGGATCGTTTCGTCTTCTTCGAGAAATTTCGCGTACGGATATTTCCCGGCCCGAAGCACGGCTCCTTGGCGCGCGAAGAACCACCGCGCGGTCCACGGCTTCACGATATGGATCCGCAATGAGATTGGATTGATTTTCTGTCCCATGATGTTATATTACACCGATTTCCTCCGGAACATTTTTCTCCAGAAACCCTTCTGTGCGCGTTCCCGGCCCGCATCCTTCGGGGCGCGTTCCGCTTTGGGCTTTTTCTGCTTCGCTTTGGATTCCGGCGGGAGCTTCACCTTCTTGGGAACCACTATCTTGAACCGCGGAACGGCGCCGGTTCGTTCGTCCAGAACCACCGTGACGTGGCTGGTCTTTTTCTGGATAGGCGTAGCCATACCCCTGGCGCGAGGCAGAGCGCGCTTCAGCATCGGGCCTTGGTCAACGCGGATGTTCTGGATATAGAGCGTCTCGGCCTCAAGCCGCTTCGTTGCTTTGGCGCCCGCGACCGCGGAGCGCAAAAGCTTGAGCAGCGGCTGGGCGGCTCGCCTCCGAACGTGAAGTAGCTGCGCCTCGGCCTCGTTCGCTCCGAGACCGACAAGGAGCCGCGCCACGCTTCGCACTTTTCGGGGAGCTATTCGCAAATATCGCAGTCGTGCAACTTGTTTCATGTTATTTATTTGCCGCAGCGGGCGTCGGTCCCGCCGCGGGCTTCTGCTCGATTTCGCGCTGCATCTTGCCTCCGTGTCGCGTGAACTTCCTCGTCGGAGCGAATTCCCCGAACCGGTGACCGACCATTTCTTCGGTGACCTTGACCTCAATGAAGCTTTTCCCGTTGTGGATGCTGAACCTGAAGCCCACCATTTCCGGTGCGATCTCGGAAGCGCGCGACCAGGTCTTAATCGCCCCGTCTTCGGGCTTCCGTTTTGATATCTTTTCCAGGATATTCGGGTCTACATAGGGACCCTTCTTTGATGATCGGGACATGTTATTTCTTCCGCTTTACGATCAATCGATTCGACCACTTCCCTTTCTTTCTCGTTCTCCTTCCGCCGGTCACCTTCCCCCAAAGCGTCTTTGGCCGCCGAGTCCCGCGTTGAGTTCGCCCTTCGCCGCCACCGTACGGATGATCGACGGGGTTCATCACCGATCCGCGAACAGTGGGCCGAATGCCAAGCCAGCGGGAACGCCCGGCCTTACCGGAGACGGTTAGCCCGTGCTCGGGATTCGATACTTGTCCGACGGACGCGAACGAATCCCAGGGTACGCGACGCACTTCTCCCGACCGGAGCTTTAAATCGCTGTGTCCGTCGGCATGCGCAAGCACCTCGAGCGAGGCGCCCGCCCCCCGGCCAAGCTGGCCTCCCTTCATCGGGAAGAGTTCGACGTTATGAACCTGATACCCTACCGGGACGTTCTTAATCCTCATCCTGTTCCCCGGCTGAAGCGGAGCCGAGTCGTTGATCGTTATCTCGCGACCGACCTGCACGGTATGGGGCGCCAGGATATAACGCCGTTCGCCATCAGAATATTTGACCTTTGCGATGAACGCGGTGCGGTATGGATCGTATTCGATGGTCTCGACGACCGCTTTTTCCCCGATGCGATTCATTTTGAAATCCACGAGCCGATAGAGCTTCTTGTTCCCGCCCCCCTGATGCCGCACGGTTATGCGTCCCGCCGAGTTTCTGCCCGCGTGCGTTTTAAGGCGCGTGGTGAGCGCCTTATGCGGCCGCACCTTGCTCAAGAGACCGTACCGTACGATCTGCATTTGCCGGCGGCCCGGACTTGTCGGTGAAAATGATTTCATGGTCATCGCAGGTCGATCTTCTGTCCTTCCTTGAGCGTCACAATGGCCTTCTTCAAACCGCCCGTACGGTGCGGCAATCCCCGGAAGCGCTTGGTCTTTCCCGGAGTTCTGATAATACGGACTGAAACCGCATCGACGCCGTACACATCCTTAACGGCTTTTTTCACCTCGGGTTTTGTCGCGTAGAGTTTGACCATAAATACATATTTGCCGCGAGCGTTCAAATCTCCGGATTTTTCGGTTATATGGGGTCGCGTAATGAGGAGAGGGTCGTTCATTTTCGAATCAGTGCGGGGATTGATCGCTGGTCGATGCACACATACCGATGATTCAAAAGATCGTATACATTCAGCGATTCCGGAGAAAGTACTTTAGTTTTTTCCAAATTCGCCCCTGCCCGAAACAAATTCTTGCTTTCCGCCCGAGGCACGAGAAGCACGTCCATCCTTTTCCGGCCCTTCTCCGTCTTTAATGCGGCATGGAGCGAATGCCATAGCTGCTTTGTTTTCCACGAATCCGTTTCCAGGGTATCGAAAATACGGACCTGTCCTTCCCCGAACTTTTTTGAAAGGATTGAGGTGAGCGCGCGGTACCTCATTTTTTTGTTGAGTTTCTGCCCGTAGTCCCGCAGGGAGCTCGGCCCGTGCGCCTTCCCGCCGCCCACCCAGAGCGGCGAACGTATGGAACCGTGGCGGGCTCGGCCGGTGCCTTTTTGCCGCCACGGCTTCTTGCCGCCGCCTCGGACTTCTCCTCTCGTCTTTGCGTGCGCGATCGGGTCTCTCCGATTCGCGAGCTGCGCCAAAAGCGCCTGCTGCACGAGCGCGGGCCTCCAAGGCGCCCCGAACACCTCCTTCGGGATTTCGATCTCGCCGGTTGTTTCTCCTTTCCAATTCTGGAGCGCTGCCTTCATGTGTTGTTTACGATTGCGTTACGACTTCGAGCAGCGAACCGCGCGGTCCCGGAACCGCCCCCCGCACAAAAAGCTCTCGCGTTTCCGGATCGACTTTCACGATGATGAGATTCTTCACTGTCACTCGATTTCCTCCCATTCGCCCGGCCATTTTTCTGCCGGGGTGAACCCGCTGCGGCGCCGTACTGCCGATGGAGCCCGGTGCGCGAAGACGATTCTTTTGCCCGTGTGTCTTGGGCCCTCCGCCGAATCCGTGCCGCTTTACGACTCCTTGGAATCCTCTCCCCTTCGCAATGCCGCTCACCCGCACGCGATCTCCGCTCTTAAAAAGAGCGATATCCACCGTATCCCCCGGCTTTGCGCCAGATGCCCCGCGGAACTCTCTCTTCGTCTTCAGCGCCGCGATCTGCACCGCTTCGTAGCCGTCGCGATCTTTCGTGCGCACCAAAACAACTTTGTTTTCGGGAACGCGAAGCACCGTGACCGGGTGGACCACATTGCCTTCCCAGATCTGGCTCATTTTGACTTTTCGGGCGAGTGCGCCTGGCATGTGAAAAATAAAACCGCCCAAGGCTCAGCCCGGGCGATCCGGTCCGTCCTTGTGGAAACGCCCTATATGAAAGCGTGAGCGTCCATTAAAGCGACAGCCGTATCTTAGGCGAAAACGCATGCCCTGTCAAACAAAACCCGCCGAAACGCAAAACCCCCGTTTCCGGGGATCTTGCGGGCTCCCTATACGATCCTGATCTCAATATCAACGCCTGCGGGAAGATTCAAGCTGCTTAAGGACTCGATGATCTTTTGGCTCGGATTCATGATGTCGATCAGCCGCTTATGAACCCGCAGCTCGAACTGCTCCCGTGAATCCTTATGCACGAACGGAGAACGATTCACCGTATACCGCTTGATTTCGGTGGGAAGCGGGATAGGCCCCACGATCTTCGCATCGTTCCGCTCCGCCGTCTCGATGATCTGGCGGGCGGAGGTGTCGATGAGCTTGTGATCGTATGCGCGCAAACGCAGGCGCAGCTTCTGGACGGTCTCTGCTTCTTTCTTTTTGGCGGTCATGGGAAGGTGCGGGGCTGTGGAGTGCTCTTTAAGATTCTGACTACTGTAGGATCTTCGTTACGACTCCCGCGCCGACCGTCTTCCCGCCTTCGCGGATGGCGAACCGCTGTTTCTCCTCAAGCGCGACCGGCGAGATGAGCTTTACGGAAAGCTTTACGGTGTCTCCCGGCATCACCATCTCCATGCCTTCGGGGAGGACAACCTCTCCGGTAACATCCGTGGTCCGGATGTAGAACTGCGGCTTATAGCCCTTGAAGAACGGAGTGTGCCGTCCGCCTTCCTCCTTGGACAAGATATAGACTTCGCACTCGAAATCGGTGTGCGGAGTTACCGTTGCGGGCTTCGCGAGAACCTGTCCGCGTTCCACGTCTTCTTTCTTTAAGCCACGGAGAAGGATTCCCACGTTGTCCCCGGCGATGCCTTCATCGAGAAGCTTGTTGAACATCTCGATTCCGGTCACGACGGTCTTCTGGGTCGGCTTCAAACCGATGATCTCGATTTCTTCGTTGACCTTCACGCGGCCGCGCTCCGCACGGCCCGTCACGACCGTCCCGCGTCCTTCGATCGAGAACACGTCTTCGATCGGCATAAGGAACGGCTTATCAAGGTCGCGAACCGGCTCCGGGATATAGGAATCAAGCGCCGCAACGAGATCAAGAATGCACTTCGCGTCCGGGTGGTCGGGGGAAGGAGCATTCAGCGCCTTGAGTCCGGAACCTCGGATCACCGGCACCTCATCGCCGGGGAATTCGTACTTCTTCAGAAGCTCCCGCACTTCGGATTCGACAAGGTCGACCAATTCAGGATCATCAACCTGGTCGACTTTATTCAGGAACACGACGATTGCGGGAACACCGACCTGCCGGGCAAGGAGCACGTGTTCGCGGGTTTGCGGCATAGGACCGTCGGTCGCGGCAACGACCAAAATCGCCCCGTCCATTTGGGCCGCGCCGGTGATCATATTTTTGATGTAGTCCGCATGCCCGGGAGCGTCGATATGGGCATAGTGCCGCTTCTCCGATTCATACTCCGAGTGGTGAAGCGCGATCGTAATGCCGCGCGCCTTCTCTTCCGGCGCCTTATCGATCATGTCGACCGATTCCTCCTTCTTCGCAAGCCCTTTCGCGTGCAAGATGTGGGTGATCGCCGCGGTGAGGGTCGTCTTCCCGTGGTCCACGTGCCCGATGGTTCCCACATTCACATGCGGCTTTTCCCGACTGAACTTTTCTTTCTCTGCCATGTTTTTCTTTGCGTTTTTGCGTTTCGCTTCGAGCCTTGAGGTTTCACCCCTCCTCAAAGCTTACAGCGAAACGCGTAATTGAGTTTCGACCTGTTTGTATGATTATTGGTTGGGCAATTCCGAATTGTACCGACGGACGGGAGATTGTCAATCCTGCGTGCGCAACGGGCCGCTTCTATCGCTTCTTGCCTTCTATTATCAACTGCTCGACGTTTTTTGGAACCGGTTCGTACCGGCTGAACTCCATCGTGAAACTGCCCCTCCCCTGCGTCATGGAGCGGAGCTGAGTTGCGTAGCCGAACATCTCGGAAAGCGGGACGGAGGCGTCGATCACCTTGATCCCGGGACGATCCTCCAGGGCCTCTATCTTGCCGCGGCGAGAATTAAGATCGCCGGTCACCTCGCCCATGAAATCCAGCGGAGCGAGCGCCTGCACCTTCATAATGGGCTCGAGGATGACCGGCTTCGCCTTTTTGGCGGCATCCTGGAACGCGATCGACCCGGCGATCTTGAACGCCGCTTCCGAGGAGTCGACCTCATGGAAGGAACCGTCATAGAGCGACACCTCTACGTCCACCATGGGGTAGCCGGCAACCACCCCCTTGTCAATCGCTTCTTTCACTCCCTTCTCGATCGCGGGAATGAACTCTTGGGGAATGATGCCTCCCTTAATTGCGTCGACAAACTCGAATCCCGCTCCGCGGTCAAGCGGCTTCACGGATATTTTTGCGTGGCCGTACTGTCCGCGTCCGCCGGATTGGCGGATGTATTTCCCTTCCCCATCGGATTCGGCGGTGACCGTTTCCTTATACGCGACCTGCGGCCGGCCCACATTCGCCTCCACATTGAACTCGCGTTTCATCCGATCGACGATGATCTCCAGATGGAGCTCGCCCATTCCCTGAATGATCGTCTCCCCTGTCTCCGCGTTCCCCCCGACGCGGAACGTCGGGTCCTCTTCGGCGAGCCGCCGCAAGGCGACCCCCATTTTTTCCTGGTCCGCTTTCGTCTTCGGTTCGATCCGGACGCCGATCACGGGCTCGGGGAAGATGATCTTTTCCAAAATAAGCGGCGCGTCCGGATCCGCAAGCGTGTCTCCGGTCGTCGTGTCCTTCAGTCCCACAATCGCCGCGATCTCTCCGGCGTATACTTCATCAACCTCTTCGCGCTGGTTCGCGTGCATCCGCACCACCCGGCCGATGCGCTCCTGTGTGCCCTTCGTGGCATTCAATATATACGATCCGCGCCTTAAGACCCCGGAATAATTGCGGAAATACGTAAGGGTGCCCACATAAGGGTCCGCCGCGACTTTGAATGCCAGCCCTGAAAACTTTTCCCCGTCAGCCACCCGCCGCAACACCTCTTCCCCGGTCTTCGGGTCGATGCCTTTGACCGCGGGCACGTCGAGCGGCGACGGAAGGTAATCAATTACCGCATCGAGCACGAACTGGACTCCCTTGTTCTTCAGCGCCGAGCCGCAGAGCACCGGAACTATTTTGTTCTCTATGGTCGCCTTGCGAAGCGCGCGCCGCAGGGCGTCGAGCGCGAGCGTCTTGCCCTCCAGATACTCGGCCATGAGCGCATCGTCTGTTTCCGCGATCGCTTCGACGAGGGCATGGCGCCGCTTTGCGGCCTCGTCCTTCAGCCCGTCCGGGACCGCGCTCAGGGTGATCTGTTCCCCGTGTTCACCGAGGGATCCGTATGCCGTCTCCGTGAGGAGGTCAACCATCCCGCTAAAGCCGCCTTCGATGCCGATGGGAATCTGGAGCGGGAACGCCCGAGGCGTAAGCCGCTCATGAATGGAGGCCAAACTCTTTTCAAAACTCGCGCCCATGCGATCGAGCTTGTTGATAAAACAAATGCGGGGAACGCGGTATTCGTCGGCATAGCGCCAATTCGTCTCCGATTGCGGTTCGACGCCGGCAACGCCGTCGAATACCACGACCGCTCCGTCCAAAACCCGAAGCGAACGCTTCACCTCGACGGTGAAGTCGATGTGCCCGGGGGTGTCGATCAGATTAATGCGGTACTCGTGCTCCTTATTGCCGTTATGGTACGTCGGGATCCAGAACGCGGTCGTTGCGGCGGAGGTGATCGTAATGCCTCGCTCGCGTTCCTGCTCCATCCAATCCATCACCGTATTCCCTTCGTGCACCTCGCCGATCTTGTGCGAAACGCCGGTATAAAAAAGCACCCGCTCGGACACGGTCGTTTTGCCGGCATCGATATGGGCGATGATGCCGATATTCCTGACCTTTTCGATGGGGTACTGACGCGGCATAAACGATAGAATTACAAATGACAAACAAGCTCTAAATTCCAATGACCAAACTTTTTGGAATTTTGATGATCGGGATTTGTTTGTGATTTGGTGCTTGGAGTGTGGTGCGTGCGAACTTTGCTACCTCGCGAAATGCGCGAATGCCCGGTTCGACTCGGCCATCTTGTGGGTATCCTGCTTCTTCTTTATCGCGGCTCCTTCATTCTTGGATGCGGCGACAAGCTCCGCGGCGAGCCGTTGCGCCATCGGCTTTCCCTTTCTCGAACGCGCGGCCTGAATGATCCATCGCACGCTTAAAATGAACTTACGCTCGGGACGCACTTCGCGGGGGACCTGGTAATTCGCCCCTCCGATGCGGCGCGAACTCACCTCGAGCATCGGGGAAACGTTCGCCATCGCCTTCTCGAAGACCGAAAGAGGGTCCTGCTTGGTTTCTTTTTCGATCAGGGCGAACGCGTCGTACACGACCCGCTCCGCGGTCGATTTCTTCCCGTCGCGCATCACGTAGTTGATGAACCTGCCGAGATCGACGCGCCCGTGGCGGCCGTCGGGCCTGTGGAATTTCCGATAGACTCGTTTCTTACGCATGATTTTCTCTACGAATTACGAATACTTACGAATGTACGAATGAATGCGGCTCGTTATCGTATATCCGCGCATGTTTGTATTTTGTAGCGATTATTTGGGTCGTTTCGCTCCGTACTTGGAGCGCTGTTGCTTTCGGTTCTCGACTCCCGTCGCATCAAGAACCCCGCGTACCACATGATAGCGGACTCCGGGCAAATCCCTCACCCTGCCGCCGCGGATAATGACGATTGAGTGCTCCTGAAGCTTATGCCCTTCGCCGGGAATGTAGGCGGTCACTTCCATCCCGTTCGTAAGACGGACACGACACACCTTGCGGAGTGCGGAGTTCGGCTTCTTGGGGGTCGTCGTGAAAACTTTGAGGCATACCCCTCTCTTAAATGGAGACGATGAGTCGACCGGCCGGTTCTTCAGCGTATTGAAGTAGTATGACAAAGCCGGCGACTTGGTTTTCGCCTTAACGCGCGACCTGCCCTTCTTTACGAGTTGATGGATTGTGGGCATCAAGCGAAGAAAAAACTCCTTGCGGAGACGCCCTTATTTTATGGGATTTCGGGATGGAGTGTCAATCCCTCCTTCTTCTCGGGGGGGCGCCGGTTAAAATGCCGCGCTCATGAGCCGGCTTACCGTGGCCCCCGCGACGCTCGCAAATCCGAACGAAATGATGCGCGAGAGGATCGGCGAGAACAAGAAAAGGAAAATGAGCACCAAAAAAATGCCGTTCATCGAGACCCGTTCCAGCGCAAGCGCATATCGCGGCGGGAGAAGCACGGTAAGGATGCGCGACCCGTCGAGCGGCGGGATCGGCACGAGATTCAAAACCGCGAGCGAGATATTCAAGTAGGCGATCATCGCAAAGAATGCGATCGCGAAAGGATTTACGGTTCCGACCGAGAACCTGGCAAGCAGGCCAAAGACAAGAAACAAAAAAATATTCGAAGCGGGACCGGCGAGCGCAACTTTAAGGGATCCGTACCGCATGTCTTTTGTAAGCTGGAATGGATTATAGGGAACCGGTTTCGCCCAGCCCAAAAGGACCGGCGAGCGAAAAAGGATTAAGAGGACCGGAAACAAGAATGAACCGAAGAAATCCAAGTGCTTTACGGGATTCAGCGTCAGCCGGCCGGCAAGCCGCGCGGTGGGATCGCCTAATCGCTCTGCCATATACCCGTGCGCAATCTCGTGGATCACGACGGAAAATATGAGGATGACGAGCTGGAACGTGATGAGGATTGCGGTTTCCATATGCGCTCTCTATTCTACATGAATTCAGGCCGCAGGAAAGCCGTATAATGGAAATGGCCTCCGCGCCATGATATGCTCCTCCCGAATATGCCCTCGTGGTGAAATGGATATCACGACTGCCTTCGAAGCAGTTATTGGGGGTTCGAATCCCTCCGAGAGC
>CAYJWW010000003.1:43202-72867 GCA_964374065.1 uncultured Candidatus Saccharibacteria bacterium | reverse complement strand
GAATTGAGCTTCCAATCGATAGGCCCCTCGGTGGGCGCCGAGTTGCGAAAAAAATCAAAGATCGCGATCGGCATCGCGCTTGTTGCGATCTCGCTCTTCATCGCCTTCGCGTTCAGAAAAGTGTATCGACCGGTGAGTTCATGGCGGTACGGTTGGATTACCCTTGTCACGCTTCTCCACGATGTGCTCCTGCCGGCCGGACTCTTGGCGATCATGGGGTACGCGTCGAACATTGAGATCGACGGAAACTTCATCGTGGCCCTGCTTGTCGTGGCCGGATTCTCCGTTCACGACACGATTGTCGTATTCGACCGCATCAGGGAAAACCTCTTCCTCGACCGCGGAAAGACCCCGTTCGCCGCGCTTGTAAATCAAAGCGTGAACCAGACAATCGCCCGCTCGATAAATACCTCTCTCACCCTCCTCCTCGTGCTCGTCGCACTTCTCTCCTTCGGTCCGATCAACCTCCGATATTTCGTTCTTACGCTGATCGTGGGCGTGAGCACGGGAATTTATTCTTCCATCTTCGTCGCAAGCCCGCTCCTTGTCGCCCTACAGGGGAGCTCGGGCAAACGAAGATGAGCGCTCCGACGCCATATGCCGCGAGCCCTTGACGTACGGCGGGGTCCCAATTATAATAATACCCATGTCAAGTGGCCGAAAAACGGCCAGGAAGGAACAGCAAAAAATGAATTTTACCAAGACGTTTCACGTATTATGGAATGAGCTCCAGCCGAGGCAGCGAGAAGTGCTCGCAGGCAGGTTTGGGATTGAAAAATCGGGCAAAAAGCTTACGCTCGCCGCTTTGGGCGCACGCTACGGAGTGACCAGGGAGCGTGTCCGCCAGATTGAGAACGGCGGTCTCCAAACGCTGAAAAAGGCGGTTGAGGCCAGTCCCGCGTGCACGGACTTCATTGCGCGATCGAAAAAATATCTAAAAGACTCGGGGGGGGTCGCTCGATATGACGCCTACTTGCACTTTGCCCGGAATATCGCGCAGGGGATGACCGAGGAGCACTTGACGCTTTTGATCGAGGCGTCCCGCGCGTTCCATATGCACCCCGAGACGCGCGACTTCTATCGCTTCTATTATCTGGACAAGGAGCACCTAAGGCATGCAACGGCGTTCATCCAGCAATTCGTGCAATTTTTGAAAGGAAAGAAGGATCGGGTGCTCGAGGGAAAATACCAGGAATTTTTCAGGCAATTCGCAAAACAGAAAAAGACGGATGAGTCGCGGGCGGCGAACTACGCGAGCATCTCGAAGCGCATCATTCGGAGCCCGTACGGCGAGACGGGCCTTTCGGAATGGCGGGAGGTGAACCCGCGGACGATCCGGGACCGGATTTATCTGGTCTTGAGAAAGAACAGCGAGCCGCTTCATTTTCGGACGATTGCGCGAACAATTAACGAAGTGGGGGCAGGGAAGCGGAAGGCTTCGGCTCCGACGGTCCACAACGAACTCATCAAGGACGAACGTTTCGTGCTCGTCGGCCGAGGCATTTATGCATTGCGCGAGCGGGGATACGAACCCGGCACCGCCCGCGAGGTGATCGCCCGCATTTTGAAGCGCAACGGATCGCTTCGCCCGAAGGATATCGTCCTTGCAATCCAGAAGGAACGCTTTTTTAAGCCGAACACGATCTTGGTGAATCTTCAGAATCGGAGCTTTTTTGAGCGGCTGCCCGACGGCAAATATCAGATACGAAACGCATAACGAATGGCAGTAAGCGCCTTCGATATAGTTCGGTTCATCTGGGAGATCATCTTGGGTCTCTGGTGGCTATGGCTGTTTTTTATTTTAACCCCCCTCGCCACGAACGCTTGGCGCGCGTGGCGCCAGGAAGAATTCAAGCATTCAAGCGAATTCAAGGGGGTGATGCTCGAGCTAAAAATCCCGAGGGAAATCCGAAAGAGTCCCCGCGCGATGGAGCAGGTGCTCATGGCAATTCATTCTTTGCGAAACGCCGCGGGGCACTTGCGGGAAATCTGGTGGGACGGCGAGGTTACGAAGTGGTACGCGCTCGAAATGGTGAGCTTTGGGGGGGAAGTTCACTTTTACGTTAAAGTGCCGTACTACAAGCAAAAATCGCTTGTTGAGGCGGCCTTTTACTCGTACTACCCCGATGTGGAAGTGGTCGAGGTGGATGATTACGTCGATCAAATCCCTCGTGACCTAAAAGAACTTGAGAAAACCGGCTATGACGCCTGGGGGACCGAAATGGTCATTACGAGGGAGGCCGCCTTCCCGATCAAATCGTATCTCGATTTCGAGTCTCCGGATGAGGACAAGCAATACGACCCTATTTCCGCGTTCTTAGAGATACTGGGAAAGATCAAGAAAGAGGAACGCGTGGGCATTCAGATGCTTATCGCGCCGGCAGCGCCGCAGTGGCGAAATCAGTTCGACAAGGTTGTCGAAGGAATGCGCGTGCGCAAAGATAAAAACGCCGTGAAAAGGCTCAAGACGAAAACCACGTTTGACGGGGGTCCCTTGCCTGCATTTGAAATCGCGGGCGGCGATAGCGCGGACGACGCCGCAAAGGCGCTGTCTAAGGCGCTCATGCAACGAACTCCGGGGGAAACCGATGTGCTGAAAGCGGTTGAGAATAACTTGTCGAAGCCGGCTTTTGACGTCGTGATCCGCTTTATTTACCTGTCGCCCAAGACGCTTTACTACGACAGTTTCGCGCGGAGGGGGCTTGTGGGAGCGTTCAATCAATATGCCGCACTGGACATGAATTCCTTCCAGCAGAATTTCGCAGTGTCCACAAGAACGCAGATCTGGAACTGGCCCTACGTATTCCCAAAAAAGCGCAACAGATATCGGAAGCAGCGGCTCCTGCGCGCCTACCGAGGCCGCGAGATGCCTGCGGAAACGCTCATCGGAAAGCTGCTCCACTGCCACCCGTTCGGGTTTGCCGACCTGAAATCGAAGCGGTTCCTTATGAGCACCGAATCCCTCGCGACTCTTTTCCATCCGCCGACATTCATCGTACTCACCGCCCCGCACATCAGGCGGGTGGAGAGCAGAAAAGTAGGACCGCCCGCGGGGCTCGGCATCTTCGGCGAGGAAAAGGAAATAGAAAAATTCCAATGATCACCGTGAGCCCCTCAATCATCCAGGGCATACAGGGCGGACTGGGAGCGATCCTGGGCCCATTATGGCCGGCATACGTCGTCCTTAGATTATTTTTTATATTGATTGATATCTTTCTGGTTGCGATTCTTGCGATCGCGCTTATCAAAATGTGGAAGTTTCGCCCCAACTTCGACGTCGAGCCGCGCGCGCAGGCGAAGGTCGCCGCGCTCCGAACGTCGGTATTCCGCGAGCGATGGGGTAAAATATTGAAGAAGATCTCCGCATCCACCCCGTATTCATTGCCGCTCGCAGTGATCGAAGCGGATGCCCTCGTAGACGACGCGCTTAGGCATTTAGGGCTTTTGGGAGAGCACATGGCAGACCGCCTCTCGCGGCTTTCGCCGGATGACGTGAAGACGCTCGACCGCGTCTGGCGCGCCCATCGGATACGGAACGATGTCGTCCACACCCCCGGATTCTATCTTTCGCCGGGCGACGGGAAGCAGGCGCTTGCGGACTATGAAGCGTTCTTAAAGGAATTGGAAATCATATAATCGACCATGCAAAAGGCAGGTAAGATCCAAATCATCAAATATGCGCCTCCGCCGCCCGACCTCCCGATCTACGGGCAGGTAAGTCCCGCGGAGGTTTCGTTCATCGGGAAAACGAACTATGCCGCGGCGCTTGAGGAAAAGAAGTTCATTTTCGGAATGAAGCGCGTCGACCGAAGACGCCACTTGTACGTCATCGGCAAGAGCGGCGTGGGGAAGTCAAAGCTCCTGGAACTCCTGATCCGCCAAGACGTCGCGTACGGCTACGGGCTTTGCCTCATCGATCCCCACGGCGATGTGATCGACGCAATTCTCGATTTCATCCCCGAGAGCCGCGCGAAAGACGTGGTGATCATCGACCCTTCGGATCGGGATTTCCCGTCCTCGTTCAATCCGCTCGCGAATGTTGATCCCGGCTTCAAACACCAGCTGGCGCAAGGGCTCATCGAAGTCATGGAGAAGCAGTTCGGAGCCAACTGGACTCCGCGCCTCGAGCACGTATTCCGTTTCACGGTGCTCGCGCTCCTCGACTATCCCCATGCCACGATGCGCGGCATGATCTCCATGCTTACCGACCGCAATTACCGGCAGAAAGTGATCGAATACATTGAGGACGACATGGTGAAGAGGTTTTGGGCCATTGAATTCGCGGACTGGTCCGAAAAATTCGACACGGACGCCATCATCCCGCTCGTGAATAAGCTCGGGCAATTTCTTTCCGATCCGCTTCTGCGGAACATATTCGGCCAAAAAGAGAACAGGATAGATCTCGACAAAATGATGCGGGAGAGAAAAATCATTTTTATCAACTTATGCAAAGGGCGCCTGGGGGAAGAGAATTCGAGCTTCCTTGGCTCCATGTTCATCACGAAGCTAAAACAAGCGGGCATGGCTCGGGCGGCGCTTCCGGAAAGCGAGCGGCATGATTTCTACCTTTATGTGGATGAGTTCCATAATCTGGTGACGGAGACGTTCGAGAACATACTTTCCGAGGCGCGGAAGTACGGTATTTGCCTTACGGTCGCCCATCAATACGCCGGGCAGCTGATCCCGCGCGTGCAGGCGGCCGTCTTGGGCAACGTCGGTTCGATCATTATCTTCCGAGTCGGAGGCGAAGACGCCGTAAAACTGAAACCAGAAATGGCGCCTGTTTTCGACTCAAAGGACATGATCAATCTCGGCATGCAGGAGTTCTATATCAAGATGACCATCGACGGAGAGACATACGACCCGTTCTCGGCGGAAACATTGAAGGTGCTGCCCCCGACTCACCGTTCACTCAAGAAGGAGATCATGGAGCAATCCCGGAGGAGATATAGCATCTCCGCGGAGGCCGCAAAGGAGCTGATCGCCGCAGAAGAGGCGACTATCCTGCGCAGCGCGCAAGAAAAAGCCATCATCACGGGCAAGAAACCCGAGGAAGCGGTTGAAAGAAATCCCGAACCGCTTATTTAGCTGCGGAATGCGATCAAGTCCGAACGGGCGAAAACGGCAGGGATGGACTGCTCCTTTCCGCATATCCGCAATTGAATCGTTGCGGTGTTCGAGGCGGAACGCGTCAACCGCATGAATGAGAAACGGGGCGGCCGAGGGGCGGGCATGGACCGAGGAACCGCTGGGGCTTTAAAACCAAAAGAGATGCAAACCGAGACGAGAACTTGCCAGAATTGTAAGTCTTTTTTCGCCATCGAACCGGAGGACTTTCAATACTACGCGAAAATAAGCGTTCCGCCCCCGACATTCTGTCCCCGGTGTCGATTCCAGCGCCGACTGGCGTTCTTTAATCTCATCAATCTCTATAAGCGCCCGTGCGACCTCTGCAAGAAAGATTCCGTTTCGATGTACCCTCCGGAAGCGCCATACACGATTTACTGTCCCCGGTGCTGGTGGTCGGATACGTGGGACCCGTTTGCCTATGGGAAAAACTACGACTTTTCAAAACCTTTTTTTGAGCAACTGAACGAACTCTGGCACCGAGCGCCGCTTCTGGGACTCTCTATCGACGCGCCGACCTCGGAAGCGTCGCCGTATAATAACCATGCAGGCCATCTTAAGAATTGTTATCTGCTTTTCTGGGCTGATTTCACCGAGGACTGCTCATATGGCGCATATGTCTTGCGGAGTAAATCGGTCGTTGATAGTTCTTTCCTCATACTCTGCGAATCGTCGTATGACCTCGCCCACGCGTTCAAGACCGCCCGATCGATGGGTTCGTATGACCTCCTTGAATCCGTTGATTGCGGGTTCTTGCGGGATTCCGAGAACTGCCAGAACTGCTTTCTGGGAGCGAATCTCCGGAACAAAAAACACTGTTTTCTCAATAAACCGCTCGCGAAGGAGGATTACTTCGCGGAAATAAACAAATGGGACACCGGCTCCTACAAAACATTCCAGGAGCTGAAACGGCGCGCCACAGCGCATTGGAAAAACTTCCCTCCACGGCCCGTCTACGAGCGCTTCGCGGTGAACTGCACCGGAAACCGCATATACGATTCGAAGAACTGCAAAGAATGCTTCGAGGTTGCGGGTTCGGCGGACTCCAAATATCTCACCCTGATGTACCAGCCGCCCGTCACGGACTGCTATGACGTGTCGGGGTGGGGGAATAATATGGAGCGTTGCTATGAATGCGGCGTTGTCGGGGAAAATGTCGCGAGCGTGCGGTTCACGCAAGAGTCGGGCCTCACCCTCCACGACGTGGACTACGGGAAGCTTTCGACCGGAGGCGCGTATCATTTCGGCTGCGTTTCCGTAAAGAAAGGCATGTACTGCATTCTGAACAGGCGGTATCCGGAGGGGGAGTACTGGAAATTGCGCGAGAAGATCATCGAACATATGAACGCGATGCCGTATATCGACAGAGCCGGGAACGCGTACCGATACGGCGAGTTTTTCCCGCCGGAGATGAGCCCATCGGCCTATAACGAGAGCATGGCGTATCGGTTCTTCCCTCTGTCGAGAGAAGAGGCGAATTCGCGCCGGTATCGCTGGCGGGAAACCGGGGACCGCGATCATACGATCACGAAATCGCCCCATGAGCTTCCCGATCACATTAAGGACGCACCCGGCGGGATCGTGAACGAAGTGATCGGCTGCGCCGCATGCCCCCGGGGATTCAAGATCATCCCCGATGAACTCTCGCTCCTCCGCACAATGAACCTCCCACTCCCGCGACGCTGCCCGTTCTGCCGGATCAACGAAAAACTTGACGCGTGGGTTAAGGAATTTCGGCTCGCGAGGCGGACATGCGGCGCCTGCGGCGCGGAATTCGATACCCCGCATACGAAAGAGGACGCGCCCCATATCCTCTGCAAGCCGTGCTATCTTAAGGAGGTAGTATAGCCAGCCTTTTTATGCCCTCCCGGAGCCGCACATGCCAAAACTGCAAGCGCGAGTTTGGCGTCGAACCGGCCGACGTTACGTTCTACGAAAAAATGCATGTGCCGGCGCCCACGTGGTGCCCCGAGTGCCGCGCCGTCCGCCGGTATGCCTTCTGGGCGGAGCGGACGCTCTTTCGCAAACCGGAAGCGCTCACTGGCAAAGAGATATTCTCCACGTTCTCCAAGAACTCTCCCGTAACGATCTATGAGCACGACCATTGGTGGAGCGACAAGTGGGACCCCTTGACGTACGGCAAGGAATACGATTTCTCGAGGTCGTTCTTCGAACAGTTCCGCGAGCTGATGCGCGCCGTTCCCTGGCCCTCGCGTTCGGTAAAGAACCTCTTGCGGAGCGATTACTGCAATCAAGTCGCGGACCTCAAGGATTGCTATCTCTGCTTCAACGGCGGCGCGCACGGCAAGGACAAGTCCGAGAATTGCCTCTACGGGGTAAAGTTCATGAACATGCGGAATTGTATGGACTTTTATATGACGAACGGCTGCGAGCTTTGCTATGAAATATTTTCCGCCGGGAGGTGCTATCAGCTGCTCTTCACGATCGAGTCGGACGATTCGCGGAACCTCACCCTCTGCATGAACTGCGACAACTGCAGCGATTGCTTTGGGTGCATAAATCTGCGGCACAAGCAGTATTACATATGGAATGAGCCGCATTCCAAGGCGGATTACATGAAGAAGATCAAAGAATTTGATCTGGGCTCCTACCGCGCGCTCGAAGAGATGAAGAAACGGGCGCATGAGTTCTGGTCGGGATTCCCGATGAAGTATGCGCATATCACCCACGCGACGAACGCAACAGGAGAATACATCTATCACGTGAAGAACGCGTACCGCTGCTATCAGGGGCTGGACCTTGAGGACGTGCGGTACTCCCAGGACATCGTAGACGGCTGGGACCTGTCCGACGTGACAAGCTGGGGGGGCGGATCGGAGCTCATGTATGAAGCGGTCGTATGCGGCGAGAACTGCCGCAATCTAAAATTCTGCACCGATTGCTGGCCGGGCTGCAGCGATCTTGAATATTGCATGGTCTGCCGCAATGCGTCCGACTGTTTCGGCTGCGTGGGCCTCAAGAAAAAAAAGTACTGCATATTGAACACGCAGTATTCCGCGAGGGAATATCGGGAACTCCGAGAAAGGATCATGGAGCACATGAACGAGATGCCCTTCTCGGATCGCGCGGGGAGAACGTATCGATACGGGGAGTTCTTCCCTCCCGAGCTTTCGCCTCTTGCATACCGCGAATCGGCGGCAGGCGATTATTTCCCCCTCGACAAAGAAAAGGCCGAGGCGCAAGGCTACAACTGGTGGCGGGCGGAGCGGCGGGAATTCAAGAGCACGATCAAGGCGGGAGCGCTCCCCGACCATATCAAGGATGTCGAGGACGGCATCCTCGATCAACTCATCGAATGCGCGTCATGCAATCGGGCATATAAGATCGTAAAGCCGGAACTTGAGTTCTATCGGCGCCTCGGCCTGCCGCCCGCGCGCCGCTGCCCCGATTGCCGGTACGCCGAGCGGATGAAGTTCCGGAATCCGATGGCATGGTGGAAAAGGACATGCCAGTGCGCGGGCGCACGCAGTGCCCCGAGACAGGGGACCCGCGACGAAGCGTATGTGAACGCGAACGCGCATTCCCACGGCGATACGCCGTGTCCGAACGGCTTCGAAACGAGCTACGCCCCGGAACGGCCGGAAATCGTGTACTGCGAGTCCTGCTATAATGGCGAAGTTGCATAGAGTGAAGCGGCTGGAGCCCGGGCTCTAGCGCCGGAGCGCCCCCGGTCTGCCGGCGGGCAGGAATACGCTGACGCGGAGCTTGTGCGGCCGGCGTTTCAATTCAGTACCAAAAAGGGCTATGGAAATGCGCCTGATTTTGTGATAGAATGGGGTCAGATTTCGTTATCACCATGGGCGCAGAACCGGAAAAAGACGTCATATATTTCGCGAAAACCGACTTCCGCGGTGCGGATCGGCTCTTCGGCATCAAGCGGAACGACCGCCGCCAGCACACCTACGTGATCGGGAAAACCGGTACCGGGAAGAGCGTGCTTCTGAACAACATGATCATACAGGATATCGTGAACGGCGAAGGCGTCGCGGTAGTCGATCCTCATGGCGAGCTCGTCGAAGGAATCCTGGAGAAAATCCCCGAGCACCGAATGAAGGATGTCATCTATTTTAATCCCGCGGATACCGACTATCACATCGGGTTCAATATCCTCGAACTGCCGGACCCGAGATATAAGCATCTCGTGGCGTCCGGTCTTATGGGGATCTTCACAAAGATTTGGGCCGGCGTCTGGTCGGCTCGGATGGAATACATCATGAATAACGACGTCCTGGCGCTCCTCGATACTCCCGGCTCCACTCTCTTGGGGATTACGCGCATCCTGGTCGACAAGGAGTATCGCCAAAAAGTGGTTGCGAATCTCCAAGATCCTGTCGTAAAGGCTTTCTGGGTGCATGAATATGAGCAGTGGAAGGACCAGTTCAGGAACGAAGCCATCGCTCCTATCCAGAATAAAGTCGGCCAGTTCCTCTCGACCGCGCTGATCCGCAACATCGTGGGACAATCGAAGAGCACGATCGACATCTTCGAGCTCATGAACAGCGGGAAGATATTCCTCGTGAACGTTTCGAAGGGCCGCATCGGAGAGGATAACTCCGCGCTTCTGGGAGCGATGCTTATCACAAAAATCCAGCTCGCCTCGATGGAACGAGTGCGCATCCCTGAAGCAGAGCGCGTCGACTTCTACCTGTATGTCGATGAGTTCCAGAATTTCGCCACGGATTCCTTCGCAGGCATTCTTTCCGAAGCCCGGAAATACCGCCTCGATCTCATTCTTGCGCACCAGTACATCGGCCAGCTCATTACGGACACCTCCACGAAGGTGCGGGATGCGATCTTCGGAAATGTGGGCACCATGATCATTTTCCGGGTCGGCGCCGCCGACGCGGAATTCCTCGAAAAAGAGCTCGAACCGGAGTTCGTGATTCAGGACATTGTGAATCTCCCGAACTACCACATCTATCTCAAACTCATGACCGACGGGGTGACATGCCGCCCATTCTCCGCCAAGACCCTTGCGCCGTTCAGAGTTAAAGCCGCGCAGAACGCCGAGGAGGAAATCATCAAGATATCGCGGAAACTCTATGCGCGCCCGCGCTATATGGTGGAGGAAGAAATTAATGCGTGGAGCGGGGTGATGGCGAGAAGCGACGGGATGACGTTTACAGAAGGAGTTGCCGCGGACAGCGGTATCAAATATCAGGCGAATTGCTCCGTCTGCGCAAAGCAGACCAATCTGCCGTTTGAGCCGACCCCCGGCAGGCCGGTATATTGCAAAGAGTGCCTTCTGAAAGTGAAAGCGGGCGAGATTCCTCCCGTTCGCAGTGTCCGGGTGGGGCAGAAGAAGCCCAAGGAAAAGTATCTCGCCGATCTCGGAAGCATCGGCATCGAATTTCAGCCACGCCCTGCCGCGACTCACGCGGAATCGAAACCGCGCCCAAGCATCTTTAAGGAGCAGAAATTTTTGGAACAGGAACGGCCCGCGCCTCCCGCCATCTCGCTTGCTCAGTTGAAACCGGTCGAAAAATCCCCGAAGGAAAGGCAATCGAAGCAAGATATTAACATCAAGGAACTTCAGGACGCCATCGCCGCCTCGCTCGAGGAACGCGTCGAAGGAAAAACACCCGAAGCGAAGCGCGAGCCGGCGTCGTAGGCGGTGACGAAAGCCCCATGCGGTTCGACATCATCACGATATTCCCCCGTATATTCGATTCGTACCTGGATGAATCGCTTATGAAACGCGCCCGCAAAAAAGGGCTTCTGCGGATTTTCGTCCATGATCTCCGAACATTCACCTCCGACACGCACCATAAAGTGGATGATCGCCCGTTCGGGGGAGGCCCCGGGATGGTGATCAAAGTCGAGCCCGTATACCGGGCGATTCAGGCTATCTCGAAGCGCGCGGCGCGGGACAAGGATGGAACGAAATCGCGCGTGATTCTCTTCTCTGCGAGAGGGAAGAAACTGGATGCCGAGACCGCAAGGCGCTTTTCGAGATATAGTCGGCTTATATTGATCTGCGGCCGCTATGAGGGGGTTGATGAGCGGGCGGCCAAACATATCGCGGATGAAGAAATATCGATCGGGGACTATATTCTTTCGGGCGGAGAGCTTCCCGCCCTCGTGCTTATCGAATCGGTTTCTCGGTTCCTTAAGGGATTCCTCGGGAAGAATGAGTCCCTTGAAGAGATCAAGGGTTCGTACCCCGTCTATACGCGCCCGGCGATTTTTTATCCGAACGAAAAAAAACCGCGAAGACCCGGGAGAAATCCGCGCTGGAGCGTCCCTAAAGCGCTTATCTCGGGGCACCATGAAGAGATAGAGAAATGGCGGCGGGGGATATAGCATTCTGGGCCGCAACCTCTTTCCTACTTGGGAATCTTTCTGCGGGCCTGGGGGCCACCGTGTATCTGACCATCATCCTTGCGGTTCTTCTTGGCGCGATCTGCTCGCTTGAGCGCCGCTTTGCCGCTCCCGCTCTCCTGCTTATTTTGGGGAGCGGAACTTGTTTCGGCTTTTTCTACTACCATCTTTTCTTCGAGATGCGAACCGCGCGCACCCTTCTTCCCGAAGGCAAATCCGCGTTTCTAGGCACCGTAATAACGGAGCCTCGGTTAAGCGACCGCTCCCAGAATATGCTTCTCCGCCTGGGAGAGCCGTGGCGGGGGACCGTTTCCGTCGTAACGGAACCGTTCCCTCTTTTCGAATATGGGAATCTCCTGGCGTTGGACGGCGTGGTCCAAAAGTCAGTGAGCGTGCACGAGTTTCCGTCCGTTGTCTTCCCAAAAATCGAACGCACGGGAGTAAACGGAGGGGCGCGTATCAAGGACAAGCTCCTTGCGTTCAAGCGGATATTTCTCGATCGATTCAGAAATGTCTTTCCGCCAGATACCGCTGCGCTCCTTGCCGGATTGACCTTCGGCGCCCGATCCGAAATGAGCCTGGATTTAAGAGAACGGATGGTAAAATCAGGCACCATTCACTTGGTCGCGCTCTCCGGATATAATATCGCCATCTTGGTCGATGTGATCCGCAGAACGCTTGGAGCATGGCTAAAACGACGCGCGACGTTCATCGCCACATGCGCCATCATCGGGCTTTTCGTGGTCATGGTCGGCGGGGAGGCGTCGGTCGTCCGGGCCGCGATCATGGGCGGACTCCTGCTCTTTGCCGGTGAAGCGGGAAGGCGTTACGATCTCCGGAATGCGATCGCGCTTACCGCCGCGGGCATGGCGGTGCTCGATCCTTCGATTGTCCGGTCGGACGTCGGATTCCAGCTCTCGTTCCTTTCCATCCTCGGCATCGCGTTCATAGGCCCGATCATTCGCGGATGGCTCCGCACGGATCAGCGGGGAGGCGGTTTTCTCGGCTGGAGGGATAATTTTGCGACAACCTTTGCCGCCCAATTCGCCGTGGCCCCTCTGCTCCTTGCCGTTTTCGGAGGGTTTTCGCTCTTTGGCATCATCGCGAACATGCTCATCCTGGAATTCGTGCCGATGACCATGTTCTTCGGATTTCTGCTTGGCGGAATATTGTCCGTTGCGCCACTCCTGGCTATCCCGCTCATCTGGATCGCTCAAATGCTTCTCGCCTATATTATCGGAGTAATCGCCGTGTTCTCAGAGCTTCCCGCCATCTCACTGCCTCCGTTCCCGCAACTCGCGATCGTTGCGGCGTTCTATGCCGCACTGCTCGCATGGATATTCTTTTATGGACGCCGCGAAAAGACAACATAAGCTGGCGGTTCTCCTTCTTGCCGTCCTCGTGGGTCTCGACGCGCTCGTTTGGTATGAAATCGTAGGGAGGCGCGTAGCCGATACTCCCGAACTCCACTTCCTGGATGTGGGGCAGGGCGATGCAACGCTTCTAATGCTTCCGGGGAACGTTGCGGTTCTCACGGATGCCGGCCCGGACCGCTCCGTAGCGGCCTCGCTCGAGGCCGTGCTCCCGTCGCGAAAGAACAGGATTGACATCGGCATCATTTCTCATCCCCAACTGGATCATTTCGCCGGATTCAACGAACTCATCCGCCGTTATGAATTCGGGGCCCTTCTCATGAATGGGCGCGACGCAGAAGGAGGAAGCCTTGGGCAGTGGAAGATGATGCTTGAAAGCGCCGCGAAAAAAAACGTTCCGATCGTGATCGTGGGAGCAGGGGATCGCATCCGTCACGGCAGCACCTCGATTGAAATAATCGGGCCCAGTAATGCCCTCATCGGAAGCGGCGACCTCAATGACACCGGTATCATCGAGCGGATAGAAACCCCGGAGTGGCGGGCCATCCTGACCGCCGACATCGGTATGAGCGTTGAAAAATACCTGCTTCGGGGCGGACTGTCCCTCCGGGCGGATATTATGAAAATCGGCCATCACGGTTCAAAATATTCCTCGAGCGTTCCGTTCCTCGCGGCAATAAGGCCAAGGATTATCGGCATCGAGGTCGGAGCTCGCAATCGGCATGGGCATCCCTCGCCGGAAACCCTCCTTCGTATCGCTTCCACCACACACGCAAAGGTATTTCGAACGGACGAAAGCGGCACGATCAGCATAACCGGGAAACGAAACCGCCTGCGCGTCACCACGGCGAGATAAAGATCGAGGACCGCAGTGGTATAATGAAACGCAATGACTTTGCTCATCAAGGGCGGGAGGGTTTTTACGGGAGTTGAAGGACGGGGAAGGCGCGCCGATATTTTCGTGCGTGAAGACCGTATCGTCCATATTGGGCGCGTTCCGGAAAAAACCGCCGACACCGTGGTGAGCGCCGAGGGAGTTACCGTTGTGCCCGGCTTTATCGACGCCGTAAGCGACGCTGATCATCAGCTTACGCTTTGGCAGTCGCCGCACCAAGAAGATTATGTCCGCCAGGGCGTCACCACTATCGTATGCGGCCATGGCGGCGTATCCCTGGCGCCCCTCTTATACGGCCACACGGACCTCCTTGAAGATTGGGCCGACCGACGGGGGTTCAACGTAGACTGGAACACCATGGCGGAATTTTTTGGCCGCATGAGCCGAAGACCCCTGGGCGTGAACGTCTTGACACTCATGGGATATACGACGATCCGGCATGCCATCGCAGGCTCGATGAAACGCGCGCTCACGAGATCCGAAGCGCGTATTATGGGCTCCACGATCGAAAGGGGGATTAGGGAGGGAGCCCGAGGGATTTCGTTTTCTTTCGATGCCCGAAACAGGATTCCGATATCCGAATTCACGCATGCCGTCGCGCATGTAGCGAACGGCGTTGTGTCGCTATGGATCGGCGACGACCGGGAGTTTTTGGCGGATGCGATACGAGCGATAAAGGGAACATCTGTCCCCGTCCTTATTGCGAACGGCTCAATGGATTCCCTTTCCGCTCTGGACGGCATGCCGGAGAGGCGCGATATTGAAGTGGCCTGCTCGGCATCCGGAATCCATGCCGTGCCGCTCGAGAGGTTTCTTCCCCAGTGGGCAGAACGTGAGGCGCGCCGCGACATTGTAAGCCGCCTCCATGACCCTTGGTATGCGAAACGGGTCGAGGGTGATCTGCCAAACTTAATTGCTTCGCGCGTGCGCATCGCGTTCGCTCCCGGCCATCCCGCACTGCGAGGGAAAACACTTCGCGATTTCATGAAAATGCGCGGCATACGAGAGCCGGCGCGCGCCCTCGTCGCGCTTATGCGCGCCGTGAACCTCCGTGCGCTTATGTACGCTTCAACCGCCGGCACGGAACCCGCCCAAACGCTTTGTGCGCATCCGCGAACGCTCATCGCCTCGTGCGGGGTTATGCCAATGCCGCATGCGGCGCGGGAAGAAGATCTGCCGCTCTGGGAAAACGAAACATCCGGTTTCGCGCTGTTCCTCGAAAAAATCCACGGCGAGCAATGGATGCCGCTATCGCGCGCCATTCTAAAACTTACACGGGATCCCGCTAACTTTTTCGGCATAAAAAGCCGCGGCGAGCTTCGAGAGGGATATTTTGCGGATATCGTCGGCATTAAGGGCGGGAGGGTGATATTCACGATCGTGAACGGCAAAGTGTCGTACCATGACGGCGACTTTACCGGAGTGAGCGCCGGACGCGTCCTCCGAAAGGGTAATCTCGAATGACCGCAGAAAAGTCACGATATTTGAAAGGAGGACACCGACCGGATTACTTCCTGGCGGCCACTATTTTCGTGCTCGTCGTGGGAGGCCTCGTGATACTCGCCTCCGCGTCTTCGGAGGTCGGCAGGGTTCGCTTCGACGACAGCTATTACTATCTGAAGCGCCAGATCCTGTACGGACTCTCGTTCGGCATTCTTGGATTTTTCACCGCGTTTAAATTGCACTACCAGCACTATAAGAAAGTGGCCTTCCTCCTGCTCCTCGCGAATCTCGGGCTTCTTGCGCTTGTGTTCACGCCGATGGGGGTAACCACGGGAGGCGCTACCCGCTGGATCCGGCTCGGCCCTCTCACCTTCCAGCCTTCGGAATTCTTGAAGCTGACCTTTGTCCTATATCTCGCCGCCTGGCTCACAAACCCTGCGGCGAACCGAGCCAAAGACCTTAAGGAGGGCTTCATTCCGTTCCTCGTGATGTGCGGGGTCATTGCATCGCTGCTCTTCTTCCAACCCGCAACGAGCATGGTCGTGATCCTCCTCGCCGCCGGCGGGGCGGTATATTTTATGAGCGGAGCCGGCATAACGCACGTATTCATTACGGCCATTTTGGGTGCTGCGGCAATCGGGCTTCTTGTCGCGAAAGGTGATTATCGCCTTGCCCGGATCACGAGTTTCCTGAACCCGTCTGCGGACACAGAAGACTCGGGGTTCCAGGCGAGACAAGCCAGGATTACCATCGGTTCCGGGGGATGGTGGGGGATAGGATACGGCCAATCTACGACCAAGGGAAAGACCCTGCCGGGAGCCCACGACGACGCCATATTCGCCGTAGCCGCCCAAGAACTGGGCTTTGCGGGGGCAAGCGCCATCGCTATCTTCTTCGGCACCCTGGTCGTGCGACTGCTCTGGCTTGCGCGGAAGTTTCGCGACCGCTTCGGACAATTGATCCTGGTCGGGTTCGTCGCGATCATCACGCTCCAATCGGTCGTTCATATCGGAGCAATCTCCGGCCTTTTGCCGCTTACCGGAGTGCCGCTGCCCTTCGTAAGCTACGGCGGTACCGCCCTCGCGGTTTTCCTCACGATGAGCGGAATAGCGCTCAATATTTCGAAGTACACCTGAAACGTGTACCATACAGTATATACTCTGCATCATGAAAACTGATCTTCGAATCGTGCTCACGGGCGGCGGCAGCGGGGGACATGTATACCCGCTGCTCGCGGTCGCCGAATCCCTCGAAAAGGCTGCGGCGGGAAAAGGGATTTTTCTCACGCTCCAATACCTTGGCCCAAAAGATTCGCATGTGGACGCCTTGGAAAGAGCGGGGGTCGACGTCAGGCCAATACTTGCCGGCAAGCTTCGACGCTACTTTTCGTTCGCAAATCTCCTTGATGTCCCGAAGTTGTTTGTCGCGTTCGTACAGGCGCTATGGAAACTCTACTGGATCATGCCCGATGCCATATTCTCAAAGGGCGGCACGGGGGCGTTCCCCGTAATTCTCGCCGGCTGGTTCTACCGCATACCGATTTTACTCCACGAATCCGACGCAAAACCGGGATTGAACAATCTGCTCTCCAGCTTTTTTGCCAGGCGCGTCGCCGTAACCTTCGAAGCCGCCGCTCGGTATTTCAATCCGGCAAAAGTGTTCGTGACCGGAAATCCGGTGCGGAAACAGCTCTTGACGAACATACTCGTCAAGGAACGCTCGAAGATCGAGCTCGGGTTCAGCCCCGATGAACCTCTTCTGCTTGTGCTGTGCGGCTCACAAGGGTCGCGGCGAGTGAACGAATTCGTGCTCGTGAACCTGCAGGATCTCATGAAAATTACTCAAATACTTCATCAGACCGGACCGGGAAATTTTAAGGATGTTTCGGAATTGAGCCGCGCGGCGCTTTTGGGAGTCCCGCTCTCGCGCGAACTCAAGAACAGATATAAAGCGGTCGCGTATTTTGAGGACAACTTGGATGTGGCGCTCTCCGCGTGCGATATCGTCCTGGCTCGCGCCGGAGCAGGAACCATCGTCGAAGTCGCCGCGTACGGCAAACCTGCGATATTGATCCCGCTCAGAGAGGCCGCGAACGACCATCAGCGCGTGAACGCATACGAGTTTGCGAAAACCGGTGCCGCGGTGGTGATCGAAGAATCGAACCTCCTCCCGGGCATATTTTTCGGGCAGCTGAATGAACTATTACGCAATCCAGACCGACTTCAGAAGATGGCTGAGGCTTCGAGGGCATTCTTTAAGCCCGACGCCGCGAATCAGATCGCCCAAGACCTTCTGGCACTAGGCGGATAGATGGGCTGTGGCAGTAAAAACGTATATTTTCCAAGCACTTTTTGCCATGCTATGCTTAGCGCATGATCGACAGCGAAACCGTTCGGGTCCGTTTCCCGCCAAGTCCGACCGGGCATTGGCATCTTGGAGGCGCCCGAACGGCCCTCTTTAATTGGCTCTTCGCCCGTCAGAAAGGGGGCGCGTTCGTGCTTCGCATCGAAGATACGGATCGCGAACGTTCGTCCGAGGAGTACGAGATCGAGATCGTGGAATCGCTGAAATGGCTCGGGCTCGACTGGGACGAAGGTCCGGAATGGACCCGGAAAAATGGAAAGTGGCACGCGACAACGCGCGGCGAGTTCGGTCCATATCGCCAGAGTGAGCGTACGGACATTTACAGGAAGTACCTGGAAAAGCTCCTTGGAGACGGCAAGGCGTACTTTTGCTACTGCACAAGCGACGAGCTCGAGGCGCAGCGGAACGCGATGCAGGGCGCCGGACTCGCGCCGAAATACAGCGGGCGCTGCCGTAACGTGGCGCATCCTCCGGATGGGAAACGCCCGACCGTCATTCGCTTTAAGACTCCTGAAACCATCGTAGAATTCAAGGATGTCATCCGCGGGACGGTGAAGTTTGATGCATCGCTCTTTGGAGATTTCGTGATCGCGAAGGATCCGGAATCGCCATTGTACAACTTTGCGGTTGTTGTCGACGATGAACTGATGCGCATCACTCATGTCATCCGAGGCGAGGACCACATTCCGAACACGCCCAAACAGATACTTCTGGCCCGCGCACTGGGGTTCGAACTGCCGACGTATGCCCATTTACCGCTCATCCTTGCCCCGGACCGCAAAAAACTTTCCAAGCGCTATATGGAAACATCGCTTCTCGATTACCGCAAAGAAGGATACCTGCCGGAGGGAATCATCAACTTTTTATCGCTCCTCGGGTGGCACCCGAAGGACGAGCGCGAGATTCTATCCAAGGAGGATCTCATTAAAGAATTCGACCTGAGACGCACCCAAAAAGCCGGAGCAGTGTTCCTTGAAGAGAAAATGGGATGGCTGAACGCCCAGCATCTGCGCCGCATGTCCGCGGATGAGATCGCATTGCGGCTTGCGCCGCATCTTGAGGAGCGGGGGATTACCGCAGACAAGAATTTCCTGCTGCGCGTTGTCGAGGCGGAGCGCGAGCGGAGCAAAACGCTTTCCGATTTCCTTTCGCTCGGCGGCTTTTTTTTCGAACTGCCCCCGTACGATGCGGGTCTTCTTGTATGGAAGGATCAGGCGCCCCGTGATACGAAAGCGGTACTCGATGAAACCGCGGCGCTCCTTCGCTGGCTTTCGCCAGAATCATTCACCGAGGAAACTCTGCGAGGCGCGCTTACTCCGCTCATTCAGAGGCACGGCAGGGGAGGAGTACTCTGGCCTGTCCGGGCTGCGGTCTCCGGGCTTGCCGCCTCACCGGATCCGCTCCTCATTGCCGCGATACTGGGGAAGGAAGAAACGATCAGGCGGATTGAAATCGCGTCGAAGAAACTCGGTTAATTTGCGACGCGCGATACTATATATTCAATGAGTTTTTACAAAACAACGCTGTGCGCACTGAGTCTCGCCGCGGTGTTTTTCTACGGCGGGACTTTCGTGCATGGAGAGGGGCCCGGCGACGATCCGACCGCGCCGGCGGAAACACCCGCAGAAGCGACGAGTACTCCTGAAGGCCCCACGCGGGACGAGCTTGAGACGCAAATCAAAGAAAAATCCCAAGCGCTGGAGCAGGTGAATAAAAGCCTGCTTCAAACCGAGACAAACCTCCAAAAGACCAAGAGCCAAAGCTCCAGTCTTCGGCGGGAGCTCCAAACGCTTCAATACACCGTAAATCAGCTGGAGCTGAATATCCAAGCGGACCAGATCGCGAACCAAAAACTTGCCCTGGAAATCGAATCATTGGGATACGACATCCGGGATATCGAGATATCGTTGCGGAACAAGAAGGAAACCATCGCGTATCTGCTTCGCGAGCTTCAAAAGAGGGACAATACGAACCTTCTGGTCACGCTCTTGCGCCACGATAGCCTCGCGGACGGCGTACTGGAAAGCCAGTCGCTGCTGAACCTTCGATCGCAAATTAGCATCGATATCTCAACCCTTGAGGGACTTCATAAGATCATGAACGAAAAAGTCTCAAAAGTCGCCGACAAGAAACGCGAAGTCGAGGCGCATCAGAAGAACTTGACGAATCGCAAGGCGATAACGCAAGACAAAAAAGAAGAACGTACCGTGATCCTCGCGCAGACGAAGAATCAGGAAGCCGCGTACGCGAAACAGCTCGAAGAACTCAAGAAACAGCAGGAAGCGATATCCAAGGAGATCGACGAGATAGAAGATCAACTCCGAAAGAACTTCGATGTGGGGCTCCTGCCTTCGAGCCGCCCCGGAGCGCTCTCGTGGCCGGTGCGGCTCGGCGGAAGTGTTCGCATTACGCAACATTTCGGCGAACGATCCCGGCTCTACGGCGGGAGACCCCACAACGGCCTCGACATCGGGGCGCCCGTGGGCACCCCCGTTTATGCCGCGGATGACGGCGTGGTGATGGCGGTGGACAATAACGACCGCAGCAAGTGGAACAAATACCAATATGGGAGGTACGTGCTCATCCGGCACGCCAACAATCTTGCAACGCTCTATGCCCACCTTTCCCGCCAGGAGGTCCAGCGAGGCGAACAGGTGAAAAGGGGGGACCTCATCGGGTATTCCGGCAACACCGGCTACTCAACCGGCTCGCACCTCCACTTCGGCGTCTATTGGGCCCCGAGTATTCTTATGAAGTCCATTCCGCCCGCGGCGGGGCTCGTACCCGTTGGCGTTATAATCTCACCTGAAGAGTATTTATGACGATGACGAGAAACCGTAAGGAGTTTTCATGGTGGCGCGCGTTTTCTCACGCGGCTGTAACGCCCACGCTTGTTATACTCTTTCCTCCGGATACGATTCAGGTTGCCACGCATGAATACATATGACGCAAAAGGTATATTGTGCGACATAAGCAATGTTTCATTTACCCCGCTTCTCCAAATATGAAGATACCGTCATCGTAGGGCTCCGGCTCTCCTTAGGGCTCATCTTTTTCTGGTTCGGCGCCCTGAAGATAGCCGGATATAATCCTGTCTTCGACATCGTACATTCTACGTTCCCGTTTTTCGCTACCGAAGCGGGTAACGTGATGCTCGGCGCCGTCGAGACAGCCCTCGGCCTCGGACTTCTGCTTAATTTGTTCCCCGTGCTGGTCCATGTCGCCCTCGTGCTGCACCTACTGGGAACCTTTGCTGCTTTTTTCGCCGCACCGGAACTCCTCTTCGTCCCCGCATTCCCGATCCTATCCCTTCAGGGAGAATTTGTTTTTAAGAATGTGACCCTTGTCATGGCCGGCCTCGCGGTTCTCGGATACGAACGCAATCGAAAACGACGTGCGAACTAAGAAACCAAAGCGGCCTTCCGTCCACTTCATCGGCATTGGCGGCATAGGAACAAGTTCGCTTGCAAGGTGGTTTTTGCACGAGCACTGGGCTGTGAGCGGTTCCGACGAAACACGAAGCGGGATCACCAGAAGTCTCCGCGCGGAAGGCGCCAGGGTTTCCTTAGGACATCGGGCATCGAATATCCTTCGGCGCCCGCCGCCGGATCTCGCGGTCTATAGCCAGGCGGTGCGTCCGCAAAATCCAGAATTTCGCGCAGCCGTCCGAGAGCGCATTCCCCTCTTCTCGTATCCCGAACTCATCGGCCGGATCTCGCGGTTCTACAGGACGATCGCGATCGCCGGCTCTCACGGCAAGAGCACCACCACTGCCCTCGCCGCACTTATCCTCATGAAAGGCGGACTCGATCCCACCGTGATCATCGGAACGAATCTGAAGGAATTCGGCGGAAGAAATTTCCGGAGCGGCAGAGGCGGATACTTGGTGCTTGAGGCGGACGAATACAAGGAAGCGTTCCGCCACCACTCCCCTCTTTGCATCCTCGTGACGAATATCGACCGCGAGCACCTCGACCATTACCGAACCTTCGGGAACGTGAAACGGGCTTTTCTTCGGTTCATTGCGCGCATCGAACCGCGGGGAATACTGGTTCTCAATAGGGATGATAAATCCCTTTTTTCGCTTCGCTCGCGCATCACCGCGGTCGTGAAGAAGAAACGGTGTGCGATACTCTGGTATTCATTGAAACAGGCGGAATCGGCGCGCATCAGACGGAAGACAGCCCTAAGCGGAACCCATAATTTATCGAACGCCTTGGGCGCGTACCGCCTCGGGAAGGCACTGGGCGTGTCGGAACCAAAAATCCTCGAGGCGCTCGGTCATTATCGGGGCGCATGGCGCAGAATGGAATACCGCGGAACCGCTAGGCTATTGGCGAATGGCTATTGGCGAATGGCTAAGGTTTATGACGACTACGCCCACCACCCCACCGAAATCAGGGCGACCCTTCAGGCATTCAGGGAAAAATACCCGAATCGCCCGATTATCTGCGTCTTCCAACCACATCAACTCGATCGGCTTAAGCGCCTCTTTAAGGAATTCACGACCGCTTTCGAGGATGCGGACGCGATAGTGCTCTTGCCCGCATATCAAGTAAAAGGACGCGATATCGCCGATCGGCGGTATCACTCGGGAGCTCTCGCGGAGGCCCTGACGCGCAGGTATCCGAGAAAGCCCGTGCGGTATGTCGCAAATCCGGAGCGGTTACGAAGAACGCTTGCCTCCTTAATCCGCAATCCGAGCTTTCCGCTCGCGACACGGCCCGAAGGCGGCCCGCGGCGCCGTTCGTGCACGCTCGTAATGATGGGCGCGGGAGATATAGTGAATAACACCTCTCGGCTCGTTGCGGCGAAATAGTTTTTCTGTTATAGAGAAAGCGGAGGCGGCATTGGCTAAAAAGAACGGCTGGGTTGAAATTCCCCGAGCACAAGGCGGCTCGATTCTCGTCAGAAAAGCGAAGGGGTATTTTCAGGGCTTCTTCCCGAACGGCCGGTACTTTCGATTCCCCGTCCGAGCATTCCGGAACCTTCTTTCAAGGCTCGACAGCCCGTGCCTGGCTTGCGCGTACGGAAAACTCGAGACAATGGCCGTGAAGAACTCGAAAATCGCTCTGGTGTGCGGCGCATGCGACGCGCTCCATACGCTCAAAGGAGACCGCGTGCGTCTAATAGACTCCGAGACCCGACTGCATTAAGCGTGCGGAAGGGTCTCGAATCGTTTTATGCTACAATCCAGTCGATGTTCGATTGGTATAAGGATGCGGAAAGTTATAAAGATGCGAACGGGTACGTGATCGACGAGGTGTGGTATCCGAGGGTGACGCGCATCCTTTCGATAAAGGCAAAGCCTGCGCTCTATCACTTTTATGCCGAAGCCGAGAGTTTTAAGGCGGGTCAAGCCATCACCGAACTGTCCGCAAAAGAAGGCACGCTCATTCACGAAGCGGTCGAGGGGATCCTTCTCGGGAAAGATCCGGATATCGACCCCTCGATTGCGCCATCGGTCGATTCTTTCCTCTCGTTCATTCAGGAACGGAATATTCAAGTGACGCCGGAACTCGTCGAGAAACGGATCGTGAGCAGGGACCATCGCTACGCCGGCACCGCGGATGCGCTCGCTTTGATCGACGGCAAGTTCGGGGTTCTGGACATTAAAACCTCTCAAGCGATCTATCGCGACTATAACCTTCAAACCGCCGCATACATGGACGCGCTGAAGGATGAGCATCGGAATCTCCAGACACGATGGATATTGCGGATCGACCAAGTGCAGATCTGCAAGCGTTGCGGCGCCCGCAGGCGCTTGAAGGGCGGGCGGGAGAAGATCCGGACGAACGGGAGGACCGGCTGCGGGAACGGCGAACATGAATGGGCCGATATGATCGGGGAAATCGAGCTCAAGGAATTCCCCTACTGGCAATTCGACTTCGAAGCATTCCTCGGCGCGAAGCGCTTGTGGGAGTGGGAAAACGAATACTGGTTGAAGAAAATCGGCTATATTTAGAATTCAATCAAGCCGTGCGGAATATTTCTGTCTTTTCCGCGGTCGTGGCGATTCTGTTCATCGCCGGAGCGTCCTCATATATAACGCGTAAGAACGTCTACCCGCCGCCCAAGGAATTTAACTACGAGAGCGGGCGGCGGAAGCTCGCCGAGCTTCTCGATCGCGACGGACCAGAGAGGGCCTATGAATACTTCCGGGTTGCGTATCTCGAATTCGACATCAACCTCGTGCACTCGCTCGCTCACTTCATGGGAGAAGAGCTCTATCTGAGACGCGGCGCAGACGGGTTTGCGCTCTGCGACAGCTCGTATTCCTTCGGATGCCAGCACGGCTTTTTCGCGCTCGCGATCGGTATAGATGCCGATCCCGCGCAGATCGCCCAGCAGATATGCCGCGACCGCGGCGATATGGTCCAGACCGGCAGCTGTTTTCATGGGATCGGCCACGGGATTATGGGAACCAAGTCTTACGACCGCAGCGGGCTCCTCGGGGCGCTCGGCTCCTGCGAACATCTGATGCCGACCGCACATTCAGAGTGCTACCGTGGTGTGTTCATGGAATATAACCGCAGAAAGCCCCTTTTTGCATACAAGAACGGCGAAACTATCCGCCCCTTGAACCCGGCAAAGCCTTATGAGCCTTGCAGCGAGATCCCCGAGCGGTATCAGCCCCCATGCTACGTAGAGCAAGCTGCATGGTGGGCGCTGGTGCTCCCGGAACGGCTGAATGCCGAAAGGACCCGTAAGATCGGGGCCTTATGTGCAGACGCGGAGGGTCCCGAAAACCGGCGGCAATGCTTCCGGGGCATGGGCCTCACGGGCCCGACCACTCCGCAGGAAACGATCGACCGCGTCCGTACGACATGCGCCTCGATTCCGGACATCCACGGCGCGGCGGCCTGTATTGATGGCGGGGTCGGGCTGATCCTCCAGAACTTTCCTGAGCAGGGGGGCAATCCTCCGTATTATCTTTGCGAAACGCTAGACACCTCTTTGCGGGATGCGTGCGTCGAATCGACGAAACGGTACCTCTGCGGAGCCCTCACGCAATGCAATTAGCAAGCGCCGGTTTGTCATATTTGCTATAATGGACGCATGAATGTTGTGCTGGAAGAGCTTTCCGCTCCCGGCTGCGTCCATTGCGCCGAATTCGAACGCTTTTGGCGTTCCATCGAGAAGGACTGGCCGAACGTCGCGTACAGGAAAATCGATGTTCTCTCGCCTGAGGGGCAGGAAATGGTCCAAAAATACATGATCTTCGCCTCTCCGGGCATCGTCGTGAACGGCGAGATCTTCTCGACCGGCGGGTTCAATAAGCAGAAATTTCTCGAGAAACTAAAAGAAATTTCTGCGAAGTAACTGATTTCTAATTGACCCAATTGGCCTAATCAAATCCCAATGACCAAAATCCAGGTTTTAGACATTAAAACATTAGTCATTGATTAGAAATTAGGAATCAGACATTACCATGAGTTTTCTCCAGAAAGTTCATCCCGAATGGGTCCTTCGAATCACCCTCGGTCTCACCTATCTCTACTCCGGCCAAGATCTTATCCGCCATCCGACGGCGTGGGTGTGGGCGCTCCCCTACTGGCTGCGGCAGGGCATCGCCGCAATTATCCCCCTCAATACCTATTTGCAAATTCAAGGAATTATCGAAATCCTGTTCGCGATCGTACTTCTCTCCTGGTTCCTCCGGACCGCAATCGTGCGCGCGGTGGCGCTTTTCTCGGTCCTTGAGTTCGGGGCAATCCTCATCCTTGCCTTTTTCCCGTGGAGCGAGCCGAATTTCTCGATCACGTTCCGCGATATCGGCCTTCTTGGAGCAGCGCTCGCGCTATACGGCCTCCTATCAAATAATTCATCGGCGGCGATTTCTCATGGCTGAAGAACAAAGGCTCCGCACCTTCTCCATAGGGGTGCTCTTCGGACTGCTCGCGGTCATCGTGTTCGGGCTTTTATGGTTTTTCCTCGCGGGACCTCAAGTGCCTGTCGGACTCGGGTGGTATCTCTTTAGTTTCGCGGCGGGGCTTTCTATGATCGTGCTCCCCTGCACCCTGCCATTGGCTTTTATTATCGTCCCGCTCTCCATGGGCAAGGGAGTTGCCAGGGGGTTGCTCATCGCGGTCTTTTTTGGCCTCGGCGTCGCCATCACGTTAAGCCTCTATGGCGTCCTTGCCGCAACGCTCGGAAAAGTCGCCATTGGCACGTTCGGTGCGCCGCTCGAGATCGTGAAAAACTGGCTCTACTTCATTGCCGGCGCCTTTGCCTTTCTTTTTGCCCTTGGTGAGCTCGGGCTTGTCAAGTATCGGATGCCGAGCTATACCGGAGCCTTTCCTGGCTTCATCCAAAAGCAGCAGGATATTCTGAAAGCGTTCCTTCTTGGGCTTTTCTTGGGAAATATCGGCGTGGGGTGCCCGCATCCCGCCACGCCGGTCATCCTCACGCGGATCGCTGTTGCGGGGGACGTGTTCTACGGCTGGCTGCTCTTCTTCATCCATGCAGTCGGAAGGATCCTGCCGCTTATTTTTCTCGCCATCCTCGGCGTTTTAGGCGTGAACGCGCTTTCGGGGCTCGTGAAGCATAAAGACAAGATCGAACGCACTACCGGCTGGGCGATGGTGTTCGTCGCGGGCTTTATATTAGTCTTGGGCCTCTTTTCCCATGATTGGTGGGTGCTCTCCGGCCAGCATACGATCTTGGAAGAAATCACCCAGGAGGAGCGCGTGGTGAGCGTTATTGCCGGCAGGCTTGGCGTAAAGCCGCCGCATGAACACGGCCTGCCGCCTTCGGACCATACCGGTCTCTTCGGCCTGCCGCTCGCGTGGGGCACATGGGTTCTGCTCTTCCTTTGGATTCTCCCTTTGTGGTGGCACTTTAGCCGCAAGAAAAAAGCTGTGTCGGCACTCCCCGATGCTGAACGGGAACACGCCCGGCAGGACCTCCGGTCGCTCTTTTGGAATTTCCTTACCCTCTCCGTTCTTCTCGTCGCGGTCTTCGGCTATCTTCTGCCCCAGCGATTCCTCGCCCGGACGCAAACGCCCCAAGAAGGGACGATGGGGGCAGAAATGGGAGGAATGATGGGGCACCCTTCGACAAGCTCAGGGCAAGCACATGGCGGGACGCTCCTTCGCGAAGAAGGTGAAGTGAAGGAAGGAATTACGGTCAATCTTAACTACACTCCTCCGTTCCCCGAGACCGGCAAAGAAGTGAAACTAGACTTTTTTGTAAATCTGAAACCTCAAAGTGAAGGCGTTTCGGTAGTTGACCTCGAGATACAGCACGAAAAGAAGATGCACGTCATCGGCGTTCGAAGCGACCTCAATGAATTCTTCCATATTCATCCGCTTGTGACAGATGCCGATCTTCCGTGGATCCTTACCGCAAATCACGTGTTTCGTAAACCTGGTGAATATAAAATCTGGTCAGAGATCAAGTATCGAGGAGAGAATCATGCCTTTGGCCATCCCACAATCCCAGTGAGGGGCGCGGGACCAGCTTTTGAGCCTCAAAAAGAAATTACTGTCAGCAAAATTGTGGACCGCTACCAAGTAAGCATTGACTATCGCGACCTTGCGGTCGGGACAGAAAACCATCTTGACTTCTTGGTTCGCGATTTTGAAGGTCGCGGGGTCGAACTGGATGACTATCTTGGCGAAACAATGCACCTCTCGGTCATCTCCGAAGATTTGACGCATTTCATCCACACTCATCCCAGCGGACACAATGACATGAATGGCATGATGGAAGACCACAGTGTAAACGTTGTCGAACGCGCGCTCGCCAACGGCTCCCTACCGCACGAAAACGCTGCTCCGGGGGATCATATTCCGTTCACGGTCTCCTTGCCCGAAAGAGGATTCTACAAAGTATTTGGACAGTTCCGGCCAAAAGAAATGAACTTGCCTCCGGATACCGCGCTCCATGCTGAATTCTGGGTTGAAGCGAGAGAGGTGGCGCCGCGCGCAGGCACTCCCCTTGCTTCCTGGTGGGGACTTCTCTTTATCTCGCTTGTTCTTATCGCGATCTTAAGCTGGGGGGTCAAAAAGTACATTACCGCGCCGGCGGCACCGAAAACGACTAATTCCTAATTTCTAATTGACCTAGCCAATGACTAATTTAAAAATGACAAAAAGTTTTGGGGATTTACGCATTGGGATTTGATTAGAAATTAGAGCGATTAGATATTAGAAATTTGATGAACAAGTACGTATGGCTCGTCATCATCGGGATTCTTATCGTGGCGGGCGGAATTGTCTATCGAGTGTTCCTTATCCCTCAAGAGGACATTCCTGTCGTGACCGGGACGGTGAAAGAGTTCACGGTGATCGCGAAGAGAGACAATTGGGCTTTTGTGCCGGAGGAGATCGAGGTAAACCGCGGCGACAAACTTGTGCTTACTTTCGTGAATGAAGACAACTATGATCACGGCGTTGCCATTGACGCGTTCGGCATTTCCCAGCGTCTGCCAGCCCTCACTACCATCAAGATAGAGTTTGTGGCTACACAAGCCGGCGATTTTCCTTTTTACTGCTCGGTGCCCTGCGGCGAGGGCGAAGTGGGCGGCAAAAAGCGAAGCCATTTTGACATGGTGGGCAAAATAAAGGTGCGGAACATCGTACAACCCCAATGACAACGCATGAGTTGCAAGTAAGGGGCATGTATTTTGCGTCGCGAGTCGCGATACTGCAACTCGCTCCCAATGGGACTTTCGCCCTCTTGTTCTCGCTCCGCTCTCGGTCACCCCACGCGGGGGGGACCCTGTCGCTTTCCCCCGACCCCCTTTCGGGCACGGCAATGCATGCCTCTGCAATAAACCTATGACCAAATACGTACTCAGGGTAAAGGGCATGCATTGCGCTTCCTGCTCGGTGCTTATTGATAAACTTCTTGGTAAACAGCCTGGCGTGATCTCGATTAAGACAAGCTACGGCGCGGAAAAAACCGCAGTCGAGTTCGATGAATCAAAAATCTCTCTCGAGCGAATAGACGAGTTTATCAACAAACTTGGCTATGACCTGATCCGACCGGAGGAGAAAGGCTACACCGTCGAGGAAGAAGAAGCAAAGGAAAAGAGGCAGATCGAAGAGGCCAAACGCCGCGTGATCGCGGCCTTCGTCATTTCTGCGCCGATCATCGCCTACTATATGGCACTCCACATGTTCAACCTCAAACACGTGCACGCCGTGGGCGTTTTCGGCGTCGCGGTTGATTTGAACTATATCTACTGGATTCTCTCCACGCCCATTCAATTCGTCATCGGCTGGCCGTTCTATAAGAACTCCTTCACCGCCATCCGCGTGGGCTCGGCCAACATGGATGTGCTCGTGGTCCTGGGCACGTCAGCTGCGTACTTCTATTCGATGTTCGGCTTTCTTTTCTTCAACATTGACCATCCGTTCTGGGAATCCTCTGCCGCGCTTCTCTCCTTCATTATCCTCGGCCGGTATCTTGAGGCGAGGGCAAAAGGAAAAGCATCATCAGCCATCAAGGAACTTCTAAAACTCGAAGCCAAGGAAGCGCATGTGCTCCGGAACGGCAAAGAGGAATCCGTGCCCGTGGACGAACTCAAAGAAGGCGACGTGATTCTTGTGCGGCCGGGGGAAAAGATACCCGTGGACGGCGTCATCACCGAAGGCAAGACCCATATTGACGAAAAAGTGGTCACCGGGGAATCCTTCCCCGTCGGGAAGACGGCGGGCGACGAAGTGATCGGCGCGACCGTGAACCAGGAGGGATTCTTCAAGTTCAAAGCCACGAAAGTCGGCAAGAACACCCTCCTGTACCAGATCATCACGATGGTGGAAGAAGCCCAGGCAAAGAGGGCGCCGATCGAGAATCTCGTTGACAAAGTTTCCGAGCGATTCGTGCCTTCGGTGATCGTGCTCGCGTTCCTTGTCTTTGCGGGATGGTACTTTGTGGCCGCACTCCCCTTCCAGGCCGGACTTCTGCGCATGATCGCGGTGCTCGTCATTTCCTGTCCTTGCGCCATGGGGCTTGCCACGCCTACCGCCCTCATTGCCGGCATCGGCCGCGCCACGAAGTTCGGGATTATCTTAAAAGGCGGCGAAGCGCTTGAAAAAGCCTACCGGATCACCTCTGTGGCATTCGACAAGACCGGCACGCTCACCATCGGCAAGCCGGTGGTCACTGATTT
>CAYJWW010000003.1:0-43102 GCA_964374065.1 uncultured Candidatus Saccharibacteria bacterium | reverse complement strand
AAAACTCATTGGCATCTTGGCGCTCGCAGACACCTTGAAACCCAATGCCCGCGAAGCGATCCAGGCGCTCAAAAAGATGAAGAAAGAGATTATCATGATTACCGGCGATAATCCCAAAACTGCGAATGCGATTGCGCACCAGCTCGGCATTGATCGCGCCCTTGCCCAAGTGCTCCCCCAGCAGAAAGCCGATGTCATAAAGAAGCTGCAAGAAGAGGGCAGAGTTGTGGCGATGGTCGGCGACGGCATCAATGATTCTCCTGCCTTGGCCCGGGCCGACGTGGGAATTGCCGTGGGATCGGGCACTGACGTGGCGGTGCAGACCGGCCAAGTGATTCTTGTGAAAGACGATCTCCGCGACGTGGTGACCGCGATTCAACTCTCCGGCAAGACCATCCGGAAGGTATGGCAGAACCTTTTCTGGGCCTTCATCTACAATGTGGTGGCTATCCCGATCGCCGGCGGGATCCATTTTCTTATCACCCAAACTTCTTTTGGAGTGGCAGCGCCATGGGTTCTTGTCGCGCGCGACGCCTTGGGAGGCGTCGGCCAGATATTCTTCAACCTTTCCCAGGCCACTCTGCGGCCGGAGATCGCAGGCTTCGCCATGGCTTTAAGCTCGATTTCAGTGGTTTTGAATTCGTTGGGGCTTACGCGCTACACGCCGCCCATGGAAAAAGAATCTGGAAGCTAGAAAATAGAATCTGGAAATGATATAATTTATCTACAATGGAAAAGATTACATTAAATATACAGGGGATGCACTGCGGCTCCTGCGCCGTCGGCATCCAGATGCTTGTTTCGCAGATGGACGGAGTGAAATCCGTGGAGGTGAGCTATGACGAAAAAAGGGGGGTCTTTGAGTTTGACCCGGTGAAGACGAACAAAGACGCGATCGTAAAGTCGATCGCCGAGCTCGGCTATCAGGCCTCCTAAGCTACTCCTTGTTCTCGATGACGATCGGGGCGACCGCCGAATCGCGGGCGGTCAAGTAGCCAAGCCCGAAGCTCAGCGAAGCGACGAGGAATACCGCCAGCATAAGAACGATCTCGCGCCGATAGCGTTCGCAAAGCTCTTTGGCCCTGTTCATTAAAACGCCAGATATTTTTGCCAGCGTTCGTAAAGCTCCCGTGTTGCGTGAAGATCTCTTACGTTATACTTCGCAATGTCAAGAAATCGTTTCTCCTGGAACAGGCGCCCCACGTCGTCGCCTGTGATGCCTTCGGATTTTGGGCTCTCGATGCCGAAGGCCCTGCTCCAAAGGTGCAACCCGCCCTTTTTCCTGACCGCCCCGTAAAACGTCAGCTGATCCTGAAGATCGATGTGGATCGCGTCCGGACTGTGCTGATACACGTATCGTCCGCGCATCAGATCCTTGGTGGGCCGAATGTCATGTATGGCTGAGCGTATCATCAGGAACGGGACATCGAAGCTCCTTCCGTTGTACGTGACGAAATAGTCGTATTGCCGCGCCCCCTCCCAAAACTTCTGAAGCATTTCTTTTTCGCCGAGCTGTTTAAAAGTAATTCCGTTTTCTTTGAATTCCTCATGTTTCTCCCCCGGAGCCTGGAAGTAAACGACTCCTTCGTTCCGATGATAGTCCAGGACGCCGATCACGATCACCTCCCCGGTCAAGGGCGAGAATCCAAGCCCGTTTTTCAGCTCTTCGAGAGCGACCTGATATTCCTCGTCTCCGCTTGATTCTTTGCGGATCCACCGGGTAAGCGCCTCCTGGGTCGATGCATCAAGCGAATCAAAGTTCTCTCCTACCGTCTCGATATCGAATATGAGCTTATTGGTTGACATCGGGTCGATTGTACCATATACTGAACGCCACATTCTAAATTCCGGGTTCCACGTTCTGGATTCCATTCTATGGCACACACCAAAGCGGGAGGTTCAACTAAATTAGGACGCGACTCGATTTCGAAACGTCTCGGGGTCAAGCGTCAAGACGGCCAACGCGTAGCGGTCGGGCAGATTATCGTGCGTCAGCGCGGCACAAAATACCATCCGGGTCAAAACGTGGGACGCGGGGACGATGACACGCTTTTCGCCCTCACGAACGGCACGGTGCGGTTCCAAACGAAGACGCGCCTCAGATTCGACCGTAAAACAAAACGCACTACGGTTGTGGCCGTACACGCACTCTGAGCTCCGATTCGATATCTTTCTTGAACCGTACGGTGACCACGTGGTCGCCGATTTGTTTTATCGGCCGGTCAAGTACGACATCCGCCCGGTCTTTTCCCAAGATATTATTCTCCCGCAGAGCCCTGAGAATCATCTCTTTTGTAACGGAGCCGTAGACCGACCCTTCCGCGCCCGCCTTGAGACAGAACTCCAAGTGGCGGCTCCGCAATTCGATGGCGATTTTAGTAAGACGTTTCACGGTTTCCCGCTCCTCCTCTTCACGCCTGGACTTCGCCTCCTCGAGCTTCGCGACGCGTTCGGGAGTGGCCGGATCTGCGAGCCCGCTCGGGAAAAGAAAATTACGGGCATATCCTGTAGCCACCTCCCTCACGTCATTCTTTTTGCCCGTTCCCCGAACGTCTTGGAGCAGGATAACCTTCATCGAATGCCTAATTCCTAATTGACCTGATTTCTGATCAATAGCCAGTCTCTGAACGTCTCAATCTTTAAACTTTTGGGTCCTGGGTATTGCGAAAATAAACGTGATGAGATATTGGAAATTAGACATTAGAAATTGATTTTGAAATCTCGGATTTCAAAACTTCTAGTGCTTTCTCAAGCTGCGGGTCGCGCCCCGATTTGATATCGTCTTCCGCAAGCTCCACGGAAATATCCGGGGAAAGGCCCTCCTTATCAAGCGAGGAACCGTCGGGCAAAACCCATCGCGCCACAGTGAGTTTTACGGAAGAACCGTCCTGAAGCGCGAGCACCTGCTGCACCGTCCCCTTGCCGAAGGTTTTCTGGCCGATAAGCTTGATGCCGCGGTTGGCGCGAAGGGCTCCGGCGAGAATCTCCGCAGCCGAGGCGGACCCTTCGTTTACGAGTATCACAACGGGGAGCTTCACGAGCGCTTCATTCCCTTCAGCCCGGAACTCTTCCGTACCGACCGCTTGCCCTTCTTCCTTCACGACAAGCGTCCCGCGCGGCAGGAACCAGCCCGCAAGGTCCACTGAAACCTCGAGAAACCCTCCGGGGTTGTTGCGGAGGTCAAAAACCATCCCCTTTACCCCCTGCGGTATCGCCTTTACGATCGCATCATAGAACAACCGGTGTGCGTTCGCATTGAAGTTGTAAAGCTGTACGTGCAGAATCCCCCCTTCTTTCATGGTCGAATCGAGCGTCGGAACGACTATCGTATCGCGCGCAACCGTAATCTCCCGAGTTCTTTCCCACTCGTCCCGGAATACGGTGAGCGTCACTTCGGTTCCTTTCGGTCCGCGGATGATCCGTACGGCTTGATCCACTGAAAATCCTTCCGTCGAGGTGGCGTCAACCTTGAAAATCCGATCTCCGGCCTTAAGACCGGCCCGCATCGCCGGAGTGTCTTTGAGCGGCGCTACCACGACGATTTGCCCCTGCCGGATTCCAATCTCCGCGCCTATCCCCCCAAAGTTTCCTTGGATGTCCTCAAAAAATTTCTTGTTGTCCTCGGGGTTATAGAACTCCGAGTTCGGATCGCCAAGCGACCGAACCAGCCCTTGAATCGCGCCGTATACTTTTTTCTGTCCGGTCGCTACATTGGGCTTATAGTAGCTCCGGTCGATGAGGTCCCATGCCTCCCAGAACGTGCCGAAATCCACGGTCGAGGTTGCGGACGGATCGATGTTCCCCACCCCGCGCACCACGAGAATCTTCGGAGATTCCTCGCCATAACGATACCCGAACAGAAAACCGGCAACGCCGACGGCCGCGATGCCCGCGCAAACCAATCCGATAAGGACTATCCTTTTTATGTTCATTGGCTCACTAATTATGGAGAAGGGCCTCCGGCTAGTCAACTGCGGCCCGGAAAGCAAGAATGCGATACCGTTACTTGGGCTGCGGAAGTTTTTATATCACCGGTACGGTCGGGGCTTATCCTGGCGAAATTCCGAAACGCGATACGTAACATTTCAGCCGCCATAGAACCCGCCGAATAGCTGCCATACGCTGCGCCGAGGAAACGCAGCGGGGGCGGATGAGCGTAGATAGCCCTCCGAACTTCGCCCGCTGCCCCGCCCCGATTGCTCGTTGCGCCTCCGTGCCGTATCATCAATATGCGCCTTCCCGGGCTTGGCCTCGCGCTCGCAGCGAACCAGGGGGAACGGGCTTGGGCGCGGCCGAAACGGGTTCTCTATGCCGCTCAGAAAAGAATATCTGGAAAAGCTGCGGAAGCGCGCTTCCGAATCCCGGGTTTATAGGACATACCAGTTCGACGGCCTGGAGATCGCCAAAACGCTCGGGGACGAAAAGCACAAAGCGCTCTATATAAAGCTCGCGAAGGAACGGGATCCGGGAACGTTGCGCCGTCTCGCAAAATCAGTGGCGGAAAACCGTTCGGTAAGGAATAAAGGGGCCTATTTTATGTCGTGCCTCAAAGCGCTTGACGATACATGACCGAAGAGAAAATCTTTTCCATCGCGGACAGGCAGGAAGAGAGGTTCCTGCGGCGCAAGACGCCGCCTTTTTCGTTTTCGCAGAAACATGAACCCATCTCTGAAGGAGCCGTCTTGAACAGGAACGAGCTCGGCAAGCTTATCAGTCGTATGCATCGCATTATGAAAGCCGCGAACGGCATCGGGCTTGCCGCAAATCAGATCGGCCTTCCCTACCGTCTCTTCGTGGCGGCAGTCCCGGACGCGCAAGGGCGGACCAAGTTCTATGCGGTGCTGAACCCTTCGCTCGAAAAGAAAAGCGAACAGATGGAATCCGACGAGGAAGGATGCCTGAGCGTCCCGGAACTCATTGGAAGCGTGGAACGGCACGGGCAGGTGGTGCTCAAAGGATACGATAAGAACGGCCGGCCGCTGAAAATCAAGGCGTGGGGCCTTTTGGCGCGCGTATTCCAGCACGAGGTCGATCACTTGGACGGCAAACTATTCATCGACCGCGCCTCGAAGATCCATAGGCGCCTGAAGCCGGAAGGCGGCGGACAGTCCCGCTGAAAGTTATGAAATATGTATTCTTCGGAACGCCGGAATTCGCCCGAATCGTCCTCTCGCAACTCATCGATGGCGGCCATATTCCGGAGGCCGTCGTGACCAATCCCGACCGTCCTGTGGGACGGAAACAGGTCATGACTCCACCGCCGGTAAAGCAATTCCTCGCAGACTCGGCCGTCCGGACGACGCTTCTCCAGCCGGAGCGCGTCTCGGAGATCCATGCGCAGCTTATTTCTTTCCGGCCGGATCTGTTCATTGTTGCGGCGTTCTCGAAGATGCTCCCGAAAGAAATCCTTGCCGTCCCCCGATTGGGTTCGGTGGGCGTGCACCCATCGCTCCTTCCTCGGTTCCGGGGTCCTTCCCCGATCCAGAGCGCAATTCTCTCTGGTGTTCCGCACACGGGCGTTTCGCTCTATCTCATCGACGAACAGATAGATCACGGTCCGCTCATTGCCGTTTCGAGGACCGAGATCGGGGGGAAAAACTATGAAACCCTGCTCGATGAGCTCGGTCGCGCAGCGGGAAAGCTTCTGCGTGAAACCATTCCGAAATTCATCGAACGCCGCATATCCCTCGAACCGCAGAACGCAGTCGATGTCACCTATACGCAAAAATTCAAACTTGAGGATGCGTTCGTTCCGGAAGAAGACCTGAATGCCGCCCTGAATGGAGACGCCGAAAAGGCCGTTGCGATAAGTCGAAAGATCAGGGCGTTAAATCCGGAACCGGGCGCCTGGACGATCAGAAACGGGAAGCGCCTCAAACTGCTCGGCGCCGAAATCCGGAACAGCGCCCTTGTCCTCACAAGAACCCAGTTCGAAGGAGAAAAACCCAAAGACCCGGACTAAACGCCGAGTTTCGCGGACCGGGACAGAATTCAGCGGCCGGACGGGGATGAAGTTGCGTTCGCCGCCGCGTACACGATTTCGATCTTCTGCTTGTCTTTGAGGATAAGTTCGCCGTATGCGTCGCTCGTCGCGCCGTCAACGGTCATGACGATCCGGTGCGCCGCGTCGGCTCGATACTCGAGCGCCTGCCCGCGCGAAAAAGGCTTGCCCCACACGGCAAAGAAATCGCCGAGAGTAAAATCCTGCTTGTAATTCGGCTCCACATGGATTGTGCCCGTTGTATCATGAGTATGGAGCACCCGATGGCAATTGAACGAAAGACCGATATTCGAGGGAAATTCGACGTTCTTTCCTCTCACGGCTATCCTGAGCTCCGGATGAATATGAAGCTCCTGCGGGGCCGGAAGCGCCGGATTCACGCAGGGAACACCCCGGTACGCCTCATTTTTCTCGCTCCGAAAGGCCGTACCGACGGTATTCCAGCCGATAAGTCCAATCGCAAGTCCGGCGATGGTGATGAGAACTAAAGTTTTCCGATTGTTTCTTTGCCGCATTGTTCGCGTGTATCTATCGGGAAACGCATTCATTGAACAGCCGGACTTGTTCGTTATGCTCCGCGATCATCCTCCGGACCTCTTCGACTTTCGCATTCAGCTCGCGCACAATCGAATTATATTCGTCCGCCTTCCGATTATACGCTTCCGCTTCGTCGCGCGTTTGCGGATCCGTCGCTTTGAGCTCCGCTTTGAGACGCTCCGCGTCAAGCGCCAACGCGTCGATCTCCGCCTTCAGAACGGCCGCCCGTTCTTTAATCGAGCCGTCGGGGGCCGGACAGGCGGAACTTGGCCGAGCGAAGATCTGCACGCCTATCCATGTTTCTTTTCCTTCAAATTTCCCCTTCCCCACCGCTACTCCCAGCGCGTCATATTTCCCGCTTAGGATATTCGCACGGTGCCCGGGGCTGTCCATCCAGGCCTGAACGAGGACGGCGTCATTCTCAAAATTCCCGAGCGCGATATTCTCTCCTATTGCGATATATTCGTAGCCGACGGAATCCGCCTCATGGGAAGCCCCCCGGCCTTCCGGAGAGTAATGGGCGAAGTACTGGCCTCGAAACATATCATTCATCCGCAATACGGCGATCCTGTCGAGTTCGCCATCCGAAGCAAGTAGCGGCAAGCCCCCTTTCCTCCGCTCTTCATTCGTGAACGAGAAAACCCCGCCGGCCGTGAGGAAGGAACGCGACGATTCGCGCTTCGCGACCAGCGGAGAAGAAACCGAAACGTCTTTTTTTGGCTCCTCACTCTTATAGCTCCCCAGTAGGTCATCCAGAGAATCGATGGAGGGCAGGCTGGAGCGCAGCCCCAATAGCCGTTCGCGTATCGCTTCTCTCGCAAAATACGTTGACACCAGTAGCACCGTGATCCCTCCAAACACAAGCCACGTTTTGCGCATAGAAGCCGGAGTATACCAAAAAATTGGGAAAATTGCTATGCTTTTCATGGTTCCCCGTAACTCTACAAGGGAGAAAACAGAGAGGTGCTCGATGTTCACCGACTACACCCTGTACGCGCTTGTCTCGTTCGCGCTCGTCACCCAGCCTGCAGTGTTCGCCACCACGATCTATCTCCATCGAGGATCGGCCCATCGGGCGCTCACATTCAGCCCCCTCGGCCGCTTTCTCCTTGAGAGCGTGCTGTGGATCACCACGGGCCTCGTGGGGAGGAGTCGACGCTACTGGGTGGCGGTCCACCGCAAACACCACGCCCACTCCGACGTGGAGGGCGACCCGCACAGCCCGGTCCTCGAAGGCTTCCCAGAGATCCAGTGGGGCAACGCGTACTACTATCTCCGAGCGGGCAGAAGAGATCCGCACATCCTCTCCTTCGCCCGCGATATCAAGTTCTCGCTGGCCGAACGAACAATCTTCCGAATCCCCTGGCTCGGACCACTCATTGGGATTCTGATCCTCATCGCACTCTTCGGCACCGTTCCCGGCCTCTTCATGGCGGGAATGCACACATTCCTCTATGTGGTGGTCTTGAACGGAGCGGTAAACGGCCTCTGCCACGTATGGGGGTACAAGAACTTCGAACGCGTGGTCGCGTTCAATGTGCGCCTCGTAGCCCTACTCACGGGCGGCGAGGGACTGCACAACAACCATCACGAAAATCCGAATAGCCCACTTTTCCGGCGCGTACGCGGAGAGATTGATCTCGCCGAGCCCGTGATCAGAACTCTCATCAGGCTCCGCCTCGCTCGTTTCACTAGAGCATAACTCCCCCCGCTGCAGAGCAGCTCAAAAAGACCCCGGTTCGCGTTCGCGCCGGGGTCCTCGCCTATTTATTGAAGTGACGCGCTCGCTCTGAGTTTTTTATGATACGCGATGGCGAATCGATGCGCTTCGTCTCTTACTTTAATCAAGGTCTTCCCGCTCACTCCCTCCGGGACGCGGCCGATAAAATCGTTCCGTTTCCGCTCCGGCCCTTTCGCGATACCTACGACCGGCACAGTAAGGCCTTTGTCTCGCAATACCTTCCGAGCCGCATTGACTTGCCCTCGCCCGCCGTCAACAAGGATAACTTGCGGCAGCGGCCACCCTTCGCGCGCAAAGCGCCGTGTGAGAACCTCCGAGAGCATTCCGGTGTCGTCGGAGCCCGTTACGGTTCGTATTCTAAACCTGCGATATTGCGATGGATCCGGCTCGCCGTTCCGGAAGACGACCATTGAACCAACGGCGGACGTTCCGGAGATATTTGAAACGTCATAACCCTCGATGCGGAAATCCCGCTTTTGTGTTTCTCCTCCGACCTCCGACTCACCGACGAACGCGGTGTCTTTTATATGGCGCAATGCGAAAATCTGCCCGCGCAATTTCGCGGCGCGCTCGAATTCCAACCCGCGGGACGCGCGCTTCATTTCGCTCGTGAGGCGCGGGAGGATGCGCCGCTTCTTGCCTTCGAAGAGCAGTTTGATATTCCGGATGTTCCGGCGATATTCCTCCCTCGAAACCGCTCCGATGCACGTTCCCGGACATAACCCTATCTCGTATTCGAAACAAGGCCTCGCGGATGCCCCGACCCGGTCCGGATCGTGGTCCGACCACGGAAAGATCCTGCGGATAATGCGGAGGGCCTCCCGAAGCTGGGACGCGGACGGGAAAGGACCGAATTCCGATGCGACGCGGGCAAGGCGCCCGCCGGCGAGATCTTTTCCGCGCGCAACAAGAACCCTCGGGAACGGCTCGTTCGTGATCCGGACACGGGGGAAGCTCTTATCATCCTGCATGCGGATATTGAACGGCGGAGCATACTTTTTAATGAGCTGGGCCTCGCGGATAAGCGCCTCGAGCGCCGTATCGGTTCTCTCGAACGCGATGCGGCGTATCCCCCGTACAAGGCGCTCGATGCGCATATCATGCGCGCGGGTAAAATAACTTAAGACCCTGCGGCGCAGGTTCGCCGCCTTTCCAACATAGAGTATCTCTCCTTTTGCTCCCTTCATTAGGTACACTCCGGGAGACGCGGGGATCCTGGTTTTAGCGAGAAATGATGGGATTGCCATAACGCGACGGCGCGAGGCGTCGAACCAGGACGATAGCGGATGATACCGGCGCCGGCCAGGTTAAAAAATCAGTCGCCCATGAGCAGCCGCACCGCGCATCGCGCGATATCCGAGACGGCCCCCCCTGAGATGCGCGAGCGATTCTCTTGGAGCTGAATGCTCAGGCCGTCGATGCTGCGCAAATAGTTCCCGTCGATCCAGCCGATCTTCGTACCGTCCGCGCGGTGTACGTCATTCCCGCGGTAATATCCCACTTTGCCTCCGTTCGCGGCGACGGCTGTGGAATAGACATCGTTCCCCTCTATCCAGCCGATCTTCTCGCCTCCCCGCCACAAGTCATTGCCGACGATTTTGATCATATGCGCATTATATCATCTCCGTAGTACTTTCCGGAGGTAGGGAGCGGTGGCGCTTTTCGCGCTCCGCGCGACCATCTCCGGCGTCCCTTGAGCGACGATTTCTCCGCCCCGTTCGCCCCCGTCCGGTCCCAGGTCTATCACCCAGTCCGCGGTCTTGATGACATCCAGATTGTGCTCTATCACCACTACCGTATTCCCCCGCTCGACGAGCCGTTGGAGCACCGTGAGGAGGTTGTCCACATCCGCGAAATGCAGCCCCGTGGTCGGCTCATCTAAAAGATATAACGTCCTATGCGTGTCGCGCTTGCCGAGTTCCGCACCCAACTTCACCCGCTGGGCTTCCCCGCCGGAAAGCGTAGTCGCCGACTGGCCGAGCTCTAAATACCCCAGCCTCACTTCATTGAGTATTTTCAAACGGTCGGAGAGCCATGGTATGTCATCGAAAAAACTGACTGCTTCCTCGATCGTGGTTCGAAGCACGTCATAAATGTTCTTTCCCTTATATCTCACTTCAAGCGTTTCCCGGTCGAATCGCTTTCCTTTGCATATCTCGCACTCGACATACACGGTCGGCAAGAAATGCATTTCGATCGCGATCGTGCCGTACCCTTCGCAGTTCTCGCAGCGCCCCCCCGGCACGTTGAAACTGAACCTTCCCGGCTTATACCCCCGCACCCGGGCGTCTTCCGTGGCCGTAAAAAGGTCTCGGACGTACGTCCATGCGCCCACGTAAGTCGCAGGATTCGAGCGCGGTGTCCTCCCTATGGGAGACTGATCGATATTGATAACCCGGTTCAAGTACTCGAGCCCGAGAATCCCTTTATGGGCCCCCACCTTATACGACGCGCCGTCCCATCTGTTCGCGAGCGCCTTGTAGAGCACGTCGTAGACCAAGCTGCTTTTCCCCGAACCGGAAACTCCCGTGATCGCGGTAAACCGCCGAAGCGGGATTTGCACATCGACGTCCTTCAGGTTGTTGGCCGTTGCGCCTTTGATGCGAAGCATATCGTGAGAGGGAAGAACGTTCCGGCGCTCCCTCGGAACCGCGATAAATTCTTTCCCCCGGAGATATTGGAGCGTGAGCGATTCCCGAACAGGCCCGGTAAGCTCTTTTTTCCCCAGAAGGTCGCGAACCCATCCCGCCGCGACGATCTTCCCGCCGTGAACGCCCGCCCCGGGGCCGATGTCCACCAGATAGTCTCCCGACCGTATCGTTTCTTCGTCGTGCTCGACCACGATGATGCTGTTCCCCAGATCCCGAAGATTATGGAGCGTCTTAATAAGCTTCGCGTTATCCCGCTGATGAAGCCCTATTGTCGGCTCATCGAGAATATAAAGCGTGCCCACGAGCCGCGAACCTATCTGCGAGGCAAGCCGGATGCGCTGCGCCTCTCCACCGGAAAGCGTGCCTGCCTTGCGGTCCAGCGTAAGATAATCGAGCCCCACGTCGATCATGAACTGCAGCCGGCTGCGGATCTCGCGAAGGGGGGCTTCGATGATCCCTTTGATCCGCTTATCCGCTTTCTCATTCAGTGCGCGGAAAAATTCGCTGGCTTCTGCAATAGAATATCCCGTAACCGAGGAGATATTCTTCCCTTTCGCGCCTCCCAAAAGCACGGAACGCGCCTCCTCCTTAAGACGTTTCCCCCCGCAGGCGGGACAGATTTTCTCGGACCACGCTTCCTCGGTCCCCAATCCGTGGCAGGAGGGACAAGCCCCGTAGGGGCTGTTGAACGAGAAAAGTCTCGGCTCGATCTCGGGGAACGAAAATCCGTCGGTGGGGCATGTGAATTTCGAGGAGAGCGACGTTTCTTTGTCGGTAATCACCGTTGCCACTCCGTTTCCGTACTTCAGGGCGGATTCCACGGCCTCCGCGAGCCGCAGGCGGTTGTCTTTTTCTTTGAAGTCCAGCCCCGTCGGCATCCGGTCTATCACGAGCTCGATCGTGTGCGGTGTATAACGGGATAATTCTATCCGCTCCCGGAGCGAACGGAATTTCCCGTCGACACGCACTTCGCGGAACCCCGCGTTCAGAAAATTATAGAGGAGCTGATAATATTCTCCCTTTCTGCCCCGGACGGCGGGGGCGAGGAGCACCACATTCTTCCCGGCGCCTTTCGGAACATCATTCGTCTCCGCGATCTCCGCGATCGCGTCCACGATCTCCTCGTTCGTCATCCTTCGTATCTCGCGTCCGCACCGCGGGCAATACGGGGTACCCGCGCGGGCGAAGAGGACACGGAGGTAATCGTATATTTCGGTGATCGTCGCCACCGTCGAACGCGGATTTGCCGAGTGGCTCTTTTGATCAATGGAGATGGCGGGCGAGAGGCCTTCTATTTCGTCCACGTCCGGCTTATCAAGTCGTCCCAAGAACTGGCGGGCGTACGCGGAAAGCGATTCGATGTATCGCCGCTGGCCTTCCGCGAAGATCGTGTCGAACGCCAAACTCGACTTCCCCGAACCGGAGAGCCCCGTAAAAATGATCATTGTATCCCGCGGCAGCTCGAGAGAGATGTTCTTCAGGTTATGCTCGCGAGCCCCTTTGATGATTATTTTATCCTGTGCCATTACGCCAAAATCGCCCCATATTCATCCTCTAGGGGTGGAGCGAGGAAACATCATAGTGTAAAAAGCTCCGATCCGCAAAGCCGGTTCCTTTGAGCACGTAGTAATCCACGGGAGCGTAATCATCGGTTAACACAGCGCGATTTGGGATTTCTTCTTTGAAACGGCGGCGTAAATACCCCTCGATTTCGCTGTCCGCGCTTTCCCATTGCGGAACTTCTTTCGATTTCAAGGCGACAAGGACGACATTCTGTATCGTTCCCGGATCGGCGGCATAGACCGAGAACAGGTAGGCCTGAGGGAATACCGACCGATAGGTCGCGTATTCGGCCTCCGCAAACAGCCCTTTTGGGCCCCGAAGCGCCGAAACCAAGTTCACGATAACCGCTCCCCCGTCGTCCAACCGGTCATACATGGAGCGGACAGCCTCCTGTGTGGTGAGATGATACGGAACGGAATAGTAAGAATTAAATGCGTCGACGAAGATGACGTCGTACGAGTTTTCGGAGCCGTATAAATACGTCCGCGCGTCTTCGTGAATAATCGTGAGGCGCGGATCTTCCTTGAGCCGAAAGTATTGCTTCGCGATCTCGGTGAGCTTCGGATCGATCTCCACTACGTCGAGGCGTGCGTTGGGGTTTCTCGCGAGAAAATCCCTCGGATACGAGTAGGCTCCGCCTCCGATCATAAGGGCGCGCTTCATATTCGGACGGAGATGCGCTGCGATTCGGAAGAATTTCGCGTACGCGAACACAAGCTCGTCATCATTAAGGAATATCGCCGAATGGGGCGTTTTTTCGAGCATTAAAAGTTTCACGGTCCTTACGCGCTCCGGATCCAGCGCGTTATAGATCCACGCGCGATGGTATGCGGTATCAATATCGATGAACCCTGCCGCGCGCTCTAGGCGTACGAAAATGGCCGCGATAAAGAACGCGGAGAGGAGGAAAATTCCTATGCCAGTCGCAAGAAGCGCGAGGCGTCTCGAAACCAACGGAAGCGCGGCGAGAAAGAGGATGGATGCGATACCGAGGAGCAACCGCGTGTTCCCAAGATAGATGGGAAGCACGAATCCGGCAAAAAAAGTTCCTGCAATGCTCCCTATGGTCCCGAGCGCATAGAGCCGTCCCACCGTTCTCCCTGAATCGCCGAGCTCGTGGAACGTGAGCCGCGCCGCATATGGGGCTATCATCGCAAGGAACGCGCTCGGCGGCGCGAATAGAAGCATTGTGCCTAAAATCGCACCGACCCTGATATCGGGAATCCCCCGCTGGATCGAGAAAAGGACCGAGGTTTTGAGAAGCGCGACAAGGCCTATCCAGACGGCGGCGCTCCAGAGCAGAAGCACAAGCATCTCTGCGCGCGGTTTTCTATCGGCGAGCTTGCCGCCATACCAGTACCCGAAACTCATGCTCGCGAGGATCACGCCGATGAGGCTTGTCCACACCACGATTGAGGTGCCCATATGAGGCGCCAATACTCGGACGCCCGTGAGCTCCAGCCCCATCACGGCCGCGCCGCTTACAAGAACCGCGATCTCGATCGCATATCGCTTGAAACACATCATTTTTTCGGCTTTTTTGACTCTTGCAACAGCCGCTTGCGGAGTTCTTTGATCTCGTCGCGCAAAAGAGCCGCAAGCTCGAACTGGAGCTCCTTCGCCGCCTCGCGCATCTCCCGCTCCTTCTCGCGGATCAGCTTCTCCAGCGACTTTCTCGACTTCGGGATCACTTTCATTTCAAGCCCCAGAATCCGGTCAACGTCCGGAAGTATATCCTTCACTCCCCGAACGATGGTTCGCGGAGTGATGCCGTGCGCTTCATTGTACGCCATCTGGAGCTCGCGCCGCCGCTTCGTCTCGCCGACCGCCCGCGTGATGGAGCCGGTGATCACATCCGCGTAGATAAGCACCTCGCCTCGCACGTTCCGGGCCGCGCGGCCGATCGTCTGGATAAGGGACGTCGCGCTCCGCAGAAATCCTTCTTTATCCGCGTCCAATATCGCGACTAAAGAAACTTCCGGCAGATCGAGCCCTTCCCGCAGGAGATTCACTCCGACCAGCACGTCGAATCCGCCTTTTATCTTGGACCCCCGCCGAAGATTCGTAAGGATCCGGATTCGGTCGAGCGTTTTGATGTCGCTGTGAAGGTATGTCACTCTCACCTTCCGCTCTTCGAGATACGCAGAGAGGTCTTCGGCCATCTTTTTTGTAAGCGTCGTGACAAGCACGCGTTCTCCCGTATTCACTCGTTCTTCGATGCGCGGGATAAGATCCGCAACTTGTCCTCGGGCGGGCCGGATGGTTATTTTAGGGTCGACAAGACCGGTCGGCCTGATGATCTGCTCGACGAGCTGGCCTTTCTTTTCGGGAACGCTCCGCTCGAGCTCATACGGGCCGGGGGTCGCGGAGGTGTATAAGACCTGCCCGACACGGGCCTCGAACTCCTTGAACGTAAGCGGCCGATTATCCGCCGCGGACGGCAGCCGGAAGCCGTATTCGATAAGAGTCCGCTTGCGCGAAGCATCCCCGTGATACATGCCGGCTATCTGGGGAACGGTCACGTGGGATTCGTCGATTACGGTGAGAAATTCCGGCTCGCCGCCCGCCCGTTTCGGGAAATAATCGAGCAGCGTGTCCGGCGGCGCCCCTGCGGGGCGGCCGGAAAGATGCCGCGAGTAATTCTCGATGCCGTGGCAATAGCCGATCTCCCGCATCATGGCCGTGTCGAATTTTGTGCGCCGCTCGATTCGTTCCGCTTCAAGATACTTCTTGTTCGCTTCGAAATAGCGGAGTCGCTCCTTGAGTTCCTTCCGGATCTCCGATATCGCCCGCTCGCGCTCGCCTTTCGGGGTGATGAAATGCTTCGCGGGCGCCACGATCACCTCGTCGCGCATCGGCGTTTTACCCGGCGCGAAACCTTCGACTGGATTCACTTCATATATGCGGTCTATCTTCCCGTTGCGCACTTCGAAGTTATAGATTACCTCTCGATCGGGAGGCATGATCTCCCAATTATCCCCGCGCAATCGATACGTGCCGCGTTTCAAGTCGGCGGTCGTCCGGGTGAATTGCAGCTCGGCGAGCTTCCGCGGGAGCGTTCGCCTGTCCACCGGATCCCCCGTACGAAAACGGAAAATATTCTCCTCGTATGTTTCCGGCGCCCCGAGGCCGTATATGCAGGAAACCGAAGCGACGACGATCACGTCGCGCCGCGTAAGAAGCGCCGTGGTTGCCGCATGCCGCAATCGGTCGATCTCATCGTTGATGAGCGCTTCCTTGTCAATATATGTGTCTGTGGTAGGGATGTATGCCTCCGGCTGATAGTAATCGTAATAGGAAACGAAGTAGTGCACCGCATTTTGAGGGAAGAGCTCGCGGAACTCGTTGGCGAGCTGGGCGGCGAGCGTTTTGTTGTGCGCGATGACCAGTGCCGGCTTTCCGACGTTCGCCACCACGTTCGCGACGGAGAACGTTTTCCCCGAACCGGTAACCCCTAAGAGGGTCTGGTGCTTCAAACCACTTTCTAGCCCCTCGGTGAGTTTACGGATCGCCGCGGGCTGGTCTCCGTCGGGCTTGAACTTCGATGTAAGTTCGAATGTCATAACACGGAAAGCGCCCGCCGGTCGTGCGCGATAGGCGGGTCGATATGCTCCCTCACGATACGGCTGGCCTACGGGAAAGTCAAAATATCGTTCATCTAGCTGTAGAGCGCATCTTGAATTCCCTGCAGCGCCCCGATCACGAGGCCGATATGCGCATCCTCCGCAACTCCCAATTCCTCGATTCCTTGCGCGATCTCCTCGCGGCTCACTTTCTCCGCAAAACGCTTGTTCTTCAAATACTTTTTCACCTTGGAAGGCGTAAGGCCGGAAAGCCGCTCGGGGCGGATGTGGCCTATCGCGGTGATAAAACCCGCGAGTTCGTCGCAGGCGAAAAGGCATTTGGCCATAAGCGTTTCCCGCGGCGTGCCGGAATAGACCGCATGGCCCAAAATAGCTTGGATGATCTCCTCGGGATAACCCTTCTCCCGCAGAACTTTCACCGCCTCAAAGGGATGGCCGATTTTCGCCGCCGCATCCGGCTGGGGATATTTTTCATAATCCAGGTCGTGGAGCAAGCCGGCGAGACCCCAAAGCGCTTCGTCCTTGCCGTATTTCCGGGCGCACGCGCGCATCGCCGCTTCGACCGCGCGGCAGTGGGAACGCAAGCTCTCGGACTGCACGTATTCCTCGAGAAGCTCCAGGGCGTCGTCGCGCGTCGGCATCTCAGCTCGCGTGATTCTGGGCGAGAAGCTCCAAGTCCCGCTTTTTGAGCTGCGGGAGGATGTTCAGTTCGGGGTCAACCGCGATGGTTTTTCCAAGGTATTGTCCGGCGGTAAGCTGCGGCATGAGCACGTAGTCCGCCCCCTTCTCGTAAAGGATTGCGGCATCCTTCTCCTCCTCCGCGCGAATAATGATCTTCGGCCGTTCCTCGATCCTGCTGAGGCTCGAAAGGAGCGCAAGATTATCATCCAAGTCGGGACTCGTGGAAATGACGATGCTCGCCTCGTCGAAATGCGCGTCTTCAAAAATATCCGGGTCGGTCGCGTCGCCCAAGAGCGCCTCCACGCCGCGGGCGCGAAGCCTCGAGACCACATCGGGATCAAAGTCGACGACCAGGACGCGTTCCGAAGGGAATGCCCGAACGATGCTCTCGCCGACCCGGTGCGCCCCCACCACGATCACGGGACGGCGGTATCCCTCCTCGGGAACATCATCTTCGCTCATGCGCTTCTTCTCAAAGAAGCCCAGCGGCCGCCGCAAGACCCGGAATATGGACTCCGAATGAGTTATGAGATAACTCGACGTAATGATAGTAATGATGCCGACCGCCGTGATGAGCGTGGTTACTTCCCGCGGCACGTGCCCGAGGCGAAAGCCGAGCGCCGCGAGTATCAAGCTGAATTCGGAGATCTGGGCGACGGTGAGCCCGGTCATGAATGACGTTCTGCGCCGATAGCCCAAGAGCCCCATGATGACGAGCACGATCAGCGGATCCCCTATGAGCACGAAAAGCGAGAACAGCACTATGGGGATCACAAGCGCGCTCACGTCCGAAAAGGTGATCGAAGCTCCGAGCACGACAAAGAACACGAGTATGAAAAAATCTCTGAGCGAGCGGACCCTGCTCGAGATCTGGAAATGCTCCGCGGAATTGGCGAGCGCAAGTCCGGCGAGAAATCCCGCGATTTCTATCGAGAACCCGAGCCAGCTTACCCCCGCCGCGATCACAAACACCCACGCAAGGCTGATAAGAAAAAGCAGTTCCTGGGAGCGCGCGACACGATCAAAGACGATGGGGAGCGCAAATCTCCCGAGCAAAAGCATGAGCAAGAAGAGAAATATGCCTTCGCCCGCCACGGTGGCAATCTGAACCCAGCTTATGCTCCCTCCTTTGGCGATGCCGGAGAGCGAAACCAGGATGAGAACCGCGATGAGATCCTGCACCAGCATCATCCCGATGCTTATCTTGCCGTACAGGCTCTGCAGATCGCGCTTCTCCGAGAGAAGCTTCACGATGATGATCGTGCTCGAGAACGTGAGCGCGAGCCCGATGTAGATCGAGGGAAGCGGGGCGAACCCCAGCGCCCGTGCAATGAAGAAGCCCGCCGTCGAAGTGGTCGCGACTTGAACCAATCCCAAGATAAGGGACGTCTTCCCCACAAGCCGGAGGGAGGCGTAGTTCACCTCCAGCCCCACGAGAAACAGCAGGAACATGATACCCAGATCGGCGAACACCTGGAGCGTCTCCCGCTGGCCCACGGGGAGTATCCCGAGCCACACGATCACAAGCCCGGTCGCAAGGTATGCGAGCATTATCGGCTGGCGCAGGAGCCTCGCCGCGATGCCGAAAAGGGCGGCGAGCGAGACAATGAGAGCGAGTTCAAGGATTCCGGCGGTCATATAAAAAGGTTCCTGCTTATTATAACAGAAGAGCGAAGCAGGCCCATGCGGCTCCGAAAACCGTGAAAAACCTTGCTCCCTCAAAAAAACCGCCTATTGGCGGACGCCCATTGACACTTGCCGCTTCCCGTGCTAATCTGCGGGCGTACAGTATAGACCCCGAGAGGGGTTTTTTTGTACCCAGCTTATGAGTAAACCCCTTATATTACTTGCCCTCGTGGCCGTCTCCGTATACCCGGCCCCGGCAGGCATTACAAATGCTGATTTTGAACCCGGGGCAGCCGTAAACGCTCCTGCGGCGCAAGCTGAAGGAGCGGGAACCAAAGCCGCTCAGTCCGCAACGCAAGCGGCTGAAAACGCTCCCGAGGCCGAACCGAATTCGGTTCCAAAAGAAGAGCCACCGGAAAGACCGGCTCGGAAAACCGAAGGGGCGAAAAAGGTCTGGATAACCGCCTATTCGAGCTCGCCGGACGAGACCGACGACACTCCTCTTATTACGGCATCCGGCAAGGTCGTGCACGACGGGGTTGTCGCGGCAAATTTCCTTCCGTTCGGCACGAAGGTGAAGATTCCGGAACTCTTCGGAGAAAAGATTTTCACGGTCTACGACCGCATGCATAAGCGGAAGACGAACGTAGTGGATGTCTGGATGGTGTCGAAATATCAGGCAATACAGTTCGGCGCCGCGTACACGCATATCGAAGTGCTCAATTAGCAACACGCCCCTCGGGGGCGTGTTGCTGGCCGGACGTAGTAGTCCGTCCGATAAGTCGCGTAGACGCGATCAAACCGCCGAATGTTTCTCGGCGATGTTCCCGGCGATGGGCAGTTTAAAGCGCTCGCCTTTGTATGCCTTAAACAGGCAAAAGACCCAGAGCACGACGGAGACGAGGAACATGACGGGCGAGAGCATCCATCCGATGATCGGAACGATCGAGATGATCGAGAGCGCGCCGAAGGTCAGAATGGACTGCATCGCATGGAACTTCACGAACGAACTTTGTTTTTCGAGCAGGAAGAAGATGATGCCGGTGATCCAGCCGAAAAGATAGCAAAGGGCTCCCGCGGCGTTCTCCGCCATGCCTAAAGAGCTCTGCCCGGAAGACGGTGTTCCTTGCGGGGTTCCGCTATTCGGCGGAACTCCTCCTGGTATTTGGTCCATATTTCAGTATACGTAAACCGACCTTTGGTTTTATGTTTCCATTATAGCAAATGAGCCTTGTCATTAGAGTAATTCGACCAATACGACTTATATATCGAATAAGCCCAAAAGGCCCCCTCAGTGCAATGTAGAAATTAAGAGGGCCCCGTGTGCGCGCGTTGCGCCCGGGGCCCATCTATCTATGAACTGCAGGAGGAGGCCTTGCATGGTTTCCTCCTGCAGAGTTACGTCCCGTTTCGTGGGACTTGCGTCGTTACTGCTGGACGGCCGCCGCGGGCGTGCGCGAGGCGCCGACTTTCTTCGCCTTCGCCGCACGCCGCATGATCACCGTTCGGAATCCCGTGCCGTCAATCGTGACGGCACCGGTTTCAGGGTCCACCGCGAGGTGGACGCCCCGTTCGAACGTGAACACGCGATCGCCCACCGTGATGGTCATGCCTCCTTCGGCTTCCGTCGCCTCGCGGATGCGCCGCGCGGCCATCGCCGGATGCGGCACGGCCTGCGGGACGGGCTGGGGCGGTTCGGGCGGAGCGACAACCGCAGTCGCCGGGGTGAACGTGAACCCGCGATACACATCGCCGCCGTACGCGACCGGGTTCATGCAGGCCTGGAGGCACTGCAAGAGCTCCTCGGTCCCGTCGGGGAAACGATACCGCGCCTGGTACGCGTTGAGCGGCGTCGCGATCCGACGCGGCCGCATCTCGCCGCCGAGGTACCCCACGAGGCCTTCGCCGGAGATGGTGCCCGATTCGATCGGACCCACCCGCGTCACGCGAACCGTGTTGCGGTCCACGTGCGGGTTTCGGTCGGCGTATCGCGCGACGGCCTGCTGTTCGAAGAAATCCTCGAGCCGTTGCGGTTCGGTCGCCGGGATCCCGCCGGGCACATAGGGCGTGCCGGACGTGATGGGATCCTGCTGCAGCTCGCGTTCGTGCTCTTCACGCCTGGTTGCCTGATCTCGCCGGCGGCGAGACCACGTGGCCAGCGCCATGATAGCCGCGATTGCCGCCAGAGCGACGAGCACATAGAGCGCGGTGCGCATCCAATCGAACGCTGCGGGTTCCGTTCTCGCATCGGCATCGGTTCCTGCCTGCGTCACCCTGGCGGGCGCGAGCCTGAACTCGTCGATTGTCACGGGATCAACCGTGACGCCGAGCCGCTCGATACCGTCGAGGACCTCGCCGGGCTTGAGGATCACGATGAAACGTCCCTTCGCGTCCGTGAACGTCCTCCCCCTCTCCGCGAGGAACGAGTTGAGAATCACGAGCGCACGCATCTCCGGCTGGTCGGCGCGGTAGATGCCGCGGAGCGCGTAGAGCGTGTCGCCCCGCTCAACCGTATAGCCGGTGTCCGCCGGCTGCGTCTGCGCCACGACCGGCGCGTTGCCAACGGCGACGAGCGCCGCGAGCGCGAGAACCACCCACCACTTGGATCTGGTCATCGGGTTGCCCCCTCCTAGAGGGCTTGCAGGCGCTGGCCGGCGTCTGCAGTAACGAATTGCTGATGTGACAAGGTGCGCACCACGTACTTCATCAGCGAAGCACGCAGCGAATTGATTTCAAACCGGTTGACGCCAATTCGCTGGGCACTTACGGAAGTTGTTCCCCGGTTGGAGAGTACAACGTGAGGAACATTATACTCTCTAACCGAGAGGGGAGATGAATTTTTGATGATACTCCCCCGGGATGATGGATGCGGCGACCTCCCTGCCGCGATGGGAAGTGTTCTTGGATTCGCAGGGATTTAAGGCCCCCTGCCACCGGAACACGGAAACCGGTGTTCGCCGCCCTGAAAGTTGTGGGTCCTTTTCGGGGGACCCGCCACATTCACGTCATCGTGTAAACTCTCCTATCCTGCCTCGTGCGATGCGAGGGAAAACACTGTTGACGAAAAAAGCTGCGGAGCGCGGCGGGCGCCTTGTGGCTTAACCGCCGGAGCGCGCAGCGAACTGGGGCCGGAAGGGCTCGACAAAGCCCTGATTTTGAAAGAACTTTTTGCCCCTTACACAAGGATCGCTTGTGTGAGGGGTGGCCCCAGTTCGCTGCGCACCCGTCCTTCAAAGGAGGACTGCCCGCTGTTTCATTGTCAAAACGGGCATATTGTACACCATCTAGCTAACCTTGTCAAACCACCCTATTAACCTTGAAAAACCTTGCCTTATAGCCCTTGAGGCCCTATAATCCCGCCCAGCATTGGAAAACCCGGCGCCTTTGCGCCAGAAAGGAACCTCACCATGGACTTTTTCGCCTTCGAAGAAGGAGCGTCCGCGCGGGGAGTCCGGGTGGAAGTGAAGCACCTGCCCTGGGCGGATAGTTTCGTCTACGTATGCGCGATCCTCGAGAAGATCGGCGCGCGTCTTGACCCCCGGGGCAAAGAAGGGCTCGCGCATCTCCTGGAACACAGCCACGATCGCGGGAGCGCGCAGTTCCCCGATTACGCTGCGATCCGAGCGCTTGAAGAAGACCTGTTCTTTGGCTCGCTCAATGCCTGGACCGATCTCGATATCACGTGGTACTGGGGAAAGACCGTGAAGGCGCGGCTCGCCGAGGCGATCGTCGCGCTCCAGGACATCATGTTCCGGCCGCGCATCCGTCCCGAGACGGTGCGCGAGGAGCAGGAGGTCATCATCCGCGAGATCTGGCGGGAAATGCGGAACAGGGGCAATGAGCGGCTCCTGCGTCTCGCGCAGCGGGACCTCTACGGCGATCACCCGTTCGGCAGGTTTCACGACGCGGCCGGGTGGGCGGATGCGGTAAGCGGGATCACGGCCGACGACTTGCGCGCGTTCCACGAAGAGTATTACCACCTTGGGAATCTGCGTCTGCTCTTCGTGGGGAACATCACGCTCGATGAGGCGTTGGTCTTTGCAGACCTTTTCGCCGCCGGTCTTCCGGAAGGAGAGCCCGCGTCCATGCCCGAGCGGATCACGGCCTGGCCGGCGCCCGCTCGCAAAGAGCGGAACGTCTCTTCAAAACGCTGGCACGGAACCGAGGAGGTGGAAGAGAGCACGCTTAAAGTCCAGCGGGTGTTGCCGAAGTTCGATCACCCGGAGACGTTGCGGGTGCTCCGCTACCTCTTGCTCTCCTTCTTCGACGTCGTGCGCGGAAAGCTCACGGCGACCTACAGGGTGGATGTCAAATTCGAGCACTACCTCGACCATCATCTCTTGGTCATCGAATCCTCCGTCACGCCGCAGAAGTTCCTCCAGGCGAGGGAAGCGATTGAGGGCGCGCTTCATTCCTTGGGGAACGGCAGGGACCACGGCGAGAGGTTCCGAAAGGCCCAGGTGCGGACGCTGAAGAACGGCGGTCTCCTCGATCTCTCCGGGGTGGAACTTACCGAGCGCGCGATCGGCACCGACATCCAGGCGTTCGGGCGCATCATCCCGGTCGCAGAGAGCACGCGGCTCGTCGCAGGAACAACCTATGAGGAAATCCGCGAACTTGTGCGCACCGAACTTGCGCCGGAAAAACTCCACTGGCTCATCGAGAACCCGTAGTGGTTCCGCGGGAGCCGAAAATGCAGAGGCCCCGTTCCGATTTTGATCGGATCGGGGCCTTGTCATATCTGTGCCGGCATCGCCCCTTCGCTCATTGGACGTTGGGCCGGTTGAAAAGTCGTCGCCAAAAACAATAAGACCTATTACGGCCTGCGTGCTCTGCGGGCCTCAAGGGCCTATGAAAAATCCATCTCCTTCCCCTCCTCGGGAACCATGAATTCAATGCCTGCGGGCGGAAGGAATGTATGCGGCCACCGGTGCGTGCCGCCGAATACCTTGAGCATGCCGTCATGTACCGGGAAGCACACGCGCGGCTTTACCGCCTTCGCATAGTCGATTGCCTCGGTCATCCGGAGCCATGGCCCCGCGACGGGAAGCGCCAAGATCTCGACGGGCTTCCCGGGGTCCGTAAAATTATCGCCCGGGTAGAAAAAGCGGTTCTCAATGAAAAATCCCGTATTGATCACTTCCGGCACGCCCGGATAGATCAGTCCGTGCGCCTCGCCGAATCCTTCGAGCAATATCCCTTTTTCCGTGCGGCTCCCGCCGTGTTCAAGGAGCGCATAGGGGATGCCTTCGGGGTCGAGAAGCCTGCCGACTCCCCGGTTAGTTATTACCTGTGCGTGCGGATTGTTTGCGAGCACTTCTTTGAGCGAATCAATATGAAAATGATCGCCGTGCTCGTGCGTGATCATCACGAGATCGACTCCCCGCGCCTCCCGCTGGTCCTCGGTGTAGCTTCCGGGATCGGTAAGAACCGTAAGACCGCCCGCTTTGATTAGAAGGCAACAATGGCCGTATTTCAGGATCGTCATCGCTCCACGCTGGTCGGCTCGCTGAATTTCCTCCCCGCCTCCTCCCAATTCACCGCGTTCCACCAGTTCTCGACGTATTCGGGCCTGCGGTTCTGGTACTTCAAGTAATAGGCGTGCTCCCATACGTCGAGGCCCAGGAGCGGTTTCAGGCCCTGCATGAGTGGGCTGTCCTGGTTCGGGGTCGCGATGATGCGAAGCAATCTGCTTTCCGGATCGTGGACGAGCCATGCCCACCCGCTGCCGAAAACGCCGACAGCGGCTGCCGCAAATTTCGCCTTGAACTCGTCAACGCTCCCGAACGTCTTGTTAAGCGCATCAGCCAAGGTACCTTCCGGAGCTTGCCCGGAGCTTGCAGGAGACGCCATAACCGTCCAGAAAAAAGAATGATTCGCGTGGCCGCCGCCGTGATTGCGCACTGCCGTGCGTATGTCTTCCGGCACGTTCTCGAGGTTCCGCAGCAGATCTTCGAGCGAACGCTCGCCGAGTTCCGGGTGCTTGTCGAGCGCCTCATTGAGTTTAGCCACATACGTTGCGTGATGCTTGGAATGATGCAGTTCCATCGTGCGCGCATCGATATATGGCTCAAGCGCATCATACGCGTACGGAAGTTTGGGTAATTCGAACTTCATATAAGAAATAATGACTGTATATGGGTTAGGCCTCTATGCGTTCATCCTGTAAATTATAACAGAACAATCGGCGCCCCGCACCTTTATCGAATGGACCGATACCCTCCCGGGACGCCTTTGGGCGAGAGTACGACCTGCCATAACTGCATTCCGCGGGCGCGGAACACCCCCGCACAGCCCAAGAGGTAAAATTTCCACATCCGGTAGAAACGGTCGCCGTACTTGTCTTTAAGCGCGTTCCAATTCCGGTTGAAGTTCTCGAACCATGCCGCCAGGGTCTTCTCGTAATCGGCGCTGAAATTATGCCAATCCTCCATGACAAATAGGCCTTCGATCGCTTTCCCGATCTGCGCGATGGACGGGAGCATCCCGTTCGGGAAGATGTATTTATCCATCCAGGGATCTGCCGCAACTTTCGATCGGTCCCCGCCGATCGCATGGAGCAGAAACAGGCCTCCTTCCTTCAGATTATCCCGAGCGACCTCCATGAACGTGCGGTAGTTCTTGTACCCGACGTGCTCGAACATCCCGATCGAAACGATGCGGTCGAACGCGCCCTTCGTGTCGCGATAATCCTCCACGCGGATCGTGACCGGCATGCCCTCTGTTGCATTGCGGGCGAATTCCGCCTGCTCTTTAGACACGGTGGTCCCCAAGACGCTCGCCCCGTACCTCTCCGCGGCATATTTTGCAAAGCTTCCCCATCCGCACCCGACATCCCACACCGTCATGCCGGATTGAAGCCCGATTTTCCGGCAGATCAGACCGAGCTTCGCCTCCTGCGCCTCGTTCAAGTCCCGTGCCTCCCTCCAGTATCCGCAACTGTAGACCATGCGACGGTCGAGCATGGCTTGATACAGATCGTTCCCGAGATCGTAGTGCCTTTCCCCGACCTCGAACGCCCGGCTCTTCCCGCCTCGATTCGCGAGAATTGCCCCGAGGGCAAAAAGTGCGAGCCGGGGATTTTTTTTCACTTTGGCGGCCATCCCGGTGTGCGTCAATCGATATACGAGCTCCGAAAGGTCGTCCGTCTCCCACCACTCGTCCATGTACGACTCCCCGAACCCGAGCGTTCCGTTGGCAAGAACGCGCCTATAGAACCGCTGATTGAGAACTCTGATGCCCCAAGGGTCGTCGCTGTCAATAGATACGCCCGCTTCGCGAAAGAGTTCCCGCATCGTCCGTTCCGCGCCTGTCATGATCCGAACAATCCCCTAAATAAGCTTCTCGATTTTCGCGGCCAGCGCGAAATCCTTTGCGGACAGCCCCCCGATCGAATGGGTGTGGAGTATGACGGTTACTGTGCGGTAGGAAATGATGATGTCCGGGTGGTGATCGTCACGTTCGGCGATCTTAGCCACTTGTTTTACGAACGCAATCGCCTTCCTGAAGTCAGGAAATATAAACTCTCGCTGGATCCTGCTTTCGCTCATCACGTCCCATGGCAATTTGAGCCCCTTCAGTGATCGCGAGATATCGCCTTTTCCCAGCCGCGCCGGACCTGATTTGCGGAAAGGGTGTTGTTTGACCATGCGTTTATTATACCAAACGCGCGGAGCCTATATTGCAGACAACGAATCCTTCGCGCTCCATGCCCCTCAAGACGTTCCGAACTCGCTTAATCGGATACTGCAGCCGACCGGCCAAGTCTTTCTCCTTTGCTTCTTTTTCTCGAAGTAATACGCGCAGGATCTTTCCGCGAAGTTCGCGATCGGACCCGCGAAACGCGGTCTGGCGCCGGTATCGCAGGCTCCTTCGATTGGGATTCTCCGCGCCGCTTCGGGATTTCCCTAAATGCGCCCCGTAGTCCATGAGCGCGTAATACCACTCGCGGGGATTCTTCCTGTCCGCCGCCCGTTCGACGAGTTTCATGAGCGCCGTGTCGTCCACATTCCGGCTTCGGGGAAAAAACGCGTGTATGAAGGCGCGGCGGATGTTCGTTTCGATGAATGCGGACGGCTCTCTGAATGCGAATGCCCGCAGGGCGCCCAAGGTGGCTTTCCCGATCCCCGGCAGCGCCGCGAGCTTTTTCGGATCACGCGGCAACGCACCGTCATAACGGTTCACGACAACATCGCTCAGAGCTTTGAGGTAAAGCGCGCGACGGTTATAGCCAAGCCCCTGCCACGCGCGAAGCACCTCACGAGGCGGCGCTGCATGTAACGAGGCGAATCCCGGAAATCGCCGGATAAACTCCGGGTACTTCTTAAGTACGCGCGACACCTGCGTTTGCTGAAGCATGAATTCCGAAACGAGTATCCGGTAAGGATCCCGCGTGCGGCGCCACGGCAGATCGCGGCCGTGTGCGCGGTAATAGGCCAATATCTCCCTCTTGAATTTCGAGATCCTGTTCTTGCTCATCATTCCTCCTCACTTCCAAGACCTGCTCGATGCGGCCGGCGATCCGCATCGCCATGCCGAACAGGATTATCGGGTGACGCGAAATGCGACGTACGCGAGGTACCCCGCCGCGGCGATTGCCGCCCAGCTCACCCACATGGGCACTGGAAAACCATTCACCTCAACGTGCCACGCATTGAGGATCCGCGTGGCATGAAGCGCCGCAATCACGACGAAGACCCATCCCGCGAGCGCCGCAAACGGCTTTTTGTTCATATGTGCGATTATCCCATGCGGAGGAGGAAAAATAAAATCACCCCGTTTAACACCGCCGTGGAGAGGCAGAATTCGCACCATGCGTTCAAAATAAATGCCTGCACTCCCGCGAGATACAGAGAGAACGCCACGGCGACGACGGATGCGGCTAGGATGACGGGGTGCGAAGCCATGCCGACGGAAATCGCCGCAAGAACGGCGAGATAATACAGAAGACCGAAGAATTCGTTCGGGATACCGAAGAAAAGATAGCCGTAGTTGCTTTTCACGACCGCATCGCAGTTATTGTCCTGAAGCATGCATACCAGCTTCCGATCCCACCCTTTCACGTAAAACACATATGCGGAAACCGCGAACCCCAACGCGGCGCATGCGAACACAACCCACTGCATATTACGCCTTTATGGCAGTCATCACGAAGTACGGAGGGAAGTTCCGCGGCTCGAATTGGATGTCCACCTTCTTGAACGCCTTGAGATAGGGGACGAGCAGAGGCGACGTCTGGTATGCGATGAACCGGCCGCCCTCTTTGAGTACGCCATGTGTTTTCAAGATGATGTCTCTGCGCCCGCGCGACGACAGGAAGGTAAACGGTATTCCGGAGACGATTGCGTCGACTCGCGAGATGCCGAACTCACCTAGGCATTCAAGCGCGTCGCGGATGTCGCCGTGATAGACAGAAAGGCGGTTATCTTTGATTGCGAAAAGCTTGGGAAGGAACTCTTGGTTGATCTCGATTGCCAGCAATTTCCCGTCGGAAGGCAGCGCGCGGAGCAGTTCTTTGGTGAAAACCCCGTCTCCCGCGCCGTATTCGACGACGAACCGCGCATTCGCCGGCAGTTTTCGGACGGCCGCCGCAATCGTATAGCGCGAACTGGGCATTACCGCTCCTACACGATAATCCTTAAGGGCTGTCTTAAGGAAATCTAACGTTTCTTTTCCCATGGTTCGGTATTTGACCGGCGCGTTCGGTCGAGCGCCGTTTTAGTGAGGTCGTCGCCGTGAAAGTACCGCTTCCCCTTCCGGACCCGCTTTTTCGGCATTGTTAAGATGATACCCCACTTAAAATATCCATGTCCACAGGCGCCAAGAACGCCGTTTTTCTTATTTGAACCGTACGGGTATCCGCACCTCTTCTACCGGTCCGCCCTCACCCCCAGAAGGATCGTCCTCTCGAAGCAGAAGGAACCCCGTGGATGTCGAAGGTTCGGAAAACCTGAGCTCCGCTTCAAAGGGGACGAAATCGGTTGTCATCCATTCTCCTTTCGCCTGTGCCGGCGCCGCAACCAGCCGTTTGCCGTTCGCGTCGAAGAGCGAAACAGGGAACGAGGCTTCAAAATACCATGTCCCTCGGGCTTCTCCGGCCACGCGAAGCGGGCTCCTTACTATTTCGTTCGCCTTGGGCGACGCTACGCGAATGGTTCGGTCCGGCGGAGAATCACTCGGCGCAGAGCCGGTATAGCCGATCGTATAGATCGCGCCCGCCTTATCATCTGAAACATACATCACTCCTCCAGGCTCGATCATGATCGCCACTGGCCTGCCCCACACCGCCTGTTCCCCTAGTTGGGCATCTTTCATCCATCCCGTAGCGAAATCCTGGATCGGGCCATCTTGTTTGCCTTCTGCATTTAGCGGGATTCGTACGAGCTTATACCCCGTGGGCTGGGTGCGATTCCACGAACCATGATACGCGACGATCAGGTCATGCAGATACTCCTGAGGCCATCCCTCATTTTTTACGAACGCCAAGCCCAGCGGCGCCGAATGAGCCGGCATATCGATGTAGCTTGGCGCCTTAAAGGGCTCCGCGCATGGATCTCTTACGTATGTTTTTTTGTCGAACTCCGTATCATGGATATTCTTGCCGTAACACACGGGCCAGCCATAATCCTTGCCCTCCTCAATGATATTAATCTCTTCGGGAGGGAGTTCATCGCCCAGAAAATCCCGCCCCATCTCCGTCGCCCACATTTTCCCGTCAAGCGGGTTCCAGGCAAAGAATACGGCGTTCCGCAGTCCTGACGCATACACTTCCATATTGCCGCCGTCGCGATTCATGCGGAGGATCTTCGCGCGGCGGGGATCGGATTCGTCGCACACATCACAAGAGGAGCCGATCGAGACGTAAAGCGCATCGTCCGGTCCGAATTCAATCGTGCGCGTAAAATGCCCGCCACCCGATGGCAGATCGGCTATTTTCTCCGGCTCGCCCTCGGAGTACACGCGCACTTTCGAAATGCGGTGCTCCTCGGCAATATACAGCAGGAACGGATCCTTCGGATCGAACGCAAGCCCGTGCGGTTTCCGAAGGTTTCTGAATACCGGCAATTCATTCACGACTTTCCCGTCCTGGACTTCGAGGAGCGCAACAATCCCCTCCTTCGTCTGGCTCACCCACATGTTGCCAAGCGAATCCCGCGCCATCACCCGCACGTTCGGGAGGCCGTCCGCGAACAACGAAACAGAAAATCCCTTGGGGAGCATAAGCGGGATCTCCGAGTTGCCATCGCCGTTCCCGCCCTCTGAGCCGAGCGGAACTCGGACCCCCGGTCCGTGGCTCGTACGGAAATAAACAACTCCCGCAACAATAAACGCTGCGCCGGTGATGCCGAGAACGATGCGGGTGGGCGATTTTCCCATTTATCTTTTTCCCGATTCCTGACTGTGTCTTTTGACCGCACCGGACCGTGCGAGTGCACACGCTCCCATTATTACATACCGTGGGAGACGATACCTCTTTCACTGTCCGCCGAAGATATTTAGTAAAATATCCCACGCGTCCTATGGTGGGGCATGCCGCGGGAGATGCCCCTCGTGGCATTCCAAAGGATCCAATCTATTTCGAATGAGCGCATCCGCTTCCCTTTCCTCTGAAGCGCCTCCCTTAACAGTTCGACTGCCATCACGGTTGCGCCTCGGATTTCCACCTCCTCCTCTGAACCCGAAGCGATGGGCGAACGATCGCTGATCTTGGCAAAAAGCCGCGGAGCGTACGCGAGCGCGCCGCAGTTCCAAAGAATCCGCGGAAGCGCGTAATCCGGAAATGCGGTCAAATATCCCATATTTGAAAGTCTCCCCGGCCCCTCGCCGCGGAACGCCCCATAGATGTCTCCCGCGAGTATCTGGGCCCGCTTCCAAAAGCGGACTGTGTTGCCTTTATATCTGACCTCGTCCTTAAAAAACGGCAGATGTCGGACGATCTGCGATACGAGTTTCGGGGCGCTGCCTCTTGCGCGTCGTACAAAACTCCGCGTTCCGCCGTGCCTTTCGAGAGCCCTGCTTACCGACCGCGCGATTTCCCATCTCTTTTCCATCAACTGCAGCTCCCCGCTTCCGCGAAATATTCCGCGGAACTCACGGAACGGCATCTCCGCGAAGCCAGTCGTTGATGCCTGTTCCGGATGCGCTTCAAAAAAACGCTTCAGTGAAAGCGACAGCGCAAAATAGCCGCTCCATGACTTTCCGCCATAGCGAACCCGCCATCTTTTCCCTCTCCGCGGCCAAAAGCAAAAATTCAGGCTATCCAGAATGAATAGATATGCAAGCACCCGCGCTTCGTCCCGGTCCCAAAAGTGGAGAGAACGGGGCCATTCCGGGGGGCTCACTCCCTGCGATACCCATTTTGCCGCGAGTTCTGCGACGGCATATCGGTCGATCGCAACGTCCCGGGCGTGCGCGAGAACAAACTCCGCGTTTCTCCGAACAGGATTTTCCATCTCACAGCCCGCCCCTCTTTATCCGTTCCCGCAACTGCGCCGCGAACGCGTTGAAGAAAAACAGGTTGTGGAACGTAAGCAGCCGATGCGCGCCCATCTCTCTCGCGCGGAAAAGATGGGAAATGTAGTTGCGCCGGTACGAGCCGCACACTTCGCACTCGCATCGCGGATCGAGCGGCTTCTTGTCCTTTAGGAACGAGAGGCGCATGAGGTCCAGCTTCCCTGCGTTTGTGAACGCAATTCCGCGTCTTCCGTAATGTGTCGGCGCGGTACAATCGAACAGATCTATCCCGCGCGTCACGATCATCTCCATATCTTCGAGGTATCCGATGCCTAAGAGGTGTCTTGGTTTTTGAGCGTTAAGATGCGGGATGGTCCATTGCAAGATCTGATCCATTGTTTTCTTCGTGGACCCCAAGTCGCCGCCGATGCCGAAACCGTCAAATCCCAGACGGTCAGTGTGCTCTGCGCTTTCTTCACGCAACTTTTGGAATCGGGATCCCTGCACGATACCGAAAATGGCCTGCGCGCCTCGCTTCGCCTCGAGGCAGACCTTCGCCCACCGATGCGTGCGGCGGAGCGACTTCACGATGTATTCCAACGTGGCGGTCGGCGGCGTGCATTCGTCGAACGCGAATATGATATCGGCGCCCAGCGCCTCTTGAATGCGGATGGATTCGCGGGGACCGATGAATAATTCCGCTCCGTCGATCGGCGATCTGAATTGCACGCCGTCCGGAGTGATGCGCACGGATTTGGGCTGTGCGTGCGTTTGGATTGCGAGTGCGTTGCGCCTCTTCCCCGGAAAATACTTCAGCACTTTGCCCACGCCAAGATCACGTCCGAAGCCGAGGCTGAATACCTGGAACCCTCCGGAGTCGGTCATGAGCGGCCGCCGCCAGTTCATGAATGCGTGGAGCCCGCCCGCGGCTTTCACGATCTTTTCGCCGGGCTTCACGTGCAGATGGAACGTGTTCGCGATGAGCATCCGGCATCCGGCGCGCGCCGCCTCCTCGCTGGTCAGCGTTTTTACGGCCGCCTGCGTCGCGACCGGAACAAGAGTCGGCGTCTCCACTTCCCCGTGCGCCGTTTTCAGAATGCCGAGCCTCGCCCGGCTCCGCGTTGATTGTTTTAGAATCCTGAACTCGATCATGATGCCTATGTGCTTCCGTACCACAACATACCAACATACTCAAGAATGTTGGTATGTTGTGGTCAGGCGGGGCGCTCCGCGGCCGGGCCGGACTTCCTCTCTAAATCAAGGCACGCCGAATTGATGCAGTATCGTTTTCCTGTCGCTTGCCTGCCGGAAGGCAGGGTCCCCGCGGGCCCGTCGTCGAATACGTGCCCGAGATGCGAGCCGCATCTCTTGCAAAGGACTTCCACGCGCGCCATCCCCAAGCTTCGGTCTTCGCGAAGTTCGACGCGCTCGCGGTTCATCGGGTCGGTAAAGCTCGGCCAGCCGGTTCCGGAATCGAATTTCGCATCCGACGAGAAGAGCAGATTGCCGCATGCGGCGCATGTATATACCCCTTCTTCTTTTGAGTTGTAGTATTTCCCGGTGAACGGAGTTTCCGTTCCCTTCTCTCGCAAAACCCGATACTGTTCGGGCGTTAAGCGCTTCCGCCAATCGTCTTCGCTTATTTCCTTTGCATTCATATCTATGCTCATAAATTTCTATATTCTGAAACTTTTGAATAGTTGCATCTTACTCCGCTCTCAAAACCTCGTTGCTCCCCGAAACGGAAAACCCTTGCCGCTTCCCGCCTCCCAGAACATACATCATATCCCCGATGTCCACTGCGGCAAGCCCGTGCCGCGGCGTGGGGAGCTTGGGGAAATTGACCCAGGAGTTCCGCTCCGGATCAAACGCCTCCACGTCTCCAAACGTACCTCCCGGATGCTCTCCTCCGGAAACGACGAAAAGGCCCCGGAATGCGGCTCCGGCCACCCCGCCGCGCGCCGTAGGCATCGGCGGTCCCTGCGTCCACGTATCCGTTCGCGGATCGTAGACATCCAGCGCTGCCAAGTTCTTCGAAAGCGACTGCGCTCTCCCGCCTCCGACATAGAGCATGCCGTCTATCGCGGCGGCGGCAAGGTGGTCCCGTTTCGTGGGCGCGTCCGCTTTCCGCTCCCAGCGATCCGCTGTCGGATCGTACGCCTCGAGCGCTCCCGTAAGTCCTCCTTCGCCAACGCCTCCTGCCGCGAAGATCTTGCCGTCAATCAAAGCCGCCGCAAGCGCTCCGCGCGGCGCGAGAAGTGAAGCTTTTCCCCGCCATTGCGCCGCTGCCGGATCAAACGCAAAGACCTCCGCGCGAGGATCGAACCCCGCGCCCTCGAACCCGCCCACCACGTACAGTGTACCCCCCGCCGCAACGGCTGCGGCATGGTGCCTGCCTTCCGGCAGGTCCGGCGCGCGTTCCCATGAATCGCGAACCGGATCATAAACCTCCACGGCTGCCGATGTTCTCCCAAACCCGTCCAGACCGCCGACTACATAGATTTTTCCTTCGAGAACCGCCGCCGCCACCTCGCTTCGCGGCACCCGCATTTCGCTCTTCACCTCCCAGGCATAGGTCTTCGCTCCCGCGCCGTCCCCAATGCGCCGCGGCGCTTCAAGCAAGGGGCGAATGCCGAACCCCCTCACGTAATAGAGATAGAATGCGATCCCCGCAAGAGCGGCGACAGCCAAAACGGCGATGATTTTCTTCATGCCTTTATTTCCATAGCGAAAAGCGTTTCGTACGCGCGCTCACGTTCTCCTTGTCTCCGAAAACGCCGATCGCGAGATACTCGATCTCTCCGTCGTTTTTCCTCGCAAGGATCTTTTCTATCTCCGAATCATCCGTCGTTTCGATCATTTCTCGAATAAACCCAAGGTAGCACAGTCCGCTCGAGCGGACTTCCCGCATAAGCTCGCGCAACTCCTTCTCTTCGGCCCGCACCACGACGATCGGGTACTGGGCGTTCCGCGGATGCGCCGCGCCGTCTTTCGTGATAAATGTCTCGCCGGTCCCAAAATCCTTCCCGACGGCATTCCCAAAGTATGCCGCGCAGTGCGCGATTGCGTTCATCGCCTGCCATTGAGGCAGGTCCGGCCGAACCGCGATCACCACCTTCTTCGTAAAGTCCTGCGCGCGGTCCATGGGGACATTGTAGCAAATGGAAAGGCGCCCGGCGGAAACCGTCGAGCGCCCTGCAACGTGCCGCGTCCGCCGGTCGGCGGAGCGGACTGCGTTTCGATAACCCCTTCCCAGCGGGGATCTCCTCCCGCGCGGGCCGCGAACTTGCGCGCGAACCGCTTACGGCCACATCGCGAGCACCGCGCCCATAAGCAGCAATGTGACGAGATAGTAGCCGTTATTCAGGAACCAGAGCTTCCAGTGCTTCCCCTCCCAGAGCACGGTGCCGAGGGTTACGGGCGCCACAAACCCAAGCCAGTTCCAAAATCCGGCCATGAGCCCCGCGGTCACTCCGCTCGCGAGGAGGTAGGTATTCGCGAATATGAGCGAATGCGCGAGCACGTAGGCCATGACGAGAGAGCCGAGCGACGCAAGCGCATACGTCGGCCCCATCCCCCTTCGCTTCGCGGCGTCAATTGTTTCCCGATGTACCCCTGCGAGACGCATCCACTCTTTCCCGAACAGCGGCCCGTACCACAAGGATCCCGCGACCATACTCACGACCGCCGCGGCGATCACCGCCGGATAATTGATGGCAACTTCAGGCATCGAATCCAAGTGTGTTCCGACCTTTATTGCGCTACTTGCCTACGATTACGATTAAGAATCTTCTTCACTATACAACAAGCGGGTACCGTAACGAAAAGCTTAAAACGAACGGCTAAAAGCTGCTCTGCATCTTCCATTGCACCCGGCCCACCGTGCCGTCCGTGAGCCGCACCTTGATGCCGCGCGAATGCTTCGCCGCCGACGTAAGGATCTCCTTCACGACCCCCTGCGTGTAATTCTCCGTACCGTAGTGTTCTTTTTCCATCACCCACACGGCGTCCCCTATCCGTATCTCGCTCCGCGCGGGCGGTTCCGGATTGTCGCTCCCGTTCCGTTTAAAATCCCGAAATGCCGCCATAGACCGACAGGAGCTGGGGCACAATGAACACGAGCCCCACGAGCGGCAGGAGCACAAATACTATGCTCAATACCGCGCCCCATACGAATATTCTTTTTATGGTTTTCACGGAGCGCCGGACTTCTTCCACTTTCTTGTCCAGCGCGTCGAGTTTTTGAGATATTTCATCCATATCGCAATTCTATACCCTTGCCTCCCGTTATGTAAATAAATTTAAACCGGTTCCTTCATCGTGTTGGCGCTCAAGGCGCCCGTCGATCTTGTAGATAAACACCTCCACGGTCGCGTTCGCGACCATGCGATGGATGTGCCCGCCGCGCGTTGCATGGTCCGGGAACCCCACGGAACCGTGGAGATGGAGCGCGGGCGCATTGTCCGATACCGCGAGCGTGCCGCTTGCTCCTACAAGTTCCATCGGCGCGCGGAATGTTTTTGTTATGTATTCGCGCTTTCGAAGATCATAGAATCCAAGCTCTATCTCCTGCGCGGAACCGATGGCGGAGAGCCACGCCGCCTCGATGCCCCGCCGCTTCGCGAAATCCAAGATCCCGGCGACGACTTCCTCGCCCATATCGAACCGCAGCACCTCGTGGTACGGATTCGTGAGAACGTGTTTCATCCCTTTTATTCTACTCCTCCGACAGCCGCTCGCGAATTTCAAAAGGAATATGGCGCTTAGGGTATAATGGGGGCATGCTCGAAGCGCACGGGGCGAAAAGTTATCGGATCCTCAAAAACTTCATTTTCACCTTCCTTATTTTTTATTTCATCGCGGGCCTTTCGACGGAGATCCTGCTCCCGGGACGCCAAAAAGACATCCCGCCTTTTTTTTCGTGGTTCTTGTTTAATCATATCCCCCAGTCCCAAGCGTCCCAGCAGGCGGTGCGCATTCTGGAATACCAAGGAAAAACATTCGATCCGCCCGTATACTTCAATCAGGCCTACGGCGTCGTCGAAGACCCTCGTTCGGCAAAAGCCCGCGAATTGATCCGGCGGCTCGCCGGCGCGCTCCTTATGGAGCAGAAAGAAGAAAGCGAACGGCTTCGCCGCATCTTCGAGCAAGTGTATCTTCCTTCTTCCGTCCGCTATGACGTGGTCGTCGTAACCTACGATCCCCGCGAACAACTCCTTTCCGGAAAATCCCCGCACATCCGAAAACTCGGCGAATTCACAACCGGCATGCCATGACGCTTCCTGCGCGCATCAAAAATTCCGTCCTCGGCAATTCGCCTCTCCCGCGCATGGCCGAATACGCGAAAGAAGAATCCCGCGTGCTCACCGGCCGGCTGGTCGTCGCGTTCCATTACTTTTTTCTGCTCTATGTATCCGTGCTTTTGTTTTCGGCGTGGGATTTGTCATTCGCGACGCAAGCCAGAATTACCTTCGTCCCGCCGATCTTCTGGCTCCAATTCGTAAGCTTCCCCGTGGGGTTTGCGCTCATCCGGACTGCGTTCGTCGTCGCGAGCTTGCTTGCCGCCTTTGCGCCCCAGCGGCGGCTCTTCAGAATACTTTCATTCATCACGCTCCTTGAGTTCGTTTCACTGTACTATTCGGCGCTATGGCTTGACGTCGACTGGTACGGCATTGTGCTCGTCTCATTCCTGTTCATCTTCATGCCGGACCGCTGGAATGCGCCTCAAAGGGACACGCCCCTCTCCCGCGAGAAGTTCCTGCTCGTCTTCTGGGGATGCCAGGCGATCGTACTCCTCACGTACTCCATGTCGGGCATCGGGAAGCTGTGGGGCGCGGCAAAGCAAATCATGGCTGGCCAGATCTCGATTTTCGATCCCGCAAGCCCGGGGCTGCAGGTCGCCGACCGCCTGCTCACAAGCGAGGCGCTCACGCCTTTGGGCCATGCGGTCGTCAAATACTCCGCGCTCGCCTGGCCGCTCTATATGGGAATGATTTACCTGCTTCTCTTCTCATTCCTCGTGGCCTTTAAGCCGAAGCTTCATCGTCTCTGGGGAGCGGGGCTTATCCTCTTCCATATCGCAAACTACCTCGTGATCGACATCGGATTCAGCGCGCATATCTTGAACGCCGCGCTCCTGATGCTCCTCTCTCCCTTCGCGCCGGCGCGAGTTTCGTTCCGGGACGCGATGCGCGAATTGCCCCTGGTCGACTTATTTGCGAAAAAGAGATGAGGCGGCGGCTCGTCGGCGCTCTAATTGTGGCTCTCGCGGCAGTCGGCCTCTTCCTCGCACCGCCGAGACACAAGGCGAACGCGCCGAAGGGCGCTCCTCCCGGGGAGTCCTTGTCCTTCACGGTCACGATCGGCGGGATGGAACGCGGATACCTTGTGCGCGTTCCGGAAACAGCGGACCGCGCGCCGCTTCCGGTCGTTCTTGTGCTCCACGGCGGAGGCGGACCGTTGGGAACCGCGGAACTGATGCGGGAGCGTTCCGGCTGGGCGGAAAAAGCCGCCGCAGAGAAATTCCTCGCGGTGTTCCCGCAGGGAACGCTCGACGATCCGTCCCTGCCCCCCAACGTAAATGGCGAGCTCCGGGGCTCGCCGCGCAACATCCGGACCTGGAACGAGGGCTCCGGCCGGACGAGCGCAAGCGCGCGAGGGATCGATGATGCGGGATACATCGCGGCCGTTCTTGATGACGTAGGTTCCCGTTACCCGGTGGATAAGAACCGGATTTTTGCGACCGGATTCTCGAACGGCGCGAGCATGTCGTTCCGTCTGGGCCTTGAACTTTCCGATCGCATTGCCGCTATCGCGCCCGTAGCCGGCGTAAGTTTCATGAAACGCGCGGGGCTCAAACGCCCCGTGTCGCTCCTGCGGGTCGTGGGGACGGAGGATCGCCTGCCGCCGGGAAGGGCAGCCGGAGCGCTGCTCCCTGCGGCCTTCGCGCAAAGCTCGCCGGATGTCTTTGCCGAAGACCCCGTCGAGGCATGGAGCGCGTATCTCGAATGCCCCAAGCCGAATGCGGCGGAAAAAGACGGCGTGCGAACGGCAACGTACGCTCCGTGCCGCGGCGGCTCCGAGATCGTGGACGTACATATCCTCGGGATGAAGCACGTCTATCCGGGTCTCTCCGCGCTCTTCAACGAAGATGCAAAAATCGGCGACCGCGTGAACGCCACGGACCTCGCGTGGGATTTCTTTCAGGCGCATCCGCGCCCGGACGAGTAGCGCTGCGTTCCGCCGTATGCTCGTTCTGGTTCCGCGCCGCTCTATCCGGCTTCTCCCTTCCTCTGCTCCGCTCGTTCGACTTCGTCCTCGTCCATGCCGAAGTGGTGCGCGATCTCGTGCCAGACGGTGTCGCGCACGATCTCGCGAACTTCCTCCCGCGACTCCGCTTCCTCGAGTATCGGATTCCGGAAAATCGTGATCTTGTCGGGAAGCACGAGCGTGTATCCCGCGCCGCGTTCCGCCTGCGGGATGCCCTCATAGAGGCCGAAGAGCGTTTCATCGTCCCCAAGCTTCATCTTCCGCCGCTGCGCTTCCGCGGGTTCGCCCTCGATCACGATCGCAACGTTCTGGAGCAGCCTCAAAAACCGCTCGGGGATGGCCTCGACGCCTTCCGCCACGAGCGCCTCGAATTCGCGTTTGGTTATCGGATGTGTATCCATGCGCCGCTCACCATGACTTCCTTAGCCTTGCGAGAACTTTCTCCGCCTGTTCGCGGTACGGCAGTTCGCCGTCGAGCACGAGCGTCGGTTCTCCGCGCGCGGGACCTTCCATTTCCCTCATGATACCGAAAAGAACGCGGTCGGCGATAGGCCGATGGAACTGCCGTTCAAGGCGCGACGTCTCCGCGCGGCGCTTTTTGAGGCGTGCGAGCGCCACACGAACGGGGGTTTTAAAATATAGGAGCAGGTATTTTGCTCCGGCTCTCCTTGCGATCTGCCGCAGCCGCCGCCGATAGATCCGTTTCGTGGAGTTCGCGTCATATATGACGCTTGTCCCGCGCGCGAGGTGCTGCCCTGCGAGAAAGTCCATCATGCCGAACACCTGCCGATGCTCGCCCGCGGTGTATTTCGGCTCCGAGAAAAGCGCGAGCCGCACCCGGTCGCTATTCAAGTGGAAGAAACCCGCCCGATTCGCAAACCGCCGCGCGAAATGCGTTTTCCCCGAACCGGGAAACCCGAGCGCGACGAGGAGAACCTGCGTTCCACCCTTCTTCGGTCGAGTCGGCATCCTTATTCCACCATTCGCGCGAATTAGAGAAGGGAGATAATGTGCCTCACCGCGGGAGGGTGCGCCTCCGCGAGGCGGTAGAACATTTGCAAGCTCCGCTGATCCCGCTCTACGATATCGAGCGCGGCAAGCACTCCAAGATGCTTCGAAGTTGCTTTAAAAGAAAGATCGATTTCGTCGGCGATTTCCGCAACCGGGGCCTCGCGATTCCGCTTGAGATACTTTAAAATCGCCAGCCGCCTCCGGTTCGCCAGCGCCTTGAGTTGTTTTTCGAGTTCCTTCATGCCTTTTTCTCTCCCGTCCCCCCTGCTCTGGATTACCGCTGCCTTGCCCTTATTCTACCATTCGAGCGAATTAGAGAAGATAACTTATCGGAATCGAGCCTGTGCCAGAGCGCGAGACTGGCATAGCTCCTGTACGGCGACCACCGTTTCGCGATCGCCTCTCGGTGCGTCTGCGTCTTCGCCCGCCGCGCGCCATAGACCCGCTCCATCCCCTTCCGCAGACCAAGATCGCCGTGGGAGAACACGTCCTCGCGGCCAAGCGTGAAAATAAGGAACATCTCCGCGGTCCATCGCCCCACGCCCTTCACCTTCGTGAGTTCCGCGATCACGTCCTCATCGCCGAGCGTCGGAAGCTTTTGAAGGCGGATCGCTCTCGTTCTGGTTTTCAGCGCAAGATCCCGCACGTACCGCGCTTTCGCCCACGACATTCCGACATCGCGCAGTGTTTTCTCCGGGAGCGCAAGCACCCGCGCCGGCGTTGGATGCTTGCTCGGGAAAAGTTTCAGGAATCGCTCGACAATGGCGCCTGCGGCTTTTCCGCTAAGCTGCTGCGAAAGTATCTCCCGGCATAATTTGGGGAAGTACCGCGAGGGGTCGCGCTCTCCGCGCAAGGGCTCGATGTCCATTCCCGCGACTACGGCAGAAAATACCGGATCCGCGCGCCGGAAGTGGCGCTTGATGTGCCGCACTTTGCGCGCCGCGTTTTTCCGCATACCCCATCTTACCATTCGTACGAAGCGGCGCTCACCCGATCCGCATGGGCTTGATCTGCCCCTGGTTCAGCTTGACCGCCGGGACTCCGCGGACCATGTATATATTGCCCACCCGCCCGCCGCAGGCGGGGCAATGCACCTCCGCGCCGGTCTCTGCTCCCGGAGGCATTCCCGTATGGTCGGCCAAAATCCGCGGCAAGTAGCACTTGATCAGCCGTCCCGCCCCAACCTTCTGGTACTTAAAAAGCGCTTTGCCGCATCTGCAATCAATCTCGATCACCTTCATCCCCATGCGGGCAGTCTAGCACAACTCGCACGCCTACCCGCCGGAACGGAAACAAGCGCACAAGGAAATGAACTGCTTCACGCGCTTTTGGCAGCACGGGTAGCAAAAAGAGCGGTCTTTTGGAATTGTGGTTCCGCGGCGCGGCACGCATGCCTCCCAAACTGCGAAAACTTCTTCGCCTTGAGCTTCTCCGAACACGGATAGCACGTCGGATAGCCGCCTTTTGTTTTTGCGCCGCAGGACCTGCGGATGGGCATGAGAACTATTCTCCTATTCGCGCGAATTAGAGAAGGTGAAGGCGACGTCGGACCAGCCGGAAGACATCCCGCGCTCGTTGTCCGTCGTCGTGCCGTGCACAAAATAGGTGATTTTTAGGGACATGCGCTTATCAAGTTAGTTCAGTAAGCCGCCGCGGCGGGATAAATTTGTTTCCGGTACGCTTTAACTTTATCACTCAAAAAAACGAGTGGGGCGACCTTACGAAGCCGCCCCGTTCGATGAGCCGCCCTCATGCGTCAGCAAAGGCACACTCGTTCGTGCAGTATACCGCGACCTGCGCGGGAGGAATGGGGTTGCCGCAACCCTGCCTCTCGCAACGCCTCCCCTTTGGGTGATCCCGGGGAGTGAACCAGCCCCTGTTCTCGCACTCCAGGCATCCCCAACCGCCGCAGCTGTCACACTGCACGGAGTCGGATGGGTAGCACTTGTCTCTCGGAATATCCATACCCAACCCCCAATCCAAAAAGCCGCCTACACTGTAAGCGCAAAAGATGAGTTGTGTCAATGAGAGTGTAACACCGCCGCCGCGGAGGGGCGTTTTCTCATTCTACCATTCTCTCCGAAGGAGAGTGGGGGGGCTGTCTACCGGCAGGTAGATCTATCCGCTTGCCCGCCTCCGGCAAAAATTAGGGGTTGACAGGCACGCTATTATGTCTTATAAATACCCCGTATCCTCCCGGATCCTACGAAGCCTACCACTCTCTGTCCGTGCAGCGTGGCCAGGCATATTCTGAGCGTTTGTATCTAATTTTGGCATTTATGTTGAAATAGCCGTTTGTAGTACAACTTATCGCCTGGAACAACCGGCTCAGAACTCTCTTTCTCCGTAAAACTGTTTCCAGGGTAAGAGGTGAATTTAAATTCTAAAAGCCGTAAAGTTCTAAGTTGGTGATCGGCGCGTAGGAAACCCAACTACCAATCACTCAGTAAAACGAACCAACGGACGAAAAGTTACAAATGCCTCCCCGCCCACCGCTTTTTGGCGAACGGTCCTTCGACCTTGCTCAGGATAAATCCTTCGACCCTGCTCCATTCGATGCGACTCATGGCAGGCAGGATAAACCGGTCTTTTATTTTCATGGTTCGATAGTTCGGCAAGCTCACTACAAGTAAACTCACCATAAATATTATTTCTTTCCCAAGAACGTTACTATCTTTCGCTCGAGCAGTTTTTTGAAATCACGGAGGTGCATCGCATGGCTTGCCGGCAGAAGATCCCTTAGCTCGTTGCGGAAGTTGATTTTGGTTTCTCGCAGCAGTTTAAGCGCGTGAGCCAAATTCTCTCTCTCCTTAGCCAATGGGTAATTGCCCGACAACAAGAAGAAGTAATCATAAAAATCCCTTGGCTTGTGGCGTCCCATGAGCGCCTGCATTTTCCCTTTCACAATTTCTTCTTTTGACAAATGAACGAGGGTGTAGGATGGAATATATTCATTCTCGATAAGGGCCCTCACCCCCTTCGAGCCCTTTCCACTGCGAAGCGATACTTCAATCTTAACAGGGATGTTCCTTTCATATGCGTGGAATGTGGCAATGCCTATATACCCACCGGTGGTTGGCTTGCTTTCGTCTACCTCCACATGGATACCAGCATGTTCGATGCTTACGAGCGTATCAGCAAATAAATCTTCGACTTCGGCATGTCTGATATTTACGCCAGTGAAATCCAAATCTTCGGAATAACGAGGGCTGTGAAAAACCGTGCGCAAAGCCGTGCCGCCCTTAAAGAGGAGCCTTTCCGATCCCGGCTGCTTATAGAGGGATGCCAAAAACAGATGCTGGCAGTATTCCCTGACAACGTTCTGTATCTTCGTTTGCGCCTGATCAGTAAACTTTTCGAGGTTTTTTATATTCAGCATAGACGTGGTCGACAAGTTTAACTAAACTTTTTCGCTCAAATAGCTTCACAAATTCCAGCAGCGCTGATCTTTTTATGCTCTTGAGCTCAAGGCGGTCATTTAATGACACTCGTTTCAAGTCAACAAAATAGAGATAATCTGCTAAAGCTTTTTCCGGTTCGGCAATCAGCACGTTATCGCGATCGATAAGCCGCAGGCCGTAACCGGTGAATGCTTTTTTCTTAATGCGCTGATAAATAAAATCGCCTTTGGGCGTAGAGAACTCCCTAGATATTTTGGCGGTCACCGAAGTGGTTGCGTACACCACTTCGGGGATAACGCCATAATGCGACAGGGCCGTGTTCAAAGATACATACGACGGCTCATATATTTTATTGGCAATAAAAAGCGGCGAAACGTAGGCATCTTTCACCATATAAAGACCGTTGCGAAGCTTGAGGAATAAGCCGCTTCCTGAATTCCCGATATTCGTAGAAATAAAATTAGTTGCTGTTTTAATGGGCACGTTTAAAAAGCCCGCGAACTCCAAAGGGGTAAATACTAAGACTCCAAGGTTTTTGAGCTTTTCTTCAACTTCTATACGTTTGAGTTTATCTGCCATATGCC
>CAYJWW010000002.1:0-112204 GCA_964374065.1 uncultured Candidatus Saccharibacteria bacterium | reverse complement strand
ATAATTGTCTGTCGCGTTACCCCAAGCGCATCGGCCAACGCTTCTTGGGTAATGCCGGTCTTTGAACGCAATTCGTAAACCCGATTGGAAATCATTTCTTTCATACATATATGAGGTTGATTTCATCGTAACGCGAGCTGTATCAACATGTCAAACTGACTTTACAGTCCAATGGTCAGGAATTTTTGATCCTTCGACCCAGCTCAGGATCAACCCTGAGCTTGCCGAACGGGTTGATAAAGTAGGTTCGAGCGCAGTCGTAAATATACTCACATAATGAAAGCACCGACCTTGTGCCGGCGCTTTCATTATGTGAGCGGGATACCAGAATCGAACTGGCGTCTCCACCTTGGAAGGGTGGCGTACTGCCACTGTACGAATCCCGCACGGAACTTTCGAGGCGAATTGTAGCGGCATTTTCTGGAATTCTCAAGCGTTGATTCTTTTTTCGGGATACGCTAGAGTGTTTGCGCGCATAGAACACCCCATGGTCCACATCCCCCGCGGAGCAAAAATAGGAATTGCGTTCGTGATCCTTGTCGTCGGAGGATTCCTCGCGAGCCGGTGGAGCCTCTCGTCGAACGAAATCCCCCAGGAACTCCAAAGCGCGCGGTCCCAGGGAGCCCTGATCGCGCAGGACATCGTGAACCTCACGAACGATATGGGAGCGCAGCTTGAGCGGATAAACCGGCTGGACAAGGAAAAGAATTTCGAAGAAGCGCTCCGCATCACTCAGGAGCTCATCTTGAAGAGCCGGACCGTCCGCGAGCGGGCCACGGAACTTTCGCGCGAACTGGAGCGCATGACCCTCGCGCTCCCCCTGCTCAAATCTCAAGACGCGCGCGAGGCGGCCTTGAGTTCCATCAGCAATCGCCTTGTCGTCATCAGCCACCTCATCAACTATAGCGAGTACCTCGAACAGCTTCTGTACGCGCTGCAGACCCGTTTCGCGGGGCAAGGGAAAGAGCATCAAGTGGCGAACTGGATCAACATCATCAACGCGGAAGTCGCGGCGATCAACGAATTCAACGCGCAGGCCGGCCGCGCAATGGACCGGTTCGACGCGATCGTGAGAGGTCAGTAGGGAGATGCGAACCTTTGATAAAGATATGGATATAAAGGAGGAGATATCTTACTGGTCTGACACACTCGGTGTCTCTAAGGAACGATTTAGTAGGCCATACATCAAAAACAGCAAACTAAGCGGATTGACTTATAAAACGGGCTATAGACATGGGACTTGTAATATTATTTTGAGTAATGGTATTTTAAGCTGGAGGATTTTAACGAGCCTGAAAGTCATCGAGGACCATTGTATGGGCCAGTAGCTTAGCGGCTAAAGCATCTTGCTTATACCAAGAGGATCGAAGGTCCGAGTCCTTCCTGGCCCACTCACGAATAAAACAAAACAGCCGGATTCACTCGGCTGTTTTGTGTCGTAGTGCTACACCGCCACCTGCTTGATACGGAACGGTTTCAGGACGGCGTAGAATTCCTCATGCTCTAACGTTTCTTTTTCGACGAGCGTCTTTGCGACTTTCGCAAGCGCCGTTTTGTTCTGCGAAAGGATGCGCTGCGCGGCGCGGTACGCGCGGTCGATGAAGCTTCTGACCTCGTCGTCTATTTTCATCGCGATCTTTTCCGAATAGTTTTTTTCTGTCGCGATCTCCCGCCCGAGGAACACCATCTCTTCGGTGTTCCCGAAGGTCATAGGACCAAGGGCGTCGCTCATCCCGTATTTCGTGACGAGCTTCCGCGCAAGCTCCGATGCCTGCTTCAAGTCGTGCGATGCGCCCGTCGAGACGTCTTTGAATATCTGTTTTTCGGATGCGAAGCCCGCCATCATGACCGCAAGGTCGTTCAAGAACTGCGTTTTCGTGCGGAGCCGCTGCTCTTCCAATGGAAGCTTCATGGTGTAGCCGCCCGCGAACCCCCGGCTGATGATAGATACCTTATGGACCGGATCCGCGCCTTTCAACGAGGCCGCGACCAGCGCGTGCCCGCCTTCATGATACGCCGTGACCTCTTTCTCTTTAGGAGAAATCACGCGGCCTCTCCGTTCCGGCCCCAAGAGCACCTTCTCCACGGATTCGAAAAGATGTTCCTGCTGAATGACCTTCTGGCTCTTCCTCGCCGTAAGGATCGCCGCCTCGTTCATGAGGTTTGCAAGGTCTGCCCCCGAGAATCCCGGTGTCCGCTGTGCGACCTTCCGAAGGTCGACTTTAGGCGCAAGAGGTTTTCCGCGGCCGTGGATCTTGAGGATCGCTTCGCGGTCGGCGAGGTCGGGGAGGTCGAGCATAACCCGCCGGTCGAACCGTCCCGGCCGGAGAAGAGCCGGGTCGAGGATGTCCGGGCGGTTGGTGTTGTGAAGCAACACCGGAGTCACCCCCCCGAAAAAGGCCTCGTTCTCGCAGCCGCAAAAGTCATACACAAAACCATCGAAAGGCACTTTGCGGATGCGTTTGATTATAGCCCGCTTGATACTTGTTCTTTGAAGCGGACCCTGAACGCGAAATGGATTTTGACTCGTGCCTAACCCCAAGCGCCAGGCTTTGGTTTCCGGCAGCGGCTTGCCGCCGTTGATCATTCTGCCCGCTTTCGCCGTGAAGGAACCCACGTAAGATTTCAAACCATGCATCCGGCAAAGCCAGTGCAGCTCGGTAATCAGCCGCTCGCTGACCGATGTTATCTCCAACCTTCCCCGTTTGTCTTCGTGACCGTCGCCGGCCGCGTAGCCCCGCAAAAACTCTAAGAAGTATTCTCTTGGCGCCTCAAAGAGGAAAGCGGGGACATGCTTGTTATGTGCTCCCTTGCCGCAGTGTTCGGCAAAAAAAGCTGCGAGCGGTTTGGAAGCGTAAATTATGTTCACTGCGTTGGATGTGAAGTGCCGCACCTTGTCCGGTCGGAGACCGAATATCCGAAGAAAGAGGTTCTCGATGTCTGCTTTAATATCTGTTTCGTTAAGGTTTAGGCAGAAGTCTAGTTCCTTTCTGGCGTATCCTTCCGCCGCGTAGTAGCCGAGTAGACGCATTAACTCGGGGGTGAGTTTTACTCTTTCGGGCAGGGAGTGGCGGAAGTACTTCAAACTCAACGGTCGAGGGCCGTTTACCCCTCTTTGCCAGTGCGAAATCGTGGTTTGAGCCAGGCCGAACTTGGTTGCAACCAGGCTTTGGGATTCCCCGGTTCCTTTCGCCTGCATGGCGTATTCGTAGGCCGGCAGCATGACTCGTTTGGCCTCTCCGAAAACCGATTCGTACACATCCAATTCCCGTATGAATTCGTTTGAGAATTCGTGAGCGCGAATCTCCCTGCGTTCTTTGTTGTTGCGGTTCGCTACGTAGGGAATATCCACCAGAATTTCTCCTGGCTGGAGTTCGGCGACGGGTTTGGCCAGAATGCCTTTTCTGGTGCGAACGAAAACGGAATGGTTGCCGGTTGCTTTCACTGTGCCGCCCATGTATTCGATCTCGTAAATTTCCTTCACTCTGTGCCGGAATACCGATCGGACTTTTTTGAAGGCGCTGTGACCGAAAAACAGATTATTTTTCAAGATAGGATTGGCAGCCGTCTTCTTCTCGAGTCCCAGAACCTCCAAATCGGGTGATTCTTTTTCGCCACTACCACCGTCGTTCGAGTAGTAGGCGTCGATCACTTGCGCAATGGGCAGAAGTTTGACCTCTCCATTCTTTTTAACGAGCACTGGTGTGTCTCCCGTCACGCTCGCCGCGAGCACGATGACGCGCGTCTCGCGGTCGAATCCGTCGAGTTCTACGAGGATCTGGTTCAACGTTTGCTCCCGCTCGTCATTTCCGCCGCCCAAACCCGCGCCGCGCTGGCGCCCCACCGCGTCTATTTCGTCGATGAAAAGAATCGCCGGAGCGGCTTTTCTCGCGGTCATAAAGGCATCGCGGATCCGGGACGCGCCGACCCCCACGAACATTTCCACGAATTCGGAGGCGGAGACGTGAAAGAAGGGAACGTTGCTTTCTCCCGCAACCGCCTTCGCAAGCATCGTTTTCCCCGTTCCCGGCATTCCGACAAGCAGTACGCCCCGAGGCACCCGCGCCCCCAGATCGAGGAATTTTTTTGGGTTCTTTAGGAAGTCCACGACTTCTACGAGCTCTTCCTTCGCTTCTTTTAGCCCCGCAACATCATCGAACGTAACCCGATCTTTTCCCTGGATCGAAAGCCGGATATTCGAACGCCCGAACGTGAATGCCTGATTCACGCCGGTCCGCGCCTGCCGGAACATGAGCCAGAAAATGACTCCGATAATGAGAAGCGGAAGAAGCGTGGGGATAAGGATGCCCGCCCAGAATTGCCAGCCCGATTGATCCTCTACCTCCACACGCACGCGGTTCAGCGCCTCAGGCGAAACGCCAAGGCGCGAGAACGTTTCCGTAACGCCGGACTCCGTTTCTTTCTGCGAAACCGCCTTCGCGCCGCCCTCCAGCAAGATTAACAACCTCTCGCCATTCACCTTTATCTCTTTCACGCCGCCGCCTTTCACCTTTTCGGCGAGCTGGGTGAGGCTTAGCTTTTCCGGTTTGGGTTCCGACGGAAGAAGCGCGGAAAAGACGAGGGATATCAAAACGAGCGTCGCGATCGCCCAAAGAAGATTCTTATAGAATGAAGTCATAGTTTGCCCACTAATTGTAAAGGGAAGGATATAAAAATCAATGGCCGCATTCACTGCTCCGCCTCACCATAGGACGAGCTGCCAGCGTGGTTTTTATCCCATATGACGCGGTGGTATCAACCACGATGTTTTGGTAAACTAAAAAAATGAGCTGGGATTATATAGCGGGATTCATCGACGGCGAAGGGAGCATCGTCAAGAAAAACCGTTCTTACATGGTCAATATTAGCCAAACGAATCAAGAAGTGCTCGAATGTATTCGCAGTTTTACCGGAAAAGGGCATGTATATCCTATCCGAAAGCGGAAGGCTCATTGGAAAGACGCATGGTTATATAACAGTGGCAACGCAAAGAACACCTATGATATATTACTGCACGTTGTTGATAAACTCATCGTAAAAAGGGAATTAGCTTCAAGGGGCTTGCGGGAGCTTGAATTGCGACTTGCCGAACGGGAAACGATGAAACATCTGAAGGCGGAGCGCATCAGAAGGAGTAAGTATTTGCGCAAGCAGGGATGGACATACCGACAGATTGGAAAAGAATTGGGAACCGATTGGGGGTACGCGCGGCGCTTAATCCTTTCTACGTAAGTTATGGAGGCATTGGTGTAGCAGCAGCACTGCAGTCTGTGGCACTGCCAGCACGGGTGCAAATCCCGTATGCCTCCCATGGAGAATAGTAGCGTTCTTGACTCACGCGGCACGAACGAAGTGCATTGCTTCCTCTGCGAGACAACCGGGGAGCCGAAGCTTCGGGAGCCCGAGAAGTCCGGCGAATGGCGGTGGTTCTCACCCGATGCGACACCCGAGAACTTTATAAACCCGCCCGCGCTCGGGCTTCCGCGCGGCGCCGGTGCGTCGTAAGCGAACATGGATCTGATCAAAGGACGGGTAGAAAAGCTGAAAGAAGAGGGCGCGCGGATCCGGCGCGAGATCCGCGAGCGCGTCGTGGGGTATATTGCCGCCGCGCTGGGGCTTGTGGCGGGCCTTGCGTGGAACGAGGCGATCAAGGCGCTCATCGAATACCTGTTCCCCTTGGGGCAGGATACGCTTTTCGCGAAATTCCTTTACGCGGTCCTTATCACGATCATTGTCGTGGCAGTGACCGTGTATCTCCTCCGCCTCGTTAAAAAACCGGAGACGCACGAGGAGTCCCGGCAATCGGCGTCAAAGAGATGAAAGATGCGGCGATTCGGAAACTCATCCGGGACGAGGAGAAGCGGCAGCGCGAGACCCTGAACCTCATCCCTTCCGAAAACATCGTTTCCCGGGAAGTGCTTGCCGCGCTTGGATCTCCGCTCACGAATAAATATTCCGAGGGGTATCCGGGGAGGCGGTATTACGCCGGGCATCCGGTGATCGATCGGGTTGAGCTTCTCGCCCAAGAACGCGCGCGAAAGGCGTTCGCGCTCGGAGCACGATGGCACGTGAATGTACAGCCGTATTCCGGCTCTCCCGCGAATATGGCGGTGTATTACGCGCTCCTTGCGCCAGGCGAAACGATCATGGGGTTGGCCCTCCCGTTCGGCGGGCATCTTACGCACGGCTGGAGCGCGAACTTCTCCGCCCGTTTCTACAGGTCGGTCCAGTACGGCGTCGGCCGCGACGGGCTCATAGATATGAAAGCCGTCCGGCGCATGGCGCGCAACGAGAGGCCGAAGATCCTCGTGACCGGCGGCACCGCGTACCCCCGCCGCATCGATTTTAAGGGATTCTCAAATATCGCGCGCGAAGTCGGCGCATACTTCTTCGCGGATGTTTCCCATGAGGCCGGGCTCATCGCGGCCGGAGCCTATCCGTCGCCCTTTCCCTATGCCGATGTCGTGACGATGACGACGCACAAGACGCTCCGCGGCCCGCGAGGCGCGATCATATTCGCCAATGGTAGATCACCGCTCGCCGCCCGCAATACAATCGACATCGGACAGGCGATCGATCGCGCGGTCTTCCCCGCGCTTCAAGGCGGTCCCCATGATCACCAGACCGCCGCGATCGCAGTCGCGCTTTACGAGGCCGCCGCGCCCGCATTTCGCAAATACGGGAAACAAATCGTGAAAAACGCGTACGCGCTTTCAAGGGAGCTGGTCCGCCTTGGTTTTTCGCTCGTGACCGGCGGCACCGACACCCATTTAATGCTCATTGATCTCGCGGGTTTCGGGATCTCCGGCCGCGAGGCGCAGGATCTGCTCGAAGCGAACGGCATCGTCGTGAACCGCAACGCCGTCCCGTACGACAAGAGATCTCCATTCGATCCGTCGGGTATCCGCATCGGGACGCCCGCGCTCACCACGCGCGGCATGAAAGAAAAAGAGATGAGAGAGGTCGCACGCCTTGTATTCGACATACTCAAAGAAAATAAGAATGCGCAGAAGCGCGTGCGCGAGCTGTGCCGCAAATTCCCCGTTCCTGCGTAATCGAATTCTTGCGAGGCGCCAAGGCGATTCGAAAATATCCGCAAGCCGTTTTACACCATGCGCATTGATGGCAGGAAAATAGGGCAAGAAATCCTCGACGAATTACGATCTCGCCCGGCGCCGAAGAAGTTTTTTGCGGCGCTTCTTGCGGGAGAGGATCCTGCGTCGGTCAATTTTTTGAAGCAGAAGGAGAGGGTCGCGCGAACGCTCGGCGTGGATTTTCGCCTGTATCGATACCCCGGAGACGCTGCGACGGACACGCTTCGGCGGGAGATAGGCCGTCTTGCCGGAGCGAAAAACTGCGGAGGATTCATAGTGCAGATCCCGCTTCCGGGGCGCGTGAATCGCCGCTATGTCCTTAACGCGATACCGAAAGAAAAAGATGCGGACATGATGAGCGAAAAAGCGTTTGCGGAGTTCGCCCGCGGGAGTTCCGCGATCGATCCTCCGCCGGTAGCGGTAGTGAAGGAGATTTTGAAACGTACGGGCAGGGACATTCGTTCCGTCCGCACATTCGTGCTCGGCGCAGGGTTTTTAATAGGAAAGCCGGTCAGGGCGTGGCTTGAGCGGGAAAGGGCGGAGTTCGAGCAGGTTGATGAATATTCCGGGGATTTTGGCGAATCGCTTCGAAGGGCGGAAGTCGTGATAAGCGGCGCGGGCTCGCCTCACTTTTTTGGCGCACAAGATGTAAAAAACGAGGCGCTTGTGATCGACTTTGGGACCGGTTCTTCCGGCGGTGGGCTCGTCGGAGACTTCAACCCCTCTCATGACTTGACCTCCAAGAACGTTTCCTACACCCCAACGCCGGGCGGCACGGGCCCTATTCTGGTCGCAAAGTTATTCGGGAACTTCTACGCGCTTAATTCGTAATGGTTCGGGGCCCGCTACTCGGCAGGCCCCGGCTTGTGCGCCCCGTCGCGCTCGGGTTTCGAATCTTCTCTTCTGCGCGGCGGACATTCCGCTTCTTCAGCTTCGGCGTCGGGATCTTGTTGATCAGGATCGTCTTCGATATCGCGCCACCGGATCCTCCGCTCCGAACGGCCAAAAGATCTTTCCTTCAATGGATGCTCCTTTAGAGGCGAGGAACCAAACCTATTCTATGATACGCGGCGGTACATCTCCATGCCTCGTCCCACCGAGGCCGTTTGGGGATGAGGAAGGCTATCCAGCGAGAACCAGCCCGCCTCGAGGATCTCGTAATCATCCTTCTTGACCGTATCGGTACCCGCGGTTGCCGAAAAATAAACCACCGTATCTTTTTTGTATTCGTGTTCCGTATAGTGCGTGCCGATCCGGCGGAGATCCGCGATAACAATTCCTAATTCTTCATGCATTTCTCGTTTTGCCGCGGCCTCCGGCGGTTCCCCATTTTTTACCTTGCCGCCCGGAACGGTCCAGCGGTCGGTCTTTCCGTAGTTGTGGCGCACAAGAATGACGCGGTTGCCGCGCACAATAACGCACTTGACGCCGATCGTCCTCGGCCGCGCGAAGTACCAGTACGCGCGCAGCAAATGGATGGCGAAAAACGAAAAAAATCTGAACAATCGTTGCTTCATAGTGCGCGCTCGATCCCTGCCGGCCTGTCTGCCGACAGGCAGGCAGGGATCGAGCTTGTGGGCGCTGAGGGAGTCGAACCCCCGACTTCTTCCGTGTAAAGGAAGCACTCTGACCGCTGAGTTAAGCGCCCGTTCTCTGCCACTGCCTGCCCGCCGCAGTCCCGAGCTTGCCGAGGGACGAAGGAGGGAGCCACGCGCGCGTTCGACGATTGATTCTATAGGAGTTTTGGGATAATTTGAAGGGACGCACGGGCCGTAGTGTAACGGCTAGCACGAGTCCTTTGGGAGGATTTAGTCCGGGTTCGAATCCCGGCGGCCCGACAGGGGGGAGACGTCCCCGTAGCTTAACCGGAAAAGCAACTCCCTTCTAAGGAGTAGACTGCAGGTTCGACTCCTGCCGGGGACGCAGAGCACATGAATTACGATTCAGGGAGCGCACAACGGGGCATTTCTCGAATCCCGGAAACTTCCGAAACTTTTCGATCAAACGCTTGATGCGTTGGAGCGGAAAGCGGGCACTTCCCAAATTCAAAGGGCGGCAACATAATGAAGCCATGGAAGGCCTCGAACACTCAATCGGCGAATCAGCACGGGCGGAAACAGCTCCGGATTCCTTCGACGCGCTCCTCCCGAAGCTCCAGGAAACAGCCGGTCAATGGACGAATCTTGGCTGGGTGGAGGTTGCGCAAGGGAATGTGATGCGGGGATATGTGGACCCCGAAGAAGCTGATTCCGCGGAAGAAACGCTAAAGGGGAGCGGCTATACAAGCGAAGGCGAAGCCCCGGATACATTCCCGAGCCCCGGCGCATATACGAGGGCTCAAATGTCCGAATACTCCGGCAATTCGCAGAGCGACAGCGTGCAGTTCGCCGTGACGGAAGCGGAGGAGATTTGAACGCGGTTTCTTTTTTTGATATCTTTACCTGCGCGAATGCCGCGGTAGCTCAGTGGCAGAGCTCACGCCTGAAGAGCGTGGAGTCGGGTGTTCGATTCACCCCCGCGGCACAAAATCAAAAACCGCCAGAAGGCGGTTTTTGATTCGAATTACTTCTTCAATTTCAGCCCGATGCGCTTTTCCTCGGGTTTCAAGGAATCAATGACAAACGTATATGTTTCTCCCAATAGGAGCGCGGCTTTCATCTCTTCCGCGCCGCCGAATTCGGAGATGTGAATCATGCCATGCAGGCCGCTCTCGAGTTCGACCGTCGCCCCGAACGGATTGAACTTGTACACCTTCCCCTTCGCTTCTTGTCCAACCGAATGCGCCTTATCCGCAGTATCCCATGGGTTGGGTTTCAGGGCCTTAAGCGAAAGGAACACCCGACCTTCGCGGATATCTATGATTTTCACTTTCACCGCTTCATTCAGCTTCGCGACCTCTTTTGGATTGTCGATCAGGCGATGGTCGATCTCGGAGATATGCACGAGCCCCTCGATTTCCGGGTTATCGACGAAGCGGACGAATACGCCGAAATCGGCGAGCCCCGAGACGATCCCGTCAATCACCTGCCCCACCTCGTACTTTTCGAGGAGTTCTCGGACATTGGCGCTCATCATCTCCCGCTCGGAAACAATGAGTTTATTATTTCTCGCGTTTACGTTTATTATCTTCACGTTGAGCTCCTCTCCGATGAATTTCTTAAGCTCCTCGAGGATTTTTTGGCGGTCGCCTTCAATGTTTTTTGGGTAATGCTCGTTCGAAAGCTGGGAAGCGGGCAGGAACGCCTTGAGATCCAGAATGTTTCCTATTAGCCCGCCCGCGTTCGCGCCCACGATCTTCATCGCGATCACTTCCCCCTTCTCCTGGAGCTCTTGGACCTGCTGCCAGGTGCGCTGTTTGCCCGCTTCCGCAAGCGAGAGCTCGACGTATCCGTGTTCGCCGTCCAGCGTGATCACCTTTGCGGGCATCTGCCCTCCCGGCTCCATGTTCTTCAGGATGTCCTTTGCGTTCAGGAATTCCACGCCGAACACGATTCCGGTGCCGAATTTCCCGAGGTCGAAATACGCGTCTCGCGATGCCTTCCGAATAAGGGTGGCGTTCGCGACATCCCCTTCGCGGAGACGGTGTACGGCCAGTTCCTGCTTCAATGCCTGCGTAAGAAGCGCTTGTTTTGAATTGACTATTTCTTCCGCCATGTGCGTTTCAGGTAAGGCGATTATAGAGGAAGGCGCATTTTTATTCAAGTCTTTTCTCGAAGTGCTGGTAATCTTTGCGGTCCGTCCAGCGGCCGCCCCATGTCCACCCGCGTTCATCGAGGAATCGGACGATACACCCTCCCGCAACGACGGTTCCCGGTCTCGCGGGGTCATACCGCGCTCCGGGTGGATATATGCTCCCGTTTCGCGCGATGTAGGGATTCAACGCCGGGTTTAGATCTATTGCTTGACCGTGTCCGTGAAGAGAGACGCGGTCAGTTCCGGCAATATGCCGGTAATTGAACCCAGAGCTGTTATTTGCCGCCATCGAGCGGTTGTCGTCCCATCGAAATCTCGGATCGGCGAGCGGGATTACTGTTGCGAGGGGAAAATTACTTTGCAGCATCAACCCAAAGAGCTCCGTAACATCTCTCGCGAGCCGGCGGTCGACGACGATCTGCCCTTTGTGGCGCAAACCGTCGAATGAAATATAATGCACGGCGAGCAATTCTTGTCGTTCAAGGATCTCGGGAGGACAGATACGCTTCGGATTCTGTCCCAGCGCGATTTCACGAGAAAGGCCGCCGTCTCCGAAAGACTCCGTAATTCTTGTTTTCGGACCCGTCACGGCTGGATTATACGATATTTTCTCCGTCGGTCAGGGCCTGACAAGCGGGCAATCCTGCGCTAGAATTGATGCGCGCAATGATCATCCAATACTTCGGCGAAGGCTGTATGCGGTTCCAGAGCGGCGAGCTGTCGCTTGTCTTGAATCCCGCAAGCAACCGTTTTAAGGCCGATATTATTCTGAAGACCATCGCCGCCGCAGAGCTCTCCGGAGCGCCGGAAGGAGAGATCGTCTTCCCCGGCGAGTACGAGATAAAAGGCATTGAGGTCCAAGGCTGGCACTTGCCCGAAGAATCAAGCGCGAAGTTCATTAAAACGGTATATTCCGTTCTCTGGGAGGGGACCCGCTTTTTGTTCTTGGGGCACCTCTCGAACGGCATCTCCCCGGAGCTTCTGGAAGAATTCGGAGAGCCGGACGCGGTCATCTTCCCGACCGGAGATCCCCACTTCATAGATGCGGAGGACGCGGCGAAGCTCGTGAAACGACTGGAGCCGACGCTCACCCTGCCCGCGTGGTACGGGAAAGGCGCAGGCGATTTTGTGAAGGCGTTCGGCCAGAAACCCGAAGAGATGGATAAGGTCGTGTTCAAGAAGAAAGACCTTGAGGACGGCAAGAATCGCGTCATTGTACTGCGCACCAATTCGTAAATGAAGGAGGCCAGCTTTATCGAAAAGTTGCAATCCGCGGACATTCGGACGAAACGCCGGATCCTCGTCGCGCTAAGCGCGATCGCGATGCTTGTGGTTGTTTTGCTCTGGCTCCGCTTTTTCGGCAGTCTTGTGGGTCCGGTGAGCGAGAATAAACCGGTCGTCGACGGAAGAGCCGGAGGATTTACGATCGGCGAATCGGTAAAAGGCGGGACCGCCTTCATATTCCGGGAAATGAAAGACGCAGTGAATGGACTCCTCGACCGGTTTTGGGCCTCTCGGGGAACAGAAAAGAAGAATTAATTACACAGCCCATGTCCGAGATCAAAAAACGCGAAATAACCTCCGAGCTTCAGGAATCATACCTCGATTACGCAATGTCGGTGATAGTTTCCCGCGCGCTCCCCGACGTGCGCGACGGCTTGAAGCCCGTGCACCGGAGGATCCTGTGGGACATGTGGGATTCGGGGCTTACGCATCTCGCCAAATTCCGGAAGTCGGCGAACGTGATCGGGCAAGTGCTCGGGCGTTATCATCCCCACGGCGATATTGCGGTCTATGATGCCTTGGTGCGCATGGCGCAGGATTTTTCTCTGCGGTATCCGTTGGTCCACGGGCACGGGAACTTCGGCTCGATAGACGGGGATGCCGCCGCCGCCTATCGATACACCGAATCCCGGCTTTCGAGGGTCTCGCAGGAGATGCTTCTCGATATCGAAAAAGAAACCGTTGATTGGCAGCCGAATTACGATGCGACGCGCGAGGAACCGAAAGTGCTTCCCGCGAAATTGCCCAATCTCCTCCTGAACGGAACCCTGGGCATCGCGGTGGGCATGACGACGAATATCCCTCCGCATAATCTGGGAGAAGTGGCGGACGCCATCCTTCATCTGATCGACAATAATGAAGCGACGAGCGAAGACCTCCTCCAGTTCGTCAAGGGTCCCGACTTTCCCACGGGAGGCGTTATTTTCGACCGGAATGCGATCGAGCAGGCGTATATATCAGGGAAAGGGAGCATCGTGACGCGGGCGAAGGCCGAGATTTCGGAAAAAAAGAGCCGGCAATTCGAGATAGTCGTCACGGAAATCCCCTATCAAGTGAACAAGGCGGAACTCGTGAAAAAGATCGCGGAATTGGTCCAGGAGAAGAGGATAGAGGGTATCAGGGACCTTCGCGACGAGTCCGACCGGACGGGCTTGCGCGTCGTGATCGAGCTCAAAAACGACGTGCCGCCGCAGAAGATATTGAACCAGCTCTATAAACACACCGACCTTCAGAAGGATTTCCATATGAACATGATCGCGCTCGTGAACGGCATCGAGCCCCGCCTCCTTTCGATCCGCGACGTCCTCGTCGCATATCTTGACCATCGGAAGATCATCATCCGCCGGCGGACCGAATTCGATCTCAAGAAAACCAGAGAACGGGTCCATATTCTTCAAGGGCTCGTGAAGGCCCTGGGTTCCATCGACCGCGTCATCGCGACGATCAAAAAATCAAAGGACAAAGAAGACGCGCACCGGAATCTGGTGAAGCAATTCGGCCTCTCCGACCTTCAAACGGCCGCCATCCTCGAGATGCGCCTCCAGACGCTCGCCGCCCTTGAGCGCGAGAAGCTCGAAGCGGAGCTCAAGGAAAAGACCGCGCTCATGAAAGAACTTGAGACCATAGTAAAGAGCCCGGCAAGGATCCTGAAGATCATCAGGGACGAGGTCGCGAAACTGAAAGCGGAGTACGGCGACGCAAGGCGCACCCAGCTTGTCGCATCGGGAGTCGGCGAATTCAAGGAAGAAGACCTTGTCCCCGACGAGGAGACGGTGCTTACTTTTTCCGAGAACGGCTACATCAAGCGTTTGCCGCCGAATACGTTCCAGAGCCAGAGGCGCGGCGGGAAGGGGCTTATCGGGTCTGACGTCGCCGAAGAGGATTTCCTCTCGCATTTCGTCCACGCCCGGACGCACGACAACATCCTCTTCTTCACCGACCGGGGCCGCGTGTTCCAGACGAAGGTGTACGAGATCCCGCAGGCGAGCCGGGTCGCGAAGGGACGGGCGATCCACAACTTCCTTGAGCTGCCGGCGGAGGAACGGGTGAGCGCCTTGGTCGCATATCCCGAAACCAAAAAGAAGCAGGAACGCACGCTCATCTTCGTGACGAGAAACGGCGTGATCAAGAAGACGACGCTCGAGGAGTTCCGGAATATCCGCCGGACGGGTATCATCGCGATTGCCCTGAGGAAAGGGGACAGGCTGATGGGAGTCCGGCTTTCGGAGTCGGGGAACGGGCAGGTGATCATGACGACTTCCCAGGGACAATCCGTCCGATTCAAGGAATCCCAGGTGCGCGCGATGGGGCGCGGCGCTTCGGGGGTGAGAGGGATCAACTTGCGGAAGGGCGACTCGGTCGCCGGGTTCGATGTGGTGTTCTCCTCGGACGACAAGAACGCAAGGCTTCTCGTCGTTATGGCGAACGGATTCGGGAAACAGACGCCGCTTAAGGAATATAAATTACAGAACCGCGGAGGTTCCGGGATCAAGACCGCGAACATCACCTCGAAAACCGGTCCGCTTATCGCGGCAAAAGTGCTCTCGGAGGCGACGGAGATTTTGGCGCTCTCCAGGAAGGGCCAAGTAATCCGCACGAAGCTCGAGTCCGTGCGGATCACCGGACGTTCCGCCCAAGGCGTCCGCATCATGAACCTGAAACCCGGCGACCGGCTCGCGGGCATCATCGTTATTTAGCTGCGAAATACGAATTTTTACGAATGCACGAATCAGGTGTTCTCTTATGAGGAGGCGTCTCGAGCGTGGCGACCTAGTATACCCGGAGCTTTGCTATCAGATAATCGGGGCGTTATTTTCCGTTTGGAATAAGGTTGGCAGCGGGCACAAGGAAGGCTTTTACCAAAAGGCGGTAGCCCGAGAACTCCAAATCGCCCAGTTATCCTTTCGCGAGCAGCTGCCGGCAGCGCTTCGCTATGGGGGAAGTGTTATTGGTGAATATCGCTTCGATTTTCTCATTGTAGATAAAGTCATTTTGGAGCTGAAAGTTCGTAACTACTTTTCGGTTGCCGATATTCGTCAGCGGTATTCTTATTTGCGGGCAAAAAAGTTACAATTAGGAATTATTGCGCACTTCACAAAAACTGGCGTGAAGTACAAAAGAGTCGTGAACATCGTTTGACGCTTTTCGTATATTCGTAATTATTCGTATTTCGCAGCTCTATGCCGAAGCTTACTTCCAAGCAGCTTTTGATCATCGGAGGCGTCGCTGCGGTCGCGGTCGTCTCCATTATACTCGTCCTCTCGAATCTCCGGTCGACCAAAGAAGCCGTGAATTATCAGATCACGGTATGGGGCACCGACCCGATTGACGCGATGCGCGGCCCGCTCGGAGCATACAAGGGAGTTCGGCCTGACGTCGAAGTGAAGTACGAGCAAATTGCGGCGAACGGATACGATGGAACGGTTCTTGAAGCGCTTGCCGCAGGAACCGGTCCGGATGTGTTTCTGATTCGGAGCCTTTCGCTTTCAAAAGAGGTCGGGAAGCTCGCCTCTGCGCCTCCGGAGGCATACGACTCTGGACGGATGCGCGACGACTTTCCCGCGGTGGTGGAGCAGGATTTTGTTGCGGACGGAGATATTTATGCGCTCCCTATCTATCTCGACTCCCTCGCGCTGTTCTACAACAAGGACTTTTTTGATCAGGCCGGGATCGTCGCTCCGCCCGCAACATGGGAAGAGTTTCAGAACCACGTGGCGTTGCTCCGGAACGTTTCCGAATCCGGACAGATCATCCGAGCCGGAGCGGCGATCGGCGGCAGCGAAAAATCGGTCGCGCACGGCACCGACCTCCTAAATCTCCTTATGCTTCAAAACGGAACCAAGATGCTCGACGACCGCGGGGCAGCGGCTTCGTTCGCGAACATCGAGCAGGGCGGCCGGGGGATTCAGGCATTCGACTTCTATCTGCAATTCGCAAATCCCGCTTCCCCCTATTACACCTGGAACGATGCGGAGGTCCCATCGCTCGACGCCTTTGCGGCCGGCAATGCGGCGATGGCCTTCGGGTACTACTCGGATCTTGCGGGGATTGAGAAGAAAAGCCCATTTCTCCGAGTGGGGATTGCCCCAATCCCCCAGCCGTCCGGCGCTTCGGGGCGCGTGGATTACGCGAAGTATCAAGGGTTCGCCGTTTCCAAGCAAAGCAAATCGATATCCGTCGCCTGGAATTTCATCGTGTTCCTCGCGTCCGATGCCAACGCGCAGGCCGCATATCTAAGCAAAGCGATCCGTCCTCCCGCAACCCGCGCGTTCATCGCGACGAACCAGCGGCATCCGCAACTCGGCGTCTATGCCCGGCAGGCATTGACCGCTCGTTCCTGGAGGCAGGCGGATCCGGAAAAAGTGAATGAGGCGTTCAATGGCGCGATCCTTCGGGTGCTCTCGGGAAGAGCGGATGCGAAGACCGCGCTTACCGAGGCGCAGGACCGCGTAACGGCGACGATAAAAAAACAGTAGAAACGAGACATAACGGAGTCGGCTTAAATGCTAAAATAACGAACACATGAAGCGATTTTCCATTCTGCTTTCCGCCTGCTATATCTTAGTGCTCTTTGCTCCTGTCACTGCGTTTGCGCATGCGCCAGCGCTCTGGCCGACCGGGTATTGGGGCACGACTTCCGACCCCGTCCTCTCATGCACGGGAGGCGGCGTGAAGCCGGACGGAGTGACTCCTAATGACAGGGAATGCAAAAGCCTTTGCGATCTCCTTCATACCGCCCAGCACATCGTCTATGTTGCGGTCTCGTTCCTCTTTTTCATCATTACGCCGATCATGCTGATCTACGGCGCGTTCCGCATGCTCACTTCCGGCGGCTCCTCGGAACGGGTAACCGCAGGCCGCAAGATCATCACAAGCGCGTTAGTAGGCCTTGCGATCGGGATGGGCGCGTTCCTTATCATCAATACGTTCCTCTGGGCGCTTGGCGCAGGGAGGAGTCCGACCGGTCAAGGCGGCGTGGCATGGCCGGAGATAAATTGTACGCCGCCGCCTCGATCGTGAGCGGGATGAAGATCTTTTTCGCCCTCGCACTCCTTGTCCCCGTTCTTGTGCTGGCGCAAGGGCCGTCGGCGGGGAATATCAATGTAAATATCCCCGGGAGCTACGACCCCAAAACGCCGGTCGGTATCCTTGGCAATTTCTACCAGTTCGCGCTTATGCTCGGCGGGCTCATCGCCTTTGGGGCCATCGTCTGGGGAGGAATTCGGTATGCGACGTCAGCCGGAAATCCTTCGGGGCAGTCCGACGCGCGGGACCAGATCACGCAGGCGCTCCTCGGCCTTTTTCTTTTGGTCGGGGCGTACATCGTCTTGAACTTCATAAACCCCGGGCTTACGACCTTATCGTTGCCCGGGCTGGAAAACATCGTGATCCCCACGAGCACGCGGGCGTACCCTATCGGCGCATGCGCGCCGGTTCGGAGCGGCCCCGCTTCGGCGGCGAATCTGCAGAACACCTGCTTCGGCGCGAATGCGGACAAAGCCGCGGGAATCGCGAATGCGGAGTCCGGCGGCGACCCGTTCGCGGAGTCCCGGGTCGATGTGTGCAGGCCGCAGGGAGATTCGGTCTCCTGGGGCCTGTTCCAGATCAATATTTCCGCGCACCGCGTGGGGAACCTGAATTGCCCTGCGGCGTTCGATCGTCGGTATACGGGGAGTAATCCGAATTGCACCGTGACGAACCGCGCGCTCTACGACCAATGCGTGCAGGCGGCGCAAGATCCGGCGACGAATATCCAGACCGCGTGCCGGATTTCGAACAACGGCACGAACTGGAGCGCATGGGGGGCGAACCGGATATGCGGGTTCTAGAGTAAGCCGCGAAATACGAATTTTTACGAATATACGGATACAATAGAGATAAAGAATCCATGAAAAGAACTGTTTACATCATCGGGGCGATCGCGCTCATTCTGGTTTTAGGGTGGCTTATCCTTAGGATCGTTTCTCGCGGCGGTGGGGAGGGCGAGGAGCCCGGAGGCGGATTGCCGCCCGTCGTGATCGGGCCTAGGCCCGCGACGAGCACGCTGCCGCAGGAGCCGACGATCCAGATCCCGACCCCGTCGGGGAGCGTCACGGTGAGCAATTTTTATCGGAATCCGGTCGAGGTGAACAGCGAGCGGGACGCGCTGATCCGGAAAGCGGAAGAATACAATATCCTCTACTTTGCCGCCGACGGCAGCTTTCTGATCCGGGTTGCACAGGCGCCCTTCGAGACTTCGCGGAGGATGGGCGAAGAGGAGCTTATAAGGATTCTGGGTATCGCGCGGGAGGAGGCGTGCCGACTGAACGTTTCGGTTACGGTGCCGGTTTCGATCGATGCCGCGTACGGCGGGAAGGTGTACGATTTAAGTTTTTGCCGATAGCAGGTATAATTGCTTCATGAAACGGAGGTTCATAGTAACGGGGATTATCGCGCTGTTTTTGCCGCTTTTTGTTTTTGCGACGGGCGGGAATCCGGGGGGCGGCGGCGGCGTATCGATCACGCTCCCGAACCCCCTCCAATGCACCCCAAGCACGTCTCCGGAGTTCATTTGCGTATTGAATAAGGTGATTTTGGCGTTAATCCAGATCGCAATCCCCATCGTAGCCATTATGATCATCTTCGGCGCATTCCAGATGTTCACCGCCGGCGGCGACCCGGAAAAAATCCGGACGGGGCGCCATACCATCATCTGGGCGGTCATCGGCTTCGCGGTGCTCCTTATTGCGGACGGGGTCGCGCTGATCATCCAGAGCATCGTCACCCCATAGCTTGCTCCCTAAGACGGAATATATTATGATTGGTGCAATCAACGAAAGGTCGAGAGGCTGTTTCAAATGATGAAAACCAAATTAGGAAAGCTTGCGGTGGAGGCGGGGTGGATCATGATCGCCCTTCTTCCGATGCTTGTGTTCGCCCAGATAGCGCAGCCGCCGATAACGCCGCCAACTACGGCGCCGAATACCGCGGGAGGCATCTTCGATGTGCTTTGCACGGTGATGCGGTGGTTCTTCGCCATCTTCATCGTGGTCGCGGTCATCTTCGTGATCCTCGCTGCCTTCAAGTATCTGACCGCGGGAGGCGATCCGGAGAAGGTGAAGGCCGCGAACCATGCGCTCATCTACGCGTTCATCGCGGTAGTGGTTGCGTTGATCGCCCGTTTCGTGCCTGCGATCACGGGGAACTTTATCGGCTCGGGCAGTATTACGCCTTGCTAGCTTCTATCCCGTAATGCACAAAGGGCCCCGCAAGGGGCCTTTTGCGTTTTATGTTCAAATGATAGGATTAGACCAATGATTGAAAAATGCGCTCGGCTCGCGACACCGCTCTTCTTATTCGCGCCGTTCTTTGCGCACGCGTCTGCGATTTCGAACGCTACGCAGCTTGTCGGTATTCTTTGCACCATCATGCGGTGGTTCTTCGCCATCTTCATCGTGGTCGCGGTCATCTTCGTGATCCTCGCTGCCTTCAAGTATCTTACGGGCGGAGGCGACCCCGAGAAGCTCCGCGCCGCGAACCATTCGCTCGTATATACGTTCATCGCGATAGCGGTCGCCCTCATCGCAAGGACCGTCCCTGATATCGTGGCAAACCTTATCGGTGCGTCGAGCGTGACGGGCTGCCCCGCGAGCGGGTAGTATCCTCCAGAAACGAAATCCCCACGCGCATGTGCGCGTGGGGCTGTTGCACCTCCTTTCGGATGGTGGATGTTTTCTGCGGCGCCCGTGGCTTAGTCCCTGGGCTACCGCAGGGTGATTTGGACTCTCACCGGGTCGGCGCCGCTCGTGCGGAACCGCAGCCCGGTGATCTTCTCGGTGTCGAACTCCTCCGCGGTCGGGGTGAACCGCTTGAACGGCGCGGTATCCCCGTTCGCGTAGTGCCGCTCGACGTCGACCTCCGCCTTGTTGTCGAAGACGAACGCCGACGAGCCGTACGGCCGCTTGACGAGATACGAAGCGCGGCAGCTGCCCGGCACTTCGATCAGCGCATCCGCGGGGGGTTCCCAGGTCCCGTTCCCGCAGGGGAGCGTGATGGCGGAGACGTGTCCGCCCATCGTCGTCAGGGCGAAGTTGTATCCGCCCCGCGACGCGTCGGCCTTGATCGCCTTTGTCGTCGCCGTGAGCGAGCGGTCGACCCCCGCCTTCGTGGGCCACTCCGCGGCCCAGTTCGGCCAGACAATCTGAATGCTCACGACTACGATGGCGAGGCCGAAGAGCACCCGTACGACACCGGGCTTTCCCTGCGACGTCTTGATCGCGAGCGATCCGCCGGCCGCGGCGAAGAGCGCTTCCCAGAGGAGGTACTGTGACACATCCCTCCCCCAGAAGATCCAGTAGCGGCCGCCCGACGCCGCGAACTTATCGAAGGCGTCGACGGGGTAGATCCCGAGGAGCTCCCCGAAGATGAAGCGAAGGAGCAGATAGGTCGCGACCGCGACCGCCGCAGCCTTCAACTTCTTCATCCCACCGCCCATCGCGTTGCCGAACACGTCGGCAAGAGCGAATACGAGCAGGATGGTGACGATGGGGACGAACGGGAGCCACGGGAACACGATATAGATCAGGATAGCGAGGAGTACCGCCATCCCGATCCTGGTCGCTAGATTTCGTACCATGATTCTGTCCACTCTTTCCTCCTAGATGAGGCGGCGGTTTGCCGCGCGGTTGGCCATATACTCCGCCGCGAAGGCCGAGACGAAGTCGAAGAGCCCCTCCCAGATGAGGAACGCTCCATGACTCATCGTACGCGGCGCGGGCTGATGTTGCCCTCCGCCCTGCTGCGGCGGAGGCGCGGGAGCTTGCCTGCGTTGCGCGAGCCGGCGAATTGCACCAGAGACCTCGTCGTGGAACGCGAGGACGGCTCCGAGTGGGATGAACCCCAGGTAGAGCAGCGTCGAGAGCCACCAGAACCACGATTTCCGATCCGGCGGCGGTGCGGGCGTCCTCGACGCGCTTGCTGGCGGTTGCGCCGCTCCGTAGTTCAGGAAGGTCAGCAGGTCTCGAGAGGCAGTTTGCCCACGGCCGTCCGTGTAGGTGACTTCGGGCATTTGCGCCTTGACGGCCTCCTCGGTCTCAAGGAGGAGGGCCGGTCCGCCTGGGTGCGTGGTCGCAATCGCAAAGGTGACGACGAGGGCGAGAAGCGGAATCGCGAACAGCCAGTCGTTGTTCCATGCGATCCGAAACCACCACTGCGCCGTGCTCGCGTTCTGCGCCGTCTGATTCGCGGCGGCAAGCACTTGAGCGGTCGTGATGGCCGGCTGCTGCCCCTGCAATCCGGCGAGTTCGGCGTTCAGGCGTGCCAGTTGCCCTTGGAGCCTACCGATCTCCTGATGCGCCTGTCCTCTTTGCTGTGGAGCAGGCTGCTGATTCTGTAGCGCATTGAGACGCGCGGTGGCCTCGGCGATCTCGACGGGGATCGCCCTGATCCGTTCCTGACGTCCGCGATCGGCGCGTTCCTCTTCCGCGGCGCGGCGCGCATCTTCCGGGTCGGCGAAGAGCCGTCGCCCGAGTTCGTGCGGCCGGAACCACGCGATTCCATACCCGAGGGCCGCTCCGGCCGCCGTGTAGCAAAGCGTGAGTCCGATAAACTTAATCCAGAACATCTGCAGCTCCTTTCGTGTGGGAAGTGGGGTAGAAACGACTGAGTCCAAATCCGATATTCAGATTTCAAGGTCCGCGCTTTAATTATAGCACGATTATAGTAAAAGTCAATATCTTATGACACAAAAAAACCTTGGTTTTCCAAGGTGTTTCGGGCGCTCGCGGGCATACGGCCCGGCTCGGTATCAGCCCGAGGTGTCGCGTCTAGCCCGACGCATCGAGCTTTTTGTCGAGAGAATCAAGCGTTTCCAGCGCCTCAAGCCCTTCTTTCTGAAAATCGGCGCGGAGCGTGTCTTCCTGATTCTTTTTCACCAAGGCCTCGTGGAAAAACGCGGTGATCACGGCGTCCTGCACGTCTTGCGGGAACCGAGTGAGGTTTTGGACGATGAACTCGCGGGCTTTCGCTTCGTCGCCCTCGTTGATCACGTCCATAAGTTCTTGCCGGAGGTCTGCGGGGATCATGGGTTATAGTCCTTCTTTTTCTCTAAGCTGCGCAGCGATGCTGCCTCCGTACACCTGCTCCCAGAAGGTCGCCCAGATACCGCCCTTTCGCTTTGCAACTCTCCTCGCGGCTTGCTGGCTCGCGAATTCATCAACGACCTGCGCGCGCCTGCCCGCGTCTATATTTTCCCAATCGCCGTCCTCCTTCCACTCCCCCCACGCGTCTTCCATCTCTTTGTCGATTTTGGCGGACGCGGCGGTCTTTATTTCGGAGAAGGGCATATCCGGCGATTCGGGCGATGTCTGCTTGCCCTGCATTTCGGCCATGAAAGCGCGGTGCACGTCCGGATTATCCATAATGCTCGCTTGGAGCAAAAAGCCGATATCGTGTTTATTCCTTTTAACTTCCTCTCGGTCCATCCGGAGCATGTCCCCCTCCGCGCCCCACGCGCCGCCCTGTAGTTGCAGCTCAAGGGTTTTTGCGGAGGAAAATATTTTTCTTACCGTTCCCATTCTGCTCCTGACCGCTTCGACGGCCGCCTTCACGTCTCCTCCGCGCATGAGCGCCACCGCTTCGTCTTCAGTGAGTTTATATCTGTCGATCGTCTCTTTGATGCGGGTTTCTGTCTCGGCAAGCCGCCGTTTTACATCCGCCTGCCGCTTGAGTTCGGCGGCTAGGTATTCAAACTGCGCCCGGTCGGTGATCGCGAGTTCCGGGAGCCGGTTTTTAAGCGCCCGCGCGATGCCGTCGGGCTTTACGACTTCCTTGAGTTCCGAGAGCTCGGGAGATCCTTTGGCGATCTCCTCGATGGATTGGGGCGTAATGGACTCGGATATCACCCGTACATTCTCCATGATCCCGAGGAAATCTTTGCGCTGCCGGGTGAGTTCGGGGATTGCATCCCGTCCCACAGTACCGCTGACGACGCGTTCTCCCATCTCCTCAAGCCCTTCCGCTTGGAGATATTTCCCAAAAAGCGCGCTTTGCCGGTTGTCCGCCAAAATCTCTTGGATTGTCGGTCCCTTGTCCTGTTCCGGTTCCGGCGCGCCGCCGCGCTCGGCAGCGGATTCCGCCGCCATGAACTTCTCTACGATCGCCATAGGTAAGATAATGCTGTTTTGCTGTTTTTTAGTCAAGCAGGTAGGATATGGGGATATTGGTATACTGGGCACCTTGGGCAGGTGGTGAAATTGGGAAACACGCAAGGTTTAGGACCTTGTGCCGCAAGGCTTGTGGGTTCAAGTCCCACCCTGCCCACCGAGTGATTGTTGGGTTATTAAAGGGAGCAGGTATCCGCCGGAGGCGGATAAACTTCGCGGGACCCGCCGGTGAGAAGACGCAAGGGCATAACGTGTTAGAATAGAGAAATTGGTTTTTAAAAGGTCGGACGTATTGAGATCTTGTTTTGTTATGAAATCGCTTGATTGCAACAGGAATCAAATTCGAGTTCTCTTCGGGGCATTGGGCGAGGAAGCCGACAGCGCCCAAGCCGCATATGACCAGTGCAAGGCGTCTTTCCAGAGGAAAGTTGACGCGGAGTTTGAAGACTGGAAAAAAGAATCTTGTCCCGGGAGATGCCCCTTCAAGGATATGTTCTGCTTTCTTGATCCGAATCCTCCGTCAATAAAGATTCGACAGAACCGTTCGGGGAAGTGGAGGTGCACGATTTGGTCTAACTTTGTCGCCGACATATATTGCACCGCGCCCAAAGACCGCGAAGCGCATGCGTACCCTCCGGATCCCATAGAGTGGTCGTCGCTCGAGGATATCATGGAAGGGCAGGATTAGGTTTGCCTTACCTTTCCCGCCTCCTCCCGTGAAACGCCTTATGGATCTCGCGGAGCTCCTTATTCGTGAGATGCGTGTAGATCTGCGTTGTCGAAATATTCGCGTGGCCGAGGAGTTCCTGTACGGAGCGGAGGTCCGCGCCGTTCATCAGGAGATCGGTCGCAAAAAAATGCCGGAGCATGTGCGGGTACACTTTCTTCGGGATACCGGCCTGGCGTGCCCAGTGGTCCAGAAGGCGTTCTACGCTTCGCGGCGTGATGCGGCCCAGCACTTTAACGCGCGATGCGCGAGCCCCCGAACCCTTCGATAAGCTCACGAAGAGCGCCGGATCCGCATCGAGTCGCCTAGCGAGATATTCCTTGATGCCCCGCTTCGCGCGTTCGGAAAGGAATACGACGCGTAGCTTCTCCCCTTTGCCGCGGACCGCGAGTTCTCCCCGCGCGAAGTTGTCGTAGCGGTTGAGCGAACAGAGCTCGGCAAGCCGGAGCCCCGTGGAAAAAAGCGTTTCAAGAATCGCGCGGTCGCGGAGCGAGCGAAGATCATTTCCTTTGGGCGCCGCAAGCAGGCGTTCGAGGTCGCGGTACTCGACGATATCTATTTGGCGCTTCGCGATCTTCGGCAGTTCGATCTTGTCCGCCGCAAGCGCGGAGATGTCGCGCCGCGCAAGATATTTCAAGAAGTTGCGGAGCGCGATCACATGGTAATTCTGCGTGATCTTTTTGATGTTCTTCCGCGCAAGCCAGATGCGGAATTGCCGCACAAGATCGTCCGTAATCTCCTCGGGCGCGGAGATCTTCGCGAACCCAAGGAATACCAACAGGTAGCGCTCATAATTTTCCCGCGTTTTCGGGGAGCGGTTCTTTTCGATTTCCAGATACGAGAGATAGTCGCCGAGGAGTTTTTGGATGTTCGCCATGCCGATTTCCCAGAATATACCGACATTCTACGGCTTTGCGACGTGTCGCACAATCTTTGCGCGTCTTGCCAATTTTTTTCAAATGCGGTATTCTTCTTCCGTGCTTACGAAGCGCACCAAAGCGAAGGTCGTCGAGGATCACAAGCGGCACGAGAAGGACACCGGCTCGGCCGAGGTGCAGACCGCGATGATCAGCCGCCAGATAGAGGAACTCGCGCGGCATTTGAAGAAAAACCCCAAGGACCAACACTCCCGCCGGGGGCTTTTAAAAATGGTGAGCAAGCGCCGCAAGCTCCTTGACTACTTGAAAAAGCGGAAACCGGCCGTCTACGAAAAGCTCGCCAAGAAATTAGGGCTCAAATAACCCATATCGATGGTTCGGGAATACAATAAGGACGTGCGCGTTGCCGGTTATGCGAATCAGCGGGTCGGTATCTTCATCGACGTCCAGAATCTGTACCACTCGGCGAAAAATCTGTACCGCGGCAGGGTAAACTACACCGAGCTCATCCGCCATCTTCTTGGAGACCGGCAGCTGATTCGTTCGATTGCGTATGTGGTGCGGAGCGAAGGAGTGATCCCCGATCCGCCGAAAACCGAAACTACGCAGAGAGGATTGGCGGTGAGGGGGCTTTCGACGGAGGCGGCGTTCTTCGAAGCGCTCACAAAGGCGGGGATTCAGCTAAGGGTCAAGGATCTTCAGGTCTATGCCGGCGGGATGAAGAAAGCGGATTGGGACGTGGGCATGGCGGTGGATGCCATCCGCATGGCATCGTTCCTCGACGTCGTGATCCTCGTGACGGGTGACGGCGACTTTCTCCCGCTCGTCGATTATTTGAAGTGGGGTATGGGGCGGTTGGTGGAGGTTGCCGCGTTTTCGAGGAGCGCCTCGGCGCGGATACAGGAAGCCGCGGATCGGTTCGTGAACATAGAAACCATTCCGCGGATCATCATTAAAAGATAAAAGAATAAGTCGAAATACAAATCAAGATAGCGCGCTGCGGAATACGAATTCGTACGAATGCCCGAGACCGCGGGTATTCGTACGGAGATCGTGCTTCGCGGTGCATACACGAACCATGGCATTGGCAAAAAAGCGGTTTACGCATGAAGTGGGAGGGAAGACGTTAACGCTCGAAGTTTCGGCGCTCGCGGAGCAGGCGAACGGAGCGGTGCTCGCCACGTACGGCGGGACGACGGTGTTGGCGACCGCGGTGATGACGGACGTTGAGGCGAAAGCGGATTATTTGCCGCTGAAAGTCGACTACGAAGAAAAGTTTTATGCCGCAGGCAAGATCCTGGGCAGCCGCTACGTGCGGCGCGAAGGCAGGCCATCGGAGGAAGCGATCCTTTCCGGCCGCCTCGTGGATCGCACGGTCCGGCCGCTCTTCGATCAGCGCATCAGGCGGGAGATACAGGTTGTCGTAACAGTCGTTGCGTATGACGAAGCGCACGATCCGGATTTTCCGGGACTCGTCGCGGCATCGACGGCGCTGGGAATTTCCGATATCCCGTGGAACGGTCCGGCCGCCGGCGTACGTATCGCGAAGATAGGGAACGATCTCGCGGTAAACCCGACGAATTCCGAAATGCGGGGCGGAAAGGCTCCTTTCACCGCGTTCGTGGCCGGCCCCGAAGGGCTTATTAACATGATCGAGTTCGAGGGGAACGAGATCGGGGAGGACGAAGTGGCGCGCGCATTTGCGCGGGGGCAGGAGGAGATCAATGCGCTCATCGCGTTCCAGCGGAACGTCATAAAGGAAATCGGTCGCCCGAAGGCGGACGTAACACTTTTCGAACCGGACGCGAAACTGCGCGCCGCGATCGAATCGTTCCTCGTTCCCCGCCTCGACGAAGCCGTTTACGTGGCGAATAAAATGGAGCAGGAAAACCGCCTCCGCGCGCTGAAACGCGCGCTCTTCGCACACCTTGCGGAATCGGGAGTTGCGCACGATGCGGTGACCGTTGAGTTCGTGTTCGAAGGGGTGGTGGACGGTCTGGTGCACAAAAATATTTTGGAGCACGGCCGCCGGCCCGACGGCCGCGCGATCGACGAGGTGCGGGCTCTCGAAGGAGAAGTCGGCCTCTTCGACCGGACCCACGGTTCGGCGCTGTTCGTCCGCGGCAATACGCAGGCGCTTGCGGTGACAACCTTGGCGCCTCCGGGGCAAGAACAGGTGGTTGAATCAATGGAGGGAACCGGCAAACGGCGTTTCATGCTCCACTACAACTTTCCGCCGTATTCCGTGGGCGAGACGGGTTCTTTCCGCGGACCAGGCAGGCGCGAGATCGGGCACGGCGCGCTTGCGGAAAAAGCGCTTCGGCCGCTCTTACCGACGAGCGAAGAATTCCCATACACGATCCGCGTGGTCTCGGAGATCCTTTCGTCGAACGGCTCTTCGTCCATGGCGACGGTGTGCGCATCAGTCATGTCGCTTATGGACGCGGGCGTGCCGCTCCGAAGGCCCGCGGCAGGCATCGCGATGGGGCTCATGATGGAGGAAGAGGACGGAGGAAAGAGGATAGAGGACAGGAAATTCAAGGTACTCACCGATCTTCAGGGGCCCGAAGACCATTACGGGGACATGGATTTCAAGGTTGCGGGGACGGAAGCCGGAGTGAACGCGGTGCAGCTCGATGTGAAGGTGAACGGCCTCACGATGGAGATCGTGAAACAAACGCTCGTCCAGGCGAAGGCGGCGCGGCTTCAGATACTGGACTTTATAAAGACCGTGATTGCGGCGCCGAAGGAATCGCTCTCGAAATACGTTCCTGTGATCATCCAGCTAAAGATCAATCCGGATCGGATCGGCATGGTGATCGGGCCGGGCGGAAAAACGATCAACGGAATGATCAAGCGGTACGACCTCGCCTCGATCGACATCGAGGAGGACGGGAGCGTGTTTATTTCCGCCGCGGACCCTGTCCGGGCGAAGGAAGCCGCTACGGAGATCAAAATGATGACGCGGGAGTTCAAAATCGGCGAGATTATCGAAGGAAGGGTGCTGAAGACCCTGGAATTCGGCGCCATCGTCGATCTGGGCGGCGGGAAAGACGGCATGGTGCACGTTTCGGAGTTGAAGAACGAATACGTAAAGAACGTCACGGACGTGGTGCGCGCAGGAGACTTTGTGCGCGCAAAAGTAATTCGCGCCGATGAGGACGGCCGGATCGGGCTCTCGATCAAGCAGGCGAAAGAAGAGTAGTTCCGCATTGGCTGCGAGGAGGGTACAATAGGGAGGCGTGCATGCCTTGGACCCTTTTTTCAGATCAACACCGCGCATCGGTCCCCCCGCCTCCTTCGGGGATCTCCGGCGCGCCGGTCTCTCTGGCGGACTTGGCTATCCGCACGATGCAAACCGACATCGAATCGATGGCGAAGAGCGGCGGAGGGGCGCCGGCCGCGGAACGCGTGGAAGCTCCGCAGGCGATCAGCGCGGAGGTGACGGGAGAGCGGGAGTTCGCGCATGACCCCGGCGCGGCGCTTAAGGCAAGGCTTGGAAAGTTTGCCCTGTGGGGGTTGATCGGCGTTGCGTTCGCGGCGTTCCTTTTCCTTCTGGGTTTCTACTTTCTGCCGCTGCTCTTCGAGGCCGGCCGGAGCGAACCCTCGGAAGAAGCGACCACCCCCTCCGCATCGCTCCCGCCCGTTCCCGTTTCCGCGCCGGGCGACTTTACCCATCAATCGCTCTTCCGCCAGCGCGGAGAAGTTGTTTCCGTCCGCCTGGGGGACATTCTTTCTCCGGCGGATTTACGCACATATGAATCCCGGATCTTTTCCGCGGTGAGCGCATCCGATCCCGCCTCAAACTTTTTCGAGGTCGAACTGCAAGACCCAAACGGGCGTCCGTATTCATGGCAGGAGCTTTTGGGGATCGTAGACCCAAAGGGAATCGCCCCGCGGTTTCCGTACGGAAATTTTATGAGGGACTACACGGCGTTCGTCTATCGGGACGACAACGGGTTGTGGTCCGGTTACGCGATCAGGCTCCAAAAAGGGCAGGTGCCCCTTATCGTGCAAAAAGAAGTTTTGAAGCTTGAGGAGAGTTCGGATTTCGAGAATTTTTTCCTCGTATCTCCGGGGGCGCCGCAAGGAGCGTTCCAGGACGCCCAGTTCCTGGGACAGCCGATCCGCGTGCTCCCGTGGAGCGCTCCGGGCGCAAGGATTGCCTATGGCTGGTTCCACGTCGATTACCTGGTGATCTCCACTTCGCTCGACGGGCTCAAAGCGGCGGTGGAGCGATTTTAAGCCGGCGCCCGCGATTCACCGCCCGGCACTTGGGGCTCGGGACTTTTTCCCCGAACGGCGAGCCGCGTTCTTATTCCGGTTCCGCAGCGGGCGTGCCGCTCCGTATCGCGTCCCGCGCTTTTTTCTGGATTGCGTGCAGCAGCTTCTTGTCGTCTTTAAGTTTCAACCGGGCGGCGTCGAAGCCGATTCCGATTCGCTCTCCCTCAAAACTGAAACTCGCCCCCGATTTTTGCACCACACCGTATTTGACCGCGGCGTTCAGGACGTCAGCCTCATAAGAGATCCCTTCGCCGTACATAATGTCGAATTCGGCGACCCGGAAAGGCGCCGCCACCTTGTTTTTGACCACCTTCGCTTTCGTGCGGTTCCCTACGATGTGTTCCCCTTTTTTCACCTGCGCGATGCGGCGTATGTCGATGCGCACCGAGGAATAGAATTTAAGCGCCTTGCCGCCGGGAGTCGTTTCGGGATTCCCGAAAAAAACTCCCACCTGCATGCGGATCTGGTTGATAAATACGATGAGCGTCTGGGTTTTCGCGGCGATCGCGGTCAGCTTCCGGAGCGCCTGCGACATCATCCGCGCCTGCAAGCCGATGAATTGCGCCCCCATCTCCCCCTCGATTTCCGCCCTCGGGGTGAGCGCCGCGACGGAGTCCACGACAACGACCGAGATCATGCTCGAGCGGACAAGACTTTCCAGGATATTCAGCGCTTCCTCGCCATTGTCGGGCTGTGATATCAAGAGTTCTTTCACTTTCACCCCCAGCCTCGCGGCGTATTCAGGATCCAGAGCGTGCTCGGCGTCGATGAAAGCCGCCCTTCCTCCCTGTTTTTGGGCCTGCGCCACGACGTTCAGGGCGAGCGTGGTTTTCCCCGACGATTCAGGCCCGAAGATCTCAACGATCCGTCCGCGCGGCAGGCCGCCCACGCCCAATGCGAGGTCAAGCGAGAACGACCCGGTGGGGATAACGGATACATCCACCTTCCTGGTGTCTCCGAGGGTCATGACCGCCCCCTCCCCGAATTTTTCTTGGAGCGACGAAAGAAGATCGCTCAAGCTCCTCTCTTCCGCATCACGGGATTTTTTTGAGGTCATGGAACTATTGTACTGCGTTGCTCCGCGTCTGTCGCGTTTTGCGGAGGCGCGGCGCTGGGCGGCGTTTCCCGGATGATCTGGCGCAGGACGACCGACGTTCCGCCCAAGAACCTGCTTGCTTTCACCTCGATCGTATTTAATCCCGGCTCAAGAAGAACGGTCTTGCTCCATGCTCCGTCCTTGCCCAAGGAGACCCGTTCTCCATTCACAAAAAGCTCGTCCGCACGCATCGCGCGGCCGCGGATCGCGAACGTTTCCGTCTGAACGGTCGCCACCCCTTCTTCCGGCGCCGCGACCACGATCGTTGGCCTTCCGAAGATCTTCGGAAATTGGAACGAAAGATACAATAGCAGAATGACGAGCGCCGCGGCGATACCCAGGTGTTTTGTGATCGGTTGGGGAGCGAACCGGTTTTTCGGGAGCTCGTCGCGCGGGCCGGAGGACCGCATCGCCGCTTCTTCTTCGATCCGCTGCCACCATTCTTCCGGGTCGAAGCCTAGGAGCGGTCCGAGTTTGGCGATATAGCCGCGCACATACGGGATAGGCGGAAGGGCTTCCCAATGCCCTTGAGTCATATTCTCGAGATGCGGGAGCGCGATACCGGACAGTTCGGAAAGACGTTTTAGGGTGAGGCCGCGCGCGCGCAGCTGGTCGCTCAGGAATTGCGAAAAATTGCTTTCGTCCATGTCGGATTTACTGAAGAGGCCGTTCCCTGAATACTTCCCGCGGTTTCGCTCCTTCGCCGGGGCCGATGATGCCGCGTTCTTCCATGAGATCCAAAAGGCGGGCTGCTCGCGCGTAGCCCACTTTAAGGCGCCGCTGGAGAAGCGACGCAGACGCTTTTTGCGCGGATGTTACCACCTCGATGGCCTCATCAAGCAGCTCGTCGTCCGAAGAGTCCCCTTCCGCCCAGGGATCGGGAGCTTCGCCTCCGTTCTCGAACGCAGCCTCTTCGGCTTCGTCCCAGATCGGCTCATTGTGTTCGCGAATGAAATCCGCGACCTTATTGATCTCTTCTTCGGTGAGATATGAGCCCTGCGCGCGCTTGGGCTTCGAAAGGTCCGACGAAACGAAGAGAAGATCGCCGCCGCCCAGGAGCTTTTCCGCTCCCGATGTGTCCAAGATCGTGCGTGAGTCGATCTGGCTCGCGACCTGGAGCGCGATGCGGCTCGTGATGTTCGCCTTGATGAGCCCCGTAATGACCTCCACGGACGGCCGCTGGGTCGAGAGCACCAAGTGGATCCCGGTTGCCCTCGCCATCTGCGCCAAGCGGACGATCGAACCCTCCACTTCCCTGCCGTATGAGGTCATCAGGTCCGCAAGTTCGTCCACCACGATCACCAGATAGGGGAGCGGGGATTCTTTTTCCGTATCGTGAGCCGACCCCGGTTTCTCCGAGTCCGCGCGGAGACGGGCATTATAGCCCTTAATGTCGCGGCTTCCGGCGCGTTGCAGGAGCTCGTAGCGGCGTTCCATCTCTTGTATCGCCCAGCGGAACACGCTTATCGATTTCTTGCTTTCGGTGATGACGGAGCCGATCAAGTGCGGCAGTCCTTCGTAGGCGGAGAGCTCGACTCGTTTCGGATCGATCAGGATAAGGCGAAGCATCGAGGGAGAATTCTTGTACAGCATTGAAACAAGGAGCGAATGAATGACAATGCTCTTCCCCGCACCGGTCGCTCCTGCGATCAGGAGGTGCGGCATGCGTTCGATGTCAGGAAAGATGGGGTCGCCGGTCACGTCCCGTCCCAAAGCGAACCCCAGGGCGCCCGAAGATTGGAATTCCGGATACGCCATAAGCGATCCGAGGCGGACCAGCGCAGCCGCGCGGTTCGGCACTTCGATGCCGACGAGCGACTTACCCGGGATCGGCGCCTCGATGCGGATCGGATGCGCCGCGAGCGCGAGCGACAAGTCCTGATGCAGCGCAGTGATCCGAGAAAGCTTTACGCCCTCCGCGGGTTTCAACGTATACCTGGTAACCTTCGGTCCGATGTGTATCTCGCCCATTTCGACGGGGATGCCGAAACCTTCGAGCGTGCGCTTGATGATGTTCGCGTTCGCGCGGAGATCTCCCGTGGTGGGTTTCTCCACGGAGGATTTCAGTAGGTCGATCGGAGGCGGAACGTAATTGGCGAATTTCGGCTGGACCGCCCTTTTGGATTTTCCCAGGATGGGAATCCTCTGGATGATCGAAGGCCGTATCCCTTCCGGTGTCTCAGGCTCGCCGACCCCTTCCTCGCCGTTCCCATCGGTTTCCGGGATATTCGGCATTGGTTCGGGCAGGGGCGGCGGGAATATCGGCCTCCGAGCCGGCAGCGTAAGTTTCAAGGGTACGTTCAAAATAATGAGTACGCCGATAAGCGAGAGTAGCGCCGCGATGACCCCGGCCGCGGGCCCGCCGAACGGCATCCGCAGCGACCCCACGACGAGGCCGAGCCAGCCCCCATGCGTCGGGACCATGATCTCCAAAAGACCCAGCGCGGAGAGAAGAAAAAATCCGCCCCCTGCAAGCGTGAGCCCCACAAGACGCTGCTCCGACGCAAGAAGCGTGATGCCGGCGAGAGCGAACGTGAACGGAAGCACCATGTAGCCCCAGCCGAACAGCGCATTGATCGCCTTCGAGATCGCCGCGCCCGCCGGCCCGGCCGAGTTAAAGTATGCAAGGACGAGAACGACCGAGATGCCCAAAAGAGAGACGCCCCAGATGCTTTTTTTCGTTTCCGGATGGAGACGACGCGTCTTTTCCCGACCGGGTCCGTCCCGTCTTTCTTTCTTCCCGTTGGTTCGTGGCGCCATTCACTTGAAATCAGTTTGACTCCCCTATTGTCGTTCAAGCGACCCGAAATATCAATCATTGACTTTATGAGAGTTTCCCGTATAAATGAGGGCGGCAACCAGCCAGCCATCATGGCTTTTCAAGGAGGGGCGATGGACGGTCCGCTTAAGGTGTTTGCCGGTACCGCTTCCCGGGGGCTCGCTACCGAGATTTGCGAGCGGTTGAGCCTCGAGCCGGGAAAAGTGAAAGTCGGCCGCCACAATGACGGCGAAGTGAAGATCGAATACGAAGAGAGTATTCGCGACGCGGACGTTTTTATCGTGAATTCGACGCCGCCGCCCGCGGAGAACTTCTTCGAGCTCGTGTTCCTCGCAGACGCCGCCCGCAGGTCGTCGGCGGGGAGGATCACGCTCGTGGTGCCCTACTTGGGCTACAACCGCCAAGACCGCAAGGATCGTCCTCGCGTGCCGCTCTCAGCGAAGGTGGTGATCAAGTTCCTTTCGATGTCGGGAGCAAACCGCGTGCTGCTTCTCGACGCGCATTCGGAGGCCACGCGCGGTTTTTTCGACGATCACATCGTGGAGGATCACATCTACGCTTCACCTGTCACCGTGCCGTATCTCCAGAAGCGGCTCGGATCAAACTTCACTGTCGGCGGCCCGGATCGCGGAGCGGGTCCGCGGGCCGCGGCATATGCGCGCCTCCTCGGGATGGAAGACTACGTTCTTTTCGACAAAGGGCAGCGTCCGGAGCCCGGGACTCTCGCCGCGGACAGGGTGAAAGTCATCGGCGATGTGGAGGGAAAGAATCTGCTTCTCGCGGACGACATTTCCGACACCTCCGGCACCTTGGTGGCGGATGCGATTGCCGCCAAAAAGAAAGGCGCGCGAGACATCTATGCCGTCGTGACGCACGCGGTGCTTTCCCGGGGAGCGATCGAACGGCTCGAGGACAGCCCCATCAAAGAGCTCGTCGTTACGAATTCGATTGAGCACGATCCGCGCCGTTTAAGAACCAAACGGCTCAAGATCACTGTGTGTTCTGTGGCGCCGCTCCTCGCGCAAGCAATCCGTCGCATTCATGAGGGACTATCGGTCTCCTCGCTCATTCCGTAACCCATCGGGGCATCCCGGCGCACGCCAGGATGTCCCGAAACATTTTTTAGAGTACGATTGATACTATGCGGCGCACCGAACTTCAGAAGAAAAAGATCATCATATTTGATCTTGACGGCACATTAACGAAAAGCAAGGCGACGATGGATCGCAGGATGGCCGAACTCCTATCAAAGCTTCTTCAAAGGAAAACGGTTGCCGTGATCGGCGGCGGAGAATACGAACAATTCAAAAGGCAATTCGTCAGGAAGCTCAAAGCTCCCCGCGAAAGACTTGATCGCCTGCTCCTTTTCCCGGCAAACGCTACGTCGTTTTATACACATCGCAGGGGCGGATGGAAAAGCGTGTATAAAAAAGGTCTGTCGCCGCGGGCCAAGCGGAGGATACGGGAAGCGTTCAAGGGTGCGCTTCGCGACATTCGATATGTGCCGGACGTGCCGCACAAAAGGGGCGTGCAGACCTACGGTCCCGTCATGGACGACCGAGGCACCGAAATAACATTTTCGCTCATCGGGCAGCGCGCGCCGCTTCGCCGCAAAGAGGAATGGGATCATTATCACGACGCGCGACCTCGATTGATGCGCGCGTTACGGAGGCGTCTCCCAGGGTTCGAGATCCGGAGCGGCGGGCGCACCTCTATTGATGTGACGCCCAAAGGCATCGATAAAGCGTACGGAATCCGCAAGATCAGGCGCTTGCTTCACGTCGGTCTCGAGGAGATGCTTTTTGTGGGGGACGCACTCGCGCCCGGCGGGAACGATTACCCGGCAAAACGCACGGGCATCGACTGCATTGCGGTCAAGGGCCCGGAAGAAACGAAGCAACTCATTTCGCGGCTCGTCAATTGACTTTTTTGCACCAGTCCTTTTAATATAAGGCCAGCGCCCTGTGTGCGCGAAGGAGGTGATTTGCATGAGCGCACAGAAAAGGCCAAGACCCCCCATAGGCGTCGATCGAGTTGCCCCTACGTTCGTTCAAAAACTCGCCGGGCTCCGCGTCCGCGTAAAGGCCGTGAGCGCAGATATAGGCCGCGTGAACGGACGGATTTCTCCGACTGTGATGCGATCGGCGAACGATGCGGTCGAAATGCTCTCCGAGCTTCGCATGCAGACAAGGGTGCTCCAGCACCGTTTGGGCGTGTGGTACCCGAGTCTCGGATCGGGCATTAAGGAAACCTACCACTTTTTCGTATCGGAGCTTTCCGAGATCAGGGAGGAACTCGAAGCGCTCCACAACACGGCGAAAAGGCGAAGCGACATTCCGGAGGACTTACGAAGAGCGATCGCTTCGCTCTATGCATTTACCGTGGAGATCGAGGAGGTCGAAGCGGCAGCGGAGCAACTCAGGTAGGTACGCGGGGGTGCGTATGGCAGAAGTCGGATAAGAGCGCCTTAGGGGTCACCCGAACGGCGCTCTTTGCTCTTGATGAATCGCGCAAACTTTTTGACACATCCCGATCGGCACGCTAGAGTGTCGGTGCTATGCCGGAATTTTTAAACAGCTCTTTCGGTTTAAAGCTCACCATCGAGCAGGTAGTGCGGGAGATAATCCGCTTTATGAAGGCGGAGCCGCTCCGAAAATACAAAGTGACGATCGGCACGGATTCCGAGCGCCTGCCAGGCAGTAAGGCTGATTTCGTGACCGCGATCGTGGTACACCGCGTCGGGAACGGCGGGCGGTATTTCTGGCGCCGGCTTGAAATGGCAAAACTTCACACGCTCCGAGACCGCATCATCAAAGAAGTGCTCGTTTCGCTTGACCTGGGCAAACAACTTCTCGTGGAACTCAGAAAAATGGGAGAAGCGGAGCCGGAAGTCGCAGCGATTCAATGGGATTTCGAAATCCATGTGGATATCGGCGAGCACGGGCCCACGAAGGCGATGATCCAAGAAGTGGTGGGGATGGTTCGCGCGAATAATTTTGAAGCGATCACGAAGCCCGGCAGCTATGCCGCCTCGAACGTAGCGGACCGGCACGTTTGACGAAATTTCCACATTCCAAGCGCCAGATTCCAAACAAATTCCAAGCTCCAAATTCTAAACATTTCGAATTTCGGTCATTCGAATTTCGGATTTATTTGTAATTCGGAATTTGTAATTCGGAGTTTTACTCTATGGACACCCTCGTCTTCGATATCGAAACACAGAACTTTTTCACCGACCCCGGAGTGGGCAGGGACAATTTCGAAGCGCTCAAGATCTCCGGAGTGGGCGTCTACTCGTACGGGCGCGGCGAATACTTCTTTTTTCTTGAATCGGAGATGGAGGATTGCGCAGCGCTTTTCAAAGAGGCCTCCCTCCTCGCGGGATTCGGCATCAACCGGTATGACGTTCCGGTCTTGAATTGTTATTTTCAGCGTTTATCGGAAGAACCCAAGCCGAACCTTTGGGAGACGCGGCGCGTGGATCTCTTGGAGGAGATAGAGAAGAACGCGGATTGCCGCATAAGCCTGAGCCGGCTTGCCGAAGCCAATTTGGGAGTCGGGAAGGAACGGAAAGGATACGAAGCAATCATGCTTTACGAAAACGGCGAAATGGAAGAACTGAAGAAATACTGCCTCAAAGACGTGGAACTCACGAAGAATCTATACGATCTCTATCGGGCGCAGGGGTACCTGTCCCTTCCCAACCGGACTACCGGCGGGCTGGTGAAGGTGTTTTTTGGGAGTCAACCGAAGGAGACGGTGAAGCTGTTTTAGGAAAGGAGGATCGGACGTACAACGTCCGGGACCTCCGGTTTCCCTCATTCGCGTTTTTTCAGTTACCATCAATTCATATGGGGCGGATCTATTTCGATTATGCGGCGTCAACCCCGGTCGACCGCAGGGTGGAGGCGGCCATGCGTCCGTACTGGGCAGGAGACTTCGGGAACTCCGGGTCGCTGCACTCATTCGGGCAAGACGCCATTCAAGCGGTCGATGAGGCGCGGGAGGCGCTCGCAGGCATGATCGGGGCTGATTTCCGGGAATTCATTTTCACGGGTTCGGCGACAGAAGCGAACAACCTCGCGCTTCGAGGCGCGCTGCGAAGTGTCACGCGTCACGCATCAAGCGTCAGGCGTCCTCGTATCATCGTCTCCGCCGTCGAGCATGAATCGGTTCTGGAGACGGCGCGCGACTTGGAGAGGGAAGGCGCGGAAATAAAAGTTTTGCCGGTGGACCGATGGGGCCGAGTGCAGGTCGAAAAATTAAAAGAACTGCTCGACGAACGCACGATTCTGGTCTCGGTCGTGTATGCGAACAACGAGATCGGGACGGTGCAGCCGATAACTGAAATCGGCAAGCTTGTTGCCGATTTCCGAAATTCCAAATCACAAGCTCCAAGTCCCAAAGATCGGGATTTGGAATTTGGTGCTCGGAATTTAGGAACAACGCACCCGCTCTTCCACACCGACGCAGCCCAAGCGTTCCAATTCTTGAATTGCAACGTGAAGGACCTCGGCGTCGATCTTATGACGATTTCGGCGCACAAGATATACGGACCGAAGGGGATCGGGGCGCTCTACGTTCGGGGAAGCTCCAAATCCCAAAAATCAAATCCAAAACAAATTCCGAAATCCAGCGACCAAAGTTCCAAAGATCGGGATTTGGGATCTGGTGCTTGGGATTTACCAGCGGTCTCGCCGCTGGTTACGGGCGGCGGACAGGAGTTCGGCCTTCGGTCGGGGACGGAAAACGTCCCGCTCATAGTAGGATTCGAAAAGGCCGCAGCGCTCGCAGTGCTGCGCAGGGAGAAGGAGACAACGCGCATGCGGGAGATTCGAGAAAGATTTTTAAGGGGGCTGAAGCGCATTTCCCCCGATGCGGGATTGAACGGTCCAGCGCTCCGGGAAAACGCCCTGCCGAACATCTTGAGCGCATATTTTCCCGGCAGGGCGGCAGAGTTGCTCCTTATGAAGTTCGACTTGGCGGGGATTGCAGTTTCGGCGGGTTCCGCGTGCGCCGCGCGCTCCAACCGGCCCTCCGAAACGCTTCTTGCGATCGGATTATCACCGGCGCAGGCGCGGGAAAGCATTCGTTTCAGTTTCGGCCGCCCGACAACCGCGGGGCAGGTTGACAAAGCGCTCCGCATCGTTAAAAAATTATTCGCATAACACGTTCGATGGAAATGACATGAAACAACACTTCCGCAGCCGGCTGCCGCTGATCTTTCTCGCGCTCGCGGTCCTCGGGCTCGCCGTTGCGGGGGCGGTCCAGCGTGATCCAAAACTCGAAGCAGGCATATGGCGCCAATTCTCCGACTATTTTTTCGTTTCTCCGGCCACTTCGACGGCGCCCGCCGCTGCGGGGCCTGCGACATCGAGCGTTCCGCTCTATAAGCCGGCGCTCGATTTCGAAAAGGCGGTGATCGAAGCGGTGAAGCGGGCCTCTCCCGCGGTCGTCTCGATCACCATCTCGAGGAATGTGCCGATCATCGAGCAGTGTCCATACAATCCGTTCCCCAACGATCCCGAACTGCGCGGGCTGTTCGGCGACCTCCCGCAGTTTTTTGTCCCATGCACGAAGGGGAGCGAGCTTCAGGAGGTGGGCGGAGGGAGCGGATTCATTGTGTCGGCGAACGGCCTCGTGGTGACGAATAAGCATGTTGTTGCGGACGCGGCCGCCTCGTACACCGTATTCACGAACGACGGGAAAAAATACCCCGCGACCGTGCTCGGGCGCGATGCAATACAGGATATCGCGATTCTGAAGGTCGAATCGCAAGACGCGCTTCCCGTCGTCTCGCTGGGGAACTCGGGTTCTATCGAGCTGGGACAGACGGCGATCGCGATCGGGAACGCGCTGGGAGAATTCCGGAACACCGTATCGTTAGGCGTCATTTCGGGGCTTTCCCGCACGGTTACCGCATCCGATCGCGGAGGATTCTCCGAGACGATAAGCGGAGTGATCCAAACCGACGCGGCGATAAATCCCGGGAATTCCGGCGGACCGCTCTTAAACCTCCGCGGCGAAGTGATCGGGATCAATACCGCCGTCGCGTCCCAGGCGCAGAACATCGGATTCGCGATCCCGGTGAACCGCGCGAAGCGGATTATTGAATCCGTGAAACGGAGCGGCGAGATCCAGACCGCCTTTCTGGGAGTCCGATATGTTCTTGTGACAAAACAGCTTGCGGAGCGCGAAACACTCGGCGTGGATTACGGCGCGCTCTTAAGGAAGAGCCAAGACGGACCGGCCGTTTCATCCGGTTCTCCCGCCGAGCAGGCGGGACTTCGCGAAGGCGATGTTATTCTGGAATTGAACGGCAAGCGGATCGAAACGGAAAGCACTCTTCTAAATCTTATTGCGGAGCGCGAGGTGGGAGAAGTTGTTCGGCTCACGGTCTTCCGGGACGGGAAACAGCTTGAAATACGGGTGACCCTCGGCAAACGGAGCAATTAGCGGCAGGATTTCCGGCGCCCGCGCGCCGGAGTCCGGGCGTCCAAAAAATCGGCCCCTGTGGCGCTTTCGCCTTATTTATTTTGATTTTCCCCGAATTCTTGGATATTCTAATGTACACATATGCCCAATTTCCATCGATTTACCATTAAGGCTCAGGAAGCGCTCCAGAACGCCCAAGAGCGGGCTGCGGAGAAGAACCACGGCGAGCTCAAGGGGCTCCACCTCCTCCTCGCGCTCATTGAAGACCAGCAGTCGCTGGTGCAGCCCCTCCTCGTGCGAAGCGGAGTGAACCTCGAGAAATTCCATTCGGAGCTCCTGATTCAAGTCGACCAAATGCCGCGAATCGTCTCCGGCGGAGCCGTGGGGCAGCTCTATCTTTCCCAAGAAGTGATGAAGGCCTTGGACCAGGCCGCAAAAGTGGCCACTCAGCAGAAGGACGAGTTCATCTCGTGCGAACATCTCCTTCTGGCGCTTTTGGACGTTCCCGGCGCCGCGCAGAACCTCCTTCAGCAGTTCGGCGTGAAACGCGAGGGGGCCTTCCGGATCTTGGCGCAGCTTCGCGGTTCTGTGCGCATAACCGACGAGACGCCCGAAAGCAAATTTCAGGTGCTCGAGAAATATGCCATAAACCTCACGGAGAAAGCCCGGACAGGGACGCTCGATCCCTTGGTGGGAAGGGAGGACGAGCTTCGGAGGGTCATCCAGGTGCTCTCGAGGCGCACGAAGAATAACCCGGTGCTGATCGGCGAACCGGGCGTAGGGAAAACCGCGATCGTCGAAGGGCTCGCGCAGCGCATTATCTCCGGAGACGTGCCGGAGCCGTTGAAAGACAAGCAAATACTCATGCTTGACCTCGGAGCGCTGATCGCCGGCACCAAGTTCCGCGGCGAATTCGAAGATCGGCTCAAGGCGTTCGTGAAGGAGATAAAGAACGCGAGCGGCAACCTGATCCTCTTCATTGACGAGATCCACACCATCGTAGGAGCCGGCGCTGCGGAAGGCGCGATCGACGCGTCAAATCTGTTGAAGCCGGCCCTCGCGCGAGGAGAGCTTCACGCAGTCGGGGCGACGACCATCCGCGAATACCAGCGGTACATCGAAAAAGATCCCGCGCTTGAGCGGCGGTTCCAGCCCATCCTCGTCGAGGAACCCTCGATCGAGGATTCGATCGCGATCCTTCGGGGACTGAAGGAAAAATACGAGATTCATCACGGGCTTCGGATCAGCGATGAGGCGATCGTTGAGGCGGTAAATCTCTCGGCGCGCTATATCGCGGACCGTTTCCTGCCGGACAAGGCGGTCGATCTGATCGACGAAGCCGCGGCAGCCCGCCGGCTCGAAGGAGAAAGCTTGCCAAGCGAAATCAGCCGGATCCGGCGCGAGATTACGCGGCTCGAGGTGGAGCGGCAAGCGCTCCTGAAGGAGCGGGGAGGGAAGGCGGCGGGTCGGCTCAAAGAGATTGATGCCGCGCTGAAAAAGCTCAAAACCGAGAACGACGAGCTCTCGGCTCGCTGGCACACCGAGAAAATGAAGCTTGAAACGCTCCATCAGCTCCGCCAGCGGCTCGAGAACTTGCGCCGAGAAGTGGAGGTGGCCGAGCGCGAGGGGAACTTGGAACGGGTGGCACAGGTCATCTACGGGGAGCTTCCCCAGGCGCAGAAGGACGCGGAGGTTTTTGAACGGCGTCATTTTACGCCGGCGAAGAAGAAGGGTGAGGGCGAAAACCGATTCCTCAAAGATGCGGTGGATCGGGAGGATGTCGCGCGCATCGTCGCTTCCTGGACCGGCATACCGCTCCAGCGGATGCTTGAATCCGAGGCGGATAAGCTTATAAAGATCGAAGACGAGCTCACGAAACGGGTCGTGGGGCAGGAAGACGCGGTCCACGCGGTCGCCGCGGCGCTGCGGCGCGCGCGCGCGGGGCTTGCCGACCCGAACCGGCCCTTGGGATCATTTATGTTTTTGGGGCCGACCGGCGTAGGGAAGACGGAACTCGCGAGGGCCCTCGCCGAATTCATGTTCAACGACGAAAAATCCCTCGTTCGGATAGATATGTCCGAATATATGGAACGCCATTCGACGAGCAGGCTCATCGGTTCCCCTCCGGGGTACGTGGGGCACGAGGAAGGAGGCCAGCTTACCGAAACGCTGCGCCACAGGCCCTATAGCCTGATCCTCTTCGACGAGATAGAAAAAGCCCATCCGGAGGTTTTTAATCTGCTTCTCCAGATCCTCGATAACGGGCGGCTCACGGACAGCAAAGGGAAGACGGTGAACTTCAAGAACGCGATCATTATTATGACCTCGAACGTCGGGAGCCAGTTCTTGCGGGCGATGTCGCGGATCGGATTCTCCGCCGGCACGGCGGAAGCCGAAGGCGGGCGCGAGGATTACCGGCAGAAAGTGCTCGAAGCGCTGCGGACGCACTTCCGGCCGGAGTTCCTGAATCGGATCGATGAGGTCGTCATATTCAATCCGCTCCGCCGCGCCGATATCGAAAGGATCGTCGATATCCAGCTCAAAGAAGTGCAAGCGCATCTCTCGGGGCGCCGGATCACCGTTTCGGTCGATTCCGCCGCGAAACGATACCTTGCGGAAACGGGTTTCGATCCCGAGTTCGGGGCGCGGCCCCTGAAGCGCAGCATTCAAAAGCTGATTCTGGACAAGCTCGCCGATCGGATCATCCGAGGCGAATTCAAGGATGGCGGCAAAATTAGGATCCAGTATAAAGCGGATTCCCTGGTCATTGCTCCTTAAGACGGCGGCGTTCTTCCTCTTCTGGATCGCGCCGATTCCTATTTGGCTCTTTGCGCTTGCCGCGATGGGCCTCTACTTCGCGTCGATATTCAACGCGATGCGCTTCTCGGTTGTATTCGGGGCCATTCTCGTGCTGCTCGCGGCCTCGCCATCGCACGGATTCCTGTCCGGAGCAATCGGAAGCGTTGCGTTCTTTCTTCTCCTGGGGATCAAAGATCTTTTTTTCGTTGAGCGACGAGCGGCATATGAAGTGCTCACCATCCTCCTTCTTTTTCTCCTTTCGCTTCTTATCGCGAGCCGGAACGGAGAGGAAGCGCTGCCGCCCGCGCTTGCGTTCGGCGCCTTCTTTTTTCTTCTGGCATCCCAATTGCTTCGCGAAAAGAGTTCCCAAGCTCCGGTAACCGAGCGCCACGCTCCGCCCGCGCTGCCGGCGCTCCTGTGCGCCGGGGTCATTTCACTGCTCCTCCTCGAGTTTGGATTGGCGCTTTTTCGCATGCCTTTCGCGGCATTTCAACGCGCCGCATTGCTGTTTTTAGGATCCGCAGTCTGCCTCATTGTATTGAACAACTACCGGTCAGGCGCGTTGGATGCACAGCGCATCCTCACTCTTTTTTCGGTATTTTTTGTATCCGCCGTATTCGTGCTTATTTCGACGTCCTGGGGATTGTAGGTCCCGCGATTGCCGGTTGTGGTGTCGGTTTGCCGGATAAGCGGGTTCTAAATGGATGATTTGCCGCATATTCGGCAGCCGGTGGTCCTGCTTGCAGGATAAACCGGCATCAGTTACTATTCGGCAATCGATAAATCTCGTTTGCCGAATTATGGAGAAACACAACACCGGCATTGCCGAATTCATTTCCAAGAAGGCGTTTGAGATCGCGTACGCCCTGTTCCGGGTCTCTTCCCGCATACCAACAAGAAGCTTTAAAGAAGCGTTTGAAGAGCAAGGGGTCCTAATTCTGAAAGCGGCAACCAGGGGAGATCGGGAGGAGCTCCAGAGGGCGACCTCCGCATCTTTCTATCTCGCCAAGCTCGGAGGGGAGATAAATCTCATCTCACCAACGAATTCGGAACTGATCTGTAATGAGCTGGCAGAGATGAATGCGGCAATCATCGATCCGGCAACTGCCGGATTGCCGGATATAGATTTGCAGGATATTTTTAGAGAGGAATTTAAGCCTCAGGCCGAGCAACCGGATTCCGAAGAGGAAAGCAAGTCGCTTGAGATTCCGCTCGGCATCCGCAAAACAGAGCGGGTTTATGAGGCCAACGCCGATGTATCTAATTCGGCAAAAATCCGGCAATCCGCGATACTTTCAAAAATCCGGCAATCCGGCAATTGCCGGATTAATGAAATAGAGTCTGTATTGCCGGATGTAAGCGAGCGAACAATACGATACGACCTCCAAACCCTCGTAGAGCAGGGCCTAATTGAGCGGGTAGGGGTTGGACCCGCAACAACATACCAAGCACCGGAGGAGCCGTTCGGTTTCCGCAGGGTTGACCGCGCCGGATTCAATGATCCGACGCGGTAATCCAAGTAACCTTTTTGCGCCGACTTCCGTTCCCATAAGTCGAGGGACCGATTGGGCCCCTTGAAAGCCGCGAATGGAGTTGTCCCCAGAAGAAAGAATTTTCGGCTTTTGATATACTTGGGTTAAGTAAAGGTTCAGGTCTGCGCAACGCAGACACGTGAGGCTGAACCGATTGCGGTTTTGGGTTGTCAGGTGCGAGTTTCGGGCGGGCGCCCGAAGCGTTCAGCTTACAATCCGGAGCTTGTAACGGGCCTCACAAGAAGGCCTTTTTCGTTCGTTACCAAAGGATATCCGTTTATTTACTGCCCTTGATGCGGCGTCATCCCCTCACGAGTGATGCGCACTTCGGGAGTGGTCGATAGTAGGCGGGCTATCTTCTGACCAAAAGCAAGAAAAAGATTAAGTCGAACAAAATTAAGTTAAAGAATGAGTACTAAAAAGTTTACTTCAGTAGTGCTCACCGCAACCACATCGGTGTGGATGTCAGGAGCGATGCTCTTGGTCCCGGTTGCGTCTGCTCAATCGACGGCTGATCTTCAGGCCCAGATCGCGGCCTTGCTCGCTCAAATTCAAGCATTGCAATCGCAACTCTCCTCGCAAAGCGGAGCGCCGGCTGCCTGCAGCTTTACCCGCGACCTCACCGCGGGAAGCAAGGGAGACGACGTGAAGTGTTTGCAGCAAACGCTGAACGCGAACGGGTTTAAGGTTTCGGAAAGCGGCGCTGGATCAGCAGGGAATGAGACGACGTACTTCGGACCTGCGACAAAAGCAGCGCTTGCCAAATGGCAAGCCGCGAAAGGCATTTCTCCGGCAGTCGGGTACTTCGGGCCCAAGAGCCGCGCAGCGCTCGCTACGGCGACTCCGCCAGTAGCTACCCCGCCGGGCGCCCCGCCCGGGACACCTCCGGTCAGCGTTCCTGCTACGGGACTTGCCGTAAGCAATGCAGCTGATTCACCGGCTTCGGCGACGCTCCCCAGGGGAGCCGCAGCGGTCCCCCTCCTCAAATTCAATGTTGCAGGAAAAGGGATGGTGAACGCCGTGACGGTGAAGCGAGTTGGCGCCGGCGCGACTGCGGATTTCAGCAACGTGTACCTCTACGAAGGCGGATCCCGATTGACCTCCGGTCGTTCGGTGAACTCGTCTTCGCACGAAGCGAACTTTACCGGCCTCAACCTCTCGGTTGACGGCGTAAAGACGCTCACGATTTCCGCTGATATCGCCGCAGGAGCGACCGCCGCAAACCGCAACGGATTCAATGTGACCGCGGTAAGCGCAGATGTTGCGGTTTCCGGGTTGCCGGTTATGGGAGCCGAGGTGGTTATCTCGGGCGCCACGGCCGGAACTCTGACTGCGACGAAGACAGGGAGTCTGTCCAATCCGAACATTGGACAGCAAAACGCGCAGGTATCGCAATTCCGCCTTTCTGCGGCGAACGAAGACGTGAAAGTCATGAGAGTTTCGCTCTTCTACGCCGGCACGGTTTCGAAGACGAACCTTGGGAGTTTCGTCTTGAAGAACGCGGCGGGCGACACCCTGGCGACCGCAGGATCGATCAACGCGAAAGATTTGGTCGTCTTTGAGCTGGGAAGCCCGGTAATGATCTTGAAGGGCGACAGCAAGGACTTCTACGTCTACGCGAATATCGGCGGTTCGGCGAAGAAGGATGAGACGGTGAAGCTGTATGTCGAGGAGGCCTCCGACGTCTATGGCGTGGGGCAGCAATTCGGATTCGGAGCGACGGTCACGAAAGGCGCTTTTGATTCCGATGCGGCTGATCACCATGTCTTGACGCTCCAGGGCGGCACCTTGACCACGTCGTTCCTCGGTCCGAACGCATCCGATATTCGGAAGAACGGCAAGGATGTGACGCTCTTTGAGTTCACGATGGCGTCGGCAAACAACCTCGAAGTCAGGAAACTGAACGCGAGCGTTGCGACGACCGCCGGGTCTCTCACGGGCGATGATTCCTTGACCGATTTCAAGGTGGTTGACGTTGCGACGGGAGTGGTGGTGGCGGGGCCAACCGACCTTACGTTCGCGAACATCAACGGCCAAGCCGGCGTCAGTTTCACCGATATCTTCAACGTCACGGCAGGACAGTCCCGCCGGTTGAAGATCACCGCAGATATCCCGAACAACTGGGATGACGGCGACGCGATCCGCGTAACCTTGACCGCGTTTACCGCGGGCGCGGACGTCAAGAACCTGGACAACAACACGTTCTTGGCGGCGGCGGAGATCGTTCCGAGCACGGCATTGACCGGGAATGCGCAAACCGTCAAGGCGCCGACGCTCGAACTGAGCTTGTCCGGTACGCCCACTTCGCAGACATTCGTCAAGGGAACGCAGATGGTTCCGTTCGTCGGATTCGGCCTTCGCGCGATCGCCGATGACATCAAGGTGAACACCATTAAGATCACCTCAACGTCCTCGAGCGTGACCGACGCCAACCAGATCGCCGACATGCTGAACCTCGCGCTCTACGACGGCGACACGAGGGTGTCCGACATTAAGTCGCTCACCACCGCGAACGCTTCGTCCGCGACGGCGACCTTCACGAACTTACAGTTCAAGATCACGAAGGGCACGAGCAAAGTCCTGACCGTAAAGGGCAACCTCTCGGCGACCGCAGTCACGAACAACCGGTATGAGATCGGTTTGGCTCAAGCGACCGTAACGAATAACACAACCGGCAACGACGTCGTTGCGGTTGATTCGGAAGGCAATGAGCCGACCTACACCGGATCGTTCGCGGGCTCCGGAGTCAACATGGCCTCGAACGTTCAGATCACGGTCTCGGGCGCGGGCACTATCACGGTTGCGACGGCTCCGGACGACACGGAGAGCAAGGCAGGCATCGTGTCCGCCGGAACCTCTAAGGTTGTCCTCGGTAAATTCAAGTTTACCGCGGCGACGGAAGCGCTGACCGTGAAGAAGCTGAAGCTCCTCGTGAACAACGAAAGCTCGACCGCAGCGGCTGCGACGTCCACGGTTGAGGTTTCGAAGGTATACCTCTTTGACGGCTCGACGCAGCTCGGATCCACGAACGGCTACTCGCCGGTCGGCTCCGGCGCCGCGGCCGGCGAGGTGACCGTCGAAGATCTCTCGTGGCTCATCGGCAAGGATCAGACCAAGACCTTGACCGTGAAGGCGGATACGACGACCATTGCGGCTGGCGCCACAACCGGTCGGAGTCTCTTTGCCCACGTGCGGCCAACCGGCTTTGAAGCAAGCGGCGCTGCAACCACCGTGACGAACAACGGCGCGGCAGGCGGCGCGAAGGGCAACGAGAAGGTCCTCTACAAGACCTATCCTGCCATCACTGTTGCTTCTGCTGGCACGCTTCTTACGAGCGGTTCGAACGATCTCTTGAAGTTCACCGTGACGAATAAGACCTCGAACGAGATCTTGTCGTGGAACACCGTGAGCTTCAACATCAACACCGCGGCCGCAACGGCTCCGCTCTTCGGAGCGAATGTCGCTGCGTTCACGCTGCGTGACTTGACGAACGGCGCGAACCTGACGATCGGTACGACGGCCACCGGCGGCACCTCGACCGCAGGCACGTACATCATCGTTCTGACCAACGAGGAGAGCATCCCCGCTGGCCAAGCGAGAGAGTACCGCCTGACCGGTACGGTCACCGCGCCCGGGCAGAACTCGAGCGTCTCGACCCAGCTTGTGCTTCGCGTGGATGCAACCACCGCGAGCATCAAAAAGGGTGTGGCGTGGCGGTCTGCAGCGGGCAACGCGAATACCGGCGTCGATGGAGCGGTTAACGCGGAGGATGCTGGTTTTGTCTGGTCGGATAACTCGGCAACGGGTCACACCTTGCTGACGACCGACTGGGCGAACGGCGTCTACGTGGAGACCTTCCCGTCAGACACGCTTTCGCGAGCGAACTAACCCCTTGGGTTAGAACGCGCACAAGCGGCCCCGCAAGGGGCCGCTTTGTGTTTGCCGGTCTGATCAGCCCCTAAGCCAATCAGATATATAAGTCCAATAAGTCCCATACGGCCAATAGGCCGCAGAACTGGACTTATCCGCCGTTCTTAGTAGAATGGAATCCGCATGCAGGGCGGCGAATGCTTTGCCCGGCACGCGCATACAACGAATTTTTATCGCAACGCATGTCCATCGAACGCATTGTGCGGTCCACGATCGTGTGGACGCTTCTCGCCACGGCGCTTACGCCGCTCGTGGTCGTCGACTCCTGGTATTTCTTCCCGTTCGTATTCCCGAAGGCCATTTTCTATCGGGTGCTCGTGGAACTTTCACTGATCGGCGCGTTCGTATATCTCGCGATCCGCGCGATCGGGAAAAAGGATGACCGAATCGTCGCGAACGGCTGGTCAGTCGAAGGAGTTTCCGTTTCCGGCGCTCTAAAGAGCCCGCTGTTCCTCGCGATCGCCATATTCACGCTCTCCGCGGTCTTTAGCACGCTTTTGGCGCCGAATGTATATCGAGGGTTTTTCGGAGACCTCCAGAGGGGCGAGGGGCTCCTGGGGTTCCTCCACTACCTAGCGTTCCTCCTTCTCGCCCTCGCTTTCTTTGCGCGGAGAGATTGGATGCGGTTCTTTTGGATAACGCTCGGGGTCGGGTTCGTTTCCGTGCTCTACGCGTGGTTCCAGTATTACGATGTGCCGGTATTTTTCGGACTTGATTTTGCCCGCCAGCCCGGGTCGTTCTCGGGCAACCCCTCATTCCTCGCGAGCTATCTTATCCTCGCACTCGCTCCGGCGGCTTTGGTGTGTGCGAGGGCTCAAAAAGCGTTTGTAAAATACGGCGCGGGATTATTGGCTCTCATATTCGTTTCGGGCATATTTTTGACCGCAGTGCGAGGTGCGATCGTCGGGTTCGCTGCGGGCCTTCTCGCCGCGGCCTTGATTCTCATCGGAAGCGCGGAACGCAGGCGCATTCGCGCCGCGGCCGCGGCCATATTCGCATTCGTCATTCTTTTCGCCGGCGCCTTCTGGCTTACAAGGGAATCGCCGCTTTGGCTTCGGATTCCTGGTATGGGGCGGCTCGCCACGGCCACGCTCGAGAATCCCTCCGTGGTCACCCGCCTCATCGGCCTTCGGGTAAGCGTTGACGCATGGAAAGAGCGCCCGATATTGGGTTGGGGAATGGAGAATTACAGCGTTGCCTACAACAAACACTACGATCCGTCTTATTCGTTCTTTGCCGAAGACTGGTTCGATCGCGCGCATAACCGGTTCGCCGACGTTTTGGTAACGCAGGGAGCGGTCGGCATTCTTTCATATTTTGCGATCCTCGGTTCGATATTCCTGGTTCTCTGGAGACGGCTTTCGCGGGGCGCCGTGCTCGAATCCGCTGCGATCGGCGGAGTGGTCGTCGCCTACATCGTGCAGAACCTGTTTCTGTTTGATCAGGTAACTTCGTACATACCGTTCTTCGCGCTCGCTGGATTCCTTATCTATGAAGAGGAGAGGCGGACCTCGGCGGTTCAGCGTGCGCAATCCGGCCCGATGGGCCGCGTCGGGCGGTTCGCGCGGCTGCCTGCCCCGGTCATTCTCGCGTGCGCGGCCGCAGCGAGTCTCGGCCTCGCCTACATGATTTACGCATGGAACGGTCGGCTCATCTATCAGGCCGTAGCGTTCCGGGACGCGATGAAGCTCCGCGTCGGAGAAAAAATATTGCAGGCATCCGATTCCTTTCTGAAACCGTACAATTTCCTCCAGATGGAACTTCGCGGAAAGTTCGCGGAGATTCTCTATAACAGCAATCTGTTGCGGAACAAACAATTCGATCCGCTGGTGAACAAAGGGCTTGATGCGCTCGAAGAAGCGACAAAGCGGGAACCGTGGGACCCCCGAAATTGGGCTCGTCTGATCGAAGCGTATAACGAACGCGCGAAAGACGACCCCGCGCTCTATGTCCGGACCGAAGAATACGCCCGGAAGGCGGTCGCACTTTCTCCGACGCGGCAAGGGTTGCGGTACCACCTTGCATTCACCCTTGCGGGGCAGGATAGGTACGAGGAGGCGATCGCGCTCTCGCGAGAGACGTTGGCGCTCGAAGCGCGACTGGCGAAATCGCACTACGAGCTCGCAGTCAATCTCGCGCTCGCGGCGGATTCGGCAAAGTTCCGCGGCACACCGCAAGGAGACAGTTACCGCGAAGAAGCGGCGGCGGAGATGAACAACGCGCGCGAGTTCGCGCGGACGAAACTGGGAAGCGGCGAGCCGTATCCAGGGAACGATCCGTCGGCGACCCAATACTACTTATTCCTCGAGAGCGACCTGAAGAATATGGTTGTCCTTTACCGCACATGGGGGGAATACGAGGAAATGGCGGATGTACTCGAGGTGTTAACCTCATTCCATCCGCAGAAAAAGGATTACCATTATGACGCGGTGATCATCTACCGCCTGCTCCGGAATGCGGACGGCGTGATCCGGCACGCGGAGGCGATCAAAAAAATCGACCCGTCGGCCGTAAACGACATGGACATCGTGATCGACCTCGCAAGGCAGGGCAAGTGGAGCGTGCTGGATGAACTGTAAAATCGCCGCTCGCCGCCCGGGTTTCGGGTCGTCTCGGGCCGGCGATGCCTCTGCCCTGCCTGCCGGCCGGCAGCGGCAAGATGGATGTTATTCGATAAACGCCCTGATTTTTTCGCGAAGGTCCGTCGAGGAATCATGAAGCGCACTCTGAAGCGCGCGGAGGCGCACGCGAATCGTTTGCGCATCCTTCGGCTTCGCCCCCTGCGCAACGAATATTTTTTGCCATTTAGTGGCGCCTTGCGCCCGTTCTTCGGCGGTGAGAAGTTCCTCAAAAAGCTTCTCTCCCGGGCGCACTTCGGTGAATACGATCGGGATATCCTTGTCTGGTTCGAGTCCGGAGAGATGGATGAGCTCGCGCGCGAGGTCCACGATCTTCACGGGCTTCCCCATATCTAAAATAAACACCTCGCCTCCGCTCCCTACGGCTCCTGCTTCGAGCACAAGGAGCGCCGCTTCCGGGATCGTCATGAAATAGCGCTGCATCTCGGGGTGTGTGACCGTGATCGGCGCCCTGCGCCGGATCTGTTCCTCGAAGAGGGGCACCACGCTGCCTCGGGAGCCCAAGACATTTCCGAACCGCACCGAGACGAACCTGGTCGGCCCCGCCTCGTTCTCCGCCTGCACCACAAGCTCGGCGGCCCGTTTCGTCTGTCCCATGATCGAGGTGGGATTCACGGCTTTGTCCGTGGAGATAAGAACAAATTTTTTCACATTCGCTTCCCTGGCGGCCTCGGCAAGAACCGCGGTTCCGAAAATATTCGTAGCGACAGCTTCATCCGGCCACTCCTCCATTAAAGGAACGTGCTTGTACGCGGCCGCGTGGAATACGACCTCGGGCCGAAACTTTTGGAAAAGCCCCTTGATCTTCGAGGTGTTCGTAATGCTTGCGATAAGGGGCCGGATCGCCTGTTCGGGGAATTTCATTTTGAACTCCGCTTCCATATCAAAGAGGCCGCTCTCGTTGAAATCGAGCATGAAGATCTCGTGCGGCCCGAAAGACACGAGCTGCCTGCAGATCTCGCTCCCGATCGAACCCGCCGCGCCCGTCACGAGAACCCTCTTGCCGTTCACGAACGACCTGATCTCTTGGGTGTCGATTTGCACCGGATCGCGGCCCAAGAGGTCTTCAACCGAAACATCGCGGAGCGCTTCGAAGCTGATTTTTTGTCCCAGAAGGTCGGAGAACTGGGGAATGATCTTGATTTTCTGAACCCGTGCTTCCCGCGCTCGGCGTACGGCTTTTCGAATGTAGTCGCCGTGCGCTTCGCCAAGCGCGATTACCACGCTTTCCACGCGGTGCGCAACGACCAGCGAAGGGATGTCATCTATGCGTCCGATCACGCGGATGTTATGGATAAGCGTATTTTGTTTCGCGGGGTTGGGGTCGATGATCCCCACGATGTCTATTGCAGTGCCTGCGAGGCGAAGGCTCCTGATGATCTGCTCACCTTGGCTTCCCGCGCCAACCACTATCGTCCGGGCGCTTCCGAGCGGAGGCTTGCGGAGCACGATTTCCGAGCACAGGCGCTTGCCGATCCGAACGCCGCCAATGAGCACAACGTTCAAAATATAGCCGATAAGAACGACCGATCTCGGGAACCCCGCAAAAACATTAGTCGTTTCCCTGTCGGCGAGAATGGCGAGCGCGAAAAATGCGCTTGCAAAGGTGAGCGCCTTAATGAGCCGGCCCAATTCCGTAAGCCCCACGAAGGACCACGTGAACGAGTAAAGATTATAGCGAAGGAGAAAGGCGATATTCAGGATCGCGAGAACGGGGACGGCCGTCCAAAACACATCGGCATATTGCGGCGGGAATGAGAGATCGAAGCGCAAGTAAAATGCCGCAAGAAGGGACAGCGCGGTGAGGGCCGCGTCAAGAGGGGCGAAGGCGAAAAATTTGTGCGCGCGAAGCGATTCGGCGAAACGCATAAGTGGTCCCATATATTCATGGCCGCGACCTCCGCGGCTGATTCGGAATATTACTCCAAATAATTCAAAAAAAGCAAGCCATTACCGCGCATAGAAATCCCTGATGCCCGCGATTACGCGGTCTACCTCGTCATTCGTGAGTTCCGGATACATCGGCAGAGAAATGACCTCCTTGCATATCTTCTCGGTTTCTTCGAGGCGGATGTCGTTGGGGAGCATAAGCGGCTGGCGGTACGCCGGTTCCGCCCACGAGATCATCGTTTCAATTCCGGTTGCATCGAGGTGCGCCTTCAGTTCATCCCGTCGCTCGGCGCGGATCGCATAGTTGGTGTATATATCGGAGAACCGATCGTCGCCGTAGTGGGGGGTTTTCACCTGCGGCGCGCCTTCGAGCCCGGCGCGGTATCGCTCGGCGATCTCTCCCCGGCGCAGGAGCCACGCCGGAAAGTATTTAAACTTCACGTTTAGGAGCGCGGCATGGAGGTTGTCCATAAGGAGGTTGTGGCTGTGATGGAAAAAACGGCGCGTTTCGCGGTCTTCGCCGTTATAGCGCATGAGGCGCACTTTCTCCGCGACTTCCGGATCATTCGTCGTCACCATCCCGTTATTTCCCCAGCCGCCCAGCGCTTTTGCCCAGTAGAGGCTGAATGCGCCCGCTGCCCCAAAAGAACCCGCTTTTTTTACGGCGCCGTCGGCCATGCGATAGGTTGCGCCCAAGGCCTGCGCCGCGTCTTCCACGATGAGAAGCCCCTTCCGTTTCGCGATGTCCATGATCGGTTCCATATCGCACACCCGGCCGTTCAAATGGACGGGTTCGATCGCCGTCGTGCGAGGCGTGAGCGCTTTTAGGATGAGCTTCGGGTCCATATTAAAATCTCGGCCCACGTCGATCAGAATCGGTTTTGCGCCCAAAAGTCCGATGCAGGAGATGCTCGCAATGAACGTATGCGCCACGGTGACGACCTCGTCGCCTTCCTTCACTCCTGCGGCGCGAAGGCCCAAATAAATAGCCGAAGTGCCGGAATTCACGCCGAAGGCGTATCGCACCCCCACGAATTTCGCGAAATCCTCCTCGAACTGCGCAAGGTCCTTGCGCATCACGATGTCGCCGCGCGTCAACACGTCGTCGAATGCGGCGATGAACTCGTCGCGGTGATCCTGATATTGTTTTTGCGGATTTGCAAAACGGACTTTGTACGGCATACCGGGCAGTAGAAATTCGACTTGTTAGTTGTTGCCGGGCCGGATTTTCACTACCCGGCATAGAGCTTATAATAGGGAGAATCAGCAGAGATTACAATTTATATCCTTCTGCTTTCCAATTCCGGAGCCACTGGGTGAGCCGCTTAAATCCAATCGGGATGCGTTTCGGATCTCCCGCGAACGAAAATCTGATGTGTCCTTCGCCGGAAGGACCGAACGCGGCGCCGGGGATCACCACCACGTTCGCTTCACGAAGAATTCGCACCGCGAGCGTGAAAGAATTAACGCCGCGCCGTTTCACTTTCGCGAGAATATAATACGCGCCGCGCGGTTTTTGGTACTCGAAGAATTCTGCGAGTTTGTCGAGCTCCCGGCACATAAGCGCCCGGTTGCGGCGAAGACGCGAAACGGCTTGCGTTACCGAACCCTGCGGACCCCTAAGCGCCTCGATCGCGGCTTTCTGCGAGATCGCCGGCGCGCAGATCGCCAGGGCGTCATGGACTTTGAGCATGTGGTCGATGAGCCCTTCGTCGGCGAACGCGAAACCAACTCGATAGCCCGTCAGGGCATATTTTTTGGAAAAGCTCCCGCAAAGGATCACGCGGTCGCGGATCTCCGGAATGCGTGCGGGAGAGAAGTGTTTCGCGCCGTCGTACGTAAGGAAGTCGTACGTTTCGTCGGTGATGATTATGAGATTCTTTCGTCTGGCGAGCTTCGCGAGCGCAACCAGGTCGCGTTTTTCGAAAACTGCTCCCGTGGGGTTCGATGGGGTGCTAAAGAGCACCGCTTTCGTTTTCTTCGTTACGGCCTTCTCGCACGCGGCGGCATCAAGGCGCCACCCGTCTTTTTCTTTGAGCGGCACGAAGCGCGGTACTCCGCCGAACTGGAGGATCTGCTCGATATGCGAAGCGAATGCGGGTTCCGGCAGGAGCACTTCGTCGCCGTGGTCGACGACGCTCCGGAGCGCGCAATCGACCGCTTCCTGGCAGCCGACCGTGACCATTATTTCCTTTTTCGCCTCTACGCTTCGAACGCCACGGGAACTCTCAATGTGGCGGGCGAGAAGCCTGCGAAGCTCCGTGATGCCCGGTTCAAGTGTGTACTTCGCGGTATCGAGCTCTCGAAGCGCGCGCCGTATCGCGGACTTGATGTTCTGAGGCGTGTCCCAGTAGGGGATTCCTTGCCCGAATGAAACGACCCGATTGCCGCTCTCCTCCTCCCATAAATCGGCCAAGATCGACATCTCCTTGATCGGGGAGATGACGATCTTCCGGACCTGCCGCGAGACGTTCTTCGTCCGGAACTTTTTTCCGGCGGCGGCGATGGCGGAGCGGGATTCCATGGAGTAGTCGCGAACAATATAGACCCCAGCGTTCAATAAGGCGGGCTTTTATTCCGCTGGATTTAGAGTCGGATATAAACAGCCCTTTTTTCGTTGTACGCTGCAATTATGATGCTTCTTACTTCATCTAGCGACTGCGGGTTGCAGTACTTTAGGCCAATATTTTTACAAACATTTATGTCTTCTTCTTCGTGAAGTAAGTTGTGAGAAAAACCGAGGAATCTGTATTTCTCACTGCCCTTGACCCCAATCAATTTCACATTGGCATTGTGCTTGACAATGGCATTCCTAACCATTTCATAAGGGCGAAAGAGAACAAACGGAATCATGGTATAAATCCAAACGGAAAAGTTACTTAATGCCAAAGCGGCAGCAATTACCGTAGCGCTGGCTTCGGTAACGCCTAAATTTATCACTCTAAATTTGTTTTTTGGGTCGTCTAAGTAATTAAATCCAACATCAGGAATAATGACAATAATATTTGGGTCAGTTTCCGCTAGCTCGTTTAGAGTATTGACGAATACGCGTCTGCCGTCCTCATTTTTAATGATTTCTCCCATTTTGTTATTTTAACTCTGCCAGTGCGTTATTATATTCTTCTTCCGACAACATTTTATAGTGGTAGAGGTTATCGTTTTCCATGAAAGAAATTCCCTTGCCTTTTATGGTGTCGCAGATAATCATGTTCGGCGATGAATCGGAGAGTTTTCCCAAAGCCGATTCAATTTCTTCAAAATTATGACCGTCTATCCTCTGGACTGACCAGCCGAACGATTTGACCCGCTCGTCTATCGGCTCAATGTTAAGTATTTCCTTGGTCAGCCCCATGGCTTGCAAACGGTTATTGTCTACCCAAACCGCTAAATTGGAAAGAGAATGTTGTCTCGCGATTAAAACCGACTCCCAGGTAGTGCCGATTTGCATTTCTCCGTCGCTCATCAAAATGTGAATTTTCCCCTCCTCGCCTTTAAGTTTCTTCGCTAAAGCGAAGCCGACTCCGGCGGGAAACGAAAGTCCCATCGACCCACCGGCAAAAATTATATCAGGATGCACGGGTTCCGTAAGTCCAATAAACTTACTCCAAATCCTGCCGGTCCCGTTGCATTTTTTGCACGAAGTTTCTTCCATAATTTAGTGTTTGTTTATGACATGATATACAAAGCGTTCGCCCATTTTTAGTGTCCCAGAATTTCTTAATTTTCTTACTTTCTTGCGGTGATTCTATTTTGTACTCTTTTACGAGCTGAGCCAATGAAGTCGGATAATGGTCAACGTTTAATTTTTTTCTGCTGTTACATTGAATGCATTTAAAGCCATCTCTTCGTTTAACTGCCAACCTCCATTTTCGGTAAAGGGTTAACCATGAAATTCGTTTCGCAAGATGTTCGATGCTTCCAAAATCTTTATTTTTATTCCAAGAGACATGACCTTTTCTAAAACCGAAAGTATGCCCCTTTTTAAATCTCGTCTTTTTAGAATTGTCGTTGTCCCAAGCATATTTCGGTGGTCTTAATCCAAGACGAATTGTATGCCCCTTTTTAAATTGCGTTTTGTTACGAATACATTTTCGGGAACAAAATTTAGCTGGCCTTGTTGGTCTATCGTCTTTTGGAATGAACTTTCTTTTACAAGTTTTGCAAATCTTATACACATATTCATGTTACTTTTTATTTACTCCATTGGCAATCCCTGTCCCATTGCATTCAGGACACTCAATTTGTTGACAATAGCTATTCAATTCCTCTTCTGTAATACTTCCCCTTCTCCATAAAAAATAATAAAGAGAAGCGGCCACCCACCCCTTGCTTGCGATGAACTTATCCTTCTTCACGTCCATTTTTTCGAATAAAACGGTAAGGATGTCTATTGCCGATAGATTTGATCCTACATGGCTTGATTGCGCCCGGTAGATCATCTCGATCACCTTCCGGCGCGCGTCGGTCGCGATTTTTCTGTAATCGGTCATGTCTTAGGTAACGGAAAAGGCGATACCCCGCCCTATTCTCAGTTTTTACTATAAGATATCAATACAGGACGTCAACCGGCGCGGGTTTCAGTCGTGGAAGTTCCTCCCGAATTCCTCAGGCGGGTACGTGTCCGGCGCCTGCGGATCGAACCGGGTAATGCGGTATTCGATATATAGGCAATCGGCAGCGGCCCGGTAGCGGTGCAACACCCAGGGTTCTATAGAAAACTCCACCGGTCCTTTCTCGGTGCGGAGATCCTCTTTTTTATACGCGCCGTTTCGGTCAAGTAATTCAACTTCCATGGTGCCGGAGACCAAAAGGATCCGCTCTGGATTTTTGGACGGGTCTCCTCCCTTGTGAAAATGGTTTCCGAAAGTTTCCCCGCGAAAGCGGCGAAAAACGGTGATTTGCTTACCTGTCTCCACATGCCATTCCCATGTGCGCAGACCGCGAGGGTCGGACGGGTTTGCCGGAGGAACCGCTTTCATACGGTTATTTCCCCACGAGCGTTTTTTTGATCGTAAGGAAGATGATCTTCAAATCGGTCAAGAACGATTGCTCGCGGAAATACTTCAATTGGAGCCGGATCTTCTCCGGTCGGATCTTTTCCAAATAGTCCTTGTCGGGATCGGCGCTTCCTTCGAGCGCTTCTGCTTCATTGAAGTTCCAGAGAGAGGCATAATCCGTCATGCCGGGCCTGATCGTGAGGAGCGCTTTTTCTTCGGTCGTGTAGAGGTCGGTGAATTTTTTGACCTCGGGCCGCGGGCCTACCAAGCTCATGTCTCCTCTAAACACGTTAATAAGCTGGGGAACTTCGTCGAGTTTCGTCCTGCGGAGAAACTTACCGATTGGGGTAATGCGGGGATCCCCGGATGCGGTCGAAGCAACCCCCGTTTTCTCGGCATTCACGACCATGCTGCGGAATTTGAAAATTCGGAACGGTCTCCCATGGAGACCCACCCGCTCGCCGCGATAGAAGACGGGGCCGCGATCTTTTGCCTTAATAAGCGCGGCTATCACAAGGAAGAATGGGGAAAGAAGGATCAAGGCGCATCCGGACACAATAACATCAATGGCGCGTTTCCTCATCAGATCTATTTTCTAAGTACCCAAAAATCGACATAGAGAAGAGGCTCTCGTTTTAGGATGGCGAATCCCGCATCGCGCATTCGCTCCTCCACATCTCGCACGCGGTGCGTCCCGTCGCCGATTTCCCATGCATGATCCGGATCGATTGGGTTTTCGCGCCGCCCTTTTAACCGGTGGTAGAGGGTGCGGAACCATCCCGGCGCTCGGAGTACATGGTGCCGGTAGTCGCGCCACGACATACGGAACGTGAACCATGCGCGATGGGGGATCGTGATAAGCGCGTGGCCTCCCGGAGCAAGATATTCGTGCATATTCCTTAATGCAGCCAGGAGTTCCGGAAATGGAATATGTTCCAGAATATCCGCCGCGATAACCGCATCGAATTTTCCGGAGAGCTCCGGTGCGGAGATGCGCACGTCGCTCACTACGTCCGGCCCCAGGCGCTCGTTGATATCCATCGTCGTATATGTCTCGACGAACGGGAGCATTACGCGCTTCACCGTGCCTTCTCCAGGACCAATCTCAAGAACCGTCTTCGCCCGCATACGGCAGAGTTCGCGGACTATAAAAAAGTAGCGATACCAATTCAGAAAATCCAATTTTGCGAGATACTCTTCTGGCGTGAGCCGGAATTGGCGCTCTGTATCGTATGGCATGGTTCGAGTCAAGGATGTTGGATCCGGACGCCCGCTTTCCTATATTCTACCCGCTACGACCCCGTCGAGCACCTTGGCGAATTCATTTGCCATTGAACGGTAGCTATATCGATCCATCGCCCGGGCATCGCCGCGGTATGACACGGAACCGGTTCGGACATACTCCTCATAATACGCAAGGAGGACTTTTTTTATTTCCTGAACGGTCATCGGATGCGAGCCGGCTTTCGCCTCATCAAGCATTTCTCGGAATCGCTCCCCCGTGGTGCCTCCGGTAACGAGTATGGGCCTTCGGGCGGCGAAGTACTCGTATAGTTTTGTGGGGAGAACGCCGGTCTCTTTCGGATCTTCCCAAGCGAACACAAGAAGGACCTGAGACCATTTTTGGATATTGCCGATCTCCGTGCGGGATCTCATGCCCGGTTGTTCGACAACGCTTCCTAGGCCGCGCGCTTCGGCGGCGGTCCGAAGCCATGGCTGGGGTACGCCGTAGAACCGCAATTTCGTACGGGAAGGGTCGATCGCATCTTCCATAATAAGTTCGCGGAGCGCGTCCAGTATTTTTGCGTGATCCTGCTTCTCCGGGTAAATGGTTCCGGTGTAGCTTATGGAAAATTCTTTGGATGTGGCGATCGGCGGCTCATTCACTTTTTCCGGATCGAAGCCGTTCGGGATGGAAGTTGCGGGAGTTCCGGGATACCGCGACTTCAAATGCGCCACAAGCGGTTCCGAAACGGTGGTGAATGCGTCCGCCGCGGAGAGCGTGCGCATTTCAAGCCGAGTCTCAAAAAACTTCCGGATCGCGGGGTGCAGATAGTTATGATTCTGGGTCCAGAGATCGCGCATATCGGCCGCCCACGGGAGGCGGAATCGCCGCACGAGCTCTTTCGCGATCCGGTGGCTCGTAACCGGAGAGGAGCTCGTCAGGATTGCGTCGAAGTGTTCTTTCCGAAGCATGGCAGATGCGGTTCGAACGGCTGGCGTGCGCCACCAGCGCATTTCGTCGGGATAGGCGATAATCGCGCCGGCCCAAATGATGAGCTTCCGGAGGATCGGTTTCACAATGCCCCCCCGCTCTTTCCCGAAGCGCTTCTCAAGCTGGACGCGGGAGCCTTCCTCCGATCCGAATCCTCCCAAGCGTTTCAAGAACGGAATGGGATCTTTATATGGAACCTCTATCGTCCGGACGCGTTTCGTAAAATCGTTGGGCGGCCCCAAACGCGCTTCGGGATTTTCCCCTAAGGGAGTTGCAAGCACGACGGGTTCCCAGCCGAATTCCGGCAGGTATTTCGAGAGGCCCGGAATGCGCGGCGAAGAATGGAAAAGATTGGTGATAATAAGGACTTTTTTCATGCGAGCGGGATTATAAGCGAAAGAAGCGCTACAGTCGAACCTCGATGACATAGCCGTATCGCGCCCAATTGCCCGCCCAGATTTCCGGCGGGATTTTTGTGACGCTGATCGAAGCCGGCGGCGCGAACTTTTCGAAGAGAAGCCGGTAATTATGCACCCAGTGATCGCGGTATTCCGATTGCGGCCCCGGCGTATGCCACTCAACCAGCACGATCGCCTTCCGCGCCACGCGCACGAACTCCTTTACGACCGCCTCGATCCGGCCCGGACCGGCGTAGATTAACACCGCGTCGCTTATTACGATATCGATGCTTTTTTCCGGGAAACGAGCGAGATCCCCGATGTCCGCCTGCGAGAGCGTTATCTGCGGCACTCCTTGTTCCTTGAGCCACTCTTCCCCTCTCCGAATCGCGTACGCGCTGATGTCGGTGCCGTAAAAACGGGCTGCGGGGAAGCGTTTGGCGAGCAGGTAAAGATTCGGGCCGGAAGCGCAGCCGACCTCCAGAAGCGACCGGAAAGGGGCATAGGCGGATATTCGGTCAATGAGAAGTGTGCGATGCGGATGGCCCAAAGAATCCCCGCTGATATAGCTCTCTCCCCATCGGCGGTCGAATACGTGCCGGAAACGCCAGAAAAGCGCGTCGGCGTTCGAGCCGATCGTTTTATCCGCGATCCTTTTTATGATTCGCAATAACTTCCGCATACAGTTTTTCCATTTTCTCCATCTCGCGCGCGTAATCGTTCCGTTCCTTGATTATAGCCCGATTCCGCAAGCCGAAGGCGGCCCGCATGTGCGGGTCTTTTGCGAGCGCGGCGATTTTGTGAGCGAACATCTCGGCGTCTCCACAGGGAACGACATGCCCCCCCGCTCCCTCTTCGACCCAATCCCGATTATCTCCCGAGTCCGAAACGACCACGGGGAGCCCCGCCGCCATTGCCTCCGCGGTGGAAGCGGAAAGGCCGCTGTCGGAGAGCGACGTGGATGCGTATATATCCGCTCCGGCGAACATCTCGGGGAGATTCTCCGGGCGATATCGACCCGTGAACGCCACGGAGTCTTGGATGCCGAGCTCCCGCGCACACGCTTCAAGAGAGGAACGCTCCGAGCCCTCGCCGGCGATTATAACGCGCAAATCAGGCATCGATCGCTTCGCCAGTGCTGCCGCCCGGACGAGCGTTTTCACGTCATAAACGGGAATGAGCGTTCGGAGCGAAATAACGGCGATTCCCCGATGCGGGATCCGCGGAACCGCGAATTTCTCGATTTCCACTCCGAAGCGTATAAGCGAGATCGTTTCGGGTTTCGCGCCGAGTTCGATAAGGCGCGCCTTCGTGTTCTCCCCGTCGCAGGTCAACGCATCCGCAGAGCGGACGATTTTGCGCAAAGCGAATTCTCGAAACGTCGAACCCAAGAGCACATCCGAGCCCCACGGGGTGAGGACGAGCGGATGGAAGCCGCTTTTCGTTCCAACCATGCCGTACGTTCCGGCGGAGTGCACATGGAGAATTTCGGGCGCAGATTCGCGGAGAATTTCTTTCACGCGCCGCGCCGCCTTGCCCAGGTGGCGGATCGCAAACCGGCCGCTTACGTCCGTGAGCGGCGAGGGGGTAATCTCATGAAAATGCGTCCGTGGCGCGACTTCTTCCGCTTCGGCTCCCGGAGGAGCAAGCGAGATCCACGTGACGGCATGCCCGCGCCGCGCGAAATAATCTACCCAGCGTATGCCGTGGATGGAGTTTGCCGCGGCAAGAAATGCGAGTCTCATGATCGCGAGAAGAACTCTCTGATTGTTTTGACGACTCGAACAATATCGCGCGAGGGGATTTCCGGATATATCGGCAGCGACAGCGCTTCGCGGCTTGCGCGTTCGGATTCCGGGAACGCTCCCGATGTAAGTTTCAGATAGCGGAATGACGGTTGAAGATGGATCGGAAGCGGATAATGAACGCTCGTCGGGACCCCGCGTCTTTCGAGATACGCGCGAAGCGCGTCTCGTCTTGGAGTGCGGACGGTGTATTGGTGAAAAATGTGAGTGTTCCCGGGGGCACGCACGGGAGTCGCGAGCGTCGGGATGTTTCGGAGTTGCGCAGTATAATTCGCGGCGATATTCGCCCGCGCGGAATTCCAGTTCTTGAGATGGGGGAGTTTCACGAGAAGGATCGCCGCCTGAAGTTCGTCGAGGCGGGAGGAATATCCAAGAAATTCGTGATGATACTTTTTTCGGGATCCGTGGTTCCGGAGAAGCCGTATCCGTTCGGCAAGAACCCCGTCGTTCGTCGTAATCATGCCGCCGTCTCCGCACGCCCCGAGGTTTTTCGTGGGAAAAAAACTGAAACATCCCGCATGCCCGATCGAGCCCGCCGCCCGCCACCTGCCGTTCGCCCCGCCCGCGCCGGCCTGTCTTGCCCCGAGCGCTTGCGCGGCATCTTCGATGACCGCAAGACGATGCCGTTTCGCGATTTGCATGATCGACCGCATGTCCGCCATCTGCCCGTAAAGGTGGACGGGGATGACGGCTTTCGTGCGCTTCGTGATCGCGCGCCTGATTTGCGAGGGTTCTATGGTATACGTCTTCGGATTAATATCCGCGAACACGGGCGTTGCTCCCGTCTGTGCGACCATCTCTCCGGTTGCGACGAACGAAAACGGCGTGGTGATTACCTCGTCGCCGCGGCCGATGTCCAGCGCCTTGAGCGTAAGAAAGAGCGCGTCGGTGCCGGAGTTGAGCCCGACCGAATGCGCGGTGCCCGCCAGTTTCGCAATTCTCGACTCGAGTTCGGCAACGTTCGCGCCGAGTATGAATTGGCCCGCCCCGATCGTTTTCAACACTGCGCGGTCGATGTCCCGTTTTAGCCTGCGGTATTGAGCCGGGAGGTCGATAAACTGCATGAAAAAAGAATACCCCGAGGGCGAGTTAAGGAAAAGAGAAATGGTACGCGCCCTACCGTCTGATAGGGCGCGCGGGATTGCCGACCACGGTCGCGTGATCCGGCACGTCTCTCGTGACGACCGCTCCGGCGCCGACCACGGCGCCTTCGCCGATCGTGACTCCGGGGAGGATCGTCGCGTTCGCGCCGATCACGGCGCCGCGCTTCACGAGCGTCGATTCCCAGCCCTTCCCGCCCGAAGGAGGGTGAGCGTCGTTGGTGAACGTAACGCGCGGGCCGAGGAAAACATCATCCTCGATCGTGACTCCGTCCGGGATGAATGCGAACGCCTGGATTTTGCACCGCGCGCCGATCACGACTCGGGGGCCGATCCAGACGTGGGAGTGGACCTTCGACCCTTCGCCGATGGTTGCCCCGTCGGCGATGTTCGAGAGCTCGCGCCGATAGAGGACTACGTTCGGGTGGATCATGGCATGCTCCTTTCCTGGAACCGGCAAGACTCTACGCCTTTTCGATGTTCTTGTAAAGTTCTTCCACGAGTCGGATGGAAGGAAGCGCCTGCGCCGGCGCGATCCCTTTCCCCTGGAGCAAGTCTTCGTATACGCATGTATGGAGATTCTCGTAGGAAAGGTTGTCTTGCGAAGAGAAGTTATAATCCACGCCGTTGATCTTGAATGTACGGCGCTGGTTGTCCCTCGGCGCATCGGTGCTCACTTTCCAATTGCACGCGTAGTTCTTCCCTTCGATGACCCCGGTGCCGGTTTTTTGGTCGAGCGAATGCGTCTCTGTGCGGGTGGAGGCTCCGAAAAGGTGGAGCAGCATATCGAAGTAGTGGATGCCGATGATGAAGAGCACGCCGCCGCTCCGTTCCCGGACTCCTTTCCACGTGTGGTAGTATCCTGCACCGTCACGATATACGGAAATATCCATTTCGATTTCGTACGTTTCATTCGGATTAATTTCGGCTTCAAGCTTTTTTGCGATCGGGTGATGGCGGAGCTGGAGCACGGTAAACACGTTCCGGTATTTCGCGAGCGATTCCGCGTCGCGGGAATCTATGGTGAGCGGTTTCTCGCAGAGCACGATCTTCCCCGCCTCGGCGGCCTCCTGTGTCATGGAGTAGTGGAGATCGTTGGGGCCGAGGACGACGACGCAATCCGCGTCGGTTTTGCGGACGATGTCGCGCCACTCTCCTTCGCCGCGGGCGGTATTGCCGATGTGCCGGATCTTCCCGCCGACGCGCGTAATGGAGTCCACATGGCGCGGGAAAATAAAACCGGTCCCGATAATGGAAAATTTCATTGTTACGAAATGATGTTTGGTCCGCGCGTCTTGATCGCTCCGCGCGTATCGACGAGGCATTTTGCGTGGCGCGCGAGCATCGGGTAATCGTAGGCGCCGTGATCGGTGAGGATTATGACGCAGTCGGCGTCCTTCACGGCGTCTTTCGTGAGGGGAGAAGAGCGAAGCTCTTTTTCATTCACGCGCAGAGTGCGAACGAAGGGGTCATTGTAGACGACCCGCGCGCCCTTGCGCAAGAGGTCCCAGATCACGGGGATCGCGGGTGATTCGCGCGGGTCATCGATGTCTTTCTTGTAGGCGACGCCGAGCACGAGTATTTTTGCGCCTCGCACGGCTTTGCCGCGGGCATTCAGGGCCCAGATGACCTTTGTTACCACGTGATGCGGCATGAGTTCATTGATCTCTCCGGCGAGGTCGATGAAGCGGGTGAAGAAATTATATTCGCGGGCTTTCCATGAGAGATAAAAAGGGTCTAAGGGGATGCAGTTGTGAATCGCAAGACCTCCATTAGTAAGGAATGTGCTATGGCGGTTCACTTCTAACGAATATACATCTTGAACTTCCTCGATTCTTGTTATTGTTTTTACCCGAATCAGGACATAGCCGTCAGTGGTGCGGGCATAATCATAATGAGGTCTTTTAGAGATCTGTCGAAGATAATCTTCGACGAGATGTCGTTTTGCTCCCGAAAAAAGCACAGCGAGGGTCCGTGCATTTTCGGGCCCTTTCATCTTTATGAGGCCCGGTCGCCGTTCGAGTTTATAGATTACGCCCAGCTCATTCAATATGAGTTGTACTTGTTCGAAGAGTATCGGAGAAGACGTGAAATAACACAGTTCGATAGAGTTATTGTGATGCGTGTAAGAACGGCCGTTTTTGCGATAAGAGTTTGGACGATTAGTGCGCCACACCCCACCATCGCCGCGTAAAATTCCAGCTAGCACTTCTTTTCGAAATTCTGGCGCGCTCATAAAAAGCTCTTGGGGTATGCGCATGGTGTAGCAGTCAACGCCGGTATGAAGAATGTCTTGGAAGAAAAGCGCAAGAAGCGTTGAAGATACTTTGATATGAAAACTCCGCCACTGTTCATCTTGGTAGGTAGAAAAAGCGATCCCTTTATTGCGCAGTATAGCCTCCACATCTTCTATGTACTCCTTCTCTTTAGAGTGGAATGTCCATCTTATGCCCATTGTTTTCGCGTCTTCAGTGATACACCCCTCGCTTAAGTAATACCCCAAAAGCCTCGCCCATTCGGAATCAAACGAAAGAATAGCAGGTAGCGTGCCGAACGAAGACCCACGGCCGCTTACGAGAAGGATTTTTGTTCTCGGGACAGGAAGATTTTTCTCGATGCGAAGGTACTCCTCTAAAGGAATAGAGTTGTTTTTCAGGTAATCCTGTTTTTTATCGTCTCCTACGAAGCAAGGGTCGAGATTTTCTTTGTAGTCGCGCCAGAGCCTTTCCTTAAGTTTGACTCGATATCGTGGTATAAGCGATGGGAATTGTTTTTGGAGTGCTGCGATAAGGTCATACGCGGGAACTCGAGTTGATTGAGGAAGTAACCGAGGATATACCAGAAACTCACCCGGCCGGAGGTCTTTTGCCCACTTGACTCGTAGTGTCTTAGTCCCTTCGTCCCACACATAAAGAGGATGCTCGTCCGTGACGCGAAGCTCTCGGTTGTAATGGCATTTAATGTTAAGGACGTGATTACTCTCTCGTTTCGAGATAAAGTCAACCCGCTCAAAGGAAATTGTGCCTTTATTAGAATCAAACGAGGCAACGCGAAAAGGAGCGAGAGGGGAATTTACTGAATGATGTGTATTTTTTGAAAAAGCAAGAGTGTGCCCGTCAGAGACATTTTCTTGTGCCGCCGCAACCAATGCCGGCTGACGTTTCACGCACGCATCGGCATACTTTCGATAGAGTTCCTCCATCGTGTATGCATTCACTTCCCTCTTTTCTTCAATTACGACGCGTTGGTGTTTCTCGAGACAGTGGCCGCCGACGCCGGGGCCGGGGTAGAACGGCATGAAGCCATACGGTTTGGTTTTCGCCGCCTCTATCACTTCCCAAAAGTCGATTCCCATTTTGTCCGCGATCATCTTCAATTCGTTCACGAGCGAGATATTCACGAGCCGGAAGATGTTTTCGAGGAGTTTGGTCATCTCGGCGGCGCGCGGCGAAGATACGCGATGAACCCCTCTCAAAAAGCTTCCATAGAGCGCCGCCGCAAGCTCGGTCGAGCGTGCGTCAATACCGCCCACCACTTTCGGAATATCGGTGAAACGATGTTTGCTTCCGGGATCCACGCGCTCCGGCGCGAACGCGAGATAGAAATCCTTCCCCGCCCTGAGGCCGGATTTCTCGAGAATCGGTCGCAGAAGTTCCTCCGTCGTCCCCGGATACGTCGTGCTTTCCAGAACGACCAGAGTCCCTTTTCGCAGAGATTTTGAAATGTTTTTCGCCGCCGTTTCGATCGCGGAGGTGTCGGGGGTTTTATTCCTCGTAAGCGGCGTAGGGACCGCGATCAGGACGGCATTTGCCTTCCTGAGCTCCTTCCAGTCCGTGGTCGCGCGGAATTTTTTTTGCGCTTCCCGTATCGCCGCATCGGGGATTTCCGCGATGAAGCTTTTGCCTCGGTTCAGATCGGCGACGCGTTTTTTATCGATGTCGATGCCCGTGACGCGTATGCCGGCGCGAACCATCGCCAAAACGGTCGGAATCCCGACATACCCAAGGCCTACGACGGCGACATGCGCCCGCCGTTTTTTGAAGGCACGCTTAAGAGGTCCATACTGCATGGCTCTTCATTATTACCGCGAACGTCCCAAAAAGTGAAGACTACTCTTTGAGTATCCTCTTGAGCTCGATGAAGAGCTCTTCTCGGAGAAGCAGGAGCGTTGCGCCATAGGTGAGCGCAGCGAGGGCTACGACGAGCGCGACGGGCATCCCGGCGGATTGGGCGAGGGCAGCGACAAGCCCGACCGCAATCGTCGCGATAAGCACTTTGCGGAGCGAGCGGAAGACGGAGAATCGATTGAGGGCTCGGAGCCGCATCCAGATAAACCCGTTGCTGATGAACTGGGTAATGAGCGTCGACCAAGCGGCGCCCGAGGCTCCCCAGTGCGGGATGAAGAGGTAGTTCAGGATTATATTCCCAAGAACGCCCACGGCGCCGAAGAGGATGAGGTCCCGCTGTCGGTTATAGGCAAAAATGCCGTTCACTACGAGGTTCATCGGGAACGCAGTGAGGAGCGTGAGCGCGAGGATCTGGAGCGGTGCGGCAGCGGGAGCATATTCGGGTCCATACAGAAGTTCCGTCGTTGCGGAAGAGGTGAAGAAAAGGCCCGCTGCTGCCGGAAGCGCGACAAAAAAAACGACCTTAAGCCCTTTTTCAAGGACCATGCGGAAGCGAAGCGCATCGTTTGCAGCGAATCGGGCAAGCGCAGGGAAGAAGCTCCCTCCCAGAAGCGAAGGGAGGATATAGAGGAAAAGTATCGGTTTCTGGGCGGCGGAATAGTAGCCGACCTCCGCTGCATCTCGAAGCCAGCCCAGCATAATGGTGTCGGTGTTCACCGTGATCGCCGCCAGTACGCCCACGATGCTGAATGGCCATGCGGTTCGAAGGATCGAGATGAGGATTGATTTGTCGAAATGGGAAAAAAGCGCACCGAGGTGTCGTCCGAGCCAGATCGTCGCGACGAGCAGCCCTGCAGCGGCGCCGATCATATATGCGGACGCGAGCGCTTCTGGCGACGGGCTGCGCAGGAGCACAAACAGTCCGGCGATCAGGATCACGCCTTGCGTGACGATATTCACCGCCGCCTCGCGCTCCATTTTTTCCTCAGCTCGGAAGAGCGCGGTCCCGAATCCCCGCATCGAGTCGAAGAGAGACAGGAATGCGATTGCAAGAATTAGTGCCCGTGAAAGCGGCACTGTCGCGATATGGGGTGCGAGAAGCAGGATGGAAAAAAAGCTCAATAGCGCAAGCGGAAGCTTCACGAAGAAGATCGTCGAAAAATATTTCATCCGCAGCGCCTCGCTCTTTGCTCCCTCGCGGATCAAGACGCCTCCCAGGCCGACTTCCGAAAAAATAGTAAGCAGCGCGGCGAGGCTCACGGCGTATGAGAAAACGCCCCAGGTTGCGGGGCCCAGCACGCGGGCCGCGTAGATGACGACCCCCGTCCGAAGAACCCTTCCAAGAACTTCTCCGAACGAAAGCCAAAACGCGTTTTTCACTATCGTTTGGCGGACGCTTTGATTTACAAACAACAGATTTTGGAGTTTCCTGAGCATACGCAGATATTATGGGGAATCGCGGGATGAAAGGCGAGCCGGGCATCGCCGCAGTCTGATTTACTGATGCGAGAAACCCCGTATAACGCGCCAGGCCGCCCCGCCGTCGGGCCTATCTACATGCTCGGTTTGTTGACAAATGCGGATTTTGCTATACTTTTCCAATCGATATAAAGGTCGAGTAACAGAGGGGCGGAAGCCCCACGAGACACATGACGAAAGACGGATTGGTTGAAGCAGTGATGAAAGCTGCGGGAATGGAGACAAAAGCTGCCGCACAGAGGGCCGTTGAAGCCGTGTTCGACGCCATTTCAAAGACTTTGGGCCGCGGCGAGGACGTTGCGATCACGGGTTTCGGCACGTTCCGCATAGCGAAGCGTGCGGCTCGCGAGGGTCGGAATCCGAAGACCGGAGAAAAGATACATATTCCCGCGTCCGTAAAGCCGAAGTTCCGAGCTGGAAAGGCTTTGAAGGAAGCGGTCCTGTAGATCAGTTTCTAAGAGCTCTAAATAGAAGTGGGCATGATTCGGTCGCGTGAGACCTGCCGGCAGGCGGGGAGAAGCGACTGAAAGGCGCCCGCTTCTATTTTTGTTACGCCGCGGAATACAAATGAGTACGAATACACAATCCGTACATTCGCAAGGATCCGCATCTCGCAGCCGGTTAGCGGGGCAGCACTTTTTGGACCGCGTTGCTGAGGTCAAGGAAATCCTGATAGGTCAGGCCCAGCGCCTCGAGAGCTTGTTTAATGAGCGGCAGCGCGTCCCGCGACGGATCGTGCTGTTCAAGCGTGCGCTTGACCCGCTGGTTCAACTCCATCGCGCCCACGAGATCGCTTTCTGCCCCAAGGAACAGGGAGCGGATGTTTTCGTGTTGCATAAGATTCAAACTTCGGACGGTTTGTTTGATCTGCTGGAATCGATTCTGCGCCGTCTGTACAAGTTCTTGGTTTTTCGCCCACATGATGAAATTCAAGGCGTTTTCCTGAAGGGGCGCATAGCTCGCTTCGCGCCAATCCCGGATGCTTCGTGAAAGATCCTTGCTGCCGCGGATCGTAAGATTCTCGATGAGATTTTTCTGGCTAGCGTAGTACTGCCCCGCCCCCCGCAACTGCTCGAGGAACCGCTTCCGTAATAGCTGGGAATCAACCGCATCGGGAGCGGCGACACCCACGGCGTTTTCGAGAGTCTTTACGTCCCGCAGCGCACAATCGATTACCGCGCGCAATAGACTTTTCCGAAGGCGCAATTCTTCGCGCGCCGCTTGGGAAGGGTCGATCACCGCATCGTTCTTTACGGCGTTGAACTTCTCGAACTCTTCGTTCACTGCGGGACAGCCGGCATCTTTTGCGGCCGCAAGCGCCGACTGGGGAACGCCCATCGCGAGCAAAATGGCTAATGTGGCGGCGGAACCGATTTCCATATTATTCTGCGAGCCCTTCGAGCGCTTCGTCGATGCCGATCGGAGCAATCTCTTCCGATGAGGTTGCCGGCGTCAGGCCAAGGTCTTTGGCTTGTTTTAGCGCTTCCTCTTTGACGCCTTTCTTTATGGGACTAGAGGGGGCAAGGGGCATCGCCATCGTCGGCGTAGTCGTTTCGGCGAGGCGGGCGGGTTCGCTATATGCGATCTGAGCAAGCTGGATCTGAATATCAACCGCTTCGGCCTCGGCGCGGAGGCTCTTGGGGTCAAGGCTTGCAAGATTGAAAGGGGTAATGGCGCTCCAAACCGAGAAGCCGCCAACCACTACGATAAAAAGAAGGATCGCAAGGACCACGGAAGACCCCGCTTGGAACCCCTGAACGACCCACCGCACGAGATAGGGGAACACGGGAGTATTCCGCGTAGACGTGCCTAAAATGGCATGGCGCGACCGCCGCGCGCAGTCCGCGTCGGGCTTTATGCTTTGTAGTTGTCGTAATAGTTTTTCCAGTTCCATGTCATTCGGCGCCTAAGGCGTTTTTTAATTGGCGCATTGCCCGGTGTTGCATGAGCTTCACGGCGCCTTCGGTTTTCTGCAGTGCGGCCGCAACTTCTCTTAAAGAAAGATCCTCGACGAACCTCATAAGCACCACGTCCTGATATTCCGGCTTCAACGCACGGATCGCGCGCTTCACCTTTTCGAGCTTCAGGTTCTGGTCCACGGTCGACTGGTGATCGGCCGCTTGCGCGAAATATTCCGGGTCAACTTCTTCGATCGAGAGGTCCTGTTTTCTCGTTCGATAAAAGTCGATGACTTGATTCCGCGCGATCTGGTAGAGCCAGCTCGAGAAAGGATATCCAAAGTCGCGATAGGTGCCGATGTTGAGCCAGGCGCTCAAGAAAACCTGGTGCGTGAGATCCTCTGCCTCCTCACGACGGCCCACCTTGATCAATACGAACCGGTATATTTTCGGATGGTAGTGGTCGTAGAGCGAGCCGAAGGCAGAGGCCTCACCCCTGACGGCATATTCGATCAAGTTTTTCTCACCGTCTAACATGGAAAACGAATAGGGCGGGTTTTGGTTACGTGAGCTAAAAAAGGGCCCGTTGCCCTTTGAGCATATCATACCGAAGCGGGAGATTCCGTCAATTTAGGCCCCATCCGCGTTTTAGTTCAAAGTCCTTCTCTTGTGGTACGCTCAAACCGAGATGAAAAAGAAGCTGAAAGTCGCGGTTCTTTTCGGCGGGAAATCGGCGGAGCACGAGGTGTCGCTCCAATCCGCTAAAAACGTCATCGAAGCGCTCGACAAGAAGAAATATGACGTGGTGCCGATCGGCATCAATAAAGCGGGAAAGTGGATGCTCGCCGCTACGGCGAATTATCTTTTGCACGACAAGGATCCGAAGCTCATAAAGCTGAATAAGTCAGACAGGGAAGTATCGCTCGTCGCGCAAAGTTCCGGGGCGCTTGCGGAGGTTCGAAGCGGAGCCGTTCGCGGGAGGGTGGATGTGGTATTCCCGGTGCTCCACGGACCGTACGGGGAAGACGGGAGCATTCAAGGGCTCCTGAAGCTCGCGGGGGTTCCCTTCGTCGGGGCGGGAGTGTTGGGTTCCGCGGTCGGCATGGATAAAGACGTGATGAAACGGCTGCTCAGGGAAGCCGGGATTCCAACGCAAAAATTCGCAGTGCTGCGCAAAGGCGAACCCTTCTCGTTCCGCCGGACCGCCGCTTCCTTGGGGTTACCGCTTTTCGTAAAGCCGGCGAACCTCGGTTCTTCGGTGGGGATCAATAAGGTGAGAAACGAAAAAGAGTTTACGAGCGCGCTGCGAGAAGCGTTCCGGTACGATTCAAAAATTATCATCGAGGAGGCGGTTGCGGGAAGAGAGATCGAATGCTCGGTTCTCGGGAACGAAAAGCCGACCGCGTCCGTGCCGGGCGAGGTAATCCCGAGGCATGAGTTCTATTCGTACGAAGCGAAATATATCGATGAGAACGGGGCCGCGCTTGAGATCCCGGCAAGGCTCCCGGTGACAGTCGCGAAGCATATCCAAAGCACCGCGATCAGGGCATACCGCGTTTTGAATTGCGAAGGAATGGGGCGCGTGGACTTTTTTCTCACAAAGAACGGCCGCGTGCTCGTGAGCGAGATCAATACCATACCGGGATTTACCGCGATCAGCATGTATCCGAAGCTCTGGGAATCAAGCGGGGTTTCGTACTCCACGCTTCTTGATAAACTGATCGGACTTGCGTTCGAGCGGTTCCGGAAAGAACAAACGCTTAGGGCATCTCGGTGAATATCGGGTATAATGGAACGATGACCCAAGCCGAAGTGAAATGGGTGGCGCCGGAGTTCGATTATCGCGAGAAGAGCGCGTCGTGGTATTGGCAAACCATTGTTGTCGCGGTCCTCATTTTGGGGTTTGCCGTCTGGGAACGAAACTTCCTTTTCATGATCTTCGTGATCGTCGCCGAGATCCTCGTTCTCGTATGGGGCGACCGGAAACCGGAACACGTCGAATTCATTCTCACGCCCAAAGGTTTGACGATTGGCGGGGAAAAGTTCTATCCTCTTCACGATATCGATCATGTGAGTTTCGATGACCGCGAGGAGGGAGAATGGCCGGATATCGTGATACGGTTCAAAGCGAAATTCCGGACGCTTCTGCGCATCAATGTGCCCCGCGCGCAGCTCGAAGAGGTGCGAAATGCTTTTCGAGAATCGGTGCCCGAAGCGGAACGCGAGGAATCGCTTGCCGATGTCCTCGAAAGATTTTTGAGATTTTAGGGTGCGACTGTCCCCGTCGTTCAACGGATAGGACGCAAGCTTGCGGAGCTTGTAATAGGGGTTCGAATCCTCTCGGGGACGCAGGGGAATGAAGCGGGATTAGTACAGTGGCAGTACACCTCCTTGCCAAGGAGGAGACGCGAGTTCGATTCTCGTATCCCGCTCACATAATGAAATCGCCGGCCTTGTGCCGGCGATTTCGTAAGGAAGTCTGGTTCCTCGGGATTTTCTAAAGAAAATCGATTCCCATCTTCGGCCACAAGGATGAATTAAATGCCTTTTACGAGGGCAATTCGGCTATATACTTATTTCTTCTATTGTGTGAAAAATCATCATATCTGTGCGCACGCTACCCCGGACCCTTGACAAGATAAACACGATATGCTACAGTTTCAAAAGAATCGTAAATAATCCAGAACAGCTTAGTGTACTTACATTAACCTGAGTTTACTAAGTTGTTCTGGGTTTTGAGCTGCTGGATCCGGGGCAACCCGTCGAACCAACAGCAGCAAAAAGGAGGGCCAGATGGCCCCAAAAAACCCGGCGAGCATGTCGTTTCTGTCATTCGGTGTCAACGGTGGGAAGCTTGTAGAGGGGGTTAACGCCCCTTACATATATAAACCAGGCAACCATCCGCGGCGTGGCGTCATTCTCGGAGCGCGGCAACGGAACATCGTTGTCGACCGGGACGGTCGCGAGCATCCGACGTTCAAACCCCTCAAGGGGTCGCAGACGTTGTTGGGGAGTCAGGACTCTCCGCCCGAATTCAGGCACGGACGGTTCGTCAAGGGAAGCGTGGAAACGATCGGTAGGCAGCACTTCATCACTGCCCCGGCTGGTGACGGCAAGCACCAGATCCTTGTACAGACCGGCCTTCCGACTAACCCTCGGATAGCGCTGGAAGTGTACGACCGTCTTCAGAGGGAGGGGAAGCTCCCCACAGCCCATGGGTACCTTATCGACGATGGCACGCTCGAGATTGCGTCGGTGGAAGCCGACGAATCCGTGACCATCGAAGGTGAGACTGTGCCGACCGGCCTTCGCGGGCTAGTCAAGCACATCAAGTGGGCGGTCTCAAGGGACCGCGTGCCGACTACGGACATTCCAATCTGGAGAGAGGACTACCTCTATGCCTCTCCCGGAGCGGAAATCTACGTGTTCGGCGCGTACGGGGAAATGACCCGTCTCGTCCTTCAGCAGGATGGGACTCTGCGCCAGGAGGAAAGCGTCTCCTCGGCGGCTCGTCAGAGGTTTGACGAGCAGGAAACGAAAAGGATTGCTAAGCGCAAGGCCGAGAAGGCTGAGCGTGAGGCCAAGAAAGCTCAGGCGGTGGGGGAAACCCCAACTGAGTAGGTAGCGCCGAGAAGTGCGCATCAGGCCCGGTCACATCGCGTGACCGGGCTTTTTTAATTCTTAACGCGCAGGATTCAGAGAGCGGTGTGCGCGACTAATTTCTCGATAACACCACGAAGCTCGACTTCCTCTCCGCTCATAAGGATTAGGTTTTATTCGGGCCACCTACTCCATTGAAAGGAATTTTTGGCCGTGCCGAAGACTTAATCTTATGGATAAAGTAAAGAAAAAAATTCAAGAATTGGAACAATAAATCGGAGGCCCAAGACAAGATAAAAGAGCTTCAGGAATTAAAAGATAAATTTGATAAAGTAGGTTCGAGCGCAGTCGTAAATATGCCCCAGAACAGTCTCTGAGGTTGCGCGAGGCCCGTCTGGAGCGGCCCGTTCGGAAAAAAACTTGTTATGTTTTCGCCACGGCGAGCGCGAGTACGCTTCGCGCCCCGGATCGCTTAAGCGCGGTCGCGGCTTCGCGGAATGTGGCGCCGGAAGTGGTGACGTCGTCGACAAGTATGACCCGTTTTCCCGCTATCGGCTCCGCCCGCGCGACGCGGAAGCACCCTGCGATATTCTCTTTTCTCTCGTTCCGGGATTGCGTGTCGCTCTGGGGTTTTGTTTCGCGCACCCTCGCGATCACACCTTCCGCGGCCGCAATTCCGAAACGAACGGCAAAAGGCGCGGCGATCAATGCGGCCTGGTTGAACCCGCGTTGCCGTTCCCGCACTGTTCCCAGAGGAACCGGGACTACCACCATTCCCTCGAGCCGCAGCCCCGCCCGCGCCGCGTATGCCGCGAGTAATTCGCCCAGCGGGAGCGCGGCGTTCCGCACCCATTTAAACTTGAGGTCGTGGATCAAGGCGCGCACGAGTTTGTTCTCATAATCCGTGGCGGCGCCGAGGCGATAGGGAGCGGAGCGGTGGCAGATCGGATTTTGCGACGGCACACGCGCGCCGCATTCGGCGCAGAAAGTGGCCGCATGAAGCGGGATCGCGGCAAAGCAGGCGTCACATACCGTCTTCGGGGAAGTGAGCGTTATTGAACAGCCCGCGCATCGGGATGGGAATATCGAGTCGAGAATTGCGTCCCGGAAAGCCATAAGACCGCGTTTCCATTAATGGTATACTGATGCGTAAAGAAATGCGCAATCCGCTCTCGGCGATTAATTTCTTCAATATACTCAAGCAGGAGATCAGGCCATCTTACCTCGGCGTCGATATAGGGACGACCTCGCTGAAAATCGTCGAGGTGGACAAAGCGAAAGAGCTCCCGCGGCTCGTGAATTACGCATTTCTCGAGAGTCAGGGATCGCTCACTCGATCGAACACCGCGTTCCAGACGAGCAGCCTAAAGCTGTTCGATCAGGAAATCGCCGAGTATCTGAAGGAGGCCTTGCGCCGGATGAAGCCGAAGGCGAACGCGGTGGTGGCGTCGCTCCCCGGATTCGCTTCATTCATTACGGTTTTGAACTTTCCCGAGATGTCCAAGGGCGAGATCGGAGAGGCGATGTCCTATCAGGCGAAGCAGTATATCCCTCTGCCCATATCCGAAGTGGCGATAGATTGGCTTAAGGTGGGCGAGTATGAAGACGCGTCCGGCGCGCGCATGCAGCAGCTGCTTCTTATTTCGGTTCCACAGGAGACGATCCGTAAATATCAGAAGATTTTTTCCGCGGCGGGCCTTACGCTCATGTCGCTTGAGATCGAGGCGCTTGGGCTTGCAAGGAGCCTTGTGGGAGCGGACCCGACGCCTACGTGCATCGTAGATATAGGAAGCCGATCCACCGCAATCGCGGTCGTGGATAAGGGACAGCTCAAATACACTGCGCAGACCGATTATGCGGGCGCATCGCTTACGCAAGCGCTTGCCTCGAGCCTGAATATCAATCCGCTCCGTGCGGAGGAACTCAAGCGCGAGCGAGGCATATCAGGATCGGGCGCAGATTACGAGTTATCCACAATAATGCTGCCTTTTCTGGATGTTATCATTGGGGAGGTGAAGCGGGCGCTGGTCAACTATGCGAACCAGCTGGTTTCCGTGCCTCGAATCGAACGCGTGATACTCTCGGGCGGCGGAGCAAATCTACTGGGCATCGAGAAATATGCGGCGCAGCAGTTCGGGATGCCCACCGTGAAAGCGACCCCGTTCCTCCGGTTCGAGTACGCTCCCGTCATCGAGCCGCTTGTCGGGGAGCTCAACCCGTCGATGAGCGTCGCGTTGGGACTCGCACTTAAAGAATTTTCTTAGCATGCCACTTCCTCCAAAAGCCATCGAGCAACTTGCGCGGGAGCCGGTTCGTACCCCCGGGTGGTCGAGCCGGCTTCTTATGTTTTCGGGGACGATATTCCTTATCGCGCTTTTCGTGCACATCGGGCTCGTGTTCGGATACGGACCTTTCCTTCAGTCCATGGTCGACAAGCTTGACCTGCAAATTCAGACGTTCAGCCAGGAAATTCCATTTGACGATCAGGCGAAGATCATCGCGTTCTATTCCCAGCTCGCGAACCTGAAGACGCTTCTCGACCGGCACGCGCTCGCCTCCCCGCTTTTCGATTGGCTCGAGCGTTCAACGCATAAGAACGTCACGTACACGAAGTTCGTGCTGAATGTCGGCGGTCGAGAGCTTTCACTTGGAGGGACCGCGAAATCGGCGAACGACATTGCGGAACAAACCGGGTTTTTGGAACAGCAAGCAGAAGTGGATCGAGTGAATTTAAACAGCATGACCCTGGGAAACGCGGGCCTGTGGCAATTCGACCTCTCGGTATTTTTGAAGCCCGGTATTTTTAAGGGTGCGTCGCCGGAAACGGATGGCGTAACGGCGGCAACCTCAACGAACCAATGAAACAATCCACCAAGCGGCTTTTCAGTTCGGTGCTCGCCCTTGTGTTCATCGTATCGGCATTCGTGCTGTTCTTCGATTTCATCCAGCCCGCATATCAGGAATCGCTGCGGATTCGGGGAGAGGAGGCGAGCCGCCGCGCGTTCGTCGGGAAACAGCGGGAAGTGATCGAGCGAGTGAAGCAGCTGGTGAGCGCGTACCAAGGCAACGAAAAGATCCAGGAAGTCGTTTCTCTGGTGCTGCCGCTTAAGCCGGAAGCCGCGCAGGCGATCGCACAGTTGAGCGGCATGGCGACGGCGAACGGGCTTGTGCCCCAATCATTCGCGGTCTCCACCGAAGCGTTCCAGAATCTCAAGGGGAGCGACCCCAAAGACGCGAATACTCTCATAAAACCGATCGGCATGCTGACGATCCAGATGCGCCTCGTGGGCGCATATGACGATATGAAAAAGTTTCTGAAGAACGTCGAAACGAACATCCGCATCTTCGATCTGCGGACGATCACTGTGCAGCCGGCCGGAAAGCCCAACCAGGATCTCTTCGCCTACGACATGGCGGTCGTGACATACTACCAGAACCCGTAGATACCACCATGGCAATCGTCATCAGCGAAGAAGGGAAAGACAAAGGGATGCTCATGAACTTTCTGATCTGGCTTGTTATCGTAGCCATTATTGCCGCGGCCGCGTACTATATTTTCTTCAAGAAACCCACGCTCATCGAGATTGCGGCGCCGGCGAACTTCCGGAGCACGGAAAAGCTCCTGAATATCGATTTGAGTCCGGAGGATGTAGTGAACGACCCTCGTTTTCAAGCCTTGAAGCCGTATATCACCCCGTCCATCCCGCGCGATATGGGGAAACTGAACCCGTTCCTTGGGCAGTAGCTCCAAGCTGTTCGCAGCCGGGAAAGTGTCGTAGACTATAGGCTGAACGCACGCGCTCAAGGCTTATTTAATTATGACCTCCGACCAGCTCTTCAATGAACTCCAATCGCGGCGACTTCTCGAACCGAACGCTATTGTCAAGCTGAAGCGAGAAGCGCTCCTCTCCGGCAGGAGCGCGGAAGACCTGATCCATGACCGAGGGCTTCTGGATGATGCGAAAATCGCCGAGGTCAAAAGCCAGATACTCGGTGTGCCCTACCAAAAAGTAAACTTCGAGGGATACGATCCCAAGGTTATCGAATTGATCCCCGAGGAAACGGTGAGAACATACGGGGTGGCGCCCTTGGCGCAGCAGGGGGAAATGCTTATCGCGGGGATGGTGAACCCCGACGATGTAAAGGCCCAGGAAGCCCTTAAGTTCATCGCGAACCGTTCGCGCGTTACCTTGGGCATATATCTCATCGGGTGGGGCGATTGGCAGGAGATTCTCCGGCGATACTCTCCGTATAAAAGTTCCATCGAAGCCGCGGTCCGTTCCGTGCAAGTGAAAGGCGAGGCGGGAAGGCGGATCGTTCAACTCGAGGACGAGTCAATGAAAGGCGGGGAAGAAGCGCCGATTATCAAGATCGTCTCAGATACGCTTAAGGAAGCGACGCAGAATGGCGCATCCGACATTCATATAGAGCCGCAGCAAACGCACCTCCGGATCAGGTTCCGGATTGACGGAGATTTGCAGGAAGGCGCGGCGCTGCCGCTCCAGTTGGCGCAACCGGTCGTCTCGCGCATCAAAGTGCTCTCGAGCCTGAAGATCGATGAGACGCGGGTCCCGCAGGACGGACGATTCCGCGCGCGGATACTCGACCGCGAAGTGGATTTCCGCGTCGCAACTTTCCCTACGCCCTTGGGCGAAAAAGTCGCGATTCGAGTGCTCGACCCCACAACGGGCCTTAAAAGCTTCAATGACTTGGGGCTCGTAGGCAAAAACTTAGAGATCGTCCAGGCCGGCCTCGAAAAACCCTTCGGTATGATCTTGATCACCGGCCCCACCGGTTCCGGGAAGACCACGACGCTCTACGCGCTCCTGCAGACGCTAAACAAGGAGAACGTGAATATCGTGAGCCTCGAAGATCCGGTGGAATATTTCGTGTCGGGCGTGAATCAGTCGCAAGTGCGTCCCGAGATCGGGTACGATTTCGCTTCCGGCCTGCGGCAGATTTTGCGGCAGGACCCGGACGTGATAATGGTGGGCGAGATCCGCGACAACGAGACGGCGGCGCTCGCCGTGCAGGCGGCGCTCACGGGCCACATCGTGCTTTCCACGCTCCACACGAATAATGCCGCCGGCGTGATCCCGCGCCTCTTGGACATGAAAATAGAGCCGTTCTTGCTGCCCGTGACTTTGAATCTTTTGCTGTCTCAGCGGCTGGTGGGACTTCTATGCCCGGGCTGTAAACGCTCAGACGAAGCGCCTCCTCCGCTCGCGCAGGCGATCCGCAAGGCGTTGGAAGGGCTCCCTCCGGAGCTGGCGGGAAAATACAAGGAACCGTACATGATATTTCACGCCGAGGGTTGCGCGAAATGCAATAATCGGGGAGTCGTAGGACGCATCGCGATCTATGAGGTGCTCCAGATGACACCCGGACTCGAAGCAGTCATCCAATCCGCGCCCTCGCTGCAGAAAATCTTGAAGGAAGCGAAAGCGCAGGGGATGATCGATCTTCGCGGCGACGGCGTGCTGAAGGCGCTCGAAGGACAAGTGGCGATGGAGGAGGTGTTCCGAAGCACCGAAGAAAATATTCTCGGGTAGTTGTGTTATGATGGAACAATTGAACTGATATGACGAACTACGCAGAAAGATTAAAAGAGCTGTTGGTAACCACGGCGAAACAGAACGCTTCGGACCTCCACCTTTCGGTGGGGAGGCGCCCAATGCTCCGCATCGACGGCGTGCTTGTTCCGATACAGAAGGAAGAACTGCTCACTCCGGAGGGCGCCGAAGGACTCATCACGGTTTTGCTGAATGACGACCAAAAAGAAAAGCTTTCAAAGAACAAGCAGATCGATTTTGCATACAGCTTCGAAGATAAGGCAAGGTTCCGCGTGAACGTCTATTACCAGCGCGGCTATCCGGCCGCGGCGCTCCGGCTGATCCCGGGGAGGATCCGCAGCCTCGAGGAACTCATGCTTCCGCCGATCCTCCACGACTTCGCAAAGCTTTCGCAAGGGTTCATTCTCGTCGTGGGACCCGCCGGCCACGGGAAGTCCACGACGCTCGCGGCGCTTCTGGATGAGATCAACCACGCTCGCGCGGACCACATCATCACGATCGAAGACCCGATAGAATATCTCTTCACGCAGGACAGGGCGATCGTCTCCCAGCGGGAAGTGGGAGTGGATGTGCCGACGTTCCAAGCGGGACTCCGCACGATCTTGCGGCAGGACCCGGACGTCATCATGTTGGGCGAGATGCGCGACGCGATCTCCATCTCGACCGCGATGACCGCGGCGGAGACCGGACACTTGGTGTTCTCCACGCTCCACACGAATTCCGCCTCGCAGACGATCGACCGCATCATCGATTCCTTCCCCGCCGAACAGCAGGGGCAGGTGGTCTCCCAGCTCGCGGCGACCTTGGTCGCGATCGTCTCGATCCGGCTCATGCCGCGCCTCTCGGGCGGCCGGATCCCCGCGATGGAGATCATGATCGTGAACGCCGCGATCCGGAACCTGGTCCGCGAGCGGAAGGTCTACCAGATCGACCTCGTGATCGAAACGTCTCTTCAGGAGGGGATGATGACCCTGAACCGCTCGCTCGTGAACCTTATCAAGAGCAAAGAGATCTCGATGGAGAGCGCGGAGCTCTATTCGCTGAATCCAGGAGAGCTGCGGATCCTGCTCGAAAGAGTGTAGCGGGCGCATGAAATTCAAATATCAAGCGAAAACCAAGGAGGGAGAACTTCAGGTGGGTTTTGTGGAAGCCGGGGGGAAGGATGCCGCGGTCAACATCTTATCCAGCCACGACCTCTATATCCTCAAGCTCGAATCTACCGAGACGACTCACTGGTACGACCGGATCGCGCGCTATTACCGCGCCGTTCGGAGGCAGGATATGGTCATCCTCACTCGGCAGCTCGCCACGCTGCTCGAGGCGCGGCTATCGCTCAACAAGGCGCTCACGACGCTCCACGATCAGACGACGAATCCAATACTCAAAGAGGCGGTCTACCAGATCGCGACGGACATTGATGCAGGGCTCGCTTTTTCGCAGGCGCTCGAGCGGCAAGGGGGGATATTTTCCGAATTCTTCGTGAGCATGGTCCGGTCCGCGGAGGTTACGGGGAATTTGGACCAAGTCGCCGGCTTCCTCGCGGATTACACCGAACGCGAAGCGGTGCTTGTCACCAAGGCGCGCTCGGCGCTCATCTACCCCGCGATCGTCGTCTCGCTCTTTCTCGTCGTCGCGGTGATTATGGTGACGATGGTGTTCCCGCAGATACAGCCGGTTTTCGATCAATCGGGCGTGCAACTCCCGCTGATCAGCAAGGTCTTGATAGGGAGCGGCGATTTCTTCGCCCGCTGGTGGCCCGCGATCGTCCTCGTCATCATTATTTCCGTCGTGATGATCCTTGACTACTTCCAGACGCCGGAAGGGATGGGGTTCAAGGACGATATGAAGGTGCGCCTGCCGGTGATCAGCCGAATATACCTTCCCGTGACCATCGCGCGGTTCGCGAACGCTTCGGCGATGCTCGTGAAGGGCGGAGTGCCCGTCGCGCAAGCGATGGAGATCGTGGCGGAGACAGTGGATAACGTCCTCTATAGGGATATGCTTCACGATGTTTCCCAGGGCGTGCGGCAGGGGAAACTCCTCTCGGAAGCGATCGCCGCGCACCCCGATTATTTCCCCCAGCTTGTCTCCCAAATGGTCGCGGTGGGAGAAGCGACCGGACAGCTGGACCAGATTTTCCTCCGGATCGCCACGTTCTATAACAGGGAGTCGGATACCGTGATCAACAATCTGGTCGAGCTTATCCAGCCGATCCTCATGATCGGCATCGGCGGGCTCATCGCCCTCCTCTTCGCCTCTATTCTTCTGCCGCTCTATCAGCTTACGGCGACGATCCAGTAGGGCCATGAATCCTGAATCCTGAATCCTGAATCCTGAATCGTGAATCGTGAATCACGAAGCAGGACATAGTTCGTAAAACCGCACCTTTCGTATCCTGTTCCGGGTTTCAGGTTCCAGGCTGGAGGGGCTGTGGAAAAGAACGATTGGCGGTATGGTATGATAAAACGTACAATGAAAGCGATGAAAAATTCGGAGCAGAAGCAGGGGTTTACGCTCATCGAAATGCTGATCGTGGTCGCGATCATCGGTGTTCTGGCGTCGATCGTGCTCGTGGGGCTGGGCCCCACCCAGCGGACTGGCCGGGACGCGCGGCGCATTGCGGACTTGAAACAGGTACAGACCGCGCTGGAGCTTTACTTCCAGAAGAACGGCCAATACCCGAACTCGGCCACGTGGGCGGCGCTTGAGACCGACCTTGTGAGCGCCACGATTGGCGTGAACAAGATTCCTAACGATCCTAACTCGAATAGGAATTACACCTATGCGCCGAACACGAGCCGCAACGGGTACCTTCTGAGAGCCGACCTCGAAGACGGGAACAACCCCGCGCTCCGGACGGATATCGACGGCACGCAATCGAACTACGGGAACACCGATTGCGGCACGGCGGCATCCGATACGATCTACTGCATCATTTTCTAGGGTCGAGCGCGCACAGGAATGTCATAGTCAGGGCGCGAGCCCCGATTTGATTTTTTATTCGTGACTTACGTTCTGCAATTTTTCCTTGGTGCGGCCGTCGGGAGTTTCCTTAAGGTCATCGCCGATCGGTACGATCCGGACCGTTTCATAATCCGGCGGGACATCGTGTTCGGAAGATCGGCGTGCGCCTCATGTCGCCGCACGCTTCGCTGGTTCGAGCTCATTCCGCTTTTGAGTTTCCTCGCGCAGAAAGGGGAATGTCGCAGATGTAAAAAACGGCTCTCTTTTGCCTATCCGCTCGTCGAGATCATCGCCGGCGCGCTTTTTGTGGTCATACCCCACGCGGTCGCGGCCCGCGTTTCATTCGGAGCGGCCGCGGCCATTCCGCAGTTTTTCTGGCTCCTCGTGTTCCTTATACTGCTCCTCATTTCACTCATCGATCTGCGGCTGCGGCTCATTCCCGACGAGCTCGTCATTTTTCTCGGGGTTCTCGCCGCGTTTCTCGCGCTTACGGGCGGAGGAAGCGGCATCCTCGGGAGTATCATCCCCCGCATCTACGGCGCGATTTTCGCGGCGGCGTTTTTCGGAGCGCTTATCGCGGCGACGCGGGGGAAGGGGATGGGCATGGGGGACGTGAAATTCGGCGCGGCGCTGGGATTGCTTTTCGGCTGGCCGGCAACCCCCTTTATTCTAATGCTCGCCTTCATATTGGGAGCGGTCATTGGGCTCGGCATGATGACCGGCGGTCGGGCAACGCGGAAAACGGCGCTTCCCTTCGGGCCATTCCTCTCTCTCGCAGCGCTCATCGTCTTTCTTTTCGGCAATCAGATCGCGCAGATGCTTTTTGGCGGACTGTGGTAAGTTCTCTGCGGGGCTCTTGTGATAGAATGGACGCGTGAGCGCATTCCGCCGAATTCCACGCCAAAACTTCCGTTCTTCTCGCCGCGGCTACACGCTCCTCGAACTTCTGATCGTCGTAGGCATCATGGGCATCCTCTCGAGTTCGCTCATTCTCTACTCGTCGACGGGGCGCGCGCAGGTTGCGCTCTATACCGAAGAAGCAAAGATCGCGCAGCTGATCCTGAAGTCCAAATCGATGGCGATTGCCACCTATGTGGATGCCTCGCGTCCCTGTGGGTTCGGTTTCCGAGTCGACTACGCCGGGAACTCATACGAACTGTTCCAATATAAGGTGAGCGACTGCTCGAGCATTTCCGCGATCGACCCCGCCGACGGTTCCAAATACACCAGGCTCGAATCGTTCCCGTTGACTCAGGCCGTGGCGTACGGCAACGGAGCGAACCGGCTCGACGCGGTGCTCTTTGTGCCGCCGGAACCAAAAACATACATCTCGAGCGGGGGGTCGCTATTGCCGGGAGGGAGCGGGAATATTTATCTCCAAACCGCGGACGGGTCGGCCTCGATAACGATCCGGGTAAGCACGGCGGGGCAGATCACATTTTAGAATCTAGAGCCTAGAAAATAGAATCCAGAATTAGAGACAAAATCCAAACTGCAATGGAACAAACGCGCCGTTTTCCGCTTTCCGCTTTCTATTTTCCATTTTCTGCGCGCCGACGGGCGCGCCGGGGGCAAGTCGTCGTCGAATCGCTCGTCGCGCTGGGGATTTTGACCGTCGGCTTTTTGGGCATTCTCACTCTTCTTTCGCGTTCGATCAGCCTGAATCGCGTCGTATCCGATAATTACACTGCGACGTATCTCGCGGCCGAGGGACTCGAGGTGGTGAAGAATATCATCGATACGAACGTAATCCAGAACCGCCCGTGGAACAGCGGTTTCTCGAACGGGGATTTCGAAGTGCAGTATGCAAGCGCGCTCTTGGAAGCGACGCAGAGCAGGTTCCTCCTTTTCGATCCGTCGCAGAACCTCTACAGCTACGGCGGTTCGGTCGTGACGCCCTTTACGCGGACCATCCGCGTCGCACTCGTGGGCGGGAACGAGATCAAGGTGAACTCCATTGTTTCTTGGTCAAGCCGCGGCGGAGAATACGACATCAATCTCGAGGACCATTTCTTCAATTGGCGGCCGCAGAACTAGGGTTGGCGCCGGGAGCGGCCTGTAGTATAGTTGCGGCAGCAGCGAACGGCACGTCGGCATTCTCGGGGATCCGAGAGATAGGAGGCGCCATGCGTCATACGGAACTCGGGCGGACGCGGAGCGTGCTTCTCGCCTCCGCGCTCGCGCTCGCCTTCGGGACCCTCGGTTCGGGCTGCGGCAAGAAGGAGGACAAGAGCCCGAACTGCATCGGAACTCCCACGGGGCCCTCGTGCGTGCAGGGGCCGGTCGGACCGGGGAATCTTCCGCCGGGACCCGGTCCCGGCGTGCGCGCTTCGGCAACGTACGGGGTCTATGAAGGGAATTGTCCGAATGATCCCGCGGCCTGCACGCGAGAGCTTTCGCCCACAGACGACGCTTCTCTCGGAGTTCCCGGGACAGAGAAGACGTATCTGTTGCGGAGTCATCGCGATACACACACGGTCCGCCTTTGCGTGGCCCATCCCGCCGTTCCCGGCCGGAAGATTTCCATGCAGCTCAGTGCCGTTGGGCGGACTGCAGGAACGCAGGGACCGCCCTTCGATGAGAGCGACCCCGCGTGGCGCTCGCCCGTCTGCATCGCGGTCGTCTTCGACATGGCGCTCCCGAGCGGAGGCGTGACGAACACCGCCCAGGCCACGGCGCGCTTCAATGAGAGCGGCCAGGATCTCCTCGTGCCCACCGATTGGCGCGTGATGTTGGGATTACGAGTCGTATCGCAATAAACAGCCGGGCCGCATCCATTGCGGCCCGCACCATTTCGCCTATAATCAATATATGGATGATTTCGCGGCATCGAAGAAGAAGCTGGCGGTGCGGAATCTTGTGATGGTGGCCGCCGCAACCGCCGGATTGTTCCTGATCGGAAGCGGCTATTTTGTTTCGACGCGAAAACCGATAGAGATCAGAAAATTCATCGGAAGCCCCCTGAGAATAGAGGGCGACGCGATTACGCTGAAGGGCGTCTACGAGCTGCAGGGCGTTGCGCCGCAAGATCTCCTGGAATCGCGGGAGTTTACCTTCCGCGTCGGGGAAGGGACCTCGTATAAAAAGATCGGGCTTCAACTTCCTTCATGGAAAGAGCTTGCCGCGCGCGGCGCGACCGGCACCTTGAGTCTGGCCGACCTCCCGCGGAATGATGCCACAGGGTCCTTGGATGATCTCCGGTCCATGATCGGCGCCGGCGGCGTCTCCGTTGAGGCGGCATTCCCCGCAACGATATACCGGTCGAGCAACCCGGTCGCATCGGTAGTGACATATCGCATCATCACCCCGCCTTCGAGGGAATGAATACCGCGCAGACCAAGGTAGCACTGATATTCGTCGCAGTGTCCGCGGTGGCGATGTCGATCGCCGTGCCCTACGTGGCGCGCGCGGGGAGCGACAGCACGAGTTTTTATTGGCTTTGCATCAAGCACGGAGACGATAGAAATTGCGGCGGGAATTGGGAGTGGCTCCCGCGGGACAACTACGGTTCCGCGGAATTTTCCTACAATATAAGCGGCCATCGCCACGGCGGTTCGTATATTCAGTCCGTCGCGTGTTGGTCCCGGCAGTCCGACGGCGCGGGGCAGTGCTATTGGTTCAACTGCTCTGGGGGCAGTTGCGGCTACGAGTATGGAGGGGTCCATCCGTACAACGGGTATACAAGCGGAAGCGAGGGGACAGGAGGAGTCGGAAGATACGGGATTTATACATGGGCGGCCGTGGATGACGCCGAAGTGCGGGTGGATGTGAGCATCACCGGCTTCTATCCAGACTACAGCGAAGGCTACTATTATGGGGAGGGCTACTATTATGCTCAAGGCTACTACTATACTCAAGGCTACTACTATGCTGAGGGCTATTACTATGCCCAAGGGTATTACTACACAGAGGGCTATTACTACGGACAAGGCTATTACTATGCGGAGGGCTGCTACGGTTGCGGCTACAGCCAAGGCTACTACTACGCCCAGGGCTACTACTACGCCCAGGGGTACTACTACACCCAAGGTTACTACTACGCCCAGGGGTACTACTACGCCCAAGGCACCTACGCTCCCGGTTACTCACAGGGCTCCTACCAAGGCTCCTACTACTCCCAAGGCACCTACGCTCCCGGCTACTCCCAGGGTTCCTACTACTCCCAAGGCTCCTACGCTCCCTCCGGCCCCACGGTCTCCGGCCTCCCCGCCTGCACCGTCTCTCCGTACAACGACCAGATCGCGATCTCCTGGTCCGGCAGCCCCAACCCCGGCTTCGGCTATTACGTGGACATCGACGACGACCCGGGCTTCGGTTCCTTCTATAACAAGCAGTCTCTCTCCCAATCGACGAACGGAGAGAACTTCAGGGGCATCTGGCCCCAGCAGTCGGACACGCTCTCGCTCCAGCCCGGCGTGACCTACTATGCCCGAGTCTTCAACGGCGCCCACAGCCCAAGCACCTCCTTCCGGGTGCCCCTCTGCACGAAGCGCGTCTGCCAGTTCAACTCCTGCGCCACGATCCCCGGCTCCGGCCCCAACGAGTGCGACCGCGCCTCGGACTGCGCCCCCACATGCACGAGCTTCACCGCCTTCCCCGACCGCCTCGTGATCCCGCCCCCCAAGTCCTCCACCCTTTCCTGGACCTGCGAACGCGTCTCTTCCTGCGCCATCGCTCCCGCGGTCGGCTCCGTCCCCGCGAACGGCACGACGACCGTACAGCCCACCCAATCCACCACCTATACGATCACGTGCGCGGGGCAGGGGGGCGGCGCGAACGCGACAGCCACGACGACAGTTCGAGCGTTTGAATCAAGCGGAGGGAAATTAAAAGAGATCAGGCCCGGACAGTAGGAGCATAAAAGTCTGCCTTGCGTTAAAGCAGATTATTTCGTATAATGTTTTCAGCGAAACGCAACACGTGAATACCATACAAGGAGGGTGCCGTGAGGACAAGAATGCGCTTGCACGCGATACGCGCCGTTCTGCTTCTCGCGGCCTTGACCGCGTGCGGCAGAAAAGATGGTCCGACAAGCCCCACGCAGTTTCATGAGGTGCGCGGCATAGTGCGGAGCGCCGCGACGAACGAACCGCTGGGCGAGGTAAACGTGTCTCTCGTCTCCGGCGCCGGCATGGGACTTGCTGCGAAGACCGCATCTGACGGGAGATACGTCATAAGCGGGGTTCCGGGAGGCGAGAGCAGGATCCAGTTCGAAAAGCCCGGATTCGTGACTCAGGATTGGACTCTTACCATTCCTGCCTCGGAACAGAATGTAGCGCTTGCCCCCGTCGTTGCGGAAAATCCGTTCGAGACCGTAATTCCCACAACGACGCTTGCGGCTGGCGGAGCCATGGTTTTTCCGGCGACACCGGCCGTGGAACGGGGGACGCTCAAGTTCCAACTGATTACGAGCCGCTCTCCGATCCGGAAGGACCTCTACCTCTTTGCACGAGAGGAGGATGCGAGAGCCTGCGCGCTCATCCCGGAGGGTTCCCGCGGATCGGGAAGCGCTTTCGGGCCCGCTTGTACCCAGTTCACCGGGTGGACATGGGGGACGATGACGGGAAACCCGCCGGATGTGCGGCTCTCCCGAAGTCCTGCCGGGATCTGGTGGGGCGTGATCAAAAACACGGACCCTTCGCAGGTCGCGTACGCCGTGTCCGGCAAAACCGTCTGGGTTCCGGACTAGAATCTCCCGAAGGGAGGCCACAAGGCCTCCCTTAAACCTTCTTCGCAGGGCGCGCGGAACGAAGTATAATTGTCGCAATGCTCGAGCTTCAAAAAGCGTCCGGCGGAAAGCAAAAAGAGACCACGATTGTTATCGGACTGATCGCAGCCGCGGCGGTCATCTATCTCATTTTTCGCATTCAAGGAGGATTGCCGGTCAAAAATTCGAACCCGAAAGGTTCAGCCGATGCGCCGCTTTCCCCGACAAAATCCGTAGATCTTCTTCAGAGCGTAGGGAAAACCCAGATGCCAAAAGTTTTAAATAGGATGGAGGTCGGTTTGGATGCCGCCCCGAATTCGCTCCTCGCGCTCGTTCCGGGGAATGGGACATCAACCCAAGCATTCTCGGCGACATTTGAAGATGGTAAGAGGGGCTACGTCGTGTTTGTGAGACTCGCTTCGGACGTGGTAGGGGCGCGCGATCAAGTGAGAGGATTGGCGGCGGGCGCTGGGTATAAATTTCGGGAGGGAAGGAACACGAAGGATTCGGCAGTCCTCGTCATTCAAGACGAGAGTTTCCTTGTGCGTGTCGATATGGTTCTCGCTCAAGAAGCAAGCTCCACGAGTTTTTCAATCACCGCATATCCTTCCAATCAATGAAACCAGATCGCGTTATTTTTGTTCTTGCTCTCCTTGCTTTGGCGGGCGTGCCCCATGCGCTCCTCGCGGCTACATGGGTTACGTGCGAATCGCAGGGCTATTGCGATCCGACCGTCAACCCACCGCAGGGCGCATGCTATCCACTCGGATCATTTCAATGCAGCTGCGACTACGGCGAGCCCTATTGCGAAGACAAGCCTTGGGATATCGAACCGTGCGGCGGCTCATATTGCCAATCTGGCCAGGATTGCGCGTGCGCCCCCCCTCCGGCCTACGCCGAAGGTTATTACTACGGCCAGGGTTATTACTATAGCCAAGGATATTATTACGCCCAAGGGTACTACTATGCTCAGGGGTACTACTACACCCAAGGCTATTACTACGCCCAGGGGTACTACTACGCCCAAAGCACCTACGCTCCCGGTTACGCCCAGGGCTACTACTACGCCCAGGGGTACTACTACACCCAAGGTTACTACTACGCCCAGGGGTACTACTACGCCCAAGGCACCTACGCTCCCGGTTACTCACAGGGCTCCTACCAAGGCTCCTACTACTCCCAAGGCACCTACGCTCCCGGCTACTCCCAGGGTTCCTACTACTCCCAAGGCTCCTACGCTCCCTCCGGCCCCACGGTCTCCGGCCTCCCCGCCTGCACCGTCTCTCCGTACAACGACCAGATCGCGATCTCCTGGTCCGGCAGCCCCAACCCCGGCTTCGGCTATTACGTGGACATCGACGACGACCCGGGCTTCGGTTCCTTCTATAACAAGCAGTCTCTCTCCCAATCGACGAACGGAGAGAACTTCAGGGGCATCTGGCCCCAGCAGTCGGACACGCTCTCGCTCCAGCCCGGCGTGACCTACTATGCCCGAGTCTTCAACGGCGCCCACAGCCCAAGCACCTCCTTCCGGGTGCCCCTCTGCACGAAGCGCGTCTGCCAGTTCAACTCCTGCGCCACGATCCCCGGCTCCGGCCCCAACGAGTGCGACCGCGCCTCGGACTGCGCCCCCACATGCACGAGCTTCACCGCCTTCCCCGACCGCCTCGTGATCCCGCCCCCCAAGTCCTCCACCCTTTCCTGGACCTGCGAACGCGTCTCTTCCTGCGCCATCGCTCCCGCGGTCGGCTCCGTCCCCGCGAACGGCACGACGACCGTACAGCCCACCCAATCCACCACCTATACGATCACGTGCGCGGGGCAGGGGGGCGGCGCGAACGCGACAGCCACGACGACAGTTCGAGCGTTTGAATCAAGCGGAGGGAAATTAAAAGAGATCAGGCCGTAGCGGTAGGACTAGAGAATAAGAGTGAGAAATGAGAAAATAGGGATATGGAACGCCGCCGCGGCTTTACGCTCGTGGAATTGCTCGTCGCGATCGCGCTTTTTTCGGTTGGCGTGACGATCGCGGTCGGCGGATTCGTGAACGCGCTTAAAACGCAACGCCAGAATTCAGCGCTCCTTTCCGCGAACAGCAATATGAGCTTGGCGCTCGAGCAGATGAATCGGGAGGTCCGGACCGGGTTTGACTTCTGCGTGAACGGTCAGACGTGCACCTCAAATGAGCTTGCGTTCAAAAATGCCGCAGGTGAAGTCGTTACATACAGGAAAGGAGGCGGGGTATCCGACGGAGGGATCGAGCGGCGGGTTGGAGGAGGCGCCTTCGCGCGGATCACGGCCGACAACGTGAATATCCGCTATCTGACCTTCCGGCCGATCGGCAATGCGGTCGGGGATAACGTGCAGCCGCGGATCGTCATAAATTTGGGCGTGAGCGCGCGAGAGCGCGGCGTTGACGAGAGCGTTATTCACCTACAGACTACTGTGAGTCCGAGGACGCTCGATACATAGAATCTAGAAAATGGAATCCAGAATTAGAGATAAAATCCAAACTGCAATGAAACAAACGCGCCGTCTTCTACTTTTTACTTTCTATTTTCCATTTTCTGCGCGCCGACGGGCGCGGTGCGGCCAGGTGATGATCCTTACGGTTCTCGCCATCGGCGGGACGATATTAGGCGCCACAACCATCGCGGGGCTCCTTATGGTCTACCAGATCCGACAGGCAACGGATATCGGGAATTCGGGAAAGGCGATCTATGCGGCGGATGCCGGCGTAGAGTGGGGGCTTTTCCAATATTTTAACCCCGGGTCCTCCCATCCCCAGCCCGCGATGCCCATGTCGAACGGAGGGTCGTTCACGATCGCGTGCACTCCGACGAACGACTGCAGAGATTTCAACACCAAACTTATTCGATCGGTGGGAGCTGCGGCAAACGTGCAGCGCGCGTTCGAACTGAACTTACAATCGTCCCCATGACGAAGGAGCACGCAAAAGAACGGATCGCGCACCTTCGTAAGGCAATCAATCATCATCGGTATCTCTATCATGTACTCGATACGCAGGAAATTTCGGAGGCCGCGCTCGATTCTTTGAAGAAGGAACTCTTCGATCTCGAAGCGCGGTTCCCCGATCTTGTGACTCCCGATTCGCCCACCCAGCGCGTGGGCGGCAAGCCCCAAAAGGCATTCCGAAAGGTGAACCGCGAGCGCGAAGGCCGCGGGCGGATGATTTCCTTGAACGACGCCTTCTCAAAAGAAGACGTAGCGGCGTGGTTCGAGCGGCTGCGGACGCATTTAAAGAATCAAGGAATCACCGCCCAAAAACTTTCTTTTTACTGCGATGTAAAAATGGACGGGCTGGCGGTGGAACTTGTGTATCGCGACGGGCTTTTTGTGCAAGGACTTACGCGAGGAGACGGGATAACGGGCGAGGATGTTACGGAGAACTTAAGAACCGTCGAGGCAATCCCGTTGAGGCTTAGGACGGCGGAGGGGCATATCCCCAGGGAACTTATCGTTCGCGGCGAGGCGTTCCTCACAAAAAAAGAATTTGAGCGCATCAACCGCGGCCAGAAAAAGATCGGCGGGAAATTATACGCCAACCCTCGGAACGTTGCCGCCGGGTCGATCCGCCAGCTGGATCCGAAGGTCACTGCCGGCCGCGGGCTCGACTTCTACGCATACAGCGTATGGGGAACGGGAAAAACGCATTGGGAGAACTATCCTACGCATGCGCGCGAGTACGACGCGCTGAACCGGTTCGGCATCAAAACGAACTCCAATGGCCGCGTCGTCCGTTCTCTCGAAGAGATATGCGCATTTCACGCGGGAGTGGCGAAGAAGCGCGAGAAACTCGGATACGAGATCGACGGAATCGTGGTTTCCGTAAACGAGAACGAGATTATGGAGCGCGCAGGCGTGGTCGGTAAAGCGCCGCGGGCGGCGATCGCGTACAAGTTCTCGCCTAAAGAAGCGACTACGATCGTGAGGGAAATCAGAGTGCAGGTCGGGAGGACGGGGGTGCTTACGCCGGTTGCCGTCATGGATCCGGTGCAGGTCGGAGGGGTAACCGTGACGCACGCGACGCTCCACAATGCGGACGAGATCGAACGGTTGGGGCTCAAAATCGGAGACACCGTGATCGTGAGCCGCGCGGGCGACGTGATCCCGCAGGTGACCAGGGTCCTCGCCGAGCTCCGGGCGGGGAAAGAGCGCGTATTCCGCATGCCCGCGAAGTGTCCCGTTGACGGGGCAACGGTTGTCCGCGACGGCGTGGCGTATCGCTGTTCGAACCCGAAATGCGGCGCGCGGAATCGGGAAGCGCTCTACCATTTCGTCTCTCGCGGCGCTTTCGACATTCGCGGCCTCGGGCCGAAGATCATCGACCGTTTCATGGACGAAGGCTTTATCACGGACGCGGCGGATATCTTCACGCTTGAAAAAGGAGACATCTCGGCGCTGCCCCGTTTCGGGGAGAAGTCCGCGGAGCACATCGTGAAAGAAGCGGAGCGCAAGAAATCCATTTCGATCCCGCGATTCCTCTTTGCCCTAGGCATCCTGCACGTAGGAGAAGAAACAGCACTCGTGCTCGCGCGCGAAATTCGCGGCGCGATCTCCACGCCTACGGATGTTTTAAGAGCGTTCCATGCGCTGTCGCTTGAAAACCTAGAGCGTATTCCGGATATCGGCCCGAAGGTGGCGCAGAGCATCCACGACTGGTTCCGTGAGCCGCGGAATGCAAAACTACTTGAGAAACTTGAGAAAGCCGGGGTACGGATCACAAAGGAAAAACGGCAAACCGAGGGCGATGCGTTGGCGGGGAAAACCTTCGTATTGACCGGCAGCCTGGAATCCATGAGCCGCGATGAGGCGAAAGCGAATATCCGCGCGCTGGGCGGGGACGTCTCCGAGTCGGTGAGCAAGAAAACATCCTATGTAGTGGCCGGCTCCGAGCCGGGATCAAAATATGAGAAGGCGAAGAAACTCGGCGTGTCGGTTCTGGACGAAAAAGAGTTTTTGAGGATGATTTCGTGATGCCAATTTACCGAACCAAAAACGAGAACTTTTTCAAAAAGTGGTCACCAGAAATGGCGTACGTGTTAGGTTTCTTTACTGCGGATGGAAATATGACTAGAAATAAAAGGGGAGCACACTGTATCGAATTTCAGATTACTGACGGAGATTTATTGGAGAAGATTAGAATCGCGCTTGGTTCTAATCACAAGATAGCTACTAAGAGAAGGAATAGTAAGAGTTGGAAATCAGCGTATCGTTTGCAAGTCGGGAGTAAGACAATCTTTGCCGACTTGAAGCGACTCGGGTTAACTCCCAACAAGAGTAAAACAATCGAGTTGCCCCGGATACCAGTTAAGTATTTCCCGGTTTATGCACAGTCACTCCAATGGCAGCCTATTTTTTTCACGAAAGAGAAGAATATTTGAAAACTACTTCGGTATAGCGTAAGATTTTTAAGTTAATGCGGGCGTAGCTCAACCTGGCGGAGCGCTCCCCTGTCACGGGAGAGGTTGCCGGTTCAAATCCGGTCGCCCGCGCATCGGAGTTGATTACAATACGGAAATTGGTAAGCCCCGGGAAGAAGGTTATGATTCACTGATATGTCGTTGCTGTCAGGAATCTCTTTCATCCATTGGCTGGTCGTCATAAGCGCATGTATAAGTATTACGGGCTCCGCCGCATATATACGCGACACGCTCAAAGGGACGACGAAGCCGAATCGCGTATCGTGGTTCTTTTGGGCATTGGCTCCCATCCTCGGGACCGCGGCGGCAATTTCCGCGGGGGCAGACTTATGGGCCACGGTCCGCGTGTTCCTCGCCGGCTTCATGCCGCTTCTGGTTTTCCTTGCGTCATTTTGGAATTTGCGGAGCTACTGGAAGCTGAGCGCGTTCGATATCGCGTGCGGCGCCTGTTCCGCGGTGGCCTTATCCGTATGGATTTTGGCGGGATCGCCTCGCGCAGCGATTCTGCTCCTCGCGATCGGGGACGGATTCGCATCGCTCCCGACGCTTCGGAAGGCCTGGCGCTTCCCCGAAACCGAGACTGGCATCACGTACCTTTTGGCTCTCGTGAGCGTATTACTCATCGTGCCGTCGATACCGGAGTGGAGTATCGAAAATTCCGCATTCCAGATATATCTCATCATCGCGAATACGCTTCTCTTCTTTACGGTGTATCGAAAGCGGCTCGGAATCGGCATATAAATGCGTGCGGGCCGCTATGATGCGGCCCGTTCGGGCTAATGGCTCGCTAGGCAGCGAGGCCTTCCTCGGCAAGGGCGTTCAGGAATCGGCGCAGTTCGCGCTTCTCGGCGTTCGAGAGCGGCGAACCGGCATTCACTTTTCGAAGTACCGAGCGGCACCTTCGAGCGAGCCTGTCAATCTGGTGAATGGTAGCGCTTCGCACGTTCATGCGTGCGGCGGTTTCGCGCGCGATGCCCAACGCGCACACGGCTCCCATGAGGGGGATCTCTCGAGAAAGTTTTGCGCCCCCGCCCCGCGAGATTTCCGCAGTCACCCAATCGAAGAACTGCTCGATGGCGGCGACCGCTCCTTGCGGAACCGGACCTCGGTTCTTCGGAGAGAGATGTTCGGCGAGCGCGAGCGCGGGCGTTCGCCAACGTGCGGCGGTATGCAATCCGCGCGAGACGGTTTGGGACATGGAGCGCTCCTTGTGGGTATGAGACGGACTGCGAAAAGTATACGGCGGCATCAGCGAGCAAAGCAAGATATTTACTCCTGCTTTACAGGCACCCCAATCGGCGCTACCTTAGGGGCAGCAATTCACATTTTTCTCTAGCCTGGAGGGGCAGCATGGACGAGCCGAATTGGATCGACGAACTCGAGGAAGCCGGGCTGCCCCTCAACGATGAGGAACGGCAGCAAGAGACGGAAGAAGAGGTGTCGGATGAACCGACGGCAGCGATTGCGGTGCTCGACAGGGAAACGCTTGAGCGCCGGGATCCGCACCGCACACCGATAACCTCGCGGGAGATGGCCGAGCGCTTCGGCCTCGAGCGTACCTTGCCGCATAGCTTGGAAGCGGAGCGCGGCCTCATCGCCGCGGTCCTCCGCGACAATACCGCGCTCGACCTAAAAGAAGTCGCGCGCCTAAAACCGGAGGACTTTTTCCGCGACGCGCACCGCCTGATCTTCCAAGCGATGCGCACGCTGCGGGAAAAGGGCCGGGAGATCGACTTCGTGACGCTCGTCTACCAGCTCGGGCAAGTCGGGGAGGTCGACGAATGCGGCGGAGAGCCGTATCTCAAGTCGCTGCTCGATGAGCCGGTTGCTCCGGCCGTGGGCGACCACGCGAAGATCATTCTCGAGACCAAGAAAGTGCGAGATCTGATCTTTACCCTGAACCGGGGACTCTCGCGCGCCTACGAGAACGAAGTCTCGCCGCGGGAGATGCTGAACGAAGCGCTCCTCGGCATTTGGGCGCTCGCCGATGACGGCTCGCTCGAGGGCCCTGTACCCGCCCGTAAACTGGCGGAGGAGTCCGTCGCATTAGTGCGTCTGGCGCATGAGCGCAAACAGATCATCACTGGAGTGCCCTCGGGCTTCGTCGACCTCGACGAGGTCACCGCGGGGTTCCAGAAAAGCGACCTTGTGATCGTTGGCGGGCGACCCTCGATGGGCAAGTCGGCGTTGCTCTTGAACATCGCCCTTTATGCCGCGACGCACAAATTCCAGGTCCTCTTCTTCTCGCTCGAGATGAGCAGGGAGAGCGTGATGCTTCGTCTGCTCTCGGGCGAGGCTGGCATCGACAATCACCGCCTCCGCACCGGCTTCTTGGGCGAAAAGGACTTGATGAAGCTCAATCGGGTCCTTGAGACAATCTCCGAGTCGCTTCTCTTCATCGACGACGCAGGGAAGCTCACCGTGGAGGAGATCTGGGCGCGGGCGAGGAGACAGCAGAACCTCGCGGGCCTCGATCTCCTGATCGTGGACCATGCCCAGCTCATCGACACGCCCGTTTTGGGAGACGGCAAGAACCGCCATCTGGAGTTGAGCCAGGCGGTCAAGGGCTTGAAGCGGATCGCTAAGGACCTGCGCGTCCCGGTGATCCTCATTTCCCAGCTCTCGCGTGAGCTTGAGAAACGAAGAGACAAGCGCCCGCGCCCTTCAGACTTGCGCGAATCGGGCACGTTTGAAGAAGTAGCGGATATGATCCTCTTTGTCTATCGAGACGAGCACTACAGCCAGACGGAGGAGAACACGGGTATCGCGGAGATCATCGTGGCCAAGAACCGCAACGGCCCCACGGCCACGGTGAACCTCGCATTCTTGCGGGAACTCACCCGCTTCGAGAATCTCGCATGGGGGCGGAGCGACGAATCGCCCCGGCGATCGGCGGGTCCCTTGTTCGAGACGGAACACGGAAAATAAGAACCGCGAACGGCCCCGATATGCACCACGCATGCCGGGGCCGAACCATATTGAAACTTCGCGTTTACAAGCGGAGCAGCGCGAGAATAACTGCTCCGAGAGCCGCCTGGGATCCGATGCCCAAAAACGGACGGTCATCGAGGCGGATCCGCGTATGAATCTTCCGGTGGATGCGATGATATTCCCGAAGTGCGGGATGGGGAACGTAATGCGCGAGGAACTGCAGGAAATCAGGCAAGATTCCAAATCCCGCCCCCCAGAGCGCGAGCCATTCAAATTCCGGAGGAGCAAAAATGATCGAGAGCGCGATTCCGGAGATCCCGTCGAGAGCGACGATCAATGCGTCGCGAGCGAACAATCTGCCCGGGCCGAATCGCTCGCCCAGCGGCGCATCAGGGGCGCCGATCTTCGAGCGAAGCGGATAATGCCAGTGGGGGATCATGTCGAGCGCGAAGTGGCTCAAAAACGCCGCGATCATCGCGGCGACCGGGTTCCACGAGAATGCCCGGGCGGCGAGCGCTCCGGCGAAGCCGTGCGTTACAAGTATCATAGGACCATAGTAATGGTAATGGAGGGTTTGGTATAATAGAAGCGATGGCCCACGAAGAACTCCGGAAATATATTAAGAGCGAACTGAAGCGGGGCATGAGCAAGGAAGCGGTCCGTGACGAGCTGCTTGCCGCAGGCTGGTCTCCCGATGAGATCGTGGACGGGATGAAAAGCGTCGGCGCGACCGTCTCGATGCAGGGGGGCAAGGCCGCAAACGTGTTTGTCCCCGAGGCGGCGCATCAGAACGAGGCGTCTCGCCACGACGAGCCTGAGCGTTCAGGAGGCATGGGCGTTTTATGGCGGCCCAAAGTGGTTGTGCGCGTCTCGGCCGCCGTCATCGTTCTCCTCCTTGGTGTCATTGTCATTCTCTATCGAAGCGGCGGGGGAGAAGAGGACGCAGCCTCTGACGGAAGTGCGGTATCCGTGAATACGGGGTTGCAAGAGAAGGTCCAATCGCTTGAGACGGAGGTCGCGAAGTTGAAAACGGAAAACAAGGAGCTCCAGGATGCGCTCGCGCCTTTCGTGCTCATCCCCGGAAATACTGCCACATCGACACCCACCCAGCTCCCGCTTATGCTCCGAGGAACGATTATTGCTCGCGAAGGAAGGTACGTTCTTATTACCTCGCGTTCGACGTTGTTCCACCTTCAGAACGCCAATATACCCGCGGTACTTGCGGCGTTAAAGCCGCTTGCCGGAAAGTCTGCGGAGATCATGGGCGTTCATTCGCCCGGATCGCCCATAATCACCGTAACTCACGTGAACGGGTTTAAGGTGACGGATTGAGCTTTTAGATTCTCGAAACGATTTTCTCGTAGAACTTTCCGAGGCAGAACAGCTGATCCTCGCGGAAGTGATTGCCGATCAGCTGGAAGCCGATGGGGAGCGGCTTTTGGACCGCGGTGGGGATCGCGAGCGCCGGAAGGCCTGCGAGGTTCACCGGCAGAGTGAAGACGTCCTCCAAATAAAGCGCGAGAGGATCATTCGCCTTTTCTCCGATCTTGAACGGGGGGTTCGGCGCCACCGGCCCAAGGAGCACATCCACCTCTTTGAATGCATCGGCAAAATCTTGTCGCACTAATTCCCGCACGCGCTGCGCCTTCGCGTAATAGGCATCATAGTAACCGGAGGAGAGGACGAATGCGCCCAGTATAATCCGGCGTTTCGGTTCCGCTCCAAAGAGAGCTCTTTGCGCGAAGTAAATTTCTTGAAGGTTCGAAGCATTTCCTGCCCTCTCTCCGCGCGCGTAGCGGATGCCGTCGAAGCGCGAGAGGTTCGCGCTGATTTCCGCAGGCACGATGATGTAATACGCGGAGAGCGCATACCGCATGTGCGGCAGCGAGACTTCTTTAATCTTGATGCCCTCTTCCCGAAGCGTTTGTACGGTTCCCATGACCGCGTCGGAAACTTCCATATTCAATCCTTCAGGGAAATATTCCCTTGGAATACCCACGGCAATATGCTTCGCTTCCTTCGTAGGGAGATTTCTCGCTGTTTCCCGGTCCGGCGCGCTTGTCGCATCCTGGGGGTCATAGCCTTGGATCGCGTTCAAGATTTCATGCGCATCGGAAACGTTCTTCGCAAGCGCGCCGATCTGGTCGAGGCTCGAGGCCATGGCGATGAGCCCGAAGCGCGATACGCGGCCGTAGGTCGGCTTGATGCCGACGACGCCGCAGAAGGACGCCGGCTGCCGAATCGAGCCGCCGGTATCGGACCCCAGCGCCGCAAGCGCCATATCTGCGGCGACCGCCGCGGCAGATCCCCCCGATGACCCCCCCGGCACCCGCGCGGGGTCGCGGGGATTTTTCGTCGGAAAGAACGCGGAATTCTCGGTGCTCGTTCCCATTGCGAATTCATCGAGATTCGTTTTGCCGAGGATGACCGCATCGGCGCTTCGCGCCCGGGCCACCGCGGTCGCGGTGTAGCTGCCGCGATACGTCTCCAAGATGCGCGAACCGGCCGTGGTGACCTCCCCTTCGAGGAGCATGTTGTCCTTTACGGCGAGCGGTACCCCCGCCAAAGGGCCGAGCGCGTCGCCCGCCGCGATCATTCGGTCCACTCCATCCGCTTCGGCGAACGCCTGTTCTTCCCGCACGTGCAGGTATGCCCGGATTTCGGGATCTTTCTCTTGGATCGCGCGGACATACGCCTCCGCAATCTCCCGCGCGGAGAACTTCTTCTTCATAAGGCCCTCGCGAAGCGAGCGGATGGTAAGGTCGGAAAGAGAGGGCATGATGATTATTCTCCGCCAGAGGCGGACCCGCCTTCGGCGGAGAACACGGGAGGGACCTTCAAGAACCCGTCTTTTTTGTCGGGGAATGCATCGGTTCCCGCCCCACGGAGCGTGCCCTGAGGTTCGTCATCCTCGCGGAAGGCGTTCTTAAGTTGGGATTCCGGAACGGCGGAGGCCGTTTCCTCCCCAACCGATTTCAAGTCCTCGAAATACCCAAGGATTTCCCCGAGATCCTTGAGGAATTTTTCTTCTTCCCTCGTGTCGAGTTCGATCCGCGCGAGTTTCGCGAGATGCTCGAGCGTTTCCTTATTTATGGGAGAGGCCATGGATTCGATTATTATAGCGATTTCACGAGATTTTTGAATCGGTCTCCCCGGTCCGCGTATCCGCGGAACATATCAAAGCTCGCGGCGCCGGGGGAGAGCACTACTATAACGGGGAGGCGAGTCCCGAGCGACTTGGCGGACCGATAGGCAATTCGTGTCGCCTGAACGAGGTTTATCGCCATGCGAACCGAAGCGCCGGAATTTTGAACGGCCTTTCGGATCTTTTCCATATTCTCACCGAAGAGAACGACGAGCCGCGTTTTTGATTTTTTAATCGCCCTGGCGAGTGGCGTGTAGCTCAAGTTTTTGTCGTAACCGCCGGCGATGAGGATTAGCGGGCGCTCGGGAAACGCTTGGACTGCCGCGGCGGCGGCATGGGGGTTTGTGGCGATGGAGTCGTTATAGAACTCAACCCCGCTTATCCGGCGCACAAATTCGAGGCGGTGTTCGACGCCCCGAAATCGCAGCGCCGTTTCTTTAATGGTTCGCGCCGGGACGCCGAGGTGTCGAGCCACCGTTGCCGCCGCAACCGCATTCCTGAATGAATGGACCCCTGGTATCCGAAGATCTTTTTCCCTGAAAAGCGTGAATCCGATTTCGCCCACAGGGATTTTCTTTCCATGGCCGAATACGGCGAGGCGTTTTGTCTCAGGGTTGTGGGCAAGATAGAAAACAAGGTTGCCTCTCCTCTGATGGCGCACTAAATTTGCCTTCGCCGCATAGTATTCTTTGAGATTTTGATGACCGCCGTGGCCGCCTTTCATATCGAGGTGCTCCGGAAAAATTTCGAGCATGACCGCGATGCGAGGAGAGGATGTAAGATCTTGGAGCTGGAAACTGGAGAGCTCAAGCACCACCCATGAATTTCGGGTGAGGCGCGGGAGGACATCAAGCATCGGTGTGCCGATATTCCCCACGAGAAAGACTTCTTTCTTCGCGGCCTTGAGAATTTGATACAGGAGCGTTGCGGTCGTCGTTTTCCCCTTGCTCCCGGTGATGCCGATAACGTTCTTCGTCCGGTTTTTCGTAGCGTCGAAAAACAGTTTTGTCGCGCTCGAGATCGGAACGCCGTCCCTCCGCGCCCTCCGGAGCTCCGGAAGATTATACGGGACGCCCGGCGATCGGAACACGAGATCGAACCGCTCAAGGTTCTTGAGGTATTGCGCTCCGACTTGCCGCTTTACGCCGCGAGGGGTTTGTATCCTCGCGCTTTTGTCGAGCGCCCAGAATTCGGCGCTCTTATATCGCGGCTGCTTTTTTAGAAATCGAAGCACCGATTGTCCTTCTTTGCCGAAACCAAGAATGGCGATTTTCATGAATGCCTTAACTATAGGAACGAATGGATGAAAATAAAAGGCAGCTCGCTTAAAATCACTTCTCGGTTGCAAAAACTGATCTTAAGTGAGCGGGTAGGCGGTATTTCGCCTACCCGGCTGTGCTCTCGAGGGAGGGGAGCCACCGTTACGCCTTCAGTAGCGTAGCGCGAGCGGTGAATAGGTTCGCACGGAGACGCTCGGCGAGCCGCGGCAGGATCTCGGCCGGTTGGCCGGGAAACAGCGGCACGCGAACGGGTTTCCCGGACTCGTAATCCGGCCGTCGCTCGTCGCACTTCGGACACCACGGGATACGGCGATAGTCGCAGCTGCCGCGGCCCCCTTCGTCAAAGGGTCCGTCCCAGATAGGGTGGGCAACTTCGGTGAACTGCGCAGATATTCCGCACCCCCGGTGGGACCATACGCCGTTCTCCCCACACCCGAATCTGGCTTCGTTTGTCGCGTCGGCTCCAAGGAGCACTGTGTACTCATCTTGGGTAAGCGGTGTTTCCACGGGCGGTACCTCCACATTGTGTAGGAGTAGTCAAGGAGACTGGCCGCAGTGTAGCACAAATCTAAGGGATCACCATTCGCGGAAGCTTTTATTTTCCGAGAAGCTATCGGAGGAGCAAAAAGCTCGGTTCCGTCATAGGCGGATTTTCGCTCCGGGATGCAGCTGCGAATCGCTTACCGGAAGCGATTCGACAGCGGTTCTCAGAAAACAAAAGCTGAAACATTTTGCGGGGGCCGGAATCGAACCGGCTTCAGGAGCTTATGGGGCTCCCAGGAAAACCATTCCCACACCCTCCCGCGTATCAGCTGTATCGCAGCAAGGGTAATTATAAGGCGCAAACGCGCATTGTCAAAAAACTTTTTTACTGATAAAAATATTGTGTTCAAGCCCATGCCAGGGTAGCTCAATGGTGGAGCAGCGCTTTCATAAGGCGACGGCTTGTGGGTTCGAATCCCACCCCTGGCACTCATGTGCTAAACTTACTGTATGGAACACATTCGAAAATTCGTATTGTATGCGTTAGCGGTTATCGGGGTGCTTGCGATCGTCTTTGTCGGCGCCAATCTTTTTAACAGTTGGAGTGAGCGGGCATATTACGGCGCGCCGGCGTATGAGCGCGGCGTAGATAGGGCGCTCCCGGGCGCCTTGTTTGCGCCCTCCGCGCCCGCGGATTTTAAGTATCGCGCCGCGGACGAATCTCCGTTGCCGCCGGCGCAGGATCAAACTGTTTCCGATCGGAAGGTGATCAAGAACGGCTCGCTCGATCTCATCGTAGACAAAGCCGAGGACGCCGCACAGGCGGTGCAGGATATCGCCAAGCGCCACGGCGGATTCGTGGAAGGCGCACGGGTGTACGAGAACGGCGCCGGAATGAAGACCGGCGTCGTGACGATCCGGGTTCCCGCAGAAAAATTCGATGCCGCGTTCGCCGACGTGAAGGTGGTCGCTACAAAAGTGGAGGCGGAACGCGTGAACTCCCAAGATGTGACCGAACAGTATGTCGATCTTGATGCGCAGCTCCGGAATTACCGGGCCGAGGAGGAGCAGTATCTTGATATTATGAAGCGCGCGACGAACGTTTCGGAAACGCTTCAGGTCGCGCAGCAACTCGGCATCGTCCGGGGGAATATCGAACGGACTCAGGGGCAGCTGCAGTACCTTTCCCGCCAGATCGACATGGCCTCGATTACCGCCACGCTCACCGCCGAAGCGGACATCGAATTGCTCGGGATCAGCTGGCGGCCAATCCAAGAGATCAAGAGAGCGTTCCATAATCTCGTGCTGGGGCTTGTGAACTTCGTCGACACGTTGATCGCGTTCGTTTTCTTCCTCCCTGTCCTCGCGCTGTGGCTCCTCGGGCTCGGCCTCCTTGCATGGGTCGCATGGCGGCTTCTCCGATGGGTCAAAATGAGATTTTTGAGCGGCACTAAGGTTGTATGAAAGCGATCCGTGAGCACGCAATTCGGCATGTTCGCCGATTGAAGAGTTCGGCGCATCGTATCCGGCGCGCGGTTTCGGGGAAGATCGGCGGGGCGGCAGATGTTTCCACGCAGGCATTCTATTGGCTCCTCGGCATCGCCGCATCGCTCGCATTCTCCCTTGCCCTCTACTGGATGCTTCTTATTGATTCCTCCATTACGAGCCTTATATTGAAAACTTACGGGGCGTCTCTCTACTTCTGGCCGTATGTCGCGCTCACGCTTGGGACGGTCGTTCTCTTCGGCGTGAACGTCGCATTATTTACGTATCGGATAAGAAAATTCGGGTTTCCCCGCCTGAGACTTCGCGGGCAGGCGTCTTCCGGGGCCGGCACCCTGATGGGCATGTTCGCTTCCGCATGTCCCGCGTGCGGTTCTACGGTACTTTCCGCGGTGGGCATAGCCGGAGGCGTTGCGGCATTTCCGTTCCAAGGGCTAGAACTCAAAGCGGTTTCATTTGCGCTCATGGCATTGCCGGTCTGGATGATGCGAAGAGAAGTGCATAAGCTTGAAAAAGACTGCAAGAACGGCACGTGCCCCGCGCCGATGGACCATTCTCTGAAGCGGGCAGAGAGGCCGTGGCTCCTCGTGCTCGGCGCGCTCGCGATCCTCTTCTCGGTGCTTATATGGGACAAGCTTCGCGATGAACCGGTCATCGGCGCAGCGTCCGGGGGCAGCGCGCTTGTGAATCCGGACGATAATGCGCTGTACGGGGTTCACGTGACGAAAACCGGAAATCAGCTTGTGGACGACGTTACTGCGAAGGTGCTTCCCGAAGAAGGCTTTCAAAGCAAGGTTGCGCTTAAGGATAGCATTGTGAAGCTTGCGGATCTAGGGGTGATCGATCGGGAAAAATTCGCCGCGCTCTATGCGAACCGCGGCGGCCTGCCCGGGGGGCTCGCGGACGTGCTCGACAAGGCTTCCGACGCGCCGATACTTCTCACGCGGGAAAACGCGAGCCATTATGTGAATCTCCTGTGGCCTCTGGGACTCGCCAATTATCTGGAAGGCAACAAGAAAAGCCCCATCGTCGGCGAATTCCTCTTCCGGTTCGCGTCGACAGGCGGATGGAATCTTGGCAAGGAGAAAAACGGCGGCGAGTATTTCAATAAGTTCCCGATCGTATCCTTGACTCCGGAGCAGGAAGCGATGGTCATACGGGTCGCCGAAAACGTCTATCGGCCATGCTGCAATAACTCAACGTTCTTCCAGGATTGCAATCACGGCTCCGCGCTCTTGGGCCTCTTTGCTTTGGGCGCAGCCCAGGGGCTCACGGAGGAAGACCTCTATCGCGAGGCGCTCGCCTTCAATTCGTTCTGGTTCCCGACGAACTACGCGCAATTAGGCGTTTATTTCAAGGCGGTAAAAGGCATTGATTGGAAAGACGTTGATGCGAAGTCGGTGTTACACAAGGACCTCTCGAGCGTTACGGGGTGGTATACGAACGTGAACAAACCGTTACAAGAGCTCGGGCTGCTTCCGCAGGTAAAGATCGGCTCCGGCTGCGGTACTTAACCAAATCGCGTTCTATTGCTACTATTGGGTCGTTATGGACCTCGACGCGATCCGCACACGAGCAATCGAAGAAATTGGGAACGCCAGGGACGCCCGCGCGCTCGAAGCGGCTCGCATAGCGTATTTGGGAAGAAAAGGGCCGATCACGGATATTCTCCAGTCTCTTAAGGATCTTCCGCTTGAGAAGCGCAGGGTACTTGGCCCGAAAGCGCAAGGATTAAGGCGCGAGCTCGAGGCGCTCCTGGAGAAAAGATTATCGAGCTTCACGCAACAAACCCGCCGGTCCGTCGATGTGACGGCGCCCGGTAAACGCCCGGAACGCGGGCACCTGCATCCGCTTACCCGCGTTGAAGAGGAAATAAGGAAGATCTTCCTCGGGATGAATTTTTCGGTCGTCGAGGGGCCGGAAGTGGAATCAGAATACTATAATTTTGACGCGTTAAACCTTCCCCCGAACCACCCGGCGCGCGACATGTGGGATACATTCTGGGTCAAACAGAAACCGGGTCTTGATTCGAAAAAGCGGCTGCTCCTGCGTACCCACACGAGTCCGGTGCAGGTTCGCTACATGGAAGCGCACGAGCCCCCGTTCCAAATCATCGTTCCGGGGCGCGTATCGCGCTACGAGGCCACCGACGCAACCCATGAAGTGCATTTCGTGAATCTTGAAGGGCTGATGGTCGGAAAAAGTATTACGCTCGCGAATTTCAAGTTCGTAATCGAGGAGTTTTTCAGGAAGTTCTTTTCCGGGAAGAAGATCGAGTTCCGATACCGCCCGAGTTATTTCCCGTTCGTCGAACCGGGGCTCGAGGTGGATGTAAAACACGGCGGCAGATGGCTCGAGATGATGGGGGCGGGCATGGTGCATCCGCGGGTATTCGAGTACGCGCATTATAACCCGAATGACTGGCGGGGATTTGCGTTCGGCATGGGAGTCGACCGCCTCGCGATGGTGAAGTATCAGATCCCGGACATCAGGCTGTTCTACTCGGGAGATCTTCGGGTCACAAAACAGTTTTAAAATGAAAGGAGAATCGGAACAATTGGGACGCGGTGAAGCGCGCGAAACACGCGGGCCGAAACGGGTCTTTGTCGAAGTCGGCACGCATACATCGCCGGTGCCGGCCGTCGGAGAGAGGGGGCTTGGGGAAAACGATATCTATATCGGTATCGAGCCGGATCGGGATGCGGCGTGGATGGCGAAGCGTATCATGGAAAAACGGGCGCAACGGCCCGGAGAAACCGGGAAGAGGTTCATGGTCCAGGGAAGCGGAGAAACTTTGCCGCTCGATGACGCCTCGGCGGATGAGATGTATTTCGGGAATGTGCTCGACGATCCGAAGATGAATTTCGAAACAAGGCGCAAACTGCTGCGCGAAGCGAGTCGCGTATTGAAAGAAGAAGGACAGCTCGTCATCGGGGAAACCTTCCCCGACCCCGTTCCATTCGAGGATGTCCGCAAAGATTGTGAAGGATCGCCGCTTGTGCTCGAGGCAGTAATAAACCATCCGGAAAAGGCGTTCGCGGATATGCACGCACGATACGGAGGTCGGGATGCGGAGGCTTCACCCGACGCCTATTATGCAATGTTCCGAAAAAGGAATGATCCAAGAAGGTAAATCGTATGAAGTTTTCTCACTCACTCATCAAACGGTTGCTGCCGAAATCTCCGGCAAAAGCAAAACTCATCGAGGCGCTGAACCTTCACTCGTTCGAGGCGGAAGACGCGAAGGGCGATACGATCGAGGTGTCATTGCCGTCGAATCGGTATTCGGATGCGGCTTCCCATATCGGCATTGCGCGCGAAGCCGCAGCGATCGTGCGGTTATCTTTTACGTCGCCCGTTCGGACGATCATTAACCCGCCTTCAAATAAAGGATTACTGGCCATTTCAATCCAAAGCCGGAAGGTGTGCCCGCGATATAACGCAAGATATTTCGAGCTGAACCGGCGTGCGGCCGCACCGCTCTGGATGCAGAATGTCCTAAAAAGCTGCGGGATACGCCCCATACACGGGCTCGTCGACATTATGAACTATGTGATGCTGGAGACGGGGCAGCCGCTCCACGTGTTTGACGTTGACAAGGTGGCAGCAAAGGACAATGGGCGCGCCACAAAAGAGATCATCGTTCGTAAGGCCAGGAAAGGGGAGCGCATCGAAACACTCGACGGGCAGCGATTCGAGCTTGATCCGGACATGCTCGTCATTGCCGATGCCCGGCGGGCATTGGCTATCGCAGGCGTGAAGGGCGGCGCCTATGCCGGAGTTTCTCGGAATACGAAGCGCATCATCGTCGAGGCCGCGAATTTCGACGCCGCTTCCATATATAGGACAAGCCGGAGACTAAAACTTCCGACCGACGCGGCGCTCCGGTTCAGCCACGGCATAAGTCCCGCGCTCGTGGACTGGGGAGCGGATCGGGCCGCGGCGCTTCTTCAAAAAGCCGGCGCAACGCTTATGGATTCGGCCGATTCGGATCCTGCGCCGCAGAAAGATGGAATGATCGCGTTTGATCTTCGTCGGTATGAGTCGCTCATCGGAATTCCGGTAGGCGATGCGGAAGCAAAACGCGTGTTCCGGGCTCTTGGATTTTCTATCTCACGCGGCAAGAATCCGACCGGTCCGAACGGAACTTTTCTTGTGCGCGTTCCTGCGTGGCGGAACGACATCGAACGCTTCGAAGATCTTGCCGAAGAAATTGCGCGCCTGCGCGGATATCAGCGACTCAAGGCGGAACCCCCGCTTATATCGATGAGAACGGCAACGGAGGAGGACTCAGTCGTCCTCAAGAGCCGCACCCGATCACACCTTCAGAGCCTCCGGTTTGACGAGGTGGTGCTCCATTCCTTTGTGCCGCGCGCATCAGGCAAGCGCGCGGTCGTTGAGCTCGAAAACCCGCTAAGCGCCGAATTCGAAGTGCTGCGCTCGGATCTTGAGCAGGGGCTTCTGCAGGCGGTACGGGATAATATTCGATTTGCGGACCAAGTCAGGATATTCGAAATAGGCAGGGCATTTTCTCATGCGGGAGAGGGCGTAAAGGAAGAAAACCGGGTCGGCATAGTGTTAGCGGGGAGAGGGAAACCGCAGGTCCGCGAACTCAAAGGAGTTTGCGATTCATTACTCCAAAGTTTCGGCATTGTTCCGCGGGCGGTGTACGTCGGCGGAGACGCGCTCCGCCTCGAGGCGGATCATGATGTGCTTGGCACGCTTCGTCCCCATGTGCTTGAAAAAGGGTGGAGTGCGGTGAGCGCGGAGTTGAGCTTGGATACGGTGTTGAGAAAGATCGGAGAAGAACGGCTCTTCGCGCCGTTGCCGAAGTACCCCGCCGTGATCCGCGATCTTTCGGTCTTGATCGGAGCGCAGGTTCCGATCGGCGACGTATCCCAAGCGGTCGAAGGGGCCAGTCCGCGGATCATCGCGGACGTTGATCTCATAGACGAATATGACGATCCGAAACTCGGCGGCAAACAAAGCCTGACGTTCCGTATCGTCTTTCAGTCGCCGGACCGGACGCTCACGGATGCGGAGGTGAACCGCGAAATGGAGAAAATCGTTATCTTGCTTCGACGGAAGTTCAAAGCGGAGGTTCGGTAGTGTATTTCTGATGAAACCGACCGACATTCCCAGCGAGGTTGGTATGATCGCGCAGACGCTTGAACGGAAGGGATTTCAGGCGTTTCTTGTGGGCGGTTGCGTGCGGGATCTGTTGCGCGGGACCGTTCATGGTGAGCCTGTCGAACCAAAGGATTGGGATATCGCGACGGACGCCAAGCCGGACAAGATTCAAGAGATATTCCCCGAAAGCGTCTACGAGAACGAGTTCGGGACCGTGGGCGTCAAAACCGATTCGCCGGACGCGGCGCTCAAGGTGATCGAGGTGACGACGTTCCGCCTCGAAGAGGGATACGCGGACAAGCGGCATCCGGACGAGGTGAAGTTCGCACGAACGGTAGAGGAGGATCTCTCAAGGCGCGATTTTACCGTAAACGCCCTTGCGATGCGGCTCGACGGAGAGATCATCGACCCGTTCCATGGCGGGAAAGATTTGGGACAAAAGATCATACGCGCAGTCGGGGATCCCGAAGGCCGATTCGCCGAAGACGCATTGCGGCTTATGCGCGCGGTGCGCTTTGCGGCGGAGCTTGGGTTCTCGATCGAACCCGAAACGAGGCAGGCGATCAAAACGCATGCAGGTTTGCTCGAAGCTATCGCAAAGGAACGGATCCGCGATGAATTTGCGAAAATCGTGATGGCCGAACGGGCGGCAGACGGGATCTTTGATCTCGAAGCATTAGGGCTCCTCCGTTTCATACTGCCGGAACTGCGGGAAGGGATAGAAGTGTCGCAAGAGCGCCATCATGTCTACAGCGTTTTTGAGCACAGCGTGCGCGCGCTGGAATACGCCGCGAAGCAGAAGTATCCGCTCGAAATCCGGCTCGCGGCGCTTCTCCATGACATAGGGAAGCCCCGAACAAGGCGCGAAGGACACCCGCCCACGTTCTACAACCATGAAGTCGTGGGGGCGCGCATGGCCGCCGCGGCGCTCGATCGGCTGCGTTTTTCGCGGGAAACAGCGGAGAAGGCGGTGCATCTCGTCCGGCACCACATGTTCTATTACAACGTGGGCGAAGTAAGCCCGGCAGGGGTCCGGCGTTTCCTTGTGCGCGTGGGGCCGGAGCATGTCGATGACCTGATCAGGGTTCGCGAGGCCGACCGTATCGGCTCCGGCGTGCCGAAGGCCGTCCCGTACAAACTGCGGCATTTTTTATTCATGATCGAGAAAGTGAAGCATGACCCGCTCTCGCCCAAGATGCTCCATATAAACGGAGCGGATGTCATGCGAATCCTTCGGATCCAACCGGGGCCGAGAGTGGGGCAGACGCTTGCAATACTCCTCGAAGAAGTTTTGGACGACCCAAAACGGAACACGAACGCATATCTGGAAAAACGGACGCAAGAACTTGGAGCATTGAGCGACAGGGAACTCCGCTCGATGATGGCGAAGGCGAAAGCGAAAAAGGAAGCGGTCGAACAGGCCGAAGAGGAAAAAATAAAAAGGCGTTATCATGTAACGTAATGAGCGGGATCTTTAGATTTTTCGACAAGTTAGAGGATCACGTGCGCGGCTGGTTCAGCCGGCGGCCTATCCTCTACGGGATCGTAGGAGGGGTCGGGGTGGTCCTATTCTGGAGAGGCGTATGGCATACCGCCGATTTTGCGTCTTTCACGTTCCTTTTCCCTCGGCCGGACACCGGCACGCCGACTCTTGACGCGCCGGAGCTGTGGGACGGTCTCCTCTCGATGGCGATCGGGGGGTTGCTCTTGCTCCTCATTGGAATATTCGTTTCGAACTTCATCGGGAACGAGATCATCATCTCGGGGCTCCACGGGAAGAAGAAATTTTCCGAGGTGGCAAAAGACCGGCTCGAGGAAAAGATCGGCGCCATTGCGGAGATCGAAGGGGAGGTCAAGGAGATCTCGAAACGGTTAACCGACCTGGAATCGCGAATCAAGCGATGAGGACTGCGGGGACGGCGAAGTTACGTTCGCGTAACCGCCGCGGGTATAATACACACATGTTCGAAAGCGAAAAAGTGTTGCGCGTCCTTACGAACTTTTGGACCGTAGCGTTTCTCGGGTTCATCGTCCTTAATTTTTTCAGAGAGGATCATTACGAGTTTCTTATCACCCCGTTCAGCATTCTCTATGTGGGGCTTTTGACGCTCTACGCGGGGACGAAGGAGTTCGAACGCTGGTACGATTTTTATGATGCGCGCCATCCCGGCGAAATATTCGTGGTGTTATGGACGGTCGTTGTCCTTGCGCTGTTCGCGGTATCGATCGTTGCAGACCGCGAATACCATATGTCTTTTGAAGTGGTGGCGGATTACATCGCCGTACTCTCCATATTCGCCATCACGCGGAAGTCGAAGGGAATGCACAGGGAGAAGATGGAACGCGCTCGGCGGAGAAGTGGACAAAAGAAGCGCGTTCGGGTTGAATAAGAATCTATCCGACGCAGCGGGCCGTAGTATGCGGCAGTATCCGCCGGAGGCGGACCAGCGCGCCTCCGTTCCGTTAGGGAATCGCCGGGGTGTAGTATACCGGCAGTACGTGCGCTTCGGGTGCGTAAAGACCGGGTTCGATTCCCGGCACCCCGACAAGAACCAAGAACCGTTTCCGTACGGAAGCGGTTCTTGGTTCTTTGAGGGGGCAGAAGCCCCCCCTTGCACCCTCTTATGCGACGCTTCCCTGTTCCGGCGCGGGATGCAGGTTGTTGAGCGGAGCGAGTGCGGATATGGGATTCCGGCGAAATGACTTCTCCGGGACTGCCACCGATCGGGCGTCGCTTCACAAGACCGGCAATGTTCTTTTATAATGAACGGATGAGATTCGGGAAGATGGCGGTCTACATTCTTGTCGTTGTCGTTATATTTTCTCTTATCGCGCCTCTTATCTTTCAGTAGCAGCGGCGGAAGGATCACGTCATGGAATTCGAAAGGCGGAAGTTCGGGGCTCATTTTCGCTCTTGCGGCATCCGACGCGATCGGCGGGAAACCAAACGAGCCCGAATGAGACTGAAATGAAAATCCCTCAAACATTACGCGCGAAGCATGCGGCATGTTTTTTAGGCATAATTGCCGCGCTTCTGTTTCTCGTCGCGTTCGGGACACCACGGTCGTCGCCGCAGCGCAGCAACGTCCCTCGCTGTGATCCTCCGGACCCCCAATGCGAGGCCGATTCCGTGCTCCGGGTGATACGCAAAGACGGGCTTACCGCCGGATTCGAATTCCTTCGCGCGCGTTACGAGGAGGAACCGGCGACGAGATCGATATGCCACGCAGTGGCGACGCTCGTGGGGGGAGGCGCGTACCGCGAATTCCCCGACTATCGCGAACTCTCATACAAGCCGGCAAGCGCGTGGTGTAATTACGGATTTTACCAAGAGTACCCGCGCGCGATGCTCTTGGATGCGAAAGATGCGGAAGAAGCGGTTGCATTTTGCCGCTACGCCGCGGCGGAAGTCGGAGACGCCGCTCCCGCGCTTTCCGCCGAATGCTTTCGGGGCATCGGGCGAGGGCTGCCATTCATAAGCGGGACGGATGACATTCGGAAGATGGCGTCATTCATGGCGGAAACCTGCGGACGTATCGCGCGGGAGGGATTGGAGCATCGGGAGTGCCTCTCGGGCGGATTCAACCAATTGGGTCGAGATCGCGATGTCGCCCGGAAATATCTTGCAGTTCCACGCGCCGATCCGCTCTCGCTCTGCGCAGAGCAGGCAGATCCGCGCGCGGTTCCCGTTTGTTATGGCAACTTCAAGTGGGTTGCGCTCGACCTGGCTTCGGAGAGCGGCTTTGAAGATAGGTGGCGTTCCTTTTTGAAATCCTACCCGGGCGCGCCTGATGCGACGCAGAGGTCTATTATATGGACGTTGGGATACGATGCGGCGCGGAAAGATCTGGCAAGCGCGTCCGAGAACGCGTTGCGCGACTGCGCGCTCGTGCCGGATCGTTTCAAGACCGAATGCGCGAGCGGGTACAGCGTAGGCATCGTAAAACACGGTACGCCTGGCGTTCAGCACGCCGCGCTTATCGATTTTTGCAAAGCGATCGTCGCTGCCGGAGCTGTCAAGGAAGGAGTGTGCCCTTCCGCTCAGACCATCGAGTATCTTCGGGGGTTCTATCCGCCAGAACATTTTAGAGAGGCGTGCCGTGCGTTTCGGGCGGAGCTAGGTTCTGAATGCTGATTCCCTCCGTATTGCGCCGAGGCATGAAAGACCCTACGATATGAATTCGAAGGGCCCATAGTTAAGTGGCATAACGGCGCATTCGCATT
>CAYJWW010000001.1:94390-113278 GCA_964374065.1 uncultured Candidatus Saccharibacteria bacterium | reverse complement strand
GTGCTTATAGATTTCTGGACATACAGCTGTATCAATTGCCAGCGAACAACGCCGTATCTCAATGCGTGGTATGAAAAATATAAGGATAAGGGTTTGGTTATAATAGGTATTCATACTCCAGAGTTTGAGTTTGAAAAAGTGTACGAGAATGTTCTTGATGCAACAAAGAAAGAGGGAATCAAGTATCCGGTAGTTCTTGATAATGACTATTCAACTTGGAACGCATATCAAAATCGTTTCTGGCCGAGAAAGTATTTGATTGATATAGACGGTTACGTTGTCTACGACCATATCGGCGAGGGGGCGTATGAGGAAACAGAGAAGAAAATCCAAGAGGCACTTGCAGAACGGATGGCTGTCTTGGGAGAGAGTGGGACAATTGACCAGTCTTTGACAAAGGAGATTCCTCAAAAAAATGGAGAGAGAAGTCCTGAAACGTATTTTGGCTCCGCTCGCAATCAAAATTTTGGCAATGGTTCACCCGGTGTTGAGGGAAGTCAAAAAAGCCTCCTTATTCCGACACAGCCTGCTCTTAACACCCTCTACCTTTCCGGTGATTGGAACTTAACTTCCGAATTCGCAGAAAACAGTTCTGTAAACGCTGGTATCGTGTACAAATATAATTCAAAAGATGTGTTCTTAGTTTCGGAGTCTAACGAAGAAAGCGTTGTTGAAGTACTTCTGGATGGGAAGCCCATTGGCGGAGAGGCGGGAGCCGATATTATAAAAACTTCTGATGGAAAAACTGTCGTGAAAATAAAAGAAGCAAGACTCTATAAAATTATTCAAGGTAAACAATCAGAAACTCACACGCTTAAATTCATAATTCAAAAATCTGGACTCAAAGCATTTGCATTTACTTTTGGCTAATCCAAACCGTTTTCGTTCTCAGAAACTTGGAGCGAGGGCGTGGCGGAAGGAGGGGGTTGGGGGGAGGAATTCCGCCATGGCCGAGCAAAAGTTGATAAAGCAGGTTCGAGCGCAGTCGTAAAGATACTCACCTGAAATGCAGCGGGCTCGAGCCGCCTAAGCGACCGAGCCCTGAATCTGTTTGCGTCACGCGGTGTGCGCCGCTCCGCCTTCCAAGGAAGTAGGCGCCGCATCGGAACGGAGTCGAATCCGAAGACGCCTTCCTCTTGGATGATATCCCTCAAGTCGTCGCTCCTTTCTGCGGCTATTGATCCGGTATCTTCGCGATGCGCCCGCCCCGGATGACCCAGGGGCTCGTCTTAAAGACGATCTCTACGTGCGGAATGGGAGGGAAGTGGCTGCTGCCGTCATCCTCGATCACCTCGCCCGCGAAGCCTTCTTCCGTCGCTGTTTCTGCGATATGGGCACTGATCACGCGGATCGAATCCCGATCTCCGGGCGAGATCGTGCCCACTACGGCGCCGTTCAAGAGAACTTCGACGATCCGCACGCCCGGTCGGATCGAATGCGGAACGATCCGGAAATCGATCATCGGTTTTCCTTTCTTTAGTGCCGGAACAGAGCCCGGCTGCTGGCTTCCTTATAGCGGCTTTGAGGGACAAGGTCAACCTCCTATTTTTTGATGCGAAAGATGGATTTCTTGCCGATCCGTATGATTTCGCCGCCCGAGAACCGCAACTCATCGCGCGGATTGGAGACCGATTTGTCATTTACCTTCAAGCCGCCCTGCGACACAAGCCGCCATGCCTCGCTTTTGCTTTTCACCGCTTTGGAGGCGAGCACCAACTCGGCGGCCGTGAGCGTTCCAGATGGAAGTGTCAATTCGGGAATGTCGTCGGCGCCAACCTCCTTTTTAGAGAACACTCTCTGCCATTTTTCCTTTGCCGCTTTCGCGTCCTTTGCGCCGTGATACCGGGCAACGATCGCTTCGGCGAGTTCCAGCTTTACTTCTTTCGGATTTTTCCCGCGCTTCAATTCTTTCTCGCGCGCCGCAACCTCTTTTAATTCAAAATCGGTCGCCATACGGAAGTAGTCGGACATCACCTCATCGTGCATCGCCATAAGCTTGCCGAACTGCTCGTCCGCGGGATCCGAGATGTTGATCACGTTCCCCCAGGAAGTGCTCATCTTCCTGCCGTCGGTGCCGATGAGCATCCGGAGCGTCACGACGTCCTGGGGCTTCTGCCCGTACCGTTCTTGGATCTTCCTCCCCGCCATCAAATTGAAAAGCTGATCGGTGCCACCAAGCTCCACGTCCGCCTTGATCGCCACGGAATCATACCCCTGCATTAAGGCGTACGAGAATTCGCTCAAGAATATTTCCTTATGATCTTTCCACCGCTCGCTGAAGTTCCGCCGTTCGAGCATCTGCTGGGCGGTAAAAAGATCCATGAGCTGAACCACGTCCTTGAATGAGAGCTTCGAGAGCCATTCGCTGTTGCGGCGCACCTCTGTTTTTTTCATGTCCAGTATCATCCCGATCTGCGCAAGATAATTCTTCATATTCGACGCGATCTGGGCCTCGGTTAAAAACGGGCGTTTCCCGAGCTTGTCCGACGGGTCGCCGATCTGCGCCGTGAAATCGCCGATAATCAACACTACTTGATGCCCCAGATCCTGGAATTCCTTGAGTTTCCAAAGCGCAATCGCCCGGCCGATGTGAATTTTCTCTCCCGTAGGATCTATCCCGAGCTTCACGCGGAGTTTTTTGCCCGAAACAATCGCCGCTTCGAGATGGTTGCGATCAATTATGCCTTCGATGTTCCGGGAAAGGAGGTGTGCGATTGTTTCTTTATTCTTGAATGTCATTGCGAGTCATTCTAACACGAAAAAGGAGACCGCTCCTCGGAGCGGTCTCCTTTGCGCGCATATCCCCCTACCGGTGATTCTTAATGATCTCGTCGATCAGGCCGTACTCCTTGGCTTCCTGTACCCCCATAAAAAAGTCGCGGTCGGTGTCTTTTTCTATCTTCGAGAGCGGCTGTCCGGTGTGCTTCACGAGCAGCTGGTTCAGCCGTTCTTTGATCTTCATGATCTGCCGCGCAGTAATCTCTATTTCGGAAGCCTGCCCGCCGATACCGCTCATGAGCGGCTGATGGAGGAGGATCTCCGAGTTCGGCAGGGCGAATCGCTTTCCCTTCTTCCCGGCCGCGAGGAGCATGGCGCCCATCGAAGCCGCCATCCCCATGCACATAGTCACGACATCCGGCTTCACGTACTGCATTGTGTCGTAAATCGCGAAGCCCGCGGTCACCGATCCGCCAGGCGTGTTCAAATACAGCTTGATCTCCCGCTTCGGATCCTCGTGCTCCAAAAAGAGGAACTGCGCGATCACCGTGTTCGCCACCGCATCCGAGATCGGACCGCCCAAAAAGATAATGCGTTCCTTGAGGAGGCGCGAATAAATGTCGTATGCCCGCTCGCCGTATTGCGATTTTTCTATAACGGTTGGGATAAGGTTCATGGTTCGTAGTTAAGTTTATAGGAACGGAACAAGGAGTAAAGCGATGACGTTGATGATCTTGATCACCGGATTGATCGCGGGCCCGGCGGTGTCTTTATATGGATCGCCCACGGTGTCTCCCGTAACCGCTGCTTTGTGCGCGTCGGAACCCTTGCCCCCCAGGTGTCCCTCTTCGATATACTTCTTCGCGTTATCCCATGCCGCGCCGCCGGAGGTCATCGAGATCGCCACAAAGATGCCTGTTACGATCGACCCCACAAGAAGACCGCCCAAGGCTTCGGCGCCGAACGCAAACGCGACAAATATGGGGATAAGCACGGGCAGAAGCGCCGGCGCGATCATTTCCTTGATGGCCGCTTTGGTAACAATATCAACGCACCGCGCATAATCGGGCTTTGCGGTCCCTTCCATAATTCCCGGTATCTCCCTGAACTGCCTGCGCACTTCCTTGACCACGCTGCCGGCCGCCTTCCCCACCGAGCGCATGGACATTGACGCAAAAAGATATGGGATCATGCCGCCCAGGAAAAGCCCGATGATCACGCGAGGATCGCTTAGGTCGAAGGAAAACAAAGGGGGGAGATTCGCGCCGCCCGATTGGGCTCGAAGCTCTTGGAGATATGCCGCAAAGAGCGCCACGGCCGCAAGCCCCGCGGAGCCGATCGCGTATCCCTTCGTAATCGCCTTCGTGGTGTTCCCCACCGCGTCAAGCGCATCCGTCACTTCGCGCACGGAATCCGGAAGCTCCGCCATCTCGGCGATACCGCCGGCGTTGTCGGTGATGGGCCCGAACGCGTCGATCGCCACAATGATCCCCGTCATGGAGAGCATGCTCATCGCGGCAAGCGCGATGCCGTAAAGCCCTGCGAACTGGTGGCTTAAGAATATGCCGCCCACGATCACGAGGATCGGCAGCGCAGTGGCTTCCATGCCGACCGAAAGCCCCATGATTACATTTGTTCCGTGGCCCGTCTCCGAAGCAGCGGCGATAGAGCGCACGGGCCGGAATTTCTTCGATGTGTAGTATTCGGTGATGATGACAAGCAACCCCGTAACGAGTACGCCGATCACCATCGGAATGAAGAGCTCGCCCATTCCGCTATAGAGGCCGCTCACATACCAAAATCCGGCGAGCGCCAGAACGCTTGCCGCAATGAGCCCTTTATAAAGCGCGCCCATGATCGACCGGTTCTTGTCGAGGCCCTGCCTGCCGGCAGGCAGGCGAACAAAGAATGTCCCCGCGATGGAGGCAAGAATGGAGATTGCTCCGATCATAAGCGGAAGCGTCGTCGCATCCGCTCCCGCCGCCGGGAACGCAAAATGCCCGATGAGCATCGCGGCGATCGCCGTCACTGCATATGTTTCAAAAAGATCCGCCGCCATGCCGGCGCAGTCCCCCACATTGTCGCCGAGGTTGTCGGCGATCGTCGCGGGGTTCTGCGGGGAGTCTTCCGGAATCCCGGCCTCAATCTTCCCCACGAGGTCGGCGCCCACATCGGCCGCTTTCGTGAATATGCCGCCGCCCAGCCGGGCGAAAACCGATATCACGCTTCCCCCGAACCCGAGCCCCACGAGCGCGGCGAGGTCCTGCGTAGCCCAATAGAATAAAGAAACGGAAAGGAGCGCGAGGCCTACCACAAGCATCCCCGTGACGGTTCCCCCCTCGAACGCAACGGCAAGCGCCCGCTCCGTGCCGGATTTTGCGGCCTCAGCCGTCTTTACGTTCGCGCGCACCGAGACATACAAACCGACGTATCCCGCAGCCGCAGAGGCGAGCGCGCCGATCAGGAAACCGAGCATCGTGTTCACGTTAATGAACACGCCGATCAGAATCGCGATCATGGTTGCGACGATTCCGATCGTCCGGTACTGCCGGTTCAAATATGCCTTGCCGCCGATCTGGATCGCGCGCGCGATCTCCTGCATCCGCTCGTCTCCCTTCGGATACCGCGAAATGCGCTTTATAAGATAGAGGGCGAACGCAATCGATATTGCTCCGGAAATTGCGGCGAATGTCGGGAATGGGATCATGGTGTATAAATTTCAGGTTGTTTTGACTCTTGACTACTCCCCTTCGTTTTCTCGAGCGGACTTTTCAGCGTCAATCGCCTCTACTGACGCCTCGGGAACCCCCGCAATACCCCCCTCCTGGACTTCCTCCGGCCTCGTCTGTGATCGCACGTCGATCTTCCAGCCGGTGAGCTTTGCGGCCAATCTGACGTTTTGCCCGCCCCTGCCGATCGCGAGGCTCAGTTGATCCTCGGGAACATATACCCGCGCTTCCCGCCTCGGCATGATCTCGGCGCTTTTCGCCTTCGCGGGCGAGAGGGCGTTCGCGATGAACTTCTCGGGATCGTCGGACCATTCGATGATGTCAATCTTCTCTTGGCCCAGTTCGTTGTTCACCGCCATCACGCGTGTCCCCCGTTGGCCAACCAGGGCACCGACCGGATCCACGTTTTCTGCATGCGACATGACCGCAAGCTTGGTGCGGCTCCCGGGCTCTCGGGCGATAAGCTTGATCTCCACCGCTCCATCAGCGACTTCCGGAACTTCAATCTCAAACAGCTTGCTTACAAACTTCGGATGCGAGCGGGAAAGGATGATGCCGGGCAGCCGCGTGTCTTCCTGCACCGCAAGCACCAAAAACCGAAGCCGCTCTCCGGCTCGATAATGCTCCCCGGGAACGGATTCGTTGGCGAACATCACCCCCACCGCTCGGCCGAGATCGATATATACGTGCCCGCGTTCGAAGCGCTGCACGACCCCGCTCACGATCTGGCCTTCCTTGCCGCGCCATTCCGCGAGAATGGAGTCGCGCTCGGATTCGCGAAGCTTCTGGAAGATCGCTTGTTTTGCGGTCTGCGCCGCAATGCGGCCGAATTCCTCGCGCGTCTCAAGCGGGAACACGACTTCGTCTCCCAACGCCGCATCCGGCTTAATTTCTTTCGCTTCGGCGAGCAGAATATGCCTCTCGGGGTTATATCTCGGCAAGAGAGTCTCTCCTGTTTCCGCTTCGTTTACCCGAACTCTCTCTTCTTCCTTTATATCCACATCCTCAACTCCCCCTTCTTCTCTCTCAACGATTCGAACCGTGCTTTCATCAACGACGGTCTTTACCCGCCAAAAACGGAGCAGGCCTGTCTTGAGGTCGAGTTTTGCGCGGATGATCTCTCCGCGGCCGGCATATTCTTTTTTGTATGCCGCCGCGATCGAAGACTCGATCGCTTCAAGCACTTTTTCCGCTTCAAGCCCTTTTTCCTCGGCAACCTGCTTGATCGCTTTGCCGAGGTCTTTGACGTTTATCATCTTTTTAAGAAAGCCCGCTACAAAGAGCGGACTCAATGCGATAACCCTAGGGCAATACGGACTTCTTGTCAAGGTGTATTGATTTACATATGGCACCTTGTCATGATTGGCTTTTGGTGGCTTGTTTCGCTTGATTTCTCCGGAAAGGAGCCCTGATGCATGTGACCGCCGTACAAACCCGGGAACCGGCGCTGAAGTTCGTCACCGAGAGCGATCTCGTTAAGCGGGCAATGACGTGCTGCCGCCTCCCCGTTGCGAACGCGCGCTGCCGGGCCGGCTCGAGACATTCGATCTGAACGATGGCCTCCTCGATGTGTTCCGTGCTCATGAGTTTATGGTGACGGAATGCGAAGGGGGCTTGAGGATCGAGGACGTACTGACAAAAAACTTCTTCGGGGCAAATCCCTGCTGGCACTTCAAGTCGGACGAATAAAAACGGCTGACTGCATACGTTTCATTCGTAGTTGACAATGGCGAGAATTCAGTCAGCGCTGCTCCAAAAATCACAGGCGCCTCTCTCTGTGCGCCCGCTCATGAAGGAAACTCACGTGCGAGCCCGCAGGGTGCTCATGGCCTTCAGGCCCGAAGTGAACGGCCTCATTCGGAGCATCGCCGAGCTCGGAGCGTCTCTTTCGATCGGATGGAATGAGCTCGGGTACGGCGCACTCGCCGCGTTCGGGGAAATCTTCACCGAATTCGCCCGCGATCGCGGCGCCGTGCAATCGCTCGCGACCTCGACGGCGTCACCATTCAATCCGGGTCCCGGCCTGCGCCACTTCGCCGGCGTGGATACGCGGTCGGCGCTTCTCCTGCGGCGGGAAGAACAACTCCGCACATTCAGCGAATCGCTTACGTGATGAACGCTGTGCGCTTCACCCGTTACGTTTCCCGCGCCTCATCCGCGCGGGAAAAGATTCTTATGCGATGCGGCGGCTCGCGTAAGTTGACAAAAGTAGTGTAAAGTGTTCCTATGAACACTAAGACCGCTTGCGCCGCGCGCCGAGAGGTGGAGGGAGCTTCCTTCAGTGGATATTTTCGTAGTGCGTAATTTCAAACTGCCGCTCGCCGCTCGGAGAAACCGATAGCGATATCGCAATAAGATCCAGCCGCCATCCCCTTTTTTCATCTATGAGCTCCGGATTCGCCGCCGCGAAAGACTGGCATATCTTTTGAAGTTTTTTCAGTTTTGCTTTCGTAAGATGGTCCTCCGGGGAAAGGCCGTTTGCCAAGCCGCCGGTAAGCGTTTTTACCTCGACGAACACCAGCGTGCCGTCCTTTGCTTTTGCCGCGATATCAAGCTCTCCCCACGGGCGGCGGTAGTTGCGGGAAAGAATCTTGTAGCCGCGCTCAACAAGGTGCGAGCAGGCAGTATTTTCTCCACATTGCCCAATCGTGATCATTGCCCCTAAGTGAATGTTCCGCCGGCGAACGCTTTTTGGTATGGTTTCCATGTAAATCGACAAACAAGTCTCACAACGGAAGTATGCTGCCGTACGATTATATCAGAGGAGTAGTGGAGGGAGAAGGCGCATTTACTTTTTCGTCGAATCGTAAACTAAAGAGGAAAGTTCCGGCATTCTCAATAAAAATGCACGTTCGCGATTGGAAGTTGCTTGAAGAGATCAGAGATACGCTCAACCTAAAAAACAAAGTTTATGTTTACAATCACCAAAAAAACGATGGATCTGTAAGGGGGCCGCAGGCAATGCTTATAGTAAGAGAGTTTGGACAGCTGAAAAATATTATCGTTCCATTCTTCTACAAGAAGCTTCGTGGTAACAAAGGGAAACAATTTGAAGAATGGCTTGAAAGAATTGGGACCGACCCAGAGGTGCCTGATAGTTTTAGGTTTATATACAAGATCTACAAAGCGGGCTTCTACGACAAGAATCAAAGGTTCATTGACTAGCCGGCTCCATTGGTATGCATAACTTGTTTGCCGATTGCCAAAGTTTAGGCGATTAAGCACCTTGTAAGACATGTTTATCGCTCACCAAGCATTTTTGCCGATCGCGACAAACCATTGATTTTCCTACACTTTTTGACTTTGCGTGTTTTCGGTGTTTGTCAGCGTATGTGATGTTTGTCAGCGGAATCGGCTGTAAACCTTGAAAAACCTACATCCGGCAAATTGCCGGATTGCCGGATTATCCGGCAGCCGGATTTTTGCCGGATTCGGGGGAGATGGGACCAATTGGGGTGTTTATCAAAAAAGGATTGTTTGTCGTGGGTACTCTAGTCCGGCAGCCTGCAGACCCAGGCAGTCTGCCGTTGGTGTGAATTGCGCGGTCGGGTTATACTGAACCGAAATATCCACCAACCGTTCTTATTGAAACTATTTGAAACTATGCTGAACCGAATCAGGGGATTTCTAAGGTCGAGAAGGAAATCGGCATTGCCCAAAGAAAGGGTCCGAGCGTATGAGGAGCGGCTGAAAGAGGAGCGGGCGCGGCTTCTTGCTGAAATTCAAAAACGAGGCAAGCCGCAGGATTTCGGAGGAGACGTAGATTCGTTCGAGGAGGAAGCCGAGGAGGCGGAGGCTCTTGCAAACCAGCTCTCGATTGCGGGCGGTCTTAGGGAGCGCGTTGCGGAGATTGATAATGCATTAAACAGTATCCGCAGCGGCGTCTATGGAGTGTGCGAGAAATGCAGCGGCGATATCGGCGAGCCTCTTCTTGATCTCGTACCCGAATCCCGCCTCTGCGCCAATTGTAAAAAAGAGCATAGCCGTTAGTTTTTGAATGTCGAAGCGTGTCGCGAAGGTTTTCGCCGCCGAATTGGAAGGGGTGCAGGCGCGGCTCGTGGAAGTGGAGGTCGACCTGAACGTCGGCCTTCATTCGTTCCAGATCGTCGGTCTTGCGGATAAGGCGCTGAACGAGGCGCGTGAGCGGGTGAATTCCGCTTTGAAGAATTCCGGCGCGAAACCGCCGAACCGGGAGAATCGCAAAATTACCGTAAACCTCGCTCCGGCTGACGTGAAAAAAACCGGCTCGCAGTATGATCTTGCGATTGCGGTCGGCTATCTCGCCGCGACGGAACAGATAAAGCGTTTCGACGCGAGCGACAAGATGTTCGTGGGGGAGCTTGCATTAAACGGCGAGCTTCGCCCCGTCCACGGCGCGCTGAACATTGCCGAGATGGCGGCGTCGCTTGGATTCAAGTATTTATTCCTTCCCGACAAGAATGCCCCGGAAGCATCGGTGATCGGCGAGATCACGATCGTCCCGCTGCGCACGTTGCAAGAAACCATTGACGTACTTGAGGAACGCGGAGCGCCGCGCAATGCAGAAACGGAGCTCCTTCAGGACGGTGAGATAATAGAAGGTGTTCCTGATTTCGCAGAAATCAAAGGGCAAGAATATGCGAAGCGCGCACTCGTGATCGCCGCGGCCGGAGGGCACAATGTACTAATGAGCGGACCGCCGGGGGTGGGGAAGAGCTTGCTCGCCCAAGCGCTCCTCGGCATCCTGCCGCGTCCGTCATTGCCGGAAGCGATTGAGATCACAAAAATATACAGCGCGGCGGGCCTTGCGCCCGACGCGCTTGTACAGCGCCGGCCGTTCCGCTCGCCGCACCACACCGCTTCGCTTATCTCCATCGTGGGCGGCGGCACAAACCCGCGCCCGGGCGAGATCAGCTTATCCCATCGGGGCATTCTCTTTCTGGATGAACTTCCGGAATTCCCGAAAAATATTCTGGAAGCGCTGCGCCAGCCGTTGGAGTCGGGCGTGGTGCATATCGCTCGGGCAAAGGCCACGCTCGCGTTCCCGGCCAGATTCACGCTCGTTGCCGCGATGAACCCTTGTCCGTGCGGATATGGCGGCGATCCGGAAAAGGAGTGCAAATGCGCGGCGTACGATGTGATCCGGTATCAGAAAAAGATCTCCGGCCCGCTCATGGATCGCATCGACCTCCAGGTAAAAGTGTCCCGCGTGAATATGGAGGAATTGCGCGACCGGAGAACGAGGGAACGGGCCAGTCCTTTAATGCGAAAACGCATTGAGTCGGCGCGCGCAGTCCAAGAAAACCGCTTCGCGGACACACATATCCGAACAAATGCCGAGATGAGCTCGAAACAAACGGATGAGCTCTGCGCGCTCGATCGCAGCGCGGACCGGTTTTTGAGAACCATCGACCGCGCGCGCCTCTCGCCGCGCGGATATTATCGGCTTCTTAAGACCGCACGGACGATCGCGGATCTGGACGAGCAGGAACAGGTAACGGCGGAAAGCATAGCCGAAGCGTTCAGTTACCGGCTGAGGGAAGAAACGTAAGCGTCTAGTATTTTGTATCTCGCATCATCTGGCATCGCCAACGCATAGTACGCAAGATACGGAACACTACATACTGGACACTCACTTCGCGAACGGATTTTTCGCGCCTTGCACTTCAAAATGCAAATGGCAGCCGGTCGCCTCTCCCGTCTGCCCCATGGTACCGATGCGCGCTCCCTGCTCAACATAATCTCCAATCGAGGCATCCACCGTATCAAGATGCGCATACCGGGTCTTCGTACCGTTCGGGTGCTCTATCATGACCATGTGCCCGTATCCGGAATTCCATGCGTCGGTCACGGCCTCGAGCACGAGCCCCTCCGCTGCGGCGATGATCTCCGTGCCGCACGCCGCCGCGATGTCTACGGCGTTGCGCTCGTGAAGCTTCCCCCAGTTGAACCCCTCGGTGGGCTTTGTGAAGTAGCCCGCGAGGTTCGGGAGCGAGGATCCGGAATCGCGCCGGTTATCCACGAACGGATGCGCGCCGGGGATAACCATCGCCGTTCCTTGGCCGAACCGCGCGACATCGATGCCGGGGTTGAATTCGCGAAGCTGCTGCGGGGTCAGCTTGAATAACGCCGCGACATCCTCGATTGTTTCTCCTTCTTTTGCGGTGTAAAGTATCCCGGATGTCGGAAGAATATCGAGCGACTGTCCCACCCGAAGCGCGCGCGCTTTAACCTCGGGGTTCGCGGCAATAATCGTCTGCACGGATATCCCGAAATCCGCCGCTACTTTTGAAAGAGTGTCGCCCTTTCTTGCTTTATACGAAATAATCCCCCCTTGGGCCGCCGTACCGCTGAAGATGCCGCCGGTATCCTTAATGCTTCCATCGAGCGCCGCGAATCTATACGGCCTTGTAAGTATCGATCCGCTCCCCGCAATGGCGATGACCGGCCTTCCGTAAATGATCGCGTTGCTGGACGCGCTACTCAAAACCTCGTAGTCCCTCGACTCTGGACCGCCCAGAACCCCATTTTTGCTCTTCATGTCGGCATCCACCGACTGAAAGTGGAGCCCGATAAGCCCCAAAACTAAAAGAAGAGCCACGCCCAAGGGCTTCTGCTCCCCCTTCAGTTGGAATAGTATGGTAGAAATGGCACCTCAGACTGTACCATACGAAGGCCTCATCCTCAATAATGCGCTCGCTTTCTAAATGCCGGATATAGCCAAAAACCCTTTAAATACCGAGCAAAAACGAGCTGTCGAGGCCCCTTTTGCCCCCCTTTTGATCGTCGCCGGAGCCGGGACCGGGAAGACCAAGACGCTCACAAGCCGGATTATCCGGCTTATCGAGTCCGGAACGCACGGTTCGAGTGTTTGCGCGATTACCTTCACCAACAAAGCCGCCCGGGAGATGGAGCGTCGGGTGATGAGCGGACTTACAAGCGCCCCTTGGGCGGCTCGCGGACTATCCGGACCCTTCATCGGCACATTCCATTCCTTTGGGGCAGGCATCCTCCGGAAGGAATGCGATTATTTCGGGCGGAATCCCCGTTACGCCATATTCGACGATAACGACTCGTTCGACGTCATAAAAAAGGCGTGGAAAGAGCTTGAAATCAGCACCGCCGTCGGGGGCCCCGCATTTTTTCGGGAGCGGATTTCCCATGTAAAGAACGGGGTGGTCTCTCTCGATGAACTTATGGCTTCGAAGAGCGCCCGCGATATGCGGGCCGCGCAGCTATTCGAGCTCTACGAAAAGCGGCTCGAGGAGCAGAATGCGTTCGACTTCGACGATCTCATTGAAAAGACCGTGCGGCTGTTCCGCGAGAACCCGGACATCCTCCAAAAATATCAAACGAAGCTCGAGCACCTTCTCGTCGACGAATATCAGGATCTGAACCAGGTGCAATACGAGCTCGTGCGCCTCCTCGCGCAACGCTCGCGTTCCATATCGGTCGTGGGGGACTGGGCGCAAACGATCTACACATGGCGCGGGTCCGACGTGGGCATCTTCCTGAATTTCGAAAATGACTGGGAGGGCGCCTGTGTTATCGCGCTCGACCAGAACTACCGTTCGACGAAACACATCCTTGCCGCGGCGTCCGGCGTGCTCGCCGGGAATACCCTGCGCCAGCCGAACCGCCTATGGACGGAGAACCCCGATGGGTCCCCTGTCCGGATCGTGGAGACCGCGGATGAAGCGGATGAAGCGAACTGGATCGCGGAGCAGATCGCAGGCGCGCGCGGAGCCGGGACCGGCGCCAGCCCGCGCAAGGAGACAGCCGCCGTGCTCTATCGCACCAACGCGCAGTCCCGCGCGATCGAACAGGCGCTTATTGAGCACGGCATCCCGTACCGCATATTCGGCGGCATCCAATTCTATGAGCGGCGCGAGATCAAGGACATCGTCGCGGCGCTCCGATACGCCGCAAACGAGCGTGACGCGGTGAGCCGCGACCGGATCCTGAAAAACTTCCCCAAGAAGATCAGCGGTCCGCTGCTTGCGGAATTCGAGGGCGCCCATGCGAGGCCGCCGCTTGAGCTCGTCGAGCGTTTCTTGAAAATCACCGATTATCTCGCCTATCTTGAGCGCACTTCGCTGAACCCCCGCGAACGGCAGGAGAATATACGCGAACTGCTTCATTTTGCGTCGGGATTCGACGAACTTACGCCGTTCCTCGAACAGGTGAGTCTGTTGCAGGCGACGGACATTAACAAAAGGAACCGGAAGACGGAAATGAGGAATGAAGGCGAAGCGGAGGACGAGGTTCACTTAATGACGGTCCACCTTGCAAAAGGACTTGAATTCGACCGCGTGTTCGTCGCGGGCGTCTCCGAGGGCCTCATCCCGCACGGGCGCTCGATGGATTCGCTCTCCGAACTCGAAGAGGAGCGGCGGCTTTTGTACGTCGCGATGACGCGCGCGAAACAAGAACTCGCGCTTACGTATTACGGCGAGCCGTCACGATTCCTGGGAGGAATATCCGAGGAGCACATTTCCTTCGAACCCCTTAAGGAAGACGGGGCGCTTTCTTCGTCCGCCGGCGAACACGACGAGGAGCGGTATATTACGCTGGATTGAAACAACGGGTGGGCCGCCCCTCTTTTGGTTCGTATTCCATTATGGCGGCCATGACCGCCATAATGGAATAAACGAGCAGGGATGGTGCGGGGGTTAAAGCGGGGATGAGCCGACCATCGGTTGAATTTGCCCTGCCGCGGGAATCGGAAAGCACGCAACGACTGCGTACTGCCAACAACTTTGCACACCGGGGGTGTAAAGACCGAGAAAAAACCGAGCGGCCGGCAAATTATAAGAGAGGAATGCCTGGGTCCCGACAACATAATTCAAGATGGGAGTAGTTGAGGGTGGCCCAACGCCGAGAGAAAAAATACCCGGAGGGCAGGAACATGGATACACGTATACGATAGGACCTCCAAATGGCACTCCGGTAACCGCCTGCGCAGGTTTCATAACCAAACCGAGAATTGGCTCGAGAAGTTTCTCAAACATGGAAAACACTCCCCATGGAACCCCGCTGCTCGGCGGGTTCGTAAGGTTGCTTCTGAGATCTGTTTCAAACTGCGTTCGGAAGTTGGTGCTCGTCGAGGCCGCATATTCCCTAATGGATTTCGCATGCTCGTTTATGGTTTCCTCATTAACCCCGTTCACGCGCTCAAGTTCCGCAACCTTCTCCAAGTAAAAATCGATGTTCACGAGGTTTGGATTTGTAGACGTGCCCGCCGGGGTGCTCGTTGCTGTTTTCAGACTCTTCGGTGCCGACTTTTTCTGCGAAGAACCGTTCTGCATCGGAGCGGGTTTCGCGCTTGCCGCAAGCGCATACAGCTTCGCGCGGGTGAGCGGACCCACAAACCCCGTAGGCGCATCGAGTCCGGCAGGAATAAGCGTATCCTGGGCGTATTTCCTTTGAAATCGCTCGACTCCTGCTTTGGTTGCGGCTCCAAAGTACTCTGTTTCGTTGCCGAGAGAGCCCGGACCGCTGGCGGCAAGGCGCGTATCCGCGTCTTGGTTGAGTGTCTTCTGGAGCAAATATACGTCCGGTCCGGAATCGCCGAACCGAAGATTCCGGGCAAAAACCTCCGGCGCCGCGGCGGATATAAAAGGGAGATGAAGCGTGAGGGCGCCAAGAAGGTACACCGAAATGAATTTTCTCCCGCGATTCATGCCTTCTATTATATGCTATTCATTCGTATATTCGTACAAATTCGTATTTCGTAGCTTAATGATACTATGAGCACCATGAGGCGACTTGGCCAACACTTCTTAAAAAATAGGGCTGTCCTGCAAGAAATCGCGGGCGTTGTTGGCGTAACGCCGGGTGATGTGGTTATTGAGATCGGCGCGGGGCACGGAGAGCTGACAAATGAGCTTTTCGCTCTGAGCTGCAAGCTTGTAGCGGGAAGCGCAAGGGAACCCGTGAAGATTATCGCGATTGAAAAGGATCCCGCCCTCGCGGCTGTGCTCCGTAAAAAGTTCTCGCCAGAGAAACTCGTCGAGATTCTAGAAGGCGACGCGCTTCGCGTTCTCCCCGAATTAACCAAAAGCCGTACGCTGAAACTTAAAAGCTGCTCTATCGTCGGCAACATCCCCTACTATCTCACCGGAAAACTGCTCCGCATCGTCGGCGAGCTTCCGGAAAAACCGAGGCGCTGCGTTTTTATGCTCCAGCAAGAAGTCGCGGAACGGATCGCGGCGGAACCGCCGCGCATGAACCGGCTCGCCGCGAGCGTGCAGTTTTGGGCGGGTCCCGCGGTCGTCGCAGCCGTGCCGAAAGAGAACTTTCATCCGCAGCCGAATGTCGGCTCGGCGATCATCGCGCTAGAGACAAGGGACGAGAGACAAAAGGCGGGCTCGGATGATTATTACCGGACCGTGCGAATTCTTTTTGGGCAGCCGCGCAAAACGATCCTTAATAATTTGAGAGCGGCAAGGGACGACCGACAAAAACTGGAAAAAGATCTCCGGACATTGGGGATAGCCCCCGCAGACAGGCCCCAAGACTTGACTATAGAGCAGATTATTGGGATATCACGGATGCGCTCGAGTTGGGTCCGCGGGTGCGGCCCGGGATGGGGATAACTTTTGGATATTTTGGGGATATAATTGAAAGCGTGGGGTATTCTGCCAAGCCGCTCCCGGCTTCCACGGCTTGACGCACGTTTATCGCACCTACTTCCGAACCCCATGCGGCCGAATATATCGAAACTCATAACCGGATTCCTGATCCTTTCGCTCGGGGTCGGCGCTTCGGCGTTTATTTTGACCAACAGGCCGATCGGGCCTCTTGCGCAAGAAGAACCGGCGCAAGAAAAGCAGGCTACGCTTCTCGCTAAAAATGCGTTCGTCGAAGTGCTCACCGCGAGCTCAACCGCCGGGGGCGGCGGCGCCATCGATCCGTCCAATCCGAACCTCACCGACATATTCGCGAAGCGCCTGGCGGACAATGTGCTCGAGAAGAACCCGGAGGGGCCGCTCGATATCGAGGGAAGCTTGGCGATCGAGATCCCGTCGGTAGAAAGCTTCGCGGCGAACTTTGCGCTCGATCCCCGCGTGGTGAGCAGGATCATTACCGAAGAGATCACCGGAGGCGTCACCCAAAAGAGCCTTTCCGTCATAGAGAACCCCACGAACCAGGACCTCGTCTCCTACTTCTCGTCTTTTCAGAAAACATTGAATAATGGTCCGCTCAGCCCGCGGTTCGCGGACGTTTTAGGCGGCAACGGATCCACCGAGGCGCTGAACGTCGCAGAACTGGTATTCAGCCAATCGACCGCGGAATTTAAAAAAGTGCCGGTCCCAAAACCGCTCGTCGAGCTACACCTTAGAGCCGTCAATCTCCTCTCGTCGGTCCACCGTATGACGACGCTCAAAGGCGAATCGGGGGATCCCCTGCAGGAACTTTACGCCTTCGAGCAATATTCTCGCGAGGCCGAAGGTCTCGTTGCGGCCTTTACGGACGAATTGCAGAAGCTAAAAAATCCACAGCTTCTGGGACATTTTGATGGCGAGAAAAATAATCTGTCTTTTCTTAGCCTCATTGGCACAAGAGAGGCTCTCGCCATCGCGGTGCCGGTAGCGGACATTCTAAACGCCGCCCAGCACACGCTCACCTCGGGCTCCACGCTGGCATCAAAGATCCTTGAGTTCTTAAAAAACTATCGGACGATCATCTTGAATATCATTAAAGACCGCCTTATCCACCGCCTCGTCCAGCAAACGATCATCTGGATCCAGGGCGGCGGCAAGCCTCAATTTGTGGAGAACTGGAAAGGATTCCTTAGTGACGCAGCAAACGAAGCGGCGGGGGACGTCATTAACCGCATTACGCCGGGGCTTTGTCAGGGGTTCGGACCGCTTATCCAGGTTGCCTTCCTTCGGGCGCAGCCGGCTACCACGCAGGTCGCCTGCACGCTCGACCAAGTGGTTGCGAATATCCGCAGTTTCGCAAATGATTTTAAAAACGGCGGGTGGCAGGCGTACGGTGCCTCCCTTGAACCACAAAATAATCTCTTCGGCGTCATTGCGCTTACCGGCGATTTGGTTGCCAAAAAAGCAAGCGAGGCGGAAAAAGCCGCCCAAAATGAAGCCACGGCGAGCGGCGGCTATAAATCCCAGAAATTACCCTCGAATTGGAAGACGGTGAACGAGTATCGGGACTGCATGGCGAGAGAAGGGCTCGATAGCTGCGATGACGCCTGCCCATGCGCGGGACTTGCCGACGTGGATGTTCGCGTGCCCGTGGACTATAAGACGACGACGCCGGGAAAGACCGTCGGCGACATCGTGCATGAGACACTTCCGTCTCCCATCGCGCGCATCGTGAATGCGGAAGACATTACGGCCCTCACCTCTGCGCTCATTAACTCCGCTCTGAATAAACTATTAAAAATCGGGAGCAAGGGGCTCGCGCGCCTCCCCGCCACGCCACCCGAAACAAGATCGGGCGGGTCGATCTGCGCAGGATTCACGGGGGGGCAACGGCGCGACTGTGAGCGCGCGGAGCGGAACGCCTGCAATGGGTTGACCGGCGACGACTATCTTGAATGCGTCAACGCTCTAGGGAGAGGGACGCCGTTTACGGGCGACGTATGCGACGGGAGCTGCGACGCCCCGTCGGAGCCGATGCGCTACGAAGCCGACGTGGAGGCGGCGATCGCCGCCGAGGAAGGCAATTTCGACTTGAGCGTCCCTGAAAACGCGGCGGGATTCCGCGCGGCGGTTCTCGCGCAGCTCACCAACCGCGGATTCATCGGCACCGATGCACCGAGGAACTGCAATGGGAGAATAAAAGACCGGCCGGATGACGACGCCATCATCATCGGAAATGCGGGTGACCAATATGCGGAGTACTACGACATCATCGTGAACTCCGGCGCGCCGAACGCCCGCGCCGGCATCGGCGCCTCTGAAAAAGCGGCCTGGTCGCGGTGCACCGGTTGCGCACAAACGACGCCGAACGCATGCACGCCAGTTGAAGGAGGAAAATTCTATAAAGGATGCAGCGGGAACTCATGCGTGCTCATTGCCGGGACGGGAAGCGATCAGTGCACAAGAGACGTGCAGTGCCAAACCCAGGTGCATAAAGAATGCCGCCAGAACCAGTGCGTGCTCGTGAGCGGCCCCGGGGCCGACCAATGCACCGCCGACTCGCAGTGCGGTCAGCGACAGAGAGTAATTACCGATATCAACCCGTCGCGGGCCGCTCCCGGGACCCAGGTGACTCTCCTTGGGTCGAACCTGACGGGGACCGTTCAAATCACGAATGATCAGGGCGCAAGGACGACGGTCAGCGGTTCGATAAACAACGAGAAAACCGAAGCGGCCTTCGTGGTGCCAAGTCTTGCGAACGGAGAATATTTTGTTGCAGTCGGCCCGAATACGACCGACGTCTCAAACGAGGTTTCCTTGATCGTGAATCGCGATCAGGGTGGTGGGGGTGGTGG
>CAYJWW010000001.1:92957-94380 GCA_964374065.1 uncultured Candidatus Saccharibacteria bacterium | reverse complement strand
CCCCCCGTCACTCGTTCGTTTCCTGTTGGGGGGGGGGGGGCTGGGGGGGGGGGGGGGGGGGGGGGGGGGGGCGGCCCGGGGCCGGGAACCCAGGAAATAATCGTGAATGCGACACCGGGCTGGAATGGCGGATTGGCGTATAACACGACGAACAACACGTGGCTTGTGGTGAGCCAAGGGAATGCAGGAGGCGCCGTAAGCGCGCTTGGGCGGATACTCCAGGCGAACGGCGCCGCGGTGTCCCCTGTGTTCGAAATCGACGAGGTGAATGACCGCTTTGCCGGCGGCGCGAAAGCCGCGTATGCCCCGGGAGCGAATAAATTCCTTGTGGTTTGGTCGCAAGAGGACGGCCCGAACGCTCCGACCGTCAAAGTGTGGGGCAGATTTGTGGGCCCGAACGGCAATTTCATGGGGCCGAGCTTCGCCGTCACTCCGAACTACAGCGGAGGCATTATCTTAAGCTCCAATCAAAACCTCCAGTACGACAGCGGAAGGCAAAAATTCGTTATCACATGGCAAGGCGGAGCCCAGGGAGTGTCCGATGCGTATCTCGCTACGGTCGGATTGGACGGAACGCTTGGACCAACGGTTCGGGTCGCGGAAAGCCCGAACTTTGAAGGCCAGCCGGCGGTGGCAATAAACACGACGAATCCGGAATACTGCGTCGCCTACCAATGGAACGATAACGGCCCCGTAAGCAAGATAGCGGTCCGCACCGTGGATCCAACGACCGGGCAGATCGGCCCCGAATCCTTCGTTTCACAATCGGCGTTCGGGAGGGCGCAGATCGCGTGGGATTCGGTTCAGAGGAGATATCTGGTCACCTGGGCATCATTGAATGAGCTTGGCAAGCTTGAGGGGAGGTTCATCCAGAGCTGCTCCGGCGGGTCGGGCGGGAACGTGCTCGCGCTTGCCCAGGGAATCATGGACGTGAAACTCGCCTACAATAGGATCTCGAACACCTTTGCGCTCATCGGAGGATATCCGACAGACGTGCGCAACCGCTTCGTCCTCCTGAACCCGAACGGCACCACGCGCGACGCGGTGGATATCTTCGTGGATGCCCGGAACGGCAATTATGCGCCGGACATTATCGCGAACCCGACGACCGGCGGTTATGGCGTCGCGTCTTCGCAGGACTATGCAACCTACCGGTTCTCGCCGAACCCGACGATATCGATTTTGGGATATTAATGAGAGAACCGATGCAGCGCTTCATTCGAAAAATAAAGCACTTCGCTGCGAAGGCCAAGGAAAAGAATGGGTTGATTATTGTTGCGGCGATTGCGCTCTTTATACTATCTAACCCGAATTACGCAAAGGCGGTTCCGGCGCCCGGGTTGGGGACCGCCGTCTCCTCCGTCCTAAATTCCTTTAACCCCGTGGGATGGGTCGTGTACATCCTCTCACTTTTAATCGCGAC
>CAYJWW010000001.1:63935-92857 GCA_964374065.1 uncultured Candidatus Saccharibacteria bacterium | reverse complement strand
ATTCCTTTAACCCCGTGGGATGGGTCGTGTACATCCTCTCACTTTTAATCGCGACTGTCGCAGGCATCGGGATAGTCATCAAAACGTGGCTCATCGGGTTCGTCCTCCAAATCAACTCCGGCATCGTGAGCTCTCCGCCGGTCAGGTTTGGATTCCCGGTCACGCTCTCGATTGCGAACCTCTTCTTCGTGCTCGGGATTATTGTGATCGCGATTGCGACCATGCTTCGGTACCAAACCTACGGCATCAAACAGACGCTCTGGAAATTAATCGTGATGGCGCTTCTCGTGAACTTCGGGCTTGTCATCGCGGGCACCGTATTAAACTTCGCGGATCAGCTTGCGCTCTATTTCCTTAACGAGATTAGCCCTGCGGGGAGTGTGGGCACCACCGGAACGACACCTGTTCTCGCAAGCGCGAAGAGTTATTGGAACTTTGCAAGCGCCGTCGCGGGAGCATTTCAACCGCAAAAACTGCTCCTTGGGCCGACCCTTACGAGCACCTCCACCGCCAGCACGGTCGGGGTCGCGGGGCAAGTTATCGGCTCGCTCACTATTAGGCCAATCGCTTCTCTGATATTCACGATTTTTTTCAGTGTTTTCATTATCATCGTCCTCGGCGTTCTTCTTATTATGCTTTTTGTTCGATATGTAACGCTTGGATTCCTGCTCATTCTCCTCCCCATCGCGTGGGCCTCGTGGGTGTTCCCCGCTACAAAAAACCACTGGAACACGTGGTGGGATAAATTCTTAAAACAGGCCTTTTTTGCCCCTATTGTTATCTTCTTCCTTTGGGTGGCGCTTCAAACCAGCTACGTTATGAGCGACTCTTCGGCGGGGGGCTATGATCTTACCGTTTATAAAAGCGCGGCGAATCCTCTCTGGGGCGGCATTTTAGGGTTTTTCACAAACCTCTTCTCCGGGACCATTGAGCAGCTCCTCCAACTTTCTGTGATTCTCGCCATCATGCTCGGCGGGATCTTTGCCGCAAACTCCATGAGCATCGCCTTCGCCGGCGCGGCTACGGCCGGCGCTATGGCGGTCTCGAAGGGCTTTGGCGCCTATGTGGGCAGGCGCGCCAAGCAGTTCGGCACGGCGCCGGTCAGGGGAGAGAGGGGGAATGAATTACGGAATCGTCTTCAGCAGGCTGGAGCCAAGTACGGCCGCCTCGGGAAGCTTCTTACGCTTCCGGTCCGCTATGCCGGCCGCGGGATTGAGGCGCTCCAGAACGTCGGCGGTTCTCAGCTGGTGGCGGATGCGGAAGCGCGGCAGAAGGGCATGACGACAACCCAGCTAATCAACAATCTGGGGACGATGACGGAGCCGGAGCGGATGGCGGCGCTTCAAAGGATTAACAAAGACGGAAGAACTGGCGAGGTCAAAGAGGCTAAACAGTTCCTGGCGGGCAAGGATGCGGATGGCGGAGCGAACGAAGCTCGCTGGGCTCGGTACCAGCAGCAGAAACCGCTGAAAGATATCCGGCAGGAAAGCGGCTATGTGGTTGTTGAAATGAAGCGCCTAGGGAAAACGCTTGCCGAGATCACGAGCGAGTTGAAAAAAATGAAAAACGTCGGGGAACTTGCGGATACTTTTTTCCAAGACCTTTCGGATCCGAGTAAAATTCCTTTCGGTATGACGGATGCCGAGGCAAGAGCTGTTCAGCAAGATGTCGCAAAGGCGGCATTGGGCTCTTTCACTCCGAACAACTTCTCGAGATTCATACAGAAGCTCGCGCGCGGCAATCAACTAACCGATTTTGTAGGCATCGTTCGAACCTCCGGGATGGCCGCTGCCGATGTCAACCCTCAAGTCATGGATTGGCTCAAAAAAAGCCCTGGCGCCAAGAACCTGGGCATGGATAACACGACTTTCGGCTGGTAGCCAATAGAAACCGATGACCACGATCACCCACGAACAAGCGAGAGTGCGGTTTGCGACCCTCCCCGAATCCCTCCAGAACGCGTTATTCTCCTTCCAGACGGCCGAGATAATTTCCCGCATCGGCGAGCAGAACCATCTCAAAGCGGAAAAGACGTCCATTATATCAGAAGCGGCCGGGCTTGTGCTTCTTGGATTTATCCATCCCGAGGAACTCTCCAAGGAGATTCAGGATCGCTCCGGATTGGGTCCGCAGGTTTCCGGCCTGATTGCCGAATCCATTAGCCAGCGCCTTTTCGCTTCTCTGCGGAGCGACATCGATCGCGTCTATGCTCCCGCCGTCGAGCCCCACGAAGGGCCCGTTATTCAGGAGATCAAGAAATCTCCGGAGGGGCCGAAGCCGGTCGAGCTCGCGACGGCGACGCCGCCCGCAAGCTCCAAGACGGCCGCTCCTGCAACGACGGTCGCGGCACCTCCGGCAAAACCGATCATCGAGGTAACACCTGCGTCAGCGGGCCGACCGGCCGCTCCGGTAACTCTCAAGCCCCTTACCCCGACTTCTCCCGTCGCTCCGAAGTCATTCTCGTTCGGCACGGGGCCCGTTCCGGCACGGCCCGCGTCCGCGTCTCCCGCGCCCCCGCAAAAATCGATGTCCGAGGTCTCTCCGATAAAACCTTCTTCGCCCGCTCCGGCAGCCGCCGGACCGATATGGATGGGAGCGACGAAACCGGCCCCCCAATCCGGCGGACCCGCACCTATTTTCCTTCGAAAGGAAACCGAGATCGGCCCCGTGAAGCCGAAGACCGATCTTCAATTCGATCTCCCCGCTCCGAGAATCCATGATATGAAAAGTCCGGCGCCCGCCGCGCCCAGAGTCGTTCTGGAACTCGGGAAAGATGATGCACAGAAGAAGCCTGTCGGGGGAGTAACGCGCATCGAACCGCCGAAGCCGCGAATCGTCCACTACAACCAGTGGGGTCCCCAGCTCACGCCAAAATCGCCAGATCAAAAATCGATGGATATGCGTTCATCTGCCGGAAGGCCGTCTCCGGCGCCGATCGGGAAAGCCGGCGTTATCCCGCCTCTTCCGGCAAGCGGCCGGCCAACGCCTCCGCCGTTCCCCCCGCAATCCAAAGAATCAAAGCCGACTGTTCCGCCTCTTCAGCCGAACGCACCGCAAACCCAGATGCCGTCGGCACCGATCAAATCGAACCCCGTTTTGCCCGCTCCGACCTCACCGGTCCCGGCAGCGTTGAAACCAGTTCCTTCAGCCGGGGAACCGGCCGCACCGCGAACGCCCTTCGCATCTTCGGCGGAAATTCCAACGGCAGAACCGGTGCGCGAAAAAACTGCGACTCCGATGAAGGGGGCCTCTCCGGCGCCGAAGGCGCCATCCTCGTCGGCTCCGATACTCTCTGCCGCCCCCGTGAAACCCGCAATTCCTAAGCCGCTCGAGGCCCCGCAGCCCCCCGCGCCGGCGAGCATGCCGGCTGGCGCCTCCCAAAAAACCGCTTCCCCGTCGAGCGCGGCGGCTCCACCGCCAAAACCAGCCCCGCCAGCCGCCGGGCCAAGACCCGCTCCGGCCGCCGCCACGCCACCCACGCAGACGGCTGCTCCGCCGGCAGATAAACCCGTAATTCCTTCTGCCCCCTCCAAAGAACCTGCTCCCGTGGAAAAAGAGGATGCCATGATCGATTTAAGCCAGCTGTAATGCAGTTCCAAGTCCCTCAATTCATCGAAGCCGAAAATAAGATCGTGGGGCCTTTGACCATGCGCCAGTTCTTGTTCATCGCGGGCGCGCTCGCGCTTTCGCTGGTTTTATACTATGTGATTTCCGCGATCCTCCTCTGGTTTTTTTTCTCCGCGATCATCGTCTCCGCGGGAATCGCGCTGGCGCTCGTAAAAGTGAACGGCCAGCCGCTGCCAAGAGTTTTTGTGGCCGCGGTGAATTACTTTTGGAAACCGCAGACATATGTGTGGCAACCCGAACACCCGGCCGTAAAAAAAGACTTGTTTGCGTTCGCCTCGCTTATCGGATCGCGAACGTCTTTTGAGGATATTGTCGCCGGCTTCGCGCTCCGGAACGCGCGGGAACGGGTACAGCTGGGCACCCGTTCCACCCAAGACACCGCACGGCGCGCGATAGGAAACGTGAAGGAGAAGTATGAGATCATACGTCACCTCACCGGCGAACGCGAAGCGGCCCGCCGCGTCGATTTTCGCTAACGCTTCGGAACGCGTGTCGGCGAGAATGCATGGACGAATTCGGAGCCCTTTATACCAAGCGCTAAATACGAGATACTAGTGATATGCCTTCCTTTTCCAACACCCAAGACCTCGTCGAGATAGACGCGATCCGGAACGATATCGTGGTGCTCAAGAGCGGCGCAATGGAGCAGGTGCTTATCGTCGGGGGGACGAATTTTGCGCTGAAATCCGAGGAGGAGCAGAAGGTCCTCGTGCAAACGTACCAGAATTTCTTGAATAGCTTGAATTTCCCGATCCAGATCCTCATCCATTCGCGAAAACTGAACATAGAAAAATACCTGGCAACTCTCGCCGAACGAAGGTCGCAGGAGCCCTCTCCGCTGCTCCAGGATCAAACCATGGAATACGAGGAGTTTATCAGGGGGTTCGTGCAGGAACACGCGATCATGACAAAAACGTTCCTCGTGGTGGTGCCGTTCACCCCGATCGGGATGCCGAGCAAGGAGGCGGTCTCAAAATTCCTCCCGTCTTTGCCGTTCTTTGGGAAAAAGAAAGAGGCGCCAAAAAAGAAGGATGAGGGCGAGCGCGCCGCGAATGACGAGGTTTTCACCGAGAACGCGCTCCAGCTCCGCCAGCGGGTCTCGCAGGTTGTTGACGGACTTGCCGCCGTCGGGCTTGAGGCTGCGCCGCTTAAAGCAAACGAGCTTGTAGAGCTTTTCTATAACTTCTATAACCCTGAGACGACGGAGCGGGAAGATATTCCCACGCCAAAGGAAGCGCAATCAGGGTCCGGGAAATAGCATATGGCCGAGAACACGTTCGAAGACGTTAAAAAAATAATATCTCCTGCGGGAGTGCAGGCAAACGCGAACTATCTCAAGGTGGGCGATAAACTCGTAAAAACGTTCTTTATTTTTTCATACCCGCGTTATCTTGCATTGGGCTGGTTCGAACCGCTTGTAAACCTTCCCCACCTTCTGGATGTCTCGATGTTTGTGAATCCCGTCGACACCGGCACCGCGCTCAAGAATCTAAGGAAAAAGGCGGCGCAGGTCGAATCTCAGATCCTCGATCAGCGGGAAAAAGGCTTGGTGCGGGATCCGCAGCTCGAAACGGCGCTCCGCGACATCGAAGACCTCCGCGACAACCTCCAACAGGCCCAAGAACGCCTTTTCTCGGTGGGGGTTTATATCGCCGTCTATGCGGACAATCTGGAACAGCTCACCCGTCTCGAAAGCCAGATCAATTCGCTTATGGAATCCCAACTGGTCTACATCAAGCCCGCGCTTTTCGAACAACTCGAGGGATATATGTCCGTCCTCCCGCTGGGGAAAGACAGGATAGAGGTCGTCACGCCGATGAATTCAAGCCCTCTTTCCTCTTTTTTCCCGTTCGTCTCGGAAAGCCTCACCTCGGATCATGGAATCATGTACGGCATCAACCGGCATAATAACGGCTTGGTCATTTTTGACCGCTTCTCCCTGGAGAACGCGAATCAGGTGGTGTTCGCAAAGTCCGGCAGCGGCAAATCATATTCGACGAAGCTCGAAATCATCCGCCAGCTCATGCTGGGCATCGACGTGCTCGTCATCGACCCGGAGAACGAGTATCAGCGCCTTGCGGAGGCCTTCGGCGGCAGCTTTTTCAATATCTCGCTCTCGTCGCATGAGCACATCAATCCGTTCGATATCCCGATCATCCCCGAAGGCGAATCGCCGACGGACGTCCTGCGCTCTCATATCGTGAACCTCGCAGGCCTCATGAAGCTTATGCTGGGCAAGCTCTCTCCGGAAGAAGACGCGCTTCTTGACCGCGCGATCACGGAAACGTACGCGTCTCACGAGATCGTTCCCGGCGCCGATTTTTCAGCCGCGCAGACGCCGCTCCTCGAAGATCTTGAGACGGTCCTCCGCAATCTCGAGGGTGGGCGGCCTATGGCCGAACGGTTGTATAAATTCACGAAGGGGAGTTTCTCGGGGTTCCTGAATCAACCTTCGAATGTGGACATCGGCAACCGGCTGATCGTGTTCTCTATCCGCGACCTTGAGGACGAACTCCGGCCGATCGCGATGTACGTCATTCTGAACTTCATTTGGAATCTCATCCGGGCGCGGCTTAAGAAGCGCATCATGATCATTGACGAGGCGTGGATCATGATGAAATTTGAGGATGCGGCAACGTTCCTCTTCGGACTCGTGAAGCGCGCGCGGAAGTACTATCTCGGCGTTTCGACCGTCACCCAAGACGTCGAGGATTTCCTGCGCTCCCCCTACGGTCGGCCCATCATCACGAACTCCTCCCTCCAGCTCCTCCTGAAGCAGGCGCCCGCGACGATCGACGTGGTCGCAAAAGCGTTCGATCTCACGGAGGCGGAAAAGGGGCTTCTCCTCGGCGCGGAGGTCGGCACGGGGCTTTTCTTCGCGGGCAAACAGCACGTGGCGATACAGATCGTGCCCTCGTATTTCGAAGACAAGCTGATCACCACAGACCCGAAACAGCTTCTCGTCGAGCGGGGCCTCCAAACTTGATAAGGGATGGCGGACCAGGGCCAAGGGCATAAAATATCCGACCCGGAAGCGGTCTTTGTAATCATTGCGATCGGCCTGGTGGATCTCGTTGAATTGGCGCTCGTATTCTTCGGCCTCGATGATTTTTGGATCAGCGATGCGATCGCCTTTCCGCTCACGCAGATTTACCTTAGAATGAAAGGGGTGCGTGGGACGTACGAGCTCATTGGCAACATTATCGAACTTATCCCGTATGCGGGATGGATCCCGTTCCGGACGCTTGGCATGATCGCCACGATCTACGTTGACCGACATCCCCGGCTTGAAGCGGTTGCGGGGGCTGTCGGTCAAATAGCCCAAAAGGGGAATGTATCGGGTCCCGCGGCCGCGAATAAAGAAGTAGAAAAGGCGGCGGGCGAGATCGATAAAAAGGCCGGCGAGATCGCCGAGCAAGGGAAGGGAATGAAGCGGGTTGGTGAAGCAGGAACGCCTGCTGCGTCCAAACCGGCGGCTGAAGAATCGCGAGAGTCTGAAAAGAAGACCCTTAAAGATACCGAAAAGGAAGATTTAGAGTGGATTAAAAAACTCAAAGAACCAATGGAGAAGATTCCCGAACCGGCCAAAAATCTGATTCCCAAGAAACCGGGCGTTGGGGTGGATGATGAAACCGGCGAGATAAACTTAAAAATGGCGGCATGATGTATTCGGTGCGGGTTAAAAAAATCGTGCTCCTTTGGGGGATATTCGCTCTTTGTGTTCTTGCCGCCGGGCAATTCGCCCGCGCCCAGTCGAGCGACACCCGGTTTATTCTCACGTGGCGGGCAAAGACGTTCGCCCCTCCGGGATTCACGGGGAAAACGCTCCCTGTCGCGGATTCGAAAGTCGTTGCCTCCGTCGAAGCGCTGCGCAATGGGCGGCTGGTCCCGCTTGCGGTCCAAAATATCTATTGGAGGTTGAATGATAAATTTATTGCGGGAGGTATCGGCCTGAAAACCATAGAATTTACGATCCCGCAAAACACGGTCGAAGCCGTGACCCTTATGGTCGAGCTCCCGGATTATGAAGGCGATGCGACGATCGAGACGATAGAAATCCCCGTCGCGCGCCCACGGGTAGTCATTGATGCGCCGTATCCGAATAGCAGCTTCTCGGGAACCGAAATCTCCGTTCGGGCGATGCCGTATTTTTTCATCGTTCCTTCGTCTGAAAATCTCACCTACGAATGGACGATAAACGGAGAGTCCCCCGAGAACGCGGAAAATCCCGAAATCCTTAAAATCGGCGTGAATGCGGATGCCCCAGCCGGATCGGCGCTGACCATTGAACTCCGAGCCGCAAACCCGCGAAGAACCTTAGAGGCGGGAGCCCATACTATCGAGCTTTTTAAGCAATGAAAATATTCTTCTCGGTGGTTTCGCTTTTTCTATTGATGGGGTCTTCTGTTTTTGCCGTGAACTCCAACGTGAATGTCGGTATCCCCGGAAGCCAGCAGAATAGCAGTCCCGTGGGGATCCTTAGAAACCTCTATGAGTTTTCCTTGATGATAGGGGGGCTCATTGCGTTCGGCGCGATTGTGTACGGCGGGATTCGCTATGCAACCTCCGCAGGGAACCCTTCGGGGCAGTCGGACGCGCGGGACCAGATCACACAAGCGCTTTTGGGGCTTTTTCTCCTCGTGGGGGCGTATCTCGTGTTAAATTTCATTAACCCCAATCTCGTTAACTTAAGCCTCCCCGGACTTGACGACATCGAAGTGCCGCAGTCCATAAGGAGGTCGAATTCGTGCGTCCCCCCATGTGGCGCGGGAAGTGTGTGTTTGATCACAAATAATCAGCCGACTTGTACGGCTGTTCCTGCTCCGCCACCGGCTGATTGCGATCCTCTTCAATCCTATCCGGCAAACCGCTGTCCCGCAAATGCGAGAAGCTGCACTCTTAATATACAAACTGGCCGAACACGCTGTATATAATAACCATGAAGCGCATCTTTTATCTTCTCGGAATTCTGGCGCTTATCGGCGGGATTGTGGGTATTGGTGCCTTTTTGCGATACCGAAGTGAATCCGCAAAAAGATCCGCCCCTGCCGCAGCGCCGCGGCTCCCCAGCGCCACCACAAACAACCCGGCGGAACCGGGGACAACTACGGAATCGGCCTCCCGGCAGATTGCCGATTTTGGAGTGGTTTCCCAATACCAGGCGCTCAACTACCACATCGGCGACGACAACACCGTAACCCTCATCCAGCCCGACGGGCGAATGGTCTCCATCCGGAACGGGGTTCCTTTTACTATAAGCTCAAGCACCATTGCTTCTCTCCAGCGGGCCGAGTTCTCGGTCGGCGGGGAGTATGTCCTCGTGACCACCAGGGGCCAGAGCGGTCCGCAAACAACCCTCTTTGATGTTGCCGCAAGGGCATGGCAAGCGCTTCCGGGAGAAGTCCAGTCCGCGGCATGGTCTTCGGTAAAGAACGACATCGCCTATATCGGCGCATCAGCGGCCGGTCCTCTTTCGCTCCAAACGCTTGACATCGCGAATCCCCGCGCGAAGCCGATCGTGCTGGCGCAGTTCCAGGCGCAAGACATCCGCATGTCGTGGCCGACGCCGCAATACCTTGTTCTCACGGAAGGCGCAAGCGCCGCGTATCGCAACTCCGTATGGAAATTCGACACCACCGCAAAATCATTTGAAGAGATTGTAATAGATAGGCCCGGCGCGGCTTCGGTTTGGAATAGAGAGGTGGACCGGGGCCTTGTGCTTATTTCCGGGCCGCGCGGAACGGGAGGGGAGCTTTCGCTCGTCGACGGCAGGGGGTCGATACTGCGAAAGATGAGGGTTTTTACGCTTCCTTCGAAGTGTATTTTCGAGTCCGCGGGTCAGCCGGCCCAGTCGATCTCAACATCCTCCCCCGCAACCACAACGCCCGTTACCGGCCCGCAAGACCCCTCTATTGTCTGCGCGATCCCCCGCGATGCCGAAGCTCTGCGGCGCCACCCGCTCCCGGACGCGTATGAGCGGCGGGAGGTGTTTACGGTCGATGATTTTTACCGAATAAACCTCCGAACCGGAGATATCGCGCTCTTGTATGGAAATGGCGAAAAATACATCGACGCGACCAACCTAAAAATAAAACTAAACAGGCTCTTCTTTGTGAACCGCTACGACAATAAGCTCTACGCGATTACCCTTCAATAGGTCCGATTCATCCTCCTCCGCAGAAGACCGCGGGTGCCCGGCCTTCGCAGCCGAAACGGCTGCTTCGGCGGAGCAGGCTAAACCCGCGGAGCTTCATTCCGCCGCGCGTATCGCTTGTTCGGCCTTGTCAGCCTGTCCCGTCTCGCTATTTTTATTTTCTTCGAGGATCGGCTTCACCACCACGTATCTGCTTTTTCCTTTTCCGACGCTCTCTGTTGTCACTTCGGGATGGGCAGCGAGTTCAAGGTGCGCCAATCTCCTTTCGTATGAGTTCATCGCGGGAAGCGGAACCTCCGCCCTGCTCGCCACCGCCTTTCGGGCCGTTGCCCGCGTAAGTTCAATAATGAGCCCTTCCCGCTCGTGGCGATAATTATTCACATCAAGAAAAATCGGCTGCTCGTTTGATTTCCTCGCGAGAAGCTGCATGACGTGATTGAGATCCTCAACGATTACGGGTAAATTTTCCTTAATGAGCCCGGGGTCGCTGTGAATAAAAATGCTGCCGTGGCGATGGGCCTCATCGACCTCAACCCTAAAATCATCGAATCCTGCGAGCTCAAGAAGTCTTTTTAGAAATTCCTTGGCGTTCGTTTGTGTTCCGTGTTCGTTGGACATGCCATTGTTGCGCGATGGATGCGACGGAGGTGGTGAGCCAGTAGAGCCCCACAGCGGCCGGAATCTGCAGGAAGATCACGAATGTAATAATTGGGGCTGCGTAAACCATCCGGCGCGCCATTGCCTCTGCCGGCGACAACTCCTTCGTTGACGCGGCGCCCAGGGCGTATTTGCCCTGGAAATATTGCGCGAGCGCCGCGCAGACGACTATTACGATATTCGGTTTCTGTAAATTAATCAAGCCGAGGAACGCCCCTGGCGCGCCGTCGGGATGCGCCACGAACGAATACAGGTATTGAAACGATTCCGGGGTAAGACCGCGAAGAAAAATCTGATACAGCGCAAAAAGGATCGGGAGTTGGACAATGAGAAAAAACATCCCGGAAAACGGGTTTACTTTGTGTTCTTTGTAAAGCGCCATGGTCGCGTGCGATTGCTTCTCAAGATCTTTTTTGTGCTCTTCTTGGATTTTTTTGAGTTTCGGCTGAAGTTCCTGCATCACGAGTTGATGGGTGATGCTCTTCGCAAAAATCGGGTACAGGAGAAGCCTGATGAGAACCGTGAGGAGCACGATCGCAATGCCGAGATCCTGGAACGCGACGGTGTCATAGAGAAATACCAGCGCGTTTAAGAGCGGCTGATAAATCATGAGATGATAGATTTGCGCCATATTACGGATCGATGCGCCGTATGGCCTCTGCGGCCGACCTCCGTAAATTATTTTTAAATTCTCTGGCGGGAGCGTGTGGGGTGTCTTTGTGGAGGATGAATAAATAGTCGCTTCCTCCTTTTTTGGGCGCGTTTTTCAGAATTTCGTTCATAATAATCCTCTTGATCGCGTTTCTTTTTGACGCGCGCTTTTCCGCTTTTGCCGGAACGAGAACGCCGAATCGGTTCTGGGGAAGGTTGTTTTTTTGTTTTTTGAGAAAAAAATGCGGCGTAACGGCTTCGGTTTTTGCCTTTTGGGGAAATTCGCCTATTTTTAGACGGAACTTTTTTTGTATCATGCGCTACGGCCGGACAAGCCTATAGAGACGGCTGAGCTCTTCCCTTCCTTCGCCTCCTTCGAAGGACATTCCGCCCCCCGGGGGTCCTCATGCGAGTCCGGAATCCATGTGTGCGGGCGCGCTTTCTTTTTTTGGGTTGATACGTTTGCGACATGTGCCCCACTATATCACAATCCTGGTTGAAATCAAAAATCGGGCAGTTGGGTCTTTACGCCCGGCGGCCTTGCGTAGTCTCCTTAAAATGAGTTATAAACAGCTAATCCACAAAGTTCCTTTAATTTCGTTTTGACGTTCGGTGATTTCAACTTACAATGAATCCCGTTAGAAAAATAAAATATCTCGTCGTAATGGGGGTTGGCGGATATTTCGTGAATTCTCTCTTATAAAGGCCGCCACACTACAGAAATTCGTTAATGGACTTAGAACAGCTCTGGCGGTCTGCGTTGGCGGAAATGGAATTACAGCTTTCCAGGGCGAACTTCGCCACATGGCTCAAGAACAGCCGGCTTGTGGATAAAAAGGACGGGGTGTTTTATGTCGCGCTTCCGAATAACTTTGCGAAGGAGTGGGTGGAAAATAAGTATCAAAAGGCTCTTTTGGGCGTGGTAAGAAATTTTGACACCTCCGCCAAAAAACTTGAGTTTCTCGTTGACGGTCAGGGAATTGGTTCCGCGCCAAAAAGGGCTCCCGTCTCGCTTGGCGGAGGCCAAATGGAAAATCGGATGGAGTTGGAGTTCCGAGTGGATCCGGAGACAAACCTAAATCCCCGCTATTCGCTGAAATCTTTTGTGGTCGGTGCGGCAAACGAACTCACCTACGCCGCCGCTTGCGCCATTATTAAGGATGTGGGGAAGAAATATAACCCCTTCTTCGTGTATGGAGGCGTGGGTCTCGGGAAAACACACCTCGTGCAGATGATCGGGAATGAGATTAGGGCGGTGTACGGAGGAAAGATTCGGCCCAGATACGTCCCGTCTGAAAAGTTCACAAGCGATATCGTGTGGGCGATCAGAAACAAGCGCATGGAAGACATCAAGAGGCGGTATCGTGATGTGGATGTTTTGATTATAGACGACATTCAATTCATTGGCGGAAAAGAAAAAACCGAGGAGGAGTTTTTTCACACATTCAATGCGCTCTACGAAAACAACAAACAGATAATTATTTCTTCGGACAGGCCTCCTCAATCTATTCCGACCTTGGAGGAGAGGCTTCGCTCTCGTTTTGAGGGCGGACTTATCGCCGACATAGGCTTCCCGGAGTATGAAATGCGGGTTGCGATCATTAAAAACAAGCTTCAAGAGTCTAACTACTCGCTGGGAGACGATATTGTCGATCTTATCGCAAAGAAGGTGAAGAAAAACATTCGGGAAATTGAGGGTGTGCTTCATAAAATCCTTTTCTACCGCGAAGCGAAGCGCGCGGAGATGGATTATAAAACCGCGGAGGAGATCATTGAAAAATCGATCCACAACTTTTCCCGCCATGTGAGCGACGATCATATTTTAAAATCGGTCGCGGACTTTTTCCGCGTTTCGGTTGATGACCTTATTGTGCGCGGGAGGAAAAAAGAAGTTGTTGAGCCGCGGCAGATCGCGATGTATCTTCTTCGGGATATCCTGGAGATGTCATACCCGTATATTGGGGAAAAACTAGGGAGGGACCACACAACCGCAATCCATGCGGTGGAGAAAATAAACCAAGAGATAAACAAGAACTCATTGTTAAACCAAAAAATTCTTTTAATTAAGGAGTCTATATACAAAAGTTAAGAACAAAAATATCTTTCTTATCCACGAACTATCCGTTGTTTTTAGTAATGTATATATGTATGCTTTAATTTTGGAATTATCCTTATAACAACAATAAATTTAATAACTTATATGAAACTTATTATTATCCGAGGCAATCTTAAAGACGGACTCTCTGTGATCGAAAGAGCGGGGAGCGAGAACACAAACTTACCGATCCTAAAAAATGTTCTTCTTGAAGCAACGGACAATAAGCTTAAGCTCACCGCGACAAATCTTGAAATTGCCATCAGCTATTTTGTGTTCGGGAAGATTATTGAGAACGGCAAAACAACAGTTCCCCTGCGTCTTTTAACGGACCTTATCGGGAATCTCCAAAGCGAAAGGCTAAACATAGACAAGCACGGATCCGGCATCGAAGTGAAGACCGAAAACTACCGAGCCACGCTCCAAGGCCTCCCCGCAGAAGACTTCCCAATAATCCCGCACGTAACGCACGAGGGAAACTTCATGTCCATAAAAGGAGATTTATTAAAAGAAACGCTCCTCCAAGTGGTCCCATCCGCGCAAACAAACGATCTGCGCCCCGAATTAAGCAGCGTGCTGGTTTCTTTTTCAACGGATGCGCTTAAGGTCGTCGCAACGGACAGTTTTCGCCTTTCGGAAAAAACAATATTTAAAAACCAGATAACCACGAACCAAAAAAGAGAATTCCAATTCCTTTTACCGCTCAAAACCGCCCAAGAACTTCTTCGGATAATCAAAGACGACGAAGCGGTTCGAATCTATCACGACGAGAATCAGGTTTTATTTCAAACAGACCGGTTTGAATTCGTTTCCCGCCTCCTAAACGGAGCATTTCCTGACTACGCGGCAATTCTCCCCAAAAAGTTTGATACAGAGATAATTCTTGAGAGACAAGAGCTGATAAATGCCATCAAACTCGCCGGCGTGTTCAGCGCCCGGGTGAACGAGGTGAAGATTAAAATAGCCGATGCGAAGAAAAACATAGAGGTGTTTTCCTCCGATCAGGCGCTCGGAGAAAATAAGTACTTAATCCCCGCAAAGATCCAGGGAGAAGCGCACGAAACGAGCTTTAATTGGCGGTACCTTATGGACGGCCTCAAAGCAATTCGCGGCGATCAGGTATACTTCGGCATAAACGAAGAGAACAAGCCCGCCATCCTTAAATCTTCAAGCGACACCTCGTACTTTTACATCGTGATGCCGATCTTTAAAACCTAGAATCCCAAAAAAGATTTACGCAATGTGCGGGCGTTGGCGCGCCACGCCCAAAACCCTATCGGTACACGATGATCGCAGCCCGATCCCTGTCGCCCCGTTCGTCGAGGATCTCCACCTCGAGTGAATTTTGGAGAGAGAACTCCTTCGGAGCAATCACCGTATTAAAAGAATGATCCCCGGGGAACGGCCCGGTCAGTTTTTGGGTCAGCACGCCGTTGAAGTAGATGGAAATTTCGGTTAATGGAATTAAGGAAAAAGTCCGCGCGTGAACAGGAATTGAATTTTCAACATACGAGCCGGCCGCGGGCGAAGCAACAACCACTTTCTGCGTGCGCGGGCCCTGAACGGTTCCGGAGGCGGTGAGTTCCCCGGGGTGTTGTTGGGCCCAATTGGTCACTCCATGCTCCCAGTATTCGAATTGGGGATCACTGGCGGGGTTGACCGGCTCCGGTCCGGTTGGATCGCCCTTATTAACCGAGAAAAGTATGGTATGGGGTTCCCCGCCGGAAAGAAAATCTCCGCGCAGGATGGGTTTTGCCGGAGAAGCCGGGTCCGGGCGCGTGAATTGTTCTACCGGCGAGGACAGAAGCGCTTCTTTGATGAACGCGCTCCATATCGGAACCGCCGCGAGAATGCTCGAGCCCTGTTTTTGCATCGGGCGATTATTATTGTTTCCGGCCCACACGCCAACCACAAGCGACGGAGTGTATCCCATCGCCCACGCATCTTTATAGTCGTTCGAAGTCCCGGTCTTTAACGCCACCTCTCGACCGGGGATCGATGTAAGCGATTGGCTCCCGCCAAAAAGAGGCGCGCGAGCATCTTCGTCCGATAAAATACCGTTCAACGCGCGCACTGCGTTTTCCGGGGCCACCTCGCGCGATTCCTCCCGGTATGATTCGAGCACATTCCCCGCGGAGTCGCGGACCTCACGCACAAATCGCTGCGGCCTCCACACGCCGTCCTGAGCCAATACCGAATAAGCCTGAACAAGATCGACTAAGCGCACCTCTCCGCCCCCAAGCACAAGCGAAAGCCCGTACCGGGACGGATTATTCAGCGTCGTAACTCCGAATTCCTGGAGAAGGGAAAGGGCGTCTTTAAGGCCGACGAGGTACAGCAGTTTCACCGCCGGAATATTCACTGATTGCGCCAGCGCGGACCGGAGCGTGATCGGGCCGCGGAACTTCCCGTCGAAATTCTGGGGATGAAAACACCGGGTTTCCTCCTTGGAATAATCCGGATCCGGAGGGCACGGGGGGTTTCTTGGAACGAATTCGGTCGGAACATCAAAGAGAACCGTTTCCGGCGTATATCCTTTCATAAACGCCGCAAGGTACACAAAAGGCTTCAGCGCTGATCCCGGCTGCCGTTTCCCCTGGGTCGCCACGTCGAAATTCCCCTCTCGTTCGATGTCGAAGTAGTCGCGCGATCCCACAAGCGCAAGGATTTCTCCGGTTTTTGGATTCTGGGCGACCAGAGCCGCATTCTCTCCCTTATATAACTTTTCGTTTCGTTCGGCGCCCTCTCGAACGACGCGCTCGGCTATTTCCTGAAATTTCGCATCGAGCGTGGTTTGTACCGTGAGCCCGCCGGTCCGGATGGCCTCTTCCCCGTATTTCTGCACCAGGTATTCTTGGACGGCCATAACGAAATGCGGAGCAATTAAGCTGTCCCGTTTGGGCTGGATCTTAATTTCTTCGCCAAGCGCCAGCTCAACCTGCGCCGCATCGAGCTTTCCCAGGTCGCGCATCTTGATTAATATGGATCGCTGGCGCGCAAAGAGCTCTTTTGTGTGGCTTCCCCATGGAGAGTAATAGCTCGGCGCCTTGGGCATTGCGGCAAGCAATGCGGATTCCGCGACGGTAAGCTCGCGAGCCGGCTTCCCGAAGTAGGCTTGGCTCGCGGCCTCAACGCCATAAAGGGTTGAGCCATACGGGATTTCGTTTAGATACAGCGCCAGCACCTCGTCCTTGGTGTACTGCTTGTTTAGCCGCACCGCCAAAATAAACTCCTTAATTTTTCTCGCGAGGGTCTGTTCGGGCGTGAGGAACGCGTTCCGCGCGAGTTGCTGGGTAATCGAAGAGCCGCCTTGCCGGATCTCTCCGCGGCGAATATTCACAAGAAACGCCCGGAGGATTCCTCTCCAATCAAACCCCGGGCTTTCGTAAAAACGCTCGTCTTCGATCGCGACCGTCGCATCGCGGAGCGCTTGTGGGATTTTTTCGAACGGAATAACCGTTCGGCGTTCCCCGCCGCTTGCCTCATATAAAAGAGTTTTTCCTTCGCGGTCATAGATTTTTGTGGACTGATTGACGCGGCGTTCCGCGATTTGCCCTATTGTCGGGATATCTCCCGAGAGGACGATCAGCATCGTTCCCAGCGCCGCAACCAGCACCACACCGAAGGCCGCGCACAGCATGAATGCGCCCCGGAGAAGGCGGGCCCCCTTCCTCGGCCCCGTTCCCCGGAGTTTCCAAAAAAAACGCGGGAGCTTGATGCGAAATCGTTTTTTTTCCATCCCGAAAAAGTTATTTTGAGGCGAAGCGCGCACAATATAGGGCGCTTCAGCCCTCCAATCATATCCCCGCGCGGGCATTTTCGCGAGAAATGAAAATCGCCTGCCGGAACGAGCAAGCGATTTTCAAAAGAGAGAACTACAAAATCCCGCCGATATCTTCTTCGCCGCCCTCTTCTTCGTCGCCATCGCCTCCGAGGCCGAATCCTTCGTCTCCGTCGGGGCCGCTTTCCTCGCCCTCCTCGTCCTCGTCGCTCAGCCCTCGGAATGCGAGTTCCAGCCTGGTGAGTTCACTCTGCATTGTTCTGCGTATAATCCGACCTTTCCTTGCATAGCGCCCATCCGGATTTTGAGATGCGCGCTCGAAAACCGATTAAAAACTCTATTCGAGAGGGAAGTATAGGCGAGGACTCTTGTATGTCAATATTCAAATCTCCACAGGGCCGGCTCCGCCGCGGAGACGGCCGTCTTGGAGCGCAAGGAGCGCCAAAGCAATCGCATCGCTTGCGTCGTCGACCTCGTGAGCGCGAACGCCGCCGAGTATATATGAGACCATTTTTTGGACCGCCCGCTTGTCGGCGCTGCCGTGTCCCGCAATGCCAAGCTTCACTTCGCTGGGCGCATACTCGAGGATTTCGAGCCCGTGCTCCGCGGCGGCCAGAAGCGCCACCCCCCGAGCTTCTGCAACGGAGAGGGCCGTCTTCTGGTTTTTTGAGAAATAAAGGCGCTCAATTGAAAGCACTGCGGGCCGCCGCCTTCGGACCACGTCATCGAGGCCTTTTTTAATGGCCACAAGGAGCTCCGCTCCGCGAAGCCCTTTTGTGCGTTTGGGGAGTATTCCGGCCTCAAGAAGCTTCGTTTTGCCGCGGTCCCCAAGAACAAGGGCATATCCCATCCGATGAGTTCCCGGATCGATGCCAAGAACGATCATTATTCCGCGTTTGTGTGGACCTTCTGTACGTCGGCACACTCCTCGAGAGCCGCGACGAGCTCTATTAAGCGCTTCCTGTCCGCCTCTTGAAGCGCCTGCGGGAATTTCGCCCGCCATCCCTCGCCTCGGGCGAAGGCCGCCTGGTCGAACGCCCACCGGACGCTTCCCGCCTCCGCCCATTTTCCGCCGGACTCATTCAAAACCGTTTTCACCTCTGCAATCGCGCGGTTCCGATTATCGGTAACCGCTTCGATGAGCATTGCGGCGCCGCCGGGCCCGTATGCTTCGAAGACGACCTCCTCAAGCGTTTCGCCGGAATCCCGCGCCCTCGCGACCGCCCGCTCGATATTCCCGAGCGGCACCTTGTGTTCCTTTGCTTTTTCGATCGCGGTGCGGAGCCTCGGGTTGAAATCCGGGTTCGGTTCGGTTTTTGCGGCGGCGCTTATGGCCGCAAGGAGCTTGGAAAAAAGCCGGCCGCGCTTTTGGTCCGCGACTCCCTTTTTGTGTTTTATTCCCGCCCAATGCGAATGCCCGGACATGGGGATAGGATATAGAAATTGGAATACAGAATCCAGGCCGCGGCTCATTATAGAGACGGCCGGTCGCGTGTGGCGACCGGCCGGTGGGTGCGGGGTTACTGCTGGGCGATGAAATAGCGCCCGTCTTTGCCCCGCACAAAGACGGTGATCTGCGTCTGCTGCTGGTTTGAGTACCCGGAGTAGACGCCGATCCGGAGACTCTGGGCCTCGATTCCTCCGTCACAGCGACGGACGAAATCGTAGCCGTTTTTCCTCACTCGCTTGAACCAGTCGCCAAGCTCGTCCTTCATGCGCCCGCGGCCGAGGGCCTTCCGCTCGTCGAGATACTTCTTGATCGCCTCGACGCGCGCCTTGAGCTCATCTTCGCCGGGATTGTTTGCGACGATCCAGCTGTCGTGGACATATGACGGTCCCGCGAGGTTCGGATCCCTCGCCCATGCGGGCACGGGGAACCGCGACGCCTCGACCACGCTGTCGCAGACGAGCGCGGCGATCGCGAAGTCCATCGACTGCGGCACCTGCAATACGCCGCCGCCGGCCTTGGCGACCGCGAAGCCGTTCGGCGGCAGGAACACATGCGCATCGGCCCCGAACTGGACTTCGACCGCCTTGCCGTCCTCGGTGGCGTTCACCACCTTGACGGGCACGCCGCGAACGGAGAACGGGTTCAGGATCTGGACCACCTGCGCGTAGGCCGGAGACGGCGCGGCGAGCAGCGCGAGAACGACCAGCATCTTCTTCATGGTTCAGGCGCCTCCTCGCGCCAAAAAGCAGAATCGAGTTTTCATGATGCCAGGTAGATTATAAATCTTTTTATATCATAAGTCAATGTCCCCCGGGGGCGCCGTATTATCTGGGCAAATCAGCCGCATTTCACCGCAATGCCTGTTATACTGGATGCATGGCAGATGCTCCGCGCACGCCGCTGCAGAAAAAACTTGAGGACATCAGGCGAGCCGCCGAAGAGCGCGACGCCCAGCACCGCGCGAGAGTAAGCGGCTATGCATACGCCGATATCCGAAAAACCCCGATTTCACTCGACGCACTCCGGCTTGTCCCCGAGGAGCGCGCGCGGGTTGCTCGCGTAGCGGCGGTCGAGGTCAACCAAAAGAAAGTCGCGCTCGCCGCGGTCGATCCCGGGTCCAAAGATGCCAAAGCGGTCATTGGAGAACTTTCGGGGAAAAAGTACGAAGTAAAGAGTTTTATCGTTTCACAATCGGGACTCGAGCAGGCCTGGGCCCTCTATAAGTTCGTCGGGCAGGAGTCGAAAGAAATCACGGGCAAAGTCGAGTTCGAAAAGCAAAAGTTCGAGGAGTTGCTGGGCCGGTTAAAAAGCATCGCGGCGATCACGGGAGTGCTTAAAGAAACGGACTTTAAAACAACGAACACCACGACGCTCTTCGAGATCATCCTCGCGGGCGCGCTTGCGGTCAAGACCTCGGACATCCATTACGAGGCCGGAGAAGGGGCCGCGAAAATACGGTTCCGGCTGGACGGCATCCTCCACGACGTCTTTGATGCGCTTCCGCTCAAGAATTACGACGGGCTCATCTCCCGCGTTAAGCTGCTCTCGGGCCTCAAGATCAACGTCCGCGGCGAGGCGCAGGACGGCAGGTTTACGATCAGCCTCGCCGACAAGGAGATCGAGATCCGCGTCGCCATCATCCCCGCGGAATTCGGCGAAACGATCGTGATGCGGGTTCTGGACCCGGACGCGATCCAGCTTTCGCTCTCGGACCTCGGGCTTCGCGCCGACGACGGTGAAATGGCGGAGCGGGCGCTCGCGAGGCCGAACGGGCTGATCCTGAACACCGGCCCGACCGGGTCCGGTAAGACCACCATGCTCTATGCGTTCCTCAAGAAAGTGGCCAGTTCAGAGGTGAAGATCATTACGATCGAGGACCCCATCGAATACCGCATTGAGGGAGCGGAGCAGACCCAAGTGGACCCGGAGGCGGGATATACCTTTGCTTCGGGCCTCCGCGCCATCCTGCGGCAGGACCCGGACGTGATCCTCGTGGGCGAGGTGCGGGATCTCGAGACCGCGGACATCGCGATGCAGGCGTCGCTTACGGGACACCTTGTTTTCTCGACGCTCCATACGAATGACGCAGTAGGCGCGGTTCCTCGGCTTATCGACCTTGGGGTTCGCGCGGCGACCATCGGGCCCGCGCTCACCCTGATCATCGCGCAAAGGCTCGTGCGAAGGCTCTGCGTGCATTGCAAGAAAGAAATTGCGCCCACCGAGGAGCTTAAAAAAAAGATAGACGCGCTTCTTGCGGGCCTCCCGAAACGCGTAGATCAAGAGCCGTACAAAAACTACAAAGCGTATGAGCCGGGAGCCTGCGACGCATGTAACCACATGGGATATCGCGGTCGGGTCGGCATCTACGAGTTTCTCGAAGCGGGCACCGAGTTCGAGGAAGTGGTCCTTAGGGACCCCTCGGAAGTCGGCTTAAGGAGGTTTGCGAAATCCCAAGGGATGGTCACCATGCAGGAAGACGGCATCTTAAAAGTGCTTGCGGGGATCACGAGCATCGAGGAGGTGGAGAAGATTACCGGGCCCGTCAATTGGGGAAACCGGAAATAAAAAACGCCCGCTTCCGGACGCCTTGGTCTCGCCTCATGCCTGGGGGCCATAATTCCCCTGAGGGGAATAATGTAGGGATCTCTTTTGACGCAAGCGAAAAGAGGTTAGAATCACCCTTAAGGGATTGGCCTCGCCGAAACCAGGCCGTCCGAGCTAAGGACAGTTCACGCCCCCAGACATGAGACGAGCTTGTCGAGGGCATAGATTAGCATAGCCAAGGACAAGTGTCAAGGGCCGGGAAGCCCTCCAAATAAAGTATTTTACACATGAACTCAGCCAACCGCCGCGTTTCAGGAGACGAAGGCACCATCGACCAGATGCTCCGGCCAACGGGCTGGAAGGAATACGTAGGCCAAGAAAAAACAAAACAAAACCTTCGCATTATCATCGAGGCGGCGCAGAAGCGGAACGAAGCGATGGATCATATCCTCTTTTGCGGCCAAGCGGGGCTCGGAAAGACGACGCTTGCATATCTTGTTGCGAAAGAGATGGCCGCGGCGGTGAAAACCACTTCTGGGCCGGCGCTTGAAAAAATGGGCGACATGGCGGCCATCCTCACGAACCTCGAGCACCGCGACGTGCTGTTCATCGACGAAGCGCATCGCATCAACCGAATGATCGAAGAGGTGCTGTACCCCGCAATGGAGTCCCGCAAGCTTCATCTCGTGGTAGGGAAGGGTCCGTCCGCGCGAAGCTTGACCATCGACCTGCCGGCCTTCACGCTCATTGCGGCGACAACCAGAGAGAATCTTCTCTCTCAACCGTTGCGTTCGCGCTTCGGCGCGACGTTCCGTCTTGATTACTACGATATTCCCGATATTGTTCGGATCGTCAAACGTTCCGCGGCGATCTTGGGAGTTTCCGCGACTGAAGATGCCGTATCGCTTCTCGCACAGGCTGCCCGAAGGACCCCGCGCGTTGCGAACCGCCTCTTGAAGCGGGCCCGCGATTATGCGGAGGTCCACGATAAAGGCGTTATCGACCAGGAAGTGGTGGAGAGAACCCTCGAGCTCCTTGACATCGATGCACAGGGACTGGAGCCCCAAGACCGGAGACTCCTCGAGGTGGTGATCAATAAGTTCCACGGCGGGCCGGTCGGACTGGGAACGCTTGCTGCGGCGCTCGGAGAGGAAAAGGGAGCGGTTGAGGATATTTACGAGCCGTATCTCATGGCCCTCGGGCTTCTTCAGCGGACGGCGGCCGGGCGGGTGGCGCTCCCCCGCGCATACGAACATTTAAAGATTAGAAAACCGGGCGAACTGCTGTAGGTCCGGAGCTTTCTGTTCGGGCATCTCGAACCAGCGGCGGAAACTTTTAACCGGAAAATCCCAGTTGTGAACGGAGAATTATACGCGGCGAAAATCATGGTTTTCATCAACGAGTGGCTGCCGAACCCTCCGGGGAGCGACGCAAAGGCGGAATGGATCGAGCTCGTGAACGAAGGAGATGAGCCGGTGACGCTTGGGGGCTGGCGGATCGAGCGCGCGGACGGGAAGAGATTCATTTTCGGCGACCGCCAGATCGGAGCCGGCGCTTTTCTTGTCATCACGAAAAAAGAGTTCCGTTTCGCGCTCCGAAATAACGACGAGGAATTGCGGTTGTTTGATCGGAGCAATACCCTCGTCCAAGAAATCGCATTTATCGGGACGGCGCCGGACGGAAAAAGCTTGAATCGAACTGCGTCCGGGGATATATTTCTCGAGCCTACGCCGGGAGCCCTGAACGGCAAAGGCGGGGGGTTCCAGACGCTCGCGGCCGCATACGCCGCCGCTCAGCCCGCGCCCACCCCGGGTTCTCCCGGCGGCGCGTTCGTTCCATTGATCGGAAGCGCCATATTCATGGCCGCTGTTGCGCTTTTTATCGCGAAACATCATGAAGTCATCCATAAGCTCTTCTTCTCGGGAGACCAAAAAATTCGGTAAGGAATTCGCCGCCCAAGTGATTGGGGCCGGATTCGGGCGGGCTGCTCGCGTCGTCGCGCTCTCGGGAGATTTGGGTTCCGGGAAGACGACGTTCGTTCAAGGGTTCCTTCGCGCGTTCGGCATCCGGCGCGCGGCAAGCCCGACCTTCGTGATCGTAAGAAGAATGTCCGTGCGAAGAGGCCCGTTCCAAAACATCTTTCATATCGATGCGTATCGGGTACTGGCAAAAGATCTGGACGCATTGGGAGTGACGAGGCTTATGCGCGACCCGCGCAACATCATTCTGATCGAGTGGGCCGACAGGGTTCTCCGATTGCTGCCGAAGGACGCGCTGTATGTCGCGCTCGCTCATGGCTCGCAAGAAAATGAGCGAATTATCATCCTGAAACCCGAAACACGAAACCAGTGAAGACCCTCCTTCTTATCGACGCGAATTCTTTGATCCATCGGTGCTTTCACGCCCTCCCGCCGCTTACGACGGGACGCGGCGTTCCGAGCCAGGCGCTCTACGGCCTCTCGAGCATTCTTTTAAGGGTTATGCGCGAGGAAAGGCAGGAATATATTGCGGCCTGTTTCGACAGGCCGGAACCGACGTTCCGGAAGAAAAAATACGACGCCTATAAAGCCCAGCGACCCCCCGCGCCGGACACGCTCATCTCGCAGATCATCGGGTCGCGGACGCTCTTCCGGGAATTCGGGATCCCCGGCTTCGAGGAGCCGGGATTCGAGGCGGATGATATTATCGCGACCCTTGCGGAACGCTTCGGAGACACCCCCGATCTTTTGATTACGATATTGAGCGGAGACTTGGACGCGCTTCAATTGGTCCGAAGAGATACGACCATAGTTCGCGTGTTAAAGACCGGAATTTCCCAAACGGCCATATATGACGAAAAAGCCGTCCGGGAGCGGTTCGGCGTTTCTCCGGAGCAGCTTATCGAATACAAGGCGCTCGTAGGGGATCAGAGTGACAATATTAAAGGCCTTGCGGGTGTCGGCCCCAAAACGGCGGCGAGCCTCCTCTCCCGATACGGGACGCTCGAAGCGGCCATGGAAAATCTCCCCTCCGGAGATCGAATAAAAGAGAAGCTTGTGGCGCAACGCGACACGCTGGCTTTTATGAAAGAGCTTGTCACGCTCCGCCGCGATGCGCCCGTCCGCGTTCCAAATATTGAAGCGCTTCGGGCCGCATTTAACGCCGACCGAGTGGGACGCTATTTTGAGGAATGGGGATTCGGCATGCTTGCGCGGAGGCTCAAAGAAGGAGCAATTGAGCCGAAGGGCGGCAAAAACCTCCGCAATGTCCCGAACGCGAAGGCGAGGGGCAAGAAACCGATTGGCGGACGCAGCGTCGCCGGCCAGGGGAAGATCTTCTGAATGAGGCTTAAGAATCCTGTACAGCCGGAGCGGGCGGGCGTATGATGATGCGCAGATGAACGGAGAAAAGAAACAAATACGCATACTCGAGAGTTTTAATATATGGGCCGCCTTGGGCGCCGCGATTTCCTTTTTGGCGCTCGCCGCCCTGGATTTTCTTTGGCTCCCCGCGATGCAAGCGGCCGCCGCGCTCGCCTTGCTCATCGGTTTTTTTGCGGCGCTCTTTTTTTTGAGACGTCCCGACCTCGCGCCGCACGCGCCTAAGGCCGAAGAGAACGAGCTTCAGAGCATCGTGTACAGCCTCGAAGACGCACTGATCGCGTACGATCAGAACTTTAAGGTATTCTTTTTTAATCCTGCCGCCGAGCGGATGTTCGGCATACCGCGCGAGCACATCGTCGGTGAGATGGTCCAGCCGCAGGATGCGGAGCGGCCCGACCGGAGACTGCTTACGCAAGTAATATTCCCCTCGCTCGCCCCGACGCTCGCGCCCCGCTCGAAAGCGGGCACGTATCCGCAGATCGTGGATATTTCCTTCACGAATCCCGTTCGCGAACTGCGCGTCATCACCGCGCCGGTGAGCGAAGGGGGAAAAATGTTCGGTTTCGTAAAAATCGTGCGCGATCGAACGCGCGAGATCGGTCTGCTCCGGCAGAAAAGCGAGTTTGTGACGGTCGCCTCTCATCAACTCCGGACGCCGATCAGCGAGATCAGCTGGGCCCTTGAGTCTCTGCGCAAGAGCGAGGGGCTTTCCGCGGAGGAGCGCGAGATCCTTGAGCGCACCTTAAATTCCACCCAAGGCCTCATGCACATCGTCGAAAGCCTTCTTCTTGTCGCAAAGGAAGAAGAGGGAAGGTTCGGCTACGATTTTGCAACGGCGAGCTACCCCGAATTCCTCGGGAACATTCTTTCCGCGGCCACTCCTCAAGCCGAGCACACCGGGGTAAAGCTTTATTTTGATCGGCCGAAGGAACCGATCCCGGATCTGACCATCGACGCCAATAAGATTGCGATGGTCGTTACAAATCTTCTGGATAACGCGATCCGGTATAACGTGCCGAACGGACAGGTTATTGTAACCGTGAAAAAGGCCGCGGACGGACCGTTCGTCGAAACGAGCGTGAAGGACACCGGCATCGGCATCCCCGGCGCGGAACTCGAGAAGATCTTTACAAAATTCTTCCGGGCCTCGAACGCGATCCGCTTCCAGACAGAAGGATCCGGACTCGGTCTTTATATCGCGAAGAACATCATCGAAGCGCACGGCGGCCAGATGTGGGCGGAATCAGAAGTGAATCGCGGCACGACATTCTTTTTTACGCTTCCCACGGACCCGACGCTTATTCCGCCCCACGAGGTACCCGTGGAGTATTAGTGTTTTAGGAATTATCCGCAGAGCCCGGAGGCACAGAAGAAACCGCATCGAGGCGGGGGCGCGAATCAGCCGCAACTAACTTCCAAAAAATGCTCATTTTCCTGTACGGCCCCGATGAGTATCGGCGGCGCAAGAAGGCGAGGGAACTCATGCGGGCGTTCGAGGAAAAGCGCGGCGCGACGGGTCTTGCCCGGTTCGATCTTGAAGAAGAAGGAGCGCTCGCTTCTTTCTTGGAATTTGCGACGCAGCGCTCGATGTTCGACATGAACCGCTTCGGTATTGCGCACAATGCGTTTGAGGCGCCCCCAAAGGAGCTCGAACCGGCCCTACGCGCCATTCTCGGATTGAAGGACATCACCGTTCTCGTCGACTCGCACGGGAAGCCGCCAAAACCGTTCGAGTTTCTTATAAGGAAGCCCGCTCTCTCGCAGGAGTTTGCTTCGCTTGAGGGAAGGGAGTGGCATGGTTTTATATTGCAAGAAGCAAAAGAGCTGGGGGTGGAACTTACTGAGCGAGCGCTCGCATTCCTTGCGGCGCGCTATAGAGGGGATTCGTGGAGGTTGCGTACCGAGCTTGAAAAGGCGAGCGTTTCGGGGGAAAACCCCGTTGACGCGGCTCAGCTTCAGGAGTTTTCCATGGAACTGCCCCTCAATTTCTGGGAGTTGACCGGCGGGATTATTAGCGGGACCGTTGGCTCGCGTCTCGCGGCCCTTGAGAGAGGATTCAGCGCGAATGAGCCGGCGCAGAAGCTTTTTTATATGCTCGCGTACCGTTCGCCCAAAACACTCGCATTTTTTTCCGGATACGACCGCGCCATTAAGTCGGGAAAACTCGACTACCAGGAAGCGCTTGTGGATTTTGTCTTACGCGCCTAACGGGACGGCGGATCGCGATCCGAGCCCTATTCGGAGAGCTGTTTTGCGAGGCGTGATTTCAAACGGCTTGCTTTATTCCTTTTGATCACGCCGCTCTTCGCGGTTTTGTCGATCACCGCGAATGTCTTTCGAAGCTGTTCTCGCGCTTCATCCTTTTTCTTGTCGCCTATCAAACCGGCATATGACTTCACGGCGAGCCGCAGGGCATTCTTTTTCTTTTGGTTCCGTTCCCTCCGCGAGGTGCTTTGGCGGAGCGCTTTCTTGGCGGACTTGGTTATCGGCATGTCTCGGGTGTTTGGTGTCGGGTTTTAGGGTATAGTATCATCGTGCAAATTACAAGCCGGCCCCGGGGCCGCCGGATTCCATTCAAATGATTTTCAATATTTCCGGGGAGCGTGTCGGGACGAGGCAGAACTGCGCGGTGATACGCGTCCACGGCGTCGGATTACGGGTATTTATGGCGAAACGCGATCTGGAAAGCCTCCCGGCGGCCGGATCTCCCTGCGAACTTTTTTGCCACCTGCACGTGCGCGAGGACGCGCTCGAGCTCTATGGGTTCGTTTCGGAGCAAGAGCTGGAATTCTTCGAATTGCTCATTTCGGTCTCCGGCGTGGGTCCTAAATCAGCCCTCGCCGTTCTTGACGTCGCACGCCTTGAAGAGCTCGCCGCGGCGATCCGGGAGGGTCGGCCGGATCTTCTTACCCGCGCTTCGGGCATCGGACGAAAAACGGGAGAGCGGATCGTCATAGAGCTTAAGACCAGAGTCACCGCGGACAGGTCCGAGCAGGCGGTAAAAAAGATGGAAGCGGATGCGGACTTGGTTGAGGCGATTGCGGGCCTTGGCTATCGCAGAGAGCGGGCCAAAACGGCGCTTGAGAAGGTGGATGCGAAAATTCTGGACGCGGGGGAGCGGATCAAAGCGGCACTGAAGACGCTCAATAAAAAGCAGTAGATGAACCGGTTCGCAAACGGCCTTATTTCGTTTCTTAAACGCTTCGGCGTCTTCCGCGCGCTGTATCGCCTTCCGGGCGTCGCTTCCGCATACCACTTCGCGTTCGCCTTTGTGGCCGCGCTTTTTTACGGATTCCCCTCGAGAAAACTCGTCGTGATCGGCGTTACGGGGACGAAAGGAAAGACCACCGTATGCAACCTCGTTGCGCAGCTTCTGGAGTCTGCGGGCCGCGCCGCGGGAATGGCCACGACGGTCAATTTTCGTATCGAGGGGAAGGAATGGGTGAACGACACGAAGCAGACGATGCTCGGCAGGTTCGAGCTCCAGAAGCTCCTCCGCGACATGGTGCGCGCCGGATGCCGATATGCCGTCGTAGAGACCTCTTCGGAGGCGATTCTTCAATACCGCCATCGGTTCATCGATTACCGCATCGCGGTGTTTACGAATCTTTCGCCGGAGCACATCGAGCGCCACGGAAGTTTTGAAAAGTACCGGGAAGCGAAAGTGGAGTTATTCCGCCATGTGGCGAAGCGGAAAGACGGCATCGGCGTCTATAACCTCGGCGACGAGCACGTTTCGTATTTCTTAGAGCCGGAGATCGGCCGGAAGCTCGGCTATGCGCGCGAGGGGGATGGAAGGGGTTTTGAGGGTGTCGAGATATTCAAGATCTCAGGCGTAACGCTCGGCGCTCAGGGCTCGTCGTTCCGCATAAATGGCGGCGAATTTGAGACAAAGCTCATCGGCGAGTTCAATGTGCAAAACGCCGCCGCGGCGATCCTCGCGGTGGGATCTCTCGGAGTCGCCGCAGATGCGATAAAGGCCGGGATTCGCAACGCTTCCCCGCCTCCGGGCCGCTTGGAGTTTATAGAGAAGGGGCAGCGGTTCCGCGTGGTGGTGGACTACGCCCACGAACCGATGAGCCTCGAGGCGCTCTATGAGGCCGTAAGGCTTTTTGATCCGAAGCGGGTTATCGGCGTGTTGGGGTCACAAGGAGGCGGACGGGATGCGTGGAAGCGCTCCGCAATGGGCAGGATCGCCGCTGAATATTGCGATGAGATTATTCTCACCAATGAGGACCCGTACGACGAGCCCCCGCGCTCGATTATTAAGGATATAGAAAAAGGAATCCGCGAAACCCCGCGTTTTCAAGAACACGGCTCCGTGCTGTATACAATCATTGACAGAGGTGAGGCGATTCGGAAAGCGTTGTCTTTGGCCGGGTCGGGCGACGCCGTGGTCATTTCCGGAAAAGGCGGAGAGGTATGGATGTGCGTCGAAGGTGGGAAGAAAATCCCATGGAGCGACCGGAAGGCCGTGGAAGAAGCGTTGGAAAAAGAAAAAAGAAAGGAGGAAAAATAAAAAAGAAAAGAGGAACCAAGCGGAAACTATAGAAAAGCGAAAGGCCGACACGCGAGGATGCGTGCCGGCCGATTATGGTGGG
>CAYJWW010000001.1:0-63835 GCA_964374065.1 uncultured Candidatus Saccharibacteria bacterium | reverse complement strand
AGTCCTTTCTCGCGCGTCATCGCGCGACGTGTTTTGGCGCGACACCGCCGTTTTTGTGGACGCCGTTCGGCTTGGGTTCCGGGTTCCGTCTCGACGCGTGGATTCCAGGCGGCGGGATTTTCTCCGGCGGTACCCAAGTTCTACCCGTCGCTTCGATCAGTAAGTCTTCGTCGCTGAAGAAAACCTTTCGACCAAAGCGAACCTCGAAGATGCGGTGAATCATCGCTCGCGCTTGGGTTTCGTCCTCTGCCCAATGGAGCTCGTCGATCACGACCAGCAACTTCGGGATGGCACCTTTGAAACGAAACTGCTTTTTTACCCTCGCAGCCGCCGTTTTCTCTCCCACAGCTGCCTCCTAGGAATATGGGTTGCGTCAAGGTGCGAAAGATCGTCTAGTAATACTACGACAAAGTATCTTAAAAGTCAAGCCGTCGTTTCGACTATACAGAATAAGGCGAAGCGCCGCTTTTTAAGCGGCGCCGTTTATCCTTGGGCGCAGGTTTTGCGCGATCGCGGCCGCGCGAGGGGTCAGTGAACTCTCGCGGAGAGCGGCACGAGGGGTGGCTCTTCCCGGAAGTAGTGGCTTGCCCATACGCCGGTCGCGGGCGGTTCGTCTTGCGCCAGACAGCCGAAGGTGACGATGAAACTCACCTCGGTTTCGTGGCCCGACCTTAGGCAAAGAGAGGCATGGAACACCGCGCCGCTCACGCCTGCGAGCGAGGCATCCTGCCAGTCGGTGCGGATGAGCCCTTTCCCGCATGGCGCCTCGATCGCGCCCTCGGCATTTTTTCCGTGGGCAAGCGCCCACGCACTCTGCTTCAGCGCCTCGGACACGCATGCGCAGAGCGGCCGGTTGGTCTTCAAGATGCACGTCACAGTCCACACCTCCTTGAATCGGTTCCGGAAACGCCGGAGGATTTTTTATCACTAAACCCGATTATTCGCAAGGCGGCGTCTGGGAGAATGGTATAATCTCCCCCATGCGTCTTACTTTCCACGGCGGAGCGGGGAGCGTGACCGGTGCGAACTATCTTTTGGAATCCGGCGACCACCGGGTTTTGATCGACTGCGGCCTGCACCAAGGCGGGCACTACGCGGAGCGGGAAAACTTTGAGCGCTTCCCCTATGACGCCAAACGCATCGAAGCGGTGTGCGTCACCCATGCCCACATCGACCACATCGGCCTTCTGCCGAAACTGGCGCGTGACGGGTTCCGCGGAACGATTTTTTCGACCCCTCCCACAAAGGACTTTGCGGAGCTCCTCCTTCTTGATTCCGAGCATATTCTGACGAAAGAGGCGGAGCGCGAGGGAAGGCCGCCGCTCTATGTGGCTTCCGATATTATGGCGACCATGAACCGCTGGCAGGGAGTTCCGTATTATAAGGAATTCAAAACAGGGCCTTTCCGTGTTTTGTTCTTGAACGCCGGGCATATTCTCGGCTCCTCGATCGTTCAGGTTACGGACATCGCGAGTAATACGCGGATCGTGTTTTCCGGAGATTTGGGCAATTCGCCGGCGCCGATCATCATGCCGACCGACCCGTTGCCGGACACCGAGTATTGCGTGATCGAATCGACGTACGGCAACCGGATACACGAAGATACGCTCGGCAGGCGCGAGAAGCTTGAGGATGTGATCGAAGACATAGTCCGCTCGGGCGGCACCCTGCTCATCCCCGCGTTCGCGATGGAGCGGACCCAGGACCTTCTGTATCACCTCAATTATCTCGTGGAGGAAAAGCGCGTGCCGCGCATCCCGATTTTCATCGACAGCCCGCTTGCCATCAAGCTCACCGCGGTGTACCAAAAATACCGCTCATACTTCAATGCCGAGGCCTCGAAACTTATCCGAGAGGGAGACGATATTTTGAACTTTCCCGGTCTTCACGTCGCGCTCACCACGGAAGAATCAAAGGCCATAAACAGCGTTCCTTCGCCAAAGGTGGTCATTGCCGGTTCGGGGATGTCCCACGGAGGCCGGATCCTTCATCATGAGCGGCGCTATCTCCCCGATCCCCAAAGCATGATCCTTTTCGTGGGGTACCAGGGAAAGGGTTCTTTGGGTCGTGCGATTCTGGACGGCGCGCGATCCATCCACCTGTTCGGCGAGGAGGTGCCGGTTCGGGCGGAGAAGCGGATACTCTCCGGCTATTCCGCCCACGCCGACCAGCCGCATTTGCTCGCGTGGCTCCGCCCCCGGCGTTTGAATCTGCGGCAGGTGTTCGTGGTACAGGGGGAAGAAGAGGCCAGCGGCGCTCTGGCTTCGAAGATCCGGGACGAGCTTGCGGTCCGGGCGACCGCGCCTCGGAAGGGAATGAGCGTGGAGTTATAGGGTATAATGCCTCAGAGACATGAGTTCCAACACTCAATCGGCATCCTACGAGCCAAAGTATAAAATTTGCGTTTCCGGGACAGCCGATATGGCAAGTTTTCCCGAAAATACGTTTGCAATCGCGGAGGAGCTCGGCCGCGAGATCGCTCGGCGCGATTGCGTGCTTGTTGAAGGCGCCACCACCGGATTTCCCTTCTGGGCGGCGAAAGGCGCGAAGGAGGCGGGAGGGATCGTGGTGGGCTTTTCGCCCGCCGCGTCCGAGCGCGAGCATCGGGAAACATACAAGCTCCCGACCGACTATCGCGACATCATCGTGTATACGGGATTCAACTACTCGGGAAGAAACCTGCTCCTCACGCGCGCTGCGGATGCCGTCATTGTGGGATGCGGGAGGATCGGCACCATCAACGAGTTCACGATCGCGTTCGAGGATAAAAAACCGATCGGCGTCCTTCAGGGAGACTGGTCCACCGACGAGATGATCGAGGAGATCCTGAAACAATCCCACCGCGCCGAAGAACGGGCGGGCGAGATCATCTTTTCCAAAAACCCGAAGGAGCTCGTCGGGGCGCTGATCGAGCTCGTTCAGAAGCGCAAAAACTTTCACCTCGCGTTGTAGCGCGCGCAAACCAAAGGTCGAAGCATTTGATCCGCTCAATCATTATGGCAAAAGCAACAAAGCCGATCGGAAAAGTCACCCACTACTACGGCAACCTTGGCGTCGCGATCGTGAAGTTCTCGAAGGCGGTCGCGGCGGGATCCACCGTTCATTTCAAAGGCGCAACCACGGATTTTGAAGAGGCAATCGCGTCGATGCAGTTCGATCACAAAGCGATCGATGGCGCGAAAAAAGGGCAGGAGGTGGGCATCAAGGTAAGTGAAAAGGTTCGGCAAGGGGATCAAGTCTTCGAGGCATAGCGGTTCATCTCCTGGGCCATGAAAGCGATCTTCGGATCCGCGGGGGTTCTTGTTGCGACCACAATAGGAGCCGGTATCTTTGCGCTCCCGTACGTATTTCTCAAAGCCGGCTGGTTCTTGGGCCTTTTCTATCTCGTCGCGTTAAGCGCGATCCTCTATGAGATTCATGCGCTCTTTGCCCGGGCCTCCCTTGAGGGGAGGGGGAGGAGCGGGCTCACGGGACTGCTCGCGAAACATTTCGGGAGGACCGCGGCGGGACTCGGTTCTGTGGCGATCGCAGGAGGGCTCCTTCTTGCGCTCGTGGTATATCTTATTTTATCGAGCGGTTTCGTTGAGCTTTTGGGATTTCAAGGAGGCTCGACGGGCGTCCTTGTGTTTTGGCTCGCTGCAACCCTGCCGATCGCCTTAAACCCGCGCAGGTTCGCATGGGCGGAAGCGATCGGCGCGATTGCGATCGCGGCCCTGATCGGCATCGTATTTCTGAATGCGACGTCGCTGTCATTCGGCGCGGCGCCTCTCGCGGATTGGTCAAACGCGCTTCTTCCTTTCGGCCCCGTTCTTTTTGCCCTTACGGGATGGACCGCCATCGAGCCCATGCGCGACTACCATGAGAAGACAAAAAGCGTAAAGCGCTTTCTCCCCGCCCTGCGATCCGGCACGGCCGGGATCGCCGTCCTCTATCTTATGTTCGCGATGGGAATCCTCGGTTCCGGCCTGCCCATAGCGCCGAATACCGTTTCCGGTCTTGCGGGTTGGCCCGACGGACTGCGGTTTGTGTTCGGGATCCTCGGGCTCATCGCGCTCTGGACTTCATATGTTCCCATCGGCCGCGAGATCAAGAACGCCCTGGCCGTCGATCTTGCATGGCCGAGCTACGCCGCCTCGACGATCGTATTTCTGACCCCGCCGCTGCTTTTCTCGCTCGGTCTCACAAGCTTCCTCGCGGTCGTGGGCCTTGCGGGGGGGATATTTCTAAGCGTCCAATATCTTCTTATCGCGCTTGTCTGCCGCGAGGCGTCGAGGCCGAACCCAAACGAGAGGATATTTCTGAATTTCGCGACCGCGCTATTTCTTCTCGCCGCGGTTTACGAGGTTTATCACTTTATAGTAGGATAGCGTCGCGCGGCGTTTCGCCCTCGTCGTTCAACGGATAGGATATCTCCCTCCGAAGGAGGTGATGCTGGTTCGATTCCAGCCGAGGGCACCATATAATTCGACATATGACGCGTGGCGAGAAAGAAAAACTGCTCCAGGGACTCGAGGCTGAAATGGCCGCGGATGAAACACTGCCGCTTCAGACGAACCTTGTGTTTGGGGAAGGGAGTCCGGCAGCCGAAGTCATGTTTATCGGTGAAGCCCCGGGTTATCACGAAGACGTCCAAAAGCGCCCTTTCGTGGGGCGCGGCGGGCAGCTTTTGCGCGAATGCATCCGGAGTATCGGATGGAAGGAGGAAGACGTATATATCACGAACATCGTCAAACGCCGTCCGCCGGAAAATCGCGACCCGCTTCCCGGAGAGATCGAGGCCTACCAGCCCTATCTTGCGCGGCAGATCGAATGCATCGAGCCGAAGATCATCGCGACCCTTGGGCGTTTTTCAATGAATTTCTTCCTGCCGGCGGCAAAGATCACCCGCGACCAGGGCAAGGTGTTCCGCATGAAACACAGGCTCATCGTGCCGCTTTTCCATCCGGCGGCGGCGCTGCGAGGCACGGAAGTGATGCTGCAATTCCGGGAAAGCTTTAAAAAACTCGCGGTCGCACTCCGAAACTACGAAAAACTCATTGCCGCATCGCCGTTTCGCGAGCAGGGCGCCGCGCCATCGGAGGATGCACCTCAGCCGAAGCTCTTTTGAATAAGTGCGATATAATAAATGTATGAATTTTGCCGTGATCTACGTGCTGCACAGGCTTTTCTTCCGGATCGCGGACTTTTTTCATCACTGGTACGTCGACGGCAGCCGAGTCGTTATGCACCGGTTTATGTCGATCCTCGAGCAACTCGATCGGACGTTCGCCGTTCGCGTAACCTTCCGATACTTTTTCCAGCCCCTCTATAAGGACTACACGGTCGTCGGAAGGATTTTGGGAGTTATCTTCCGTTCCGGAAGGATGCTGATCGGCGGAACTGTATATCTCTTCCTTGCCGCGGCGTTCCTCGTCGTTCTCGCCGCATGGTTCCTGCTCCCGCCATTCCTTCTCGTCTACGCCTTCTGGGCCGTTTAACATGAATCAATCGCGCGTCGATCCGTATTTCTCGTATCCAAGGCTCCATATGACGATCCTCGGGCGGATGTTCGTCCGGATCGTGAGTTACGCAACTTATATTTTTCTGTTCGCCCTCGTTCTCGCCCTCCTCTTCTCCGATTATCGGCCGCTTGAGGTGCTGGGGATTCTGCTCCTGCTCTTTCTGGGCGATCGCATGATCCATGCCGCCGAAGGAGACCGGCCGCTCTCCGAGCTCCCTCAAACAGGAGCGGTGAATGCGGCGCGGTATATGAGCCCTCGCGCGCTCTTACTCATCGAACGGATATACGATCGAAGCATTGTGACAGAGAGCAATGTATTCCTTGAGGCGTGCCTTCGGCTTTTGGCACAGAAGGAGATAGAGGAAGGAATGCGCCGTCTCGACGTGCCCCCTGCTGAATTCAAGCAGAAACTCGAGGGATTCCTGAAAGAGAGCAGGAACAAACCAGACGCACTGGATGCTCTGGCGGGTGTCCAAGCGCTTGTATTGATGGGGTTTGACCGAGCGGTCGCGAACGGACACCGGTTCGTATATCCAAGCGATCTTTTTGCCGCCCTCCCGCTCATCAAGGACGAGCTCGTAGACCGTCTGTTCAAAGCCTTCATGATCGACGCGGGAGACCTCGACCTTGCGATGGTTTTTAGCGGAGCGAAGACCGACCTCGTGAAGCAGAGCTCCAAGTCCTTGACGGGCGTCGTGCCCGGCATTGAACGGGGCATGAGGCACCGAGTGATGAATCGCGCGTGGACCAGCCGGCCGACCCCCACACTCGACCGTTTCAGCGCCGATTTTACCGACATGGCCCGGGCCGGTTCTGTCGGGTTTTTAGTCGGGCATCGGGGGGAATACGCGCGTTTGATCGAAACGCTTGCGCGCCCCATACATCCGAACGCGATCCTCATAGGGGAGGCGGGCATCGGCAAAGAGGCGCTCATTGCGCACCTGGCCTTCGAGCTCACGACGGATCGCGTGCCGTCCCCGATCTTCGACAAGCGCCTCGTCGCGCTCGATGTGGCCAGGCTCGTCGCGGGAGCGGCGCAAGCGGAGCTCCAGGAGCGGGTGAAGCGCGTCGCCGAAGAAATCGTAGCCGCAGGGAACATCATCCTCTATATCCCCGATATCCATAATCTCATGAAGACGTCCGGCGAGGGATTTCTTTCCGCGGCGGACGCGCTCTCTCCGGTCATTGAAGGCGACGCGTTTCCCGTGGTCGGGACCACGTATCCCCGCGAGTATAAGCAGTTAGTTGAGCCGCGGAGTGATTTTACCGGCATTTTCGAGGCAATACGCGTGGAAGAGCTGACCGAGAACGAGGCCCAGCGGCTTCTCGTATACGAGAGCCTCTTTCTCGAAGCGAAAACGAAGATCGTGATAAGTTTCGGGGCGGTTAAAACTTCCGTAAAACTCGCCAAAAAGTATTTCAGCGACACGCGTCTTCCCGGAAGCGCCGAAGCGCTTCTGAAGAGCGCTCTCTCGCTCGCCGCAGGCAGGGGAGACAAGTTCTTGGGGCCGGATACCGTGATCGCCGCGGCGGAAGAGAAAACGAACATCCCGATCCGCGAGGCGACCGGCGAAGAAGCGGAAGCCCTTCTCCATCTCGAAGAGACGATTCATTCTCGGCTCGTCGACCAGGAAGAGGCAGTCGCCGCGGTCGCGAATGCCTTGCGGGAGTACCGGAGCGGTATCGCGGCCCGAAAAGGCCCCATTGCAAGCTTTCTCTTTGTGGGGCCGACCGGAGTGGGGAAAACGGAGCTCGCGAAAACGCTTGCGGCGTTCCAGTTCGGTTCCGAGGAGGCGATGATCAGGTTTGATATGACCGAGTATCAGGACAAGCAGAGTTTTGTTCGTTTTATAGGTTCCGCGGACGGGAGCGTCGCGGGAGCATTAACCGACGCGGTGCGCGAGAAACCCTACTCGCTCGTGCTTTTGGACGAATTTGAGAAAGCATTTCCGGACATCCTGAATCTTTTTCTCCAGGTGCTCGATGACGGACGGCTTACGGACCATCTTGGGCGCACGGTGAATTTCTCGAATGCGATCGTGATCGCCACCTCGAACGCCCATTCGGACATCATCAACGAAGCGATTCGGAAAGGAGAGACGATGGAAGCCGTCGGAGAGTATGTGAAACGGAGACTCACCGACGCGTTCAGGCCAGAACTCCTGAACCGCTTTTCTCGGATAGTTATTTTCAGAGATCTTTCAATCGAACAGGTTGCGCAGATCGCGTCGCGGGAACTTCGCGGTTTTTCGCAACACTTGTCGCAGCAGGGGATTACGATCTCGTTCGATCCCGAAGTGATCAAGCTCATCGCGAAGCTCGGGTACGACCCTTCCTTCGGTGCGCGGCCCCTCCGCCGCGTGATCAACGATCGGATCAAGGCCCCGCTTGCCCAAAAGATTTTGCGCAAAGAGATCCCGAAAGGAGGCGAAGTGAAGGTCGGGGCGGCAGGAGAAGAAATCATGTTCACGGTCGAGGAGGTGTAAAATTCATTTCCTATGCGCGTTCGCGTAAGCCTTAATCTCGGCGTCAACAAATTAGTGCGGAGCTTCGTGCTTCTTGACCTCGCCCTTTTTGCGGGATGGGGGTTCATCGAACCGATCTTTTCGGTCTTCATTATTAAAGAGATCGCAGGGGCTACCGTTATTACCGCGGGGACCGCGGCCGCATTATACTGGGGCGTCAAATCGATTCTGCAGATTCCCATCGCAAATTATTTAGACACGCATCGCGGGGAGGCCGATGATATCCGGGCGCTCATGATCGGGCTTCTCGCTGCCTCCCTCTCCGCATTCGCGTTCATATTCGTCCATGAGATCTGGCAGCTTTATGTGGCGCAGGTGATTCATGCCCTGGCATTGGGGTTATACGTGCCTTCATGGGCGGCGATCTTTTCGCGGCATCTCGACCCCGATCGGATCGCGTTCGATTGGTCGCTCGATTCGACGGCGGTCGGCGTCTCTGCGGGGATCACGGCATTCTTAGGGGCCGTTGTCGCCGATGCGTTCGGTTTCCGCGCGGTATTCGCGCTCACGTCGCTTTTCTCGCTTGCCGCATTCGTCATCCTTCTCTTTGCGCCGAACATTTCGCTTCCGGCGCCGACGGTCCCCGGCGCAGAAGGGATGAAGAAGCGTTCGCCGCATTTCGCGAAATAGCAAACAAATGCGCCGTGTTTCAAACCAGGAGATCGCAAAGGTCTTGGAAGAACTCGCGGTTTATCTCGAGATGGAGGAGGCGCCGTTTAAGCCGCGCGCATATGAGCGTGCCGCGTACGCGGTGAGCGGGCTCACCGAGGATCTTGCCGATGTCTACGCAAAAGAAGGCAAAAAGGGGCTTATGCGGATACCCGGCGTTGGCGCAGGCATCGCGCTTCGAATCGAAGAACTGTTGAAAACGGGGAGGGCGAAAGACCACGAGCGGTTCAAGAAAAAATATCCAATGGAGATCGGAGCGCTTATCTCGCTCGAGGGGCTCGGGCCGAAGATGGTGAAAGTCCTTTGGGAAACGCTTCGGATCCGGAGCATCAAGGACCTCGCGCGGGCCGCGAGAGAAAAGAAGATCCGCACGCTCCCGCGGCTGGGAGAAAAGTTCGAAGCGAAGATACTCAAAGCGATCGATTTCGAGAAGCGGGCGAGAGGAAGGTTTCCGATAGGCGTCGCGCGGCCCCTCGTGGAGTCGATCGTGAAAAGATTGAAAGGAGCAAAAGGGGTGAAAGAAGTGGTGGTGTGCGGATCGTATCGGCGCTGGCAGGAGACCGTGGGGGACATAGATATTTTGGTAACATCCGACAGGCCGAAGCCGGTTATGGATTACTTCGCATCACTCCCCGAAGTGGTTCACGTGTATGCGAAGGGCGATTCCAAGACACTTGTGCGGCTTCGGCCGGGTATCGACGCCGACCTTCGCGTGGTGCCGCCGCAGTCGTTCGGCGCAGCCGTTCAATATTTCACGGGTGATAAGCGGCACAACATCAAAATGCGCGAGCGCGCGATCAAGAAGGGATATAAATTGAACGAGTACGGGTTATTCAAGGGCAAGAAGCCGATAGCGGCGTTCTCGGAGAAGGACATCTATGAACGACTCGGACTTCCGTGGATCCCTCCCGAGATGCGCACCGATACCGGGGAGATCGAAGCGGCTGCCATGGGCAAGCTCCCGCGCCTGATAGGCTACGGCGATCTCAGGGGGGACCTCCAGGTTACGACGGATTGGACGGACGGAGCGGATTCGATCGAAGAGATGGCGGAAGCGGCCGCGCTCCTGGGGCATGAATACCTCGCGATCACGGATCATACGAAATCCCTTGCCATGACTGGCGGCGCGGACGAGAAGAAGCTCCTGCGCCAAATGAAGGAGATCGACAGATTAAACTCAAAACTAAAAACTAAAAACTCAAAGCTGCGCATTCTGAAGAGCGCCGAGGTGAACATCACGAAGGACGGTTCGCTCGATATCCGGGACGACGTTCTCGCAAAACTCGACGTTGTGGGGGTGGCGGTCCATTCCCACTTCGGCCTTCCCCGGGAGGAGCAAACACGGCGCGTGATCCGGGCGATGGAGAACCCGCATGCGGATATCTTGTTCCATCCGACATGCCGGCTCGTTGGCCGGCGCGAGCCCATAGCGCTCGATATGGATGCGGTGATCGAGGCCGCGAAGCGGACCGGAACGGTGCTGGAAATCGATGCCGATCCCCATCGCCTTGATCTGCATGGAGAGTATGCGAAAAAGGCGGTCGAGGCGGGGGTAATGCTCGCGATCGATACCGATGCGCACGCGGCATCCCATCTTAAGAATCTTGAATACGGCATCGGACAGGCGAGGCGGGGATGGGTCGAGCGCAAAGATGTGATTAACGCATGGCCGCTTCAGAAAATGCTCGCACGCATAAAGAGAAATCGGCGCAGATGGGGAATAGTGGTAAAATGATCCGCATGACTCACGATGTGAACCGGAAAAAACAGGTGCAGGTGAAGAAGCAAGTCGTTGCAGGATTCGTCGTGTATCGGAAAACGGATGAGGGCCTTAAATTCCTGCTGCTCTATCGAAGGGGAAATTACTGGAATTTTCCCAAAGGACATTTTGCCTCGGGAGAAAAGAGCCTGGGAGCGGCACTCCGCGAAACCGAAGAGGAAACCGGCCTTAAGCCCTCGGAGCTCCGCATCATCCCGGATTTCAAAACATACGTGAAGTTTCATTTCTACCGCGGGCGCGAAAAGATCTACGACACGCTCATCTTATACCTCGCGGAAACCAAACAAGCGGAAGTGCGCATCTCGCCGCGGGAGCACAGCGGGTTTGCCTGGTTCCTCTACGAGGACGCAATGAAGATACTTGGGAAAAAATATGCCGGCACGAAGCGGGTGTTAAAGGAATCCCGCGACTTCATCGAGCGGCGCAAGCGGCACGGCCATGGCGGCTAATTTTAATGAGCGAGTATGGCGGGCGCTTGAAGCAATTCCGCGCGGCAAGGTGACCACCTATCGCGCGCTTGCGGAGCATATCGGACACCGCGCGGCCTACCGCGCGGTCGGGAACGCGTTGAACAAAAATCCCTTCGGCGCGTCCTCGGGCCTGCCTGCCGGCAGGCAGGTGCCGTGCCACCGCGTGGTCCGCTCCGACGGCACGTTAGGCGGTTATGCAGGCGGACCGGAAAAGAAAATCCTTCTTCTTCGCAAAGAAGGGGTTTCGCTTAAGGACGGGAAAATCGACCTGAAGAAATACGGCTGGGATCGGCCCCGTAAGTCCGGCAGATCAGACTAGCTCGACAGGTCGGGACTATTCCTTTGCCGCAGACGCTATGCGCTCGAAAATCGCAGGATGTTTTTCGGCAAGTTCCGCAAGCATCTTGCGGTTCAGTTTGACGCTTTTACGCTTCAGCCCGGAGACAAGGGCGCTGTATTTTGTCCCGACCGCGCGAGCGCCTGCGTTCACGCGAACGTTCCAAAGCCGGCGCCGGACCCCTTTCTTTTGCTTTCTGCCCCGGAACGCATGCGTCCACGCATGAAGCAGGGCCTCTTTTGCGGCCCGCTCCTTTGATTTCCTTCCCCAACGGAACCCCTTGGTATACTTAAGAAGTCGTTCGCGCTTCTTATGGGCTATTTTCCCTCGCTTAACTCGCGGCATGTAAAAATGAATTAATAGTTAAGGATGGTTTTCTTGGAAACGTCCAACGAGTAAGTCTTGCGTTTTTGCGCAAGGTTTTTCGAGGTTTTCTTCGTGCGAAAATGATCCACTCCCGTCTTTCTGCGGATGATCTTCCCTCGGCGCGTGATCCGTATCCGTTTCGAAACGCTTTTCGACGTCTTCGTTTTCATGGTTGTTTCTTTGCGATATGCACAAGCATTCCCCGTCCTCCGAATTTCGGCTCGTCGAGGCGCCGATGCTCCGTCGCGATCATGCCGAGAAAGCCGTTGAGTTTTTCCCGCGCCCAGTCCTTGTGGCTCTTTTCCCTTCCCCGGAGCCGCATTTGAATTTCGATCTGGTGGCCTTCCGCAAGGAACTGCTCGAGCTGCCGCAGCTTGACGCGGAGGTCGTTCTCCGCCGCCCGGGCGCTGATCTGGATCTGCTTCATTCCAAGCCCGCGCTGAGCCAGGCGCTCTTTCTTCTCCGCTTTTCCTCGCTCATAGCGGTACTTGTCGAAGCTCATAAGCCGGCAAACCGGCGGCTTCGCCTCCGGTGCGATCTCGATAAGATCGATGCCTCGTTCCGGATCTCGGAGGGAGAGTGCGCGTTCGCGCGGCATAACTCCGAGGTTCTTCCCGTCTTCCCCGATCACCCTGATCTCGGGGGCGGCTATTTCATTGTTGATGCGTGGCTTCTGGATGGCAGCGGAAAAGATTTTATGTGCGCGAGTTCAGGACAAGCTTACGCAGTTCGAGGCCCGGTGTCAATGCGTGTGGGATTTATCCTGAATAAAAATGTCCGCGCGACGACCGCCTTCATAAATCCTCAGCCCGGTCGCCGAATTTCAATTTGTACTTCTTATTTCGATACAAAACGGTGATCACCCGATTGACGGCCCATGCGGCGGCGACGATCACGACAAAATAAAGCGCGCCGATCGCGGTGACCCGAGGAACCTCGTTCTTCGAAAGGTAGCCGATGATCGCGGAGACGACGCCCAGGCTCGCGATCACCTGGAGAGACTGAATGCTCCGATTCGTCGCTTGCGATTTTATCTCGACTAGATTTTGAATGGCGGAGCTCAAATAGTCACTCGTCATTTTCCAAAGCTCTTTAATATAATCGAGGGTGTCGCGGAGCGCCTCGAACTTGAACTGGAACAGCGTGATGAGGTCCTCGTCGATCCGGAGGGCCTTCGCGATCGAAGAACGCGTGTGGATGTACGTCCCCATCTGGTTGATGCGGTTCGTGATAAGGCTTATTGTTTTTTGATATCCGTCGAGCCGGCTGCGCAGCGCATCCACTTCCTGCCCCTTTATCGCTCTCCGCTCCTTGATGGCCGAGATCTCTTCCCATGCGGTCCGGTGGATGTTCAAATATTTTTCGAGCTGGTCCTTGAATTCCCGGAAAAATATCTGCATCTCGACGAGCTGGGAGACGGGAAGGTCGGGCTTTGGAAGCGAGGCGACAAAAATATACCCCGGCGTTTTATACACCGTGACGTCCCGAGCGGTGATCACGCCATAGACGGGCCCGAATTCTCCAGGGACCTCGAAGCGGGCGGGATTCTCCGCTGCGACGCTTACGACAGTGGGGTGCGCGGTTTGGATATTCGCGAGCACTTTCGGGGTGGGAGCCCCCAATGAGAAAATATAGGCAATTGCCGGGTTGAACGCGCTCGCGAAGTAGTTTTCAAGGATCTTTTGCCCGTGTCGGATGTCCCCCGACCGGAGCTCGAGAATATAGAGGCCGTCCTCGAAGTACCTGATCTCGATGCCGTGCGCGGTTTTCGCCCAAATGAACTCCAAATTTCCCGCTTCGCGCGAAATCTCCTTGAGCGCGAGTAATTCGTGGAACTTCTTGAGTTTGCCGGGGTCTAACGCAAGCTTGGAATAGCCTCTGGTGAAAAGATCATACACCTCGGTAAGGTGGAGCGTCGTGCGCTGATACCACCCGCCGTAGGTGATTTTGAAACCCATGCTCTTCGTGAGGGCCATTATGATTCAGTATAGCAGTTCACGCGCTTATGAGCCGAACGGGTCAGCGTCGAAGCCCACGCATTCCACTTCTGGCGCGAGAGGGATGCCAAAGGCGTCCTTTACGGCATCCCTGATGCGCGTCGCGAATGCGACGACCTCTGCTGCCGTTGCGCCGCCTCTATTAATGATTGAAAGGGCGTGTTTAGGCGAAATGCCGACATTGCCGTCCATGTGTCCCCTCGGGAAACCCGCGCACTCCAGAAGGCATGGGGCGGCTATTTTTATGCTCCGGTCCCGCATTTCCCAGAACCACGGCGGAGCGCATGCGCCCGAAGGCGCATTGCGGACCCTCGCTGCAACTCCGGAAAGCGCATCTTCGGAGACCACGGGGTTCTTGAAGAACGACCCGCCGCTTTTGAACGATTCCCATCCGGGCAATAGCACCATTCCTTTTCTTGCGCGGATCTCGATGATCGCGTCCCGGACGTCCCTAAGCGTCGGGGAGGGATTGCGCGCAAGGCGCCGCGCCACGTCGTGATACGCGGTAGTCGGCGGTCCTCCCGGAATGAGCCCAAGCGAGACTTCGGTGATCAAATAGCGGCCGGGGTTTCTTCGAAAGAAGCTGTCCCTATAACGGAACTCGCATTGCGCATTCGTGAGCGATTCGATCGCACCGGTTTGTAGGCTTACGGCGCGTACTTCGCGGATGACCGCATCGGCGCTCTGCCCGTAGCAGCCGACATTTTGCACCGGTGCTCCTCCTGCGAGTCCCGGGACGCCGGAAATGCATTCGACCCCGGCGAGGCGTTTCTCGACCGCGTGCGCCACGACGCGATCCCACGCTTCTCCGGCGCCGGCGCGGACAACGCCTTCGTCCGAGACCGTTATCCCGCGTATGCGGTTTGCGATCACAAGGCCCGCGAAGCCATTGTCGCTTACCAGGATATTGCTCCCTGCGCCAAGTACGAATACCCACAGCCCGCGCGCTCGGGCAAATCGCACCGCCTCTCCGGCCTCCGCCTCGGTTGTGACTTCCGTAAAGTATCTGGCTGGTCCCCCGATGCCGAACGTCGTGAGCGGAGCCAATGGAACGTGTTCTTTGATCTGCATGGGTTTCGCTACGAAATACGAAAAAGTACGAATATACGAATGAAAGCATGCATTCGTAGATTCGTAAAAAATTCGTATTTGGTAGCTATTTTAAACTAACAAATCCCGCCGGGAGGCGGGATCGCTCGCTTGCGTCGAGATCCAAACGATTGGCCGCCCGGCATAGCCCGGCGCGCCCCGAAGGGCTTCATGGTTACGCAAACGACCTTTTGCCCACAGTATACGCGAGTGAGAACTTTTTACGAGCCGAGTTATCCACCGGGCCCGCATCGTTTGACGGCGGCGTTCTCCTTTGCTTATCTAATGGCGGTTCTGATCCAGCATCCCAAACTTCGTCCGGCGCCGGAGGCCGGTCAGAGGAGGTTCCCATGGCAAGCGCGAAAGGGGCAGTTGCCGCCCGAAAGCCGGTCGGCGAGAAAATCGTCCAACCGAAACCCGCCGTCGAGGTCCCCGCGGACCGCGAAGGGGCCGCGCGGCTCGTGCGCCTCTTGGGCGACGAGCAGCGGAAGCTCAAGACGATCGCCACGGACGCCCAAGGGCGCATGGCGAAGATCCAGGAAGAGGTTACCCAAAAGGCGGGCCCCCACCAGCAGAGAATCGACTCTCTCGTGGACGCGCTCTTCCTCTTCTTCGACGCGAACCGCGCCGAGCTTACCGAGAACGGCGCGCGCAAGTCGGTGGACTTGGGCACGGGAGTGATCGGCGAGCACACGAATCCGCACAAGGTGGAATTGACCGACAAGGCGGACGCCGTGATCGGGCGCTTGAAGGCGCTCGGCCTCACCGACTTCGTGCGGAAGAAGGAAGAGGTGGACCGCGAGACGATCCTCCAGTCGGAGGAGAACCGCGAGAAGGCCGCGAACGTGAAGGGCGTGAAGATCGTCCAGGTCGTGGAATTCCGCGTAAAGCCCGCCGGCGACGAGATCGAGGAGGTCATCGCCGACGAGGCGCGCTTGAAGAAGCGCGTGGCCTAAGGCCGGGCACATCACAGGATCCCCTGCGGGCATCGCGCTCGCGGGGGATACGCATCTCCGTGCGATGACGATGGCAAAAACCACAGCCGTCATCGTCATGGTGTGCGCCCGCATACAGGCTGTGCACAGCTTCACTTGAGCCCGCGATCCGAATAATGCTATATAGCCAGCAGGGACTCGTTTGAAAACTTACCACTTGCAGCTTGGAACTCGGAACCCATCTCATAAGGAGACGGAACATGGAAGACCAGCTCATCGAGCCGGTGACGGCCGAAGACTTGAGCGATCTCCCCGTGCCCTCTCCTCAGTTCGGAGATTGGGCGTGGGAAATGCTCTCGGGCGGAAGGCTTGACCTTTTCGTCCGGGCGCTCATCGCCGCGAAGATCGCGGACTCGAAAGAGGCCGCGCTCGCCGCCTTGGTCCAACTCGCGAAGCGGATGAACCGCAAAGGCGGTCCGCCGCTCTGGGGCGACCTGAACAACGACCGCTTCCACTACGCGCTCTTCGCGCAGCTCGAAGAGCTCACGGGCGTGAAGCGCGATCGGCGGGCCGATTCCACGCGGGTTTTCGGGATCATCGGCCATGCAATGGTGCCGCGGCTTTTTTCGGGAGCGCTTTTCCTGAATCAGCCGCAACGCGCGCATGCGGGTCAGCTCGAGCTTTTCGGCGAACCAAGCCCGCTGCCGCTTTTCGACGGATATCCGAACGGCCATATGACCGGCGGCGGGAAAGCGAAACCGCTCGAGGGCAAGGCCCTTGAGCGCGTGTTCGACCGGATCGATACGGCATGGCAAGCGCTTCAGGCAAACGTCGAATCATCACGCGACTGGTCGGCATGGTACTTTTCCGCTCGGCCGGAGGTTTGTGAGCTCTATGATGCGCTCGCGCCGATCATGGGCGACTACACGAGGGCGATCCAACGCCCGGAACTCGCCGATTCCGGTTACCTTGCCGCTTTAACCGCGATGGCCTGGGCAATGGTGCTCCGCCTCTATCGGGAGGAATTGGAGCAGCCGAGGATCTTCTTCTCGGAGATACCCATTTTCCAGCCCTCGATCCACGGCATGGGGGGCCGGCGCATCGACGCCCTGGAGATCGCGACGATCAACGGCAAACCACCGACTCACTCGCAGTTTCGGGTGCTCGAGCGGATGACGCGGTATCGGTGGGGCTCGCTCGTCGAGCTCCTCCGCAACCTCATCGTCCTCTTCGGCGAGTTCGAAGCCGAGGTCCGCGACTGGAAATTCGCGGTGGGCGATGGGACGAGGGGGAAGATCATCCAACTCGCCGAAGTGAGCGACAAGCCGATCCGGCGCCACGAAGACCAGATGCTCACCTATCTCATCTTCGCCGCGATGAGCCACCACCTGGCGGGAGGCGGGCGGCTGTGGGAGGAAACGAGCGCGAAGCGCGGAGACATGGTGTATTTCATTCCGACCGCGAACGCAATCTCCCACGGCGTGACCTCCGCTCCGAGCGAGCAAAAGCAGGGCTTTCTCGAGTGGGTAGTCGCACGCTGGAAGAGAGCCGAACGGCGCGCCGACGTGCGGGCACTGAACGCCGACCTCGCGAATTACCTTATCCGAACGTTGCGCGGGAAGTCGGAAGCACCGCGTCTCCGGAGAAAAAGTCCGCTCTTGGATGCAATGATCGCGCCTCGAACGCGGGCGGTCCAGCTCATTGAGCGGTACCGTTTCGTGGACGATGCGCGTATCATCGCGCGGGAGCCGGACGGGAAATTCTCGCTTCATCTCGGGAACTTGATCGAAGCGATCCGTGACGGAGAGATCGACATTTCGAAGTCCTTCAATCCTGGGCGCGGCGGGCATATCCGTTGCCCATTCCCTGATCACGCCGATCCCGGCAATCCATCGTTCTACGTGAACATCCCGAGAGGCGCGTTCCACTGTTTCGGATGCAATCGCGCCGGAGGGATCGATCCGCGCTCCGTTCCTGCGGAGTACGAGATCGCTTTCGCGCCAGGAGCCGGACGAGTCCGAGGCGCAAAGGGAGACGTGATCGCCGTACCCGCCGAGCATCATCGCTTCCTCGCGGCCGTGCAAGAACTCCTCCACGCGTGCTTCATACGGAGCGCGGCGGCGGATTACCTGTGGCGCGAACGGGGACTCGATCCAGACTTCGCATACGAGAAAGGAGCGGGGTTCGCAACGCTCGGGCTCATCTCCGCGCTCATCAAGGAGTGCGAGTATAGCCTCGACGAGCTTATCCACTACGGCATCCTCGGACTCTCGGAGAATGTGCGCTGGGGACAGTCGATGCCGCAGCTCCTCGCCCGCCTTGGATTCACGTTCGAGACGGCGAAACGCCCGATCTCCTCCGCCCTGAAAGGCGAGGAGCAAAAGTATGGCCTGCCGTACTCGCTATTCGTCGACGGCCGCATCACCTTTCCGCTGACCTATGACGGGAAGCTCACGAACTTTTACGCCCGGACGATCCGTTCGGAGGGGAAGCCGAAGCATCTCAAGCTCTCCACCGAACACACGGGGGTTCCCCATGGTTGGTTCGGACGAGAATCGTTCCGTACCCTCGGGCGCGAGGTTTGGCTCGTGGAGGGAGTGATGGATGCCTTGACCCTCGAAGGCCTGGGGAAATCAACGATCGCGTACGCCGGCATCGCGAACGCGACGATTACGAAAGCGGTTGTCGAGGCCGTGAAGCGAACCGGCAACGCACTCGTCGTCGCGCTCGACAACGACGATGCGGGGATTAAGGCGGCAGACGCCTTGATCGCCGAGGTGCGGAAGCTCGGTTTCCAGGGAGAGGTTCGGAACGGCACGCCCGAGATCATTTCGCCAGGGTCGCCGCACGACGACATCAACACCTGGTGGGTGAAGGAAGGCAGGCACGTGGCAGAGCTTGAGCGGTTTGCCCGGATCGCGGCAATGGATCCGCGTACGGGCCCCGCAGGGTTCGAAAGCCAAGCCGTCACAGAGGACGGCTGACATCACCGGCGCGTAGCGCGTCTCCGAAAGGAGGCCCTGCGCGCCGTTTCATTTGTAGAGCACGGAAAAAGCCCGTTAAGCGAGATATCCACATATTTACCGGAGTTATCCACAGGCCGTATTGCGGATGTGCACATTCGCGGTATCATATAAATACGCACCTTGGCATCATCAATAGAGCGTAACCTGCCGACCCAGGGGTCGGAATCTTTCATACGGGGCCACTCACACGAGCGGCCCCGAACTTATTTAATGCCTTGTGAATAAATGCGAAGGCCCCGACGAGTCGGGGCCTCTGGATGTTCAAGTGGGTTACGCCGCGAAGGCACGGGCGAACGCTGCGGCACGATCCTTGCAGGCGTCGCGTTCGCAGCAGAACTTCCTTCCTTCGTCGCAGGTCGCCTCGAGTACCGCCGGCTTCCCGCAGAAGGGGCATATGGCAGCGAAGCCGTAGTCCGAAAGGTACTCGAACGCGACGGGTTTTTCATGCGGAGGCCGGTTCGTTGTGATCTCCATGTTCCGCCTTCCTGAGTCGTTCTTCAATGAGCGCTTCGAGCTGCTCTTCGGTGTTCATAACCGCCGCGATTTCGCGAGCGTTCTCGTACTGCGCCCGCCGGATCTGAACGAGTTCGTGAAAGCGCTTTCCCAGCGCCCTCCAGATCTCCCGCGGGTGGCACTTCGATTGCGCGACGAGCTCCTGGATGGTGACTTCGCGGATCCCGATTTCCGTCGCGCGTTCGGCGCCTCGTCCCTTGTATCCTTCCTCGCCGACATATACGACGGTGGCAATGATCCAGTTGCCCTTCCGAGTGAGTCCCCAGATGCGGAGACATCCGTCCGCTGGATGAAGGGTCTGTGCGTACCACATGTTGACGTGCCGGTCGGGGCTCGTTTCTTCCCGGCTGCTCCACGAGTATCCAAAGAGTCCCTGCGTCTCGAGCGAGAACCGGGAATCGCCGGTAGTGTTCGAGACGAAACAGCTGATCTGGCGTGTCCAGTGCGATTCCGTTTTGAGGCACTGGAACGTTCCCAGCGAGGGAAGCGTGAATCGGTCGAGTTGCGGCGCGATGAGCCTGTGGCGCGCCTCGAGGAGCGCGCACCAGTCATCGTCGGCCAAGGGTCCGCGGGCAGCGAGCGTTCGTAATCCGCACAGTTCGTTCGGTAAGGGCATACCCTCCTCCTTGTTTGGCCCGCGAGGCGCACCTCTTGGGCGGTTCCGCCCTATTTGTATATCGATTGGTGAAGCGTGTCAAAAACCAAAAGACCCCTTTCGGGGTCTCTCGGATCCGTTACGTTCCCGGGCTCCACGAGGGAGCGTCTTCTTTGGGAGAACCTGTCGCGAATTGCGGAGCTTCGAACACTGCGTCCTCGCTCGCGACTTGTCGCTCGCGCCACCAGTAAAACGCGGCACCTGCGAGCAGGATGATCCCCAAAGTGATGAAGAACCAGCGCCGTGCGGTTTCGGCGCGCGCCGCAACGACCGCGGTTTGCCCCGTCCGCTCTACCTCGGATGCGCTGAATTGCGGAGCGGGCTGGGCTGTGGCGGCGGCCGGCTGCCGCGCGGCTTCATTCGAAGCGGTCGCAGGGGCGGGAGCCCCTTCGGGCGCGCGCTGCGCTACCGGAGCGGGTGCGGGCGTCTGTGCGGTCAGAGGCGCCTGCGGATACCCCGCCGCAACCGCCTTGCCCGCGAGCTGCGCGTCGATCGAGAGAAGCGACTCGCGGATCCCGCCCAGTACGGCATAGACTGCCGGGCGCTGGGCCGCGCTAAAGGCGACCTGCGGATCCGCCGAATTCACGCGCGTGCCGATGGTGTCGAGGACCTGCCTCAATGCTCCTAATGTTTGCCCGAGCAATTGGAGCGTTTCCTTACCCAACGGCTGAGACGAGAGCGTCACCACTTGCGTGATCTCCGCTCCGCCGTGCGATGCAAGAGCTTGGTTCCCTGGAACGAACGCGAAGACAGCAGCGCACACGATCGCAAAAAGAGCGATGTGTTTTATCATATGACTCGAATGTTTTTTCGACTTTTTAAGTAAAGTCGCTCGTCCTCACAACGGGCGATTCCTCGCGGAACTCCGTACGCCTTCTTATTGTTTCAGTCTATTTTAAAAGGCGCATTGTGTTTCCGCGCGGTATTCAAGTACTGTCAAAGAACGCGAACGGCATTACTATGGCGCCGAACGTACCCTTCGTCAAGGCATTTTGTGCATAGAAAATGCGAAGGTCCCTTGCCGCCAGAGCGGTTCGGGGCTTTTTCGTGTGTCTAGAAGGAATGGAACAGCCACCGCTAAGAGCGGCTGAGCCGGTTAAAACGCGAATCCCTCGTCTTGCTTGCAAAACGAGGGATTACCGATTCAGGGCGATCTTCCGGAGCTTCATCGCGAATTGCGATTCCACTTCGCGGACGATCCGCCGCATCACTTGGTCCGGCCGTTCTTGTTCCTTGATCGGCTCGGAGATGGTAAAGCGGATCGGGAGTTCGCGGTTCTGCCGTTCATGCAGGCGCACGTTTATGTCGTGCGCGCGGAGCACGGTGTTCGCCGCCTCAACGCCCGCGCAGACGAAGTGGAGATTCAGATGTTCCGGATGGGTGGGAACATCGCTCTCTTGGTCCGGATACACCGCAACCCGCGCTCGGCGCTCCTCGATGTTCCACGTCGCACTCACTTTATTCGCCACGCCGACGATGAATTTCGATTCCATGACTTGTCCCAATGTGGCGCCTTGCCGTCCGCGGTGGAGCTGGCGGGCGCCGAGTTGACGAGCTTCCTAGGTGGTCGAGCAGGCCGCCTTTCGCAACGAGCTCGATGCAGCCGTTTTTGACGAGGAACGAAGCGACTTCCTCCGGAGTTTCGCCGAGGAAGCGGATCTCCGGCTGGCCCAAGAGCGTGTGGACCGCTTCATTCACTTCGATCGTGAGTTTCGGCATGAGACACCTCACTCGGTTTTCCGGCGCGGTTCGGCCGGTTTTGCAGGCGGCTCGGTGAATCGGCTGCTTCGCCTATGGGTGGTATTCGTGCAGGAGGCACCTTTTTCCTCAACATATGCGAGCTCGCGCTGGGTTCCTATCTCCCGGTATCTGCCGATGACGCACCCGCAATCGAGCGTCGTAAATCCAATGAGCCTCACAAGCGCCACGGTGTCTCCTTTCCGATATAGCACGGCTTGGATGAAACTATTCATACGCTATCGGTTACAGCCGCTTCCGTCAAGAAACGCGAAGGCGACCCCCGAAACGGCGGGTCGCCTTGTGTATGTGATGCGGTATACCGCTCGCTCTAAGATTTGACTTTTCAGCAATTCTCGGTTATACTGTTCGCGATTGAAAACTATATACGGGGATGCACGGCTTCGATGAAGATTGGCCGTGGGCTGGCGAGCCGACCGCGACGTCGCAAAACTCGCAAATCAATTTAACTGCCAACCGAAACGTTGCAGCTCCGGCATTCGCTTACGCGTAAGCCAGAGGACCGCCTCGCCTGTACCTCTTAGGCATCGTACGGTCTTATATAAGGAGGTTAAGCCGAGGATGACGATCCTGGTCCTCGGACGAAAATTCAGGATCGCCTTCGTTCGGTTCCCAACCGAAACACGCTCGTAGAAGGTTCATTGGCTTCATCTTTAGACGAGGGTTCGATTCCCTCCATCTCCACTTCTTCGCTGAAAATCGCAAAACTCGCAACTTGCGGGTTTCACATTGTTCTCGGATTTCGCGCACGCCCCCAAAAAGTTCAAATAAGGAAGAAGAAAACTTTATTGAGGCGTTCTGCCCTATCGGGCAGGCGGAGCGATGCCCGCTCGCCGGATTTACTTCAGGACTAAACTATCTCCTTGTTATAGCACTGCTCGCAGTAGACAATCTCCGGTTTCTCTGGCGCATAAGAGGTCTCGAGCCGGTTCGGGCAAGGATTCTCGGCGTGAGAGTGTACGGTTGTGTTTTGATAAACGCCGTTCTCTGATTTGTTTCCGCCACATGTGCATTTGCGTCGCCAAAGACGTAAAGGATTTCGTTTTACGATTCGTTGGTAATAGCGGCAGTTGGAGCACAATCTCGGAATCGGGAGATTAAATCTTCGATAAAATTGCAATTCAATCGGAATAATACGGAAAACGGAAGTGCAACCATCGTTGCATTTCCCGGAATGAGCACAATGAATTTTTTCATTGATGATCGAATCCTTTACCTCGTCAATGCTATCGGGGAGTTCGTTGTCTTCAACCGTTGCCTTGTAGTTTTGCTCGTCAGTATCTCTCCAAGCATAACCCCGCGCGACCGCTTCTTTTTTTGTCAAAGGGGAATATTCTTGTGCGATTGTCTCGTTGTATCCGAAAGGCGAAAGGTCAACCGGGAAAAACTCTCCGTACTTATAAGTACGCCCCATTGTATCGGTGTATGGCATGGAGTTCATGTGATCAATAACTTTCGGCACCAACTCTGCGTATTCTTCTTTTGTATACTGCGTGTTCAAAATACAGTACTGCTTATTTTTGAGACCTATGCACCCGAAAAGATATGACGAATCAAAACATTCCATCGAATATTCCATATCGAAAAGATTTATTTGTCTCGTTTTCAGATTTTTAGGCAATGCAAGCCACGAAAATTTAACGCCATAACCCCCGCCTTCCTCAACTTCATAACATAACTCCCCTCCGGCCACTGTCATGTCATATGATTCTCGGCTGGGCAAAAAAAGTATCAGCTGACAATACTTGCAATCCTCCATTTCTCTGCACAAGTAGGAACGGTGGGTATTCTTTGAATGATCCAAGTAATCGCCGCTTACGTTGTTGTTGTTTTGTCCATGCACATACCTCCGCGGGAAGTGAAAATAGTGGCTCACACTTTTTTCTTTCATTTCCTCAACAACCTTGTAAGAGCCGAGGTTGATCTTGTTCAGAAATTCCTTGTATTCCGCTTTTGTGTACTGCTCATTGAAAATACGGTATTGCTTGTGGCGGAGATTGATACACCCGAAGCAGTTATGGCAATCTGTTAGATTTTGAGAAAAATAAATTTCTGAACATCCAACGCAATCCTGAGAGAAAAAAGCGCGATTGCACTTTTCACAATCAAGGAGTTCATAGGATAATTCGCATCCGATGACTTTGGTTGAATCAAAAACTTCATTGCACCGCAACATTTCCGCTCCATAGGCAGAGGATTCGGAAAATCCTGAATTGAATAAAAGATGGCAATTTTTCAAATCTGTAACATTGTTGCAATAATCGCTGTTTACTGATCGGAGATTGTAACCAGATGGCCACGGGACTCTTTGCATCAGTTCTTTGAGTTGAACAAAAAACGGTCGTGAAAAGTCATACGGCTTGCCCCGCTGCATAGCGTCCCAATCACCAGACCACCAATAGCTTTGCTCATAGATGGTGAGGGGTGTATCGGGAGAAAAAGAAGAAAAAACCTCCAAATTCGCCTGCTCAACTTTTCTTTTGTACATCACCCGAGCATTCCTGAAATTCATTCGCCGGATCATCCTGCATTCGGGACAAAAAGTCGGTGGAGGGACATTGATTTTTTTGTAAAACAGAAAGTCCTCCGGTTCAATCGTAAACTGGGTTTTACAACTTTGGCATCGGCGAGTTTCCGTACTCATTATCTCCATTATATCTCCACTTGGCCCTAGAGTAAATCCGGCGAGCGGGCAAAAAATGGAGGGGCGGGGGAGGAAACTTTCTTGTGCGAAGTGAAAAAGATAAAAGCTATTACGCCGGTTTCAGCGAGGATCCCGATGGTCGTGTTAAGAATCACAATTGGCATGTATCAAAACATACTGCGAGCAAAGTCCCGTTTAAACTTGTTTGGTATTGTTGTTTTTGGGATAAGAAAAAAGCTCTAGACTTTGAAAAATACCTGAAGCAAGGCTCCGGTTTTACTTCCCGCAACAAGCACTTAGTTTAAGAGGATCACGCCGCGTTCCTTGACTGCCGCGGATCTTCCGCCTACACTTCAGTCCCCAGAAGGCATTATTTGAGAACCGAATCACATGTTCGCATCTTGAAGGAAGGAGGTTCCGTGTCCCAGCGGAGAGCAAGAGCCGCACGGCGCACTCAGCCCGCGCCGCCGCCGCCCCGGATCAGCCGCGCCCATGTGCGGCGCATCTTCGGGATTATCGTTGTGGCGAGCGCGGTTCTGGGCGCATGGTTTGCCTGTGATGCGTTCGCCGACCATCGCGCCGGCCGGAACATGCGGCAGGCGATCGCGGAGTATGTCGTAAATCGCGAGCCGGAAACATGGTGGCTCAAGACCCACCACGAGCCCCAGGAGCAACTCGAGGCATTCCGCGAATTCCGGGAACGCTTCCTCGAAGCCCTATCCGTTGCGGACCCGGAGGTCCGACAGGCGCTCCCCAATCCGGCGATCGCGGTTCGCTTGCCGGACGACCAGAATGTGGTGGGAGTGATCGAGGGGCAACTGCCGTTCGTGGGCCTTGTCCCCCAGGATCAAATGGCGGACGTATCGAGGCGATACGAAAGTCCGCTCATGGCCGCGCCGCGGGGAGACGGATTCTTCCTGCCCGCCGTCCGGTACAATCGGATCTTCCTCGCGGTCATCGTGAACCACGAGGGTACGCATTTGAGCCGCAAGCAGAGAGGCGTCGTGGCGCCGGCGAACGAGGAAGAGGCTATTGCGCATGAGGCGAGCTTCCGGATGCTCGTGAACCTGAGCGGCGGGCAGTATCAGGATGCGGTTCGCCGCTTGAGCGGCAGGCGCGCATGGGGCTGCCGGCAGCTGCTCTCGGGCCTCACGGCCGCTGATCTGCGGGAGCTCGAAAAAGCTTTCGGTGAAACTCTCGATCGCCAGGCCGCCTTGCACATGAGCATTGCTCATTACATCGCGGTGGCCTTCGACTACCTCGACCGCCGCGGGCGCGGCGCGGAGAAGCCCGAGGCGTACGGCTGGATCATCCGGGCGACCAAGAACTTCCAGTAAGAAAAGCGCACCAGTACGGGGCGGCTCATCGCGAGCCGCCCCAAACATTTTTAAGGCGACGGATTCCGCAACGAAGCGCGGCCTCTTTGATCAATTTGACGCGAGCCGCTGAATTTCATACCATCAGGCACATGAAAAAGCTCAAAACGTTCATTCTCTACGGGAACTTCAAGGGAGCCACGGGTCGGGCTTGTTTTTGCATGGGAACATTTTCTTCAAAATCGTAGAAAAGCGGCAAGGGCGCAGCGTTTTGGAGAAAAGCCCATGCAGGGCTTTTTTGTTTTCGACGCGCGGAAACGGCCCTGAGTGAACGGCGAAGGGACGAAAAACCAAGAATCAAGAAACCATGGCAATACCACATATCATCTTTAAGCAACAGGCGAAAAAGCGGCTCGAGGGGAAAGCCGGATCCGAAAAGATCAAGGAGATACGGAAACTCATCGCCGAACTCCCCGGCTATCGCACGGGTCCCTACGGAGAGATCCGCAAGTGGCTCAAGGCGGAACTCGCGGAAGCGAAGGTCAGAAAATCTTCCACGCGGAGGGAGTGGTTTGCGGTAGAAAAAAAGGGAGACGCGCAGGTCGCGATCGTGGGAGCCCCGAATGCGGGGAAGTCCTCGCTCCTTCGAGCGCTCACCGCCGTTCAGACGAAAGTCGCACCGTATGCCTTTACGACCTTGAAGCCGGTTCCCGCCATCTGCGACATATACGGCGCCCAGGTACAGCTCGTCGAGGTGCCGGGGCTGATCGAAGGAGCCCACGAAGGCAGGGGCATGGGGAGGAAACTTCTTTCGGTTGCGAAAGGGGCTGATTTTGTGATCGTGGTCTGCAGTTTGGCGGATGGTCCGGAGGAACTGCGCAAAATCCTTGCCGAAATCCGGGCGGTCGGGATCGCGGATATCCGGCTCGTCGCGGCGAATAAGTCGGATCTTCCTGATTCGAGGCGCAGCCTGGACGCGATCAACGCGCAGTTTGCGAACGTCGCGGTTCTCCCCGTATCTGCGGTTACCGGAGAAGGGCTTCACGAATTAAAAATGAAGATTTGGGAGATGCTCGGGCTGATCCGGATCTTCCCCAAAGACAAAAATGGGATCGCATCTGAAAAGCCGATTCTTTTGCCGGTGCAGAGCACGATCAAGGAGCTTGCGTTGAAGATTCACGGAGAGATGCTGGAACACGTTACGTGCGCCGCGATCTGGGGGCCGTCCGGCAAGTTCCCCGGGCAGGAAGTCGGCCTGGAGCACCGCCTGGAGGACGGCGACGTGGTCCAGTTGCGGTGATACTTCGGCCCGACGTTCTAGTCGGGCCGTGTTGGATTCGGGGAAGTTCCTACTCCGCCTTCGGCTGCGGCAGTTCCGTAAAGAGCAGTTCGCTCATGACCGACGAGAGCGTGCCGGAGAGCCCCTCGAGCATGTGCGCGACGTCGCATTTGGATGCGGCTTCGAGGAATTGCCCCCAGTCCCTTAGGGCGGACTCGTCGTCGAAGTCGTCGAGCAAGCTCCCGTCGAAGAAGTGGGGGAGCTGTTCCGCCGTGGGCTTCGCGTTTGCGATGCGCAGAACCCCGAAGGGGAGCGCGAAAAGCAGCTGGTCATCTGTTCCCGGCTTCCGTTCCTCGCCTCGCCGCACCGGCGTCGGCGGGAGTCCGGTTCGGAGGAGTTCCGCTTTCGCCAACTCAAGGAGGCGGCAGAGACCAGCGAAGATCGCGGGGACATCCCACGCCGCGATCGTTTCGCAGAACGCGCGCCACGCCCTCTCGGCATCCGGGGCCACGAAGTGGGCCATCCGGTCGTAGTTCGCGAGGTAGAACTCCGCGATTTGGGCCGGAGTTCGGTAGTCGTACGCCCGCATCTCGCCCACGTTCTGTGAGAGCTCGCCCAAGATGCTTGCGCGGATCGCATCATCGCGCGCGGTCTGGAGGGCCGCATACTCGCGGGCCTCGTCCATGAGCTCGCCTGCCTTCGGATGCTCGGCGAGCACTTCGAGGTCGCCCGTTTTGATGCTCTCGTGCTCGGCGCGGAGCTTTCTCCCGATCTTCGATTGTCGCGCTTCCTCGCGGTGGTACGCGTCGTATCGTTCCTGGAGCGCCAGATCGAGCGCGGCTTCCCAGGCCTCTTCATCGGTCGGAGTTTTCATCGGCGTTCCTTTCTCAAGCGAATTCCACTGTTGTATTACAAAAATCGAAGGAGGATGTCAAAAAATGCGCAGGCCCGACGGAAACGTCGGGCCTAAGTGTTCTTCGAACGAGCTCTCACTCGTCGTGCGTCGCGAGAGCCGCCCTCCGCGCCGCTTCTTCGGCGCCGGGCGACCACTCCTTGGTCGTGCCGTCCTGCTGCACGAAGATCGTCGTGCCGCCGGTCGAGCGGGCGGCTGCTTCGAAATCGAAGCCGTATTGGTCCTTCATGACGCCGCGCGTCTTGGGGCCGATGCCGCCGTCCGGTTCGAGGCCGAGCGTCGCATGTGCTCCCTGGAATTCCTTCGCCCAGCGCACGCCGACCTCGCCGTAGACGCCGTCGCAGTGGATGTCTTGGGCGTGTCCCCGCGCCCAGCCGATCAAAAACGCGAGCACGAGGTTCACCGCGGGGCCTTCCGACCCTTTTTCCATATATGCCGGGAATTTCAATGTCTGCCCCCTCCTTTGGGGCGGTTTTACCGGCGCAGATTAAAGCATTTCTTACAACATATGTCCAGCAACCCGCGAACATCGCTGGTTTTACACCGCGCGCCTTCCCGAGTAGATTTGATGGGTATGGAATTCAGATACCGGCATCGCTGCGTGGGATGCGAGAAGGAATTCGATCCGGACCGCTTTCTCTACACGTGCCCCTCGTGCGCGGGACTTCTCATGGTGGTGCGCGACGAAGAGTTCGTGCGGGCGAAGATCGGGAACGGGCCGCAAGCGCGCCGATATTTCGAGGACCTTCGGTTCGGCGCGTCCCGGAAGTCTTATCCCAATAACTCCGGCGTATGGCTCTGGCGAGACTTCATTCTTCCGGAATTCCCCACGCAATACATCCTATCCCTGAACGAAGGGCAAACCGATCTCTTTGAGATTCCCTCATGGCTCAAGCGCGAGATAGGGCTCGAGAATCTCTATATCAAGATGGAAGGGCAAGCGCCCTCGGAAAGCTTCAAGGACCGGGGAATGCCGGTCGCGATATCTGACGCGTTGCGTCTCCAGAGTGAATACCCCGCGTTCGGCATCAAGGGCATCTCTTGCGCCTCAACGGGCGACACCTCCGCCTCCGCCGCGATCTACGCGGCGTACGTGCGGGACAAGCTCTCATGCCTCGTACTCCTGCCTCACGAGAAAATTTCCGACCCCCAGCTTTTTCAGGCGATGGCGCACGGCGCCGCGGTGCGGGCGATCCGTCATCCCAAGGGATTCGACGGCTGCATGCAGCTTATTCAGGAATTCACGCAGGCGCATCCCGAATACGTCCTCGTGAACAGCAAGAACGATATGCGGGTGGTGGGGCAGGAGACCATCGCGCTTGAGATCCTCCAAGATCTTTCCTGGGAAGTTCCAGACTGGATCGCAGTCCCCATCGGGAACAGCGGCAATCTCGCGGCGCTTTTGAACAGCCTGCTTCGCGCGAAGGAGTTCGGACTGATCGACCGGCTGCCGGGCGTGATCGGCGCGCAAACCGCGGCTGCGGACACGCTTGTCCGCTGGGCAGAGAGCGGCTTTATGTCATATGAGCCGGGAGAGTTTAAAGACACGGCGGCGACCGCGATGAACATCAATAACCCCGTGAGTTTTCCGCGGGTGCAAAAACTCTACGGCGGCTTTACCATTAAGTTCTATAAAGCCGAGGAGGAGGATATTTTGAACACTTGGGCGCGCTTCACCCGCGCGGGCGCGAATATCTGTCCGCAGAGCGCGGTCGCCCTCCAGTGCGTGATGCAAGCGTGCGCGGAAGGCACGGTGAGGGAGCGCGATACGGTGATCTCCATCTCCACCGCCTCGGGGATCAAATTCTCGGAAGCGGGCATCGGGTTCCACAAATCCCGCGAAGCGGGGCGTTACGCGAATCCTTACATGATCATCGAAGGCGATCTTGCGGCGCTCGAGCGATCGCTCGAGGCGAAGCGCATATAGTATATGGCACATAACGGCACGGATGGGCATAGCGAGGAAATAAACGAGGCATCGTTACGGCTTCACGGAGAAGCGCATGGCAAGATCGGGACCGCGCTCAAGGTGCCTATCGAGAACGCGAGCGACCTTTCGCTCGCCTATACGCCGGGCGTGGCCGCCGTTTCGCGGGCGCTCTTCGCGGATCCCTCGCGCGCGCGCGAGCTCACGATCACGCGCAACACCGTTGCGGTTCTGACCGACGGCTCGGCGGTCTTGGGACTCGGGAACGTGGGACCGCTGGCCGCGCTCCCCGTGATGGAAGGAAAGGCCGCACTCTTCAAGCGGCTCGGCGGTGTCGATGCATTCCCGATCTGCCTCGATACGCAAGACACGGAGGAGATCATACGCACGGCGAAACTCATCGCGCCCGTCTTCGGCGGCATCAATCTGGAGGACATCTCTGCGCCGCGCTGTTTCGAGATCGAGGCGCGGCTCAAAGCGGAGCTTTCCATTCCGGTATTCCATGACGATCAGCACGGCTCGGCGGTTGTGGTGCTCGCGGCGCTCATAAACGCGCTCCGCGTGCGGAAGCGTGCGCTCAATGAAGCGCGAATTGTGATAAACGGGGCGGGGGCCGCGGGCAATGCGATCGCGAATCTTCTTTTGGAATATGGCGCGAGCGATCTTACCGTCTGCGATAGTAAAGGCGTTATCGGCGCACACAGGACCGATCTTGATCACTATAAGAAGAAGATTTCCGGGCGGACGAACCCGCGAAGCATTGCCGGAGGTCTTGCGGATGCGCTCCGCGAGGCGGACGTGTTCGTCGGCGTAAGCAAGGCGAATCTCCTTGCCGGCGACATGATCCGCTCGATGCGGCCGAACCCGATCATCTTTGCGCTCGCAAACCCCGTACCGGAGATCATGCCGGATACCGCGCGCGCGGCGGGCGCCTTGATCATCGCGACCGGCCGATCCGACTTCCCGAATCAGATCAATAACGTACTCGCATTCCCGGGGATTTTCCGCGGCGCGCTGGACAACGGCGTGCGCGAGATCACAACCCCGATGCTCATTGAAGCGGCCCGCACCCTCGCCGGATTAGTTTCTTCGCCCCACGCAGGCCAGCTCTTGCCGATGCCCTTCGATCCGCGCGTCGTCCCGGCGGTTGCAAGCGCGATCCATTGACACTCGCGCGCGGAGCATAAGGATAAAGTACGCTACATGCCCCGTTCCGCTTCGCGTTCCACGGCCCGGCGCTTTAAGAGTTCGCGCTTGTCGCTTTTCTTTCTGCCCTTCGCGAGCCCAAGCCCGATCTTCAGGAACCCGCGCGAGAGATGCGCTTCGACGGGGATAAGCGACAGCCCCTTTTCGTGCAGTCGCCCCGTCAAGTTTCTTATCTCATCCCTTCGGAGCAAAAGCCGCCGCGAGCGGGAGGCGTCATAGTCCGGTGGAGCGTTCTTGGGCTGCCACGCAGGGATTTCGGCGCCCAAAAGCCACACCTCTTTTTTTCTGATCACGGCATGGCTTCCCGCGAGGTTCATGCGCCCGCTCTTGGCGCTTTTCGCCTCCTGGCCCGTGAGTTCGACGCCGGCCTCGAACGTTTCGAGGATCTCGTAATCGAACCGCGCGCGGCGATTCTCGGCAATAATTTTTTTCCCGCCGCTGTCTTTCATTCCTGTATTATACCTGCTACCGTATAGCCGGCACGAATCACCGCTTCAAGGAGGTCCGTATGGCCGGAACCGCGCAGATGCGAAACGAAACGGAACGAGAGCAGGCGTTCCAGGCGCTCATCGCGAGCGCCGCGAACAAGCCGCTCGAAAAGCCACAGGCAGTGGGCGAAGAAGAATTCCCCATGACGGTGGCGGAGGTGCTTGCGATCGGGAGATTCGAAGAGTCGGAACCGACGGTCGCCGTCATCCGGAACACCGAAGGGCAAGTGTGGATCCTTTACGAGTCGCCGGACATCGAAGGCGGCCTCTCGAGCCGCTGGGAAGTTCGGCCCGGCATGCGGGTCGTGGTTATCCGGCGCACGTTCGCCGAAGCACGGACGCGAACCCGCGTTGTGGAGTCGCCGCGATGACAATGTCATCGCGGCAAACCCTTTGTGGGGTCGTGGTAAGCTATAGAGACCGTGGCAATGCTCAAAGATGAAATCGTATCTTCAATAGAAGAAGCTGCCGACACCGGCTCGGCCGACCTCGCTGTCCCGCCGCGGGAAGGATTTGGGCACTATGCGACGAGTGTCGCGTTGAAGCTTGCGAAGGAACGGAAAGAGGACCCTATGGCGATCGCAGAATCGATCGCAAAAAAATTACGCTCGAACACCACCGGACTTTTCCAGAACATTGAGACGGTCCCGCCGGGATTCGTGAATATATGGGTGACGGAAGCAAAACTTCAAAAGGAATTCGAAGGGATCGCGACAACTCCCGATTTCGGGAAAGCCGCCGCGCTTAACGGCAAGACGGTTATGGTCGAGTACACCGACCCGAACCCGTTCAAGCTGTTCCATATCGGGCATTTGATGTCGAACGCGATCGGCGAGGCGATCGCGCGGCTTCATGAAGCGGCGGGGGCGAAGGTGCTCCGCGTCAACTGGCAGGGCGATATCGGGCTCCATGTGGCGATGGCCGTCTGGGCGATACGGGGAGGGAAAGCCGGCCCGCTCCCCGCTCAGGGCACGCACAAAGAACTCGTGCAATATCTTGGCGCGGCGTATGCCGCGGGGGCGAACGCGTATCGCAGCGGGGACGAGGGGTTGAAGCATGAGGTTGAATCGGTGAACCGGGCGATCTATGCGAAACGCGACACGGAGATCAACGCACTGTACGACAAAGGGAGGGCGTGGAGCTTGGAATACTTCGAAGCGATCTATGCGCGCCTCGGCACGAAGTTCGACCACTATTTCTTCGAAAGCGAAGAGGGGCCGCGCGGCGCGGCCATTGTGCGCGAGCACTCGGAGATGTTCGAAGAAAGCGAAGGCGCCATCGTATTCCGCGGAGAACCATACGGATTGCACACGCGCGTATTCATAAATTCGCAGGGACTCCCGACATATGAAGCGAAAGAGCTGGGGCTCAACCGGCGGAAGTTCGATCTCTTTCATCCGGATGCGTCGCTCATCGTGACCGGCAATGAAATCGCTGAATATTTCAAAGTACTTCTCAAGGTGATGGAGCGTGTGATGCCGGAGGTGGCCAAAGCGACGCGCCATATCCCTCACGGCATGCTGCGGCTTCCCTCGGGGAAGATGTCCTCGCGCACCGGAGAGGTGATAACCGCGGACGAGCTGATCGAGCAAACGAAATTAAAGCTTCGGGAGCGGGTAAAAAATGACGAGAGTGAAGCGGCCGACGATGCATTGCTCGACCAAATCGCGATCGGCGCCATCAAGTATTCGATCTTAAAACAGCGTCCCGGGCAGGACATCGTATTCGATTTCGAGAAATCGCTCGCGGTCCAGGGCGACTCCGGGCCATATCTACAGTACACGCACGCGCGTCTGAAGCGCGTGCTCAAAAAAGCGGACGGGAACGGAGATGCCGATTTCTCTTCCCTAACCCAAAAGGCCGAGCTCGCGCTCATCCGGGAGCTCGTGGAATTTCCGGATGCGCTCGGCGACGCCGTGCGGGAACTCGCCCCGAGCCGGCTTGCGGGCTATTTGTTCTCGCTCGCGAACGCGGCAAACCGCTTCTACGAAGCGGAACCGATTTTGAAGGATGAGCATGCGGGACGCAGGCGCGCGCGCCTTATGCTGGTTCGAAAGACGGCGGAGGCGTTGCGGCGAGGGATCAATCTGCTGGGGATCGAGGCGCCGGAGAGGGTATAGGAGACATAAAAGAGAAAAAATAAAAGATTAAAAAGGGGATGTGGAAAGATGCGTGAAGGGCTGCGCGGGAACGCGCAACCCTTAGTAAGTTCCTCTACCGAGAGATCATAAGAACGCAGGAGAAAAGTAAAAAACCTTTATATTTCAAGGAAAATCTGATATTTTATTACCACCTACCGACCATGCCCGAGCCATTCAATCCCGCAAAACTCGAAGAAGAAACTTTGAAGTTTTGGGAAGATAAGAAAATCTTCGAGAAAACGCTGGAGAAAACAAAGGACGGGGAGCCGTTCACTTTCTATGACGGACCGCCCTTTGCCACCGGACTTCCCCACTATGGCCATATTCTGGCTTCCACCATTAAGGACGTGATTCCGCGCTATCAGACGATGCGCGGGCGCTTCGTGCGCAGGCGCTGGGGATGGGATTGCCACGGACTTCCCATCGAGGAGGTTGTGGAGCGGCACCTCGGCATCTCCGGCAAGAAGCAGATAGAAGAGATCGGCATCGCGAAATTCAACGCAGTTTGCCGCGCGAAGGTGCTCGAGTTCGCGGACGAGTGGAAGAAGATGGTGCGCCGCATCGCGCGCTGGACCGAATTCGACAACTCCTACAAAACCATGGACCGCGACTATATGGAGTCGGTCTGGTGGGCGTTCAAGGAGTTTTGGAAGAAAGGGCTCGTATACGAGGGACGGCGCGTGCTCCTCTATTGTCCGCGCTGCGAGACGCCGGTCTCGAACTTCGAGGTGGCGATGGACAACAGCTATCAGGATGTGACCGAAGAAGCGGTGACGGTAAAATTCCAAATTACAAACAACAAATCACAAGTAAGTTCCAAATTACAACTTCCAAGTGATGCGCCAATATACCTGCTTGCGTGGACGACAACGCCGTGGACGCTGCCCGGGAATGTGGCGCTTGCGGTGGGCAAGGATATTTCGTATGCGATAACAAAGAAAGGAGACGATTACCTGATTGTCGCCGAGGATTCTCCGCTTGGGAAGGAACTCGGGCACACTGGTCAAAAAGTGAGGGGCGAGGACCTCGTCGGTCTTGTCTACGAACCGCTCTTTGATGTTCCCCTTCTTCGCCAAGGCTCCGAAGGGCAAGCCGCTTTCAAAGTGTATCTTGCGGATTTCGTCTCCACCGAAGAGGGCGCCGGCATTGTGCACACGGCAGTCGTCTACGGGGAGGAAGATTACGAGCTGGGCCAGAAAGTCGGCTTGCCGGTCGTGCCGCTCTTGGACGAGAAGGGGACGTTCAATGATAAGGCGCCGGAATTGCTGCGCGGGATGTATTTCAAAGATGCGGACAAAGTCGTAATCGAAGATCTCGAGAAGCGCGGGTTGCTCTTTGCGAAAACGCAATTTACCCACTCGTACCCGCACTGCTGGCGGTGCGGCAATATGCTTTTCTACAACGCGATCCCCGCGTGGTTTATCAATATCCAAAAGATCAAGCGGGACTTGATCCGGTCGAACGCGAAAGAGACCAACTGGTTCCCGGGACATCTGAAACACGGTCGTTACGAGAAGAGCGTGGAGCAAGCGCCCGATTGGAACATCTCGCGGAACCGCTATTGGGGCAATCCTATCCCGGTGTGGAAATGTGAAACGGAAAATTGTCCGCCCATGGTGGTAGGAAGCATTAAGGAGTTGGGCGTTTCGCGGAACACTTTCATCTTTAGCCGCCACGGAGAAGCGGAGCACAATGTGCGGAGGATCAACAGTTCGAATGTAAACGATCCGTACGACCTGACCGAAGAGGGAGCGGTGCGTGCGCAACGCCTTGCCGAAACGCTGCGCGAGATGGGGGGCGTCGATCTCATTTACGCATCCGATTTCAAGCGCACAAGGCGCACCGCGGAGATCGTCGGCAGTACGCTTGGCATACCGGTGGAATGCGATACGCGAATCCGCGAATATAATGTCGGTATCTTTACCGGCCGGCCCATGGAAGAGTTTGGAAGCGCAATTCCGGCCTCGCGTCGCTGGGACGAAGCTCCGGAGGGAGGAGAAAGCTGGAGCGATATCCGGACGCGAGTGCTCGATTTCGCGGACGAGATAAACCGGAAGCATTCCGGCAAGCGGATCCTTGTCGTGAGCCACGGCGATCCGTTATGGGTCCTGCAGCAGCACTTCGGCTCCGAGCGGCCGTATCCGGAGTTCGCGGTTCCGTTCGAGATGGATGTTGCGGTGCCCGACTTGCATCGTCCGGCGATAGACGAGGCGGTATTGAAGTGCCCCGCGTGCGGAGGGAAAGCCCGCCGCATCAAGGAAATTTTCGATTCTTGGGTCGAAGCGGGATCCATGCCCTTCGCCGAATACCACTACCCATTCGACCAGAAAAAGACGTTCGAATCCCGCTATCCCGGGCAGTTCGTCGCGGAATACATCGCACAGACGCGCGCATGGTTCTATGTGATGCACGTCGTGGGACACACGCTTTTCAGGAAGGCCCCGTTTGAGAATGTGGTAACGACGGGAACGATCCTCGCCGAAGACGGCTCCAAGATGTCAAAGTCAAAAGCCAATTATCCCGATCCATGGGCGGTAATCGAGAAATACGGCGTGGATGCCTTGCGATTCTATCTCATGAATTCCGTCGTCATGCAGGCGGACAACCTCAACTTCAGCGAACGGGAGCTGCAGAACACGTACCGCAAGGTTATCCTCATCCTCTGGAACGTCTTTAATTACTACGATACGTATGCTTCCGAGGCGGGCTTTGATCCTAAAACCCGGTGGGAAGAAGGAAAAACGTTCGATTCAGTTCTCGACCGGTGGGCGCTCGCGAAGACACAGGAACTCGTGAACGCCGTGACGGAACACTTGGACGACTATGATACGGTAAAAGCCACGCGCGCGATCGCGGAATACATCGACGATCTCTCCACGTGGTATGTGAGACGGAGCAGGGGGAGGAAGGATCAAGAATTCTTTCTTACGCTCCGCCATTGCCTTCTCGTAGCGTCTTTGACCGCCGCGCCTTTCATGCCTTACATAAGCGAAGCGATCTTTAGAAAGCTGGATTTTATCGGGGGCTTCCCCTCGGTGCACTTGGAATCATGGCCGGGCAAGAAGGAACTTTCGACCGAGGATCACATGCTCTTGAAGCAAATGGATGTGGTGCGAAATATCGCGAGCCTAGGTCTCGCGTTTCGCAAGCAAGCGAACGTTCCTGTGCGGCAGCCGTTGCCAGAGTTAAGAGTCAAGAATCAGGAATTGAAAGGGGCGGATGCGCTGCTTGAAGTCCTGAAGCAAGAGTTGAATGTAAAAGAAATAGCGTTTGACCCGAACCTCAAAGAAGAGGTTGTATTGAACACCGAGCTCACGGCAGAACTCCAGATGGAAGGACTCGTCCGTGGCCTCGAGCGGGCGATCCAGGAAGCCCGAAAGCGCGCGGGATTCAAGGTTGGAGAAAAAACCGCGCTTTTGTACCGCACCGCGGACGAAGATCTGCGGCGGGCGATGGGGAGCATTAACAGGGTGAAAACGTATTTGAGCGGCGTGCGCGAGAACGCAGATATTACCGGGGGACCGATCTCAATAGACGGCAAAGAGATTTCTCTCGAGCTGCGCCGAGGATAGAGTCAGTAGGCCTTGTCAGACTAGTAAGTCTAATAGGTCGCATACGGTACGCAATGCATCTCATGCTCAAAACATTGAATGCGCGATGATATTAACTAACGTACGATCGTACGTTAGTTAATATCGCGCCGGATTAAGATGATCGCGCATACACAGTTCCTGTCAGAATTGTCTTGACGGGAGCGGCCCTGCGGTGCCTTAATATCGGCAGTTCAACAAAATCAAACGACCTATCTGCGCCAAGGCTTCGACAGGCACGCCAGAGGAGACAAGCGACACGCTGGCATTTAAAGGAGGACGTCAGTGGCCAATATCTTCTGCCGCCTGGGGCATCCGGTGGTCCAGGATGGGCTGCTGGTGTGTCCCAAGGAAGGGCATAACGAAGGAGACCGGTACGTCACGCTTGAGGACGCTGTGGCGCTCGCGCTTCGGCGCGGCGAGTTTGACTGGGGGAAGGTCATCCGGCGCGTGAGCGGCAAAGAGCCGGTCGCCTCCGCGGTGCTTACGCCGCCTGTCCGGCACCAGCAGGTGCGGTTCGGGACCATGATCAACAAAAAGTCCTACGATCCGATGCTCTACCTCGAAGGGGCGGGCATCTGGACGGACTATGCGGTCGATCGGCCCTGGGCGGTTTTCCGGCACCTCAAGGACTCCAAGGACGAGGTGGACAAGTTCCGGCTCTTCGTCGAGTTGGGGCATGGCCATATGTATCATGTCCCTGATCAACGGGCCTGCGGTAACGTCGCGACAGGTTCGGGCCGGAGCAACTTCGCCGCGTTCTGGCAGGATGGTGAGCGGCGCAACGAACTGCTCCTCTGTGTCGCCGCATTCGGAGTGGGCCGATATACGGACCACGAGCACCTTGATCGCATCACGGACGTGGTGCGGTACGGGCCGTGCGACAAGCACGCGCTCTACGCGCTCTGGGGCGTGCCGTGGGGGACGCCGCTCTGGGCGATCAATTCCCGCGGCTACTATGTCGACTTCGGCGAAGAAGCGCACGCGCTTTCCTGCGTCGTGATCCATCCGGGGAAGCGAAAGCCCAAACGAGATCTCATCACGCTGACCGGAAATCCTCAAAAGGGAGACCCCGTGTTCGAACACGCGCCGGGCTGCTGGCAGGTGTATATGAAGATCGGCTCGGCAGATTCGTTCGACCCCGACGAGTTCAACGACTGTTTCCGGGAGCCATGGCAGCCGAACGCTCATCCGAAGCGGGCGAGCTTCGGCGAGCGGCTCCGCAAGCGCTGGGAGATCGAAGAAGTGGAACCGTACGACCAGTGCCTCGTGATGGACGGCGCGCCGGGTCCGACCTTCGATGAGATCCTCTCCGTGCGGGCAAGCGTGGGGGAGCGTTCGCTCGTTTATTTCGCGCGGCGAAAGGGGACGCTCTTCAAGATGCGCGTCCCGCTCGCGCCGAAAGAAAAACCGTCACCCTGCGATCCCTTCGAGGGAGACCCCCGCGTGCGAAGGAGGCGCGGATGACCACCTACCTTCTCGTCTGCGAAGGGAGCTGCAACCCCTGGCTCAGTTCGCTCGACCAAGCGGCGGGAGAGATGCGGAATGGGAGGATTTCGCCGCACAAGGACAAGCCTCTCCTTAAGGTCCCGTTTGAACTGAAGCATACGCCGCACGAGCCGACGGCTCGGCGCAACTGCTACCGCTGCGAAGTGTGCGGTACGGAGCGCAAATACGGCGACGGCTAGCCGCATAGCACAACGCGCCGTCCTTGGATCAGTCCAAGGACGGCGTTCACGTTTTTAAAACTCAGATCGCGATGCCGACCTTCCGTTTCACCTCGGCGATTTTCTTGTCCGCTCGAAGCGAGGCTTTCTTTGAACCGGTAGCGAGCGCTGCCGCGAGGTCATTGGGTTTGGTCAGGAGCGCCTTCTTGCGTTTGCGATAATCGGAGAGCGAATCAACGATCAGTTCGGCAACGCCGCTTTTTAGGTTCAAATACGATTTCCCTTTGAATTGTTTTTCGAGCGCAGGAATGTCGACATCTGAAAACGCCGCATATATTTCCAAGAGATTACTCACGCCCGGTTTCTTTGCGCGATCATATGAGATTTCACTTCCCGAATCGGTCACCGCGCGTTTCACTTTGCTCCTCACCACATCAGGCTCGTCGCCTAGGAAGAGGCAGCTCTCCGGCTGCGACTTGGACATTTTCTTCGCCGGATCCGCAAGGCTCATCACGCGCGGGGTATTGGTGTGGAGCCCTTTCGGTTCGACGAACGTCTCGCCGAATCGCTTGTTGAATTTCCGCGCAAGCATACGCGTGAGTTCGAGATGCTGGTCCTGATCGTCCCCGACCGGCACGAACCGCGCGTCGTAGAGCAGAATATCCGCCGCCATGAGCGCTGGGTAGGTAAGAAGACCGGCGTTCGAGGATTCCTTCTCCGATTCGCTCTTTTCCTTGTATTGCGTCATGCGACGCAATTCGCCGATTGGGGCGATGGTCTCAAGAATCCATCCCAATTCCGTGTGCGCGGGGATATGGGACTGGAGAAAGAGAACGGATCTCTCTGGATCTAGCCCCGCCGCCAAAAAATCAGCCGCAAGCTCGAGAATTTGCTTCGATTTTTCCTTTGGATCGAATTCCTCGGTGAGCGAGTGAAGATCCGCGATGAAGAAATAACAGTCGTATTTCCCCGAGTTCTGAAGCTCAACGAAGTTCTTCAGAGCGCCTAAATAATTGCCGATATGGAGCCGTCCGGAGGGTTGGATGCCGGAAACGAGAATGGGTAGGGATTTAGCCATTAGAACTTAACCATTAGAACTTAGCCGACCCAAGCTGCAGCTTCTAAGTCTTGATGGCTAAGTCTTAAATTTCTATCACCACCGGCAGGATCATCGGCCGCCGCTTGGTCTTATTGTACAGGAACTGGCCGATCTGGTCGCGGATAAGGGTCTTTAGATAATCAGGTTCGAGTTGCTGATAGCTCGGGAGCCGCGAGATCAGGCCGCGGATGCGCTTCCGGATGTCTTCGAGGATATCCTGGTTCTCTTTTAGATAAATGAAGCCGCGCGAGATAATGTCGGGATTCTTTAAGAGCCGCGCCTGGCGCCGGTCGATCGTCGCGATGATGACCACCATTCCTTCCTGCGCCAAGCTTCGCCGGTCTCGGAGCACCACTTCCTCGACGTCGCCCACGCCAAGTCCGTCCACCATCACGTAATATGACGGGATTTCTTCGTTCGTCACCACGACGGAATCTTTCCGTAATTCGGTCACGAGGCCGTTATCCGTGAGGATGGTATGTTCCGGTTTTAAGCCAAGCACTTCTTGCGCGTGCCGCGTGTTCCGCAGGCGCATGAAATAGTACCCGTGGATCGGAAGGAAGTATCTCGGTTTCACGAGTTTCATCACCGTCTTCAACTCTTCCATCGGGGCATGGCCGCTCGAGTGAATGTCGAGCATCTTGTAGTGGTACACGTTCGAGCATTGCCGCGCGATAAGGTCCTTGAGCATTTGCACTCCGCGTTCGTTCCCCGGGACGATCGAAGAAGAAAGGATCACGGTGTCGGTCTTTTTAAGCGTCACATGCCGGTGTTGCCGCTCGGCGATGCGCATTAAGCTTGCGTTCGGTTCCGCCTGCGCTCCCGTGGAGAGGATCAAGAGTTTGTCATCTTTGTATTTCCGGACCTCTTCAATCGGGATGATCGTGCCTTTTTGGGCCTTGATATAGCCAAGATTCAGCGCGATCTGGATGTTCGTTTTCATCGAGTAGCCGCTTACCGTCACCCTGCGTCCGAGTTTCTCCGCGATCTTTATGATCTCGGCGACCCGGCCGAGAAGCGACGCGAACGTCGCGACGATGATCCTTCCTTCGGCGGCGCGGAAGAGCTTTTCAAGTTCCTGCTCCACGACGCGCTCGGAAAGCGACCATCCGGGAGCTTCGGCGCCGGTTGAATCGAGCATCAGCGTGTGGATCCCTTCCTTGCCGAGGCGCTCCCAGGTTTCAAGGCCCCGCGGTTTTCCGTCGTGGTCATAGTCGAACTTAAACTCGCCCGGGTGGACGATTTTCCCGATCGGCGTGTCGAAGACCATCCCCACGCCTTCAGGGATGTTGTGTTCTACGGAGAAGAACTCGACGGTAAAGTGCTCGGAGATTTTTTTCTTATCCCCGGCTCTTACGATCTCGAATATCGGCTTCGGCATATTCGGGAAATCTTCCTGCCGCTTCATCACGATCTCCTTGGTGAGTTGGGTGGCGTAGATGGGAGGGTTGCCGAGCTTGTCCAGCACATAGGGAAGCGCGCCGATGTGGTCGTAATGTCCGTGCGTGATGATGATCCCCTGGATGTTCGCCTTCTTCTTTTCAAGATAGGAAACATTCGGGATTATGTAGTCGATCCCGGGGGTTTCTTCTTCGGGGAACTGCAAGCCGACGTCGATCACGACGATCTCGTTCTTGTATTCGAGGAACATGCAGTTGCGGCCGATCTCCTCGAGGCCGCCTAAGGCGACGAACCGCACCGCGGGCTCGTCCTTTTCTTGTTTCCTGACTTCTCCGTGCGGTCGCGCGGACCGATGGCGCTCAGCGGGTCTTCTTATCATTGTGTTTGGTTATTTATTTTGCGTCGAGGGATATTTGAATTTCCCTTCGATGTGCCCCCCAGAGGATTTGAACCTCTACGGGATTACTCCCACACGCCCCTGAAGCGTGCGCGTCTGCCGATTCCGCCAGGAGGGCAGGGGCTGGTTTCCACGCGGTAATGTGCTGCGCTATCGCATAAGTGTTTTGAGATCCTCAATAATATGCGTGGGTTCGGGAGCGATACGGCGCTTTTTTGCGAGGTAGAACGCGGTCCATTCCGCAAGCATGACGGAGCGCCACGTTGCTCCAAGGCCATCGCCGCGGATCGGTACGGCGAGCACTCCCACTCCGCGTTCTCGGAGCAGTTTCGCGACGAACGAGAATTCTTTTTTCATAAATCCGCTCATGCGAGGGGGAGAAAGCAGAAGCACGGTCGCGCGGTTCCGCGGAAGTTCGAACGCGACGATCTCATTATGCGACGACTCGGGAAGCACATTCGTGAACGCCAGCGCTTTCGCGGTTTCGTTGAAGCTTATTTTCCAAAAGTAGCCGAGATGCGCATTTGATGCGTCCGTGTAGATGCAGATCGGTCCGTCGGAGACCCTCCCTGCGAGCAGTCGCCCGTCACGTTCGAGCGTTTTTGTGTTCAGTCTCGTGAGGTCCGGAACGGGTTTTGCGAGCACCCGTGCAGCGTGGAGGATTTCGATAAGCGCATAGAACATGATACCGGATGCTTGTCGAGGCGTCAAATGACCGGGGTCGAAGGCGGCCATCGGCACGCGATGCCGCTCGGCAAGGCGCTTCAGGCTCCCTCCTCCCGTGATGACCGCAATACGCGCTCCGCGGCGGCGCGCCTCGGCGAACCCCGAGAGCGTTTCTTGGGTGTTTCCAGAGAATGACGCGAACACATAGAGCGGTCTTGAAATACCGAGCTTTTTTGGAGCGGGGAGTCCGTATGCTTTGTGAAGAACGATGGGAATATTAAGGCCGACGCCTTCGGCGTGTGCACGAGCGATCTCGCCCGGGATGCCGGAACCGCCCATCCCCGCGACTATGACGCCGTCGGCTTTGGTTCCCCGAAGCGCACCAAGTCCCAGCGTTTCGAGCGATGCCGCGGAAAGCTGCCTGGGGAATTCTCGGATATTTTTTTCGAATCGGGTCACTTTCTAATTTTACCCGCAATGGGTCATCGGAGCACGCGGGCGGTTTTCACGTGCCATTCACGCCCCTTCGTCCAGCGTTCAACGGCATCACTCACAAATCCTCCAGAGACCCCTTTTACGTTCTTCCCGAGAATAAGGAGATATTCCGGGGAGTAGAGGAACACCGCCGGCACATCACCCGCGATCACTTCGCGGAGCTCCTTGAGCTTCGCGTATTGCTCCTCTTGATCGAGGCTTAGCCGCACGGATTCGATGAGCTCGTCCGCCGTACGGCTTGAATAGAGCGAGAGATTTGTTCCGGGGTAGAACCGCTCGTTCGAATGCCAGAACGCGTAGAGATCGGCGTTCGGCTTCAGTTCGTTGCCGAAAAGCAGCGCCTCGTAGGACCGGTTCTTGATGGTCCGCGACGCGACCTCTTCCGGAGGCGTGACAATGAGATTTACCTGCACGCCGGTGTTTTGCCACGAGTCCTTGAGGAGCGCGGCCGTTCGGGCGAGGAACGGGATATTGGGGACGACGAGATCGAATTTGAGCGGGATATCGCCGCTCCGAGAAGCCTTTTGCCGCATTCCACCCCCGGACGCCTTCCAGCCCGTTTCCTCAAGGACGCGCTTCGCGCCTTCTGGGTCCGCCTTGGGCGTTCCCCCGCCGACTTCCCCAAGGATGAACGGCGGCAGCGGGTTTTCCACGCCGAGCGCATGTCCGCCAAACACATCCCGGATCATTGTTTCCCGATCGACCGCCAGATCAAGCGCGCGGCGAACCTGCCCATCCTTGAGCGCCAAGCTCTGACCCTGATTAAAAAACACGGCGTAATAGCGAGGGAAGAGGAAGGAAACGAGCTGATGCGGACGCTTCAGCGCCGCGAGCCGCTCGGGTGCGATGTCGGAGAGCCCGTCAATGGTCCCTCGATTGAACGCCTGAACGAGCCGCTCCTCGGTCGTGTAGAAGCGGAACACGATGTAATCCAGAAACGGCAAGGGGCCCTTCGAAAGCGAGTTCCGCTTTACGCGATACCACGAGATGAAACCGTTCGGTTCCTTTTCATCGCCATCGTATATAAATGAACCGTTCCCGATCGGACGCAGGATGTATTCCGAAAGCCGCCAGTTCGGCGCGGGGATATCCGCAAAAAGATGCTTCGGGACCGGGTACAATCGGGAAAGGTTCTCTTCAAAGAACGGATAGGGGCCGATCAGATTAAGCGCGAACTCCAATTCGCTTTTCCGTTCGGCGGTGACTCCCTGCCAGGCGGAAAATCCCGGGGATTGCGTTTCAGGATCTTGGATCTTCTCCAGCGTGAACAGAATGTCGTCGCTTGTGAGCTTTTTCCCGTCAGACCACGTGAGGCCCTCCTTGAGCCGGATATTCCAGCTCCGTGCGTTTTTCGATGGTTCGATTTTTTCCGCAACGTCTTTCACGCTGGCAAAGAGAAGTCTGACAAGCGATTTATCGATTTCGCTTGATGCAAGCACCGGATTCACGTACGTTGGCTGCCCCGTCGTTCCTTCCGTGTACGTTCCGCCCGCGGCGGGGGCCACCTTCGTGTTGCGGTACATTAAGATACCGGCGAGCGCACCGGCGGAAAAGAGCGCAACGAGAACCGAGGCCAAGAAGGCATATCGTTCTCGTTGCGTAAATATCCGAAAGACTTTTTGGAGCGCATTCATAGCTCGAACCGCCTCAAGGCCCGAAAAGGGCCGAGGTCTTTAAGGCTCCATTCAACGAAGAAGCTGGACGACCGCAAGGCCGATGAATGCCGCCGCAAGCGCAATGGTGCCCCAAAAAAGAGCTTTCTCAAGACCGCGTCGCGCTTGGTAGAACCCGCCGCCGTCGCCGCCGAAAAGTCCGGACGTTCCGCCGCCGCGCGTTTGGAGGAGTATCGAGATTATCAGAGCGACGGAGATGATGATTTGGAATACAGGGATCATTTTTTAGTTGCAAGATGGAAGACAAAGTTGACCGCTCCGATGAGGAGTGATGCGAATATGAGCGCCGGAACCGTATGAATGGTAAGACTATCCGAAAGTAAGTCAAGGAACTTGAGAAGGAGAATATTTACGGCCAGGAGCCCGAGGCCGAACGTAAGGACGATCACGGGACCCAAAAGGAGCTTAATGGCGTGCTTTAAAAATACATTAATGGCAGTGAGAAGGAGGGCGACGAGAAGGATCTCCTTAAGCCCCGGGGTAAGAGTAAATCCCGGTATAAAATACTGCGCCGCAAGGAGCCCCGCGGCATTCGCGATTACGGCAACGATGAGGCGGGCGATCAATCGCATGTCAGCACGCTCATTATAGCAGGTTCCGGAGCAAGCTTTTGCCGGTCATCTCTTTTGGCTGCGGTATGCGCATCAGTTCGAGCACAGTCGGCGCAACGTCGGAGAGGAGGCCAAGCGGGTCGGTTCGAAAATTCTGCGAGTTCCAAAACTTCCTTTTCTCGAATCTCTTCCCGACTAGATGGAACGGAACAGGATTCGGATCGTGTTGGGTTTCCGTCTGTCCGGTCGTCGCGTTCAGCACCTGTTCAATATTTCCATGATCGGAGGTAATAAGCACGATAGCGGACGTGGCAAGCGCCGCATCCACAACTCTTCCGATCTCTCGGTCGATCACTTTGACCGTTTGGAGGCACGACTGGTAATTGCCGGTATGCGCGATAGTGTCAGGATTCGAGTAGTTGGCGAGTACGAAATCAAACGCCTGCCCTCGAATCGTTTCGATCAGCCGGTCAGTAATGGCGGGGGCCATGAGCTCCGGTCGCTCCTCCGGGTGTGCGAGATTAAGCGACGGAATAAGCACTCGGTATTCGCCGGCGTAGGGTTCCTCGCGGTAGCCGTTGAAAAAATACGTGACGTGCGCGTACTTGTACGTTTCCGCTATTCGCAGCTGCGACTTATTATTTTTGGAAAGCACTTCCGCGAGCGGCATCTCCGCCATGTCTGGCATGAACGCGGCAGGCGCGTCGAAGTCCCTTTTGTACGGCGTCATTGTGGCGATGAAAAGGTCGTCCGGCTTTTGGCGCGGGAACTCGCTGAAATCCTTTTTGATGAACGCGGCGGCGATCTGCCGCATGCTGTCTTCGCGGTAGTTGAAGAATAATACCGCATCGCCCGCGGCTATCTGTTTCCCTTGCCCGATGCGGAGAGGCGGCAAGAACTCCTCGGACATGCCGCGGCGGAAGATCGCCTCGATCGCGGGAGACGGATCGTCTACCGCTTGCCCGCTTGTTCCGACGAGGCATCCGTATGTTTGGGCGGTGAGCGACCACTGTTCGTTCCGGTTCATTGCATAGTACCTGCCGATAAGACTCGCAAGTTTTTCCTTGGGAAGCGCGAGGAGCAGCCTATCGATGCTTTTCGGACCGCTATCTTTCCCGTCCGCGAACAGGTGGAGCTTTACGTTCGGAACGCCCTCTTGCTCCGCCATGCGGAGAAGCGCCTGAAGATGATCGAACGAGGCGTGTACGTTTGCATTGGAGAGAAGGCCCACAAAGTTCACCCCCGTGCCCCGCTCCTTCGCATGCGCGAACGCCCGTTTCAGCACTGCATTTGAAAAGAAAGTGCCGTCCTTGATCGCCATAGAGATCTTGGGGAAATACTGGTATATGATCTTGCCCGCGCCGAGCGATAGGTGCCCCACCTCGCTATTTCCGACTTCTCCCCATGGGAGCCCCACGTTGATGCCGGACGCCTGAAGGCTCGTGACGGGGAAATTATCCTCGAGCCATTTGAAACGTTCGGGAGCCGCTACGTGGATAGGGTTCGTTTCGCTCGCGGATCCGATGCCCCAGCCGTCAAGAATGATAAGCGCTACGGTCTGTTTCATTGATTATCCGTCCATTGTACCAAGGAAATTGGGATTTGCCCGTGTTCTGCGCGGATTGACGGAATCGCACCGAATTTTGTATAATCCGAATCGAATTAAAGAGTCACTTAATTTCTTATTCCTAAAAAATTCACCTCTCAGCGGTGATATGGCGGAGAGGAGATCGGGAACATCGAACATGAAGAATTTAGGGATTTATTCACATAATGGAATCGGGGACCGTGTTTCTCGCGCTCGGACTTGCGGTGGGCACCGGGCTGGGGTTTCTCATTCGGCGATATCTCGCGGCGCAGCAGCGTAACTCCGTTGAGGCCGACATAAAGCGAAAGCTCGAGGAAGCCGAGGCTCGAGCGAAAGAGATAACCGTAGAAGGCAAAGAAAAAGCCGCCGCCTTTTTGGCGGAGGCGGCGCGGGAAGAGCGTGAGCGGAAAAAGCAGCTCGAAGGCATCGAAGCCCGGCTTCGTGAACGCGAAGCGGTGATCGACAAACGGTACGCAGGTCTCGATGACGAGGAGAAGAAGCTAAAAGAGCGGAGTGAAGCGCTGGACCGCGATCGCGAAGCGGTATCGAAAGTTCGGGAAAAGGCGCTCAGTCGGCTTGAAGAAATTTCCAATTTAAGCAAGGAGTCCGCGAAGTCGATGCTACTCGAAGAAGTTCGGACGGAGAACTCGCGGGAGCTCGCCGAATGTGTCCAGAAGTTCGATCAGGAGCGGCGGGACGAAGTGGAAAAAAGGGCCTTGGAGGTCATCACCATCGCGCTCCAGCGGTATGCGCGTTCGCACGTCGCGGAACTTACGACGACCGCATTCCCCATTGCGGACGAAGAGCTCAAGGGGAAGATCATCGGCCGCGAAGGCAGGAATATCCGCGCGTTAGAGCGGGCTACCGGCGTGGAGCTTGTGATCGACGAAACGCCGGATTCCATCGTCATCTCCTCCTTCGACCCCTATCGACGGGAAGTCGCCCGGCTTGCGCTCGTAAAGCTCATAAAAGACGGCAGAATTCAGCCCGCGAAGATCGAGGAGAAAGTGGAAGAAGCGAAAGCCGAGCTTCAGAAACGCGTCCAAGAGATCGGAGAAGCCGCGACCATGGAAGTCGGCGTGTATGACCTGCCGAAGGAAATCGTCCAACTGATCGGCCGGCTCCATTTCCGCACGAGTTACGGGCAGAACGTGCTCATGCACTCGATCGAGATGACCTATATTTCACAAATGATCGCGGCCGAGTTGGGGCTCAATGTCGAAGTGGCCAGGAAAGGGGCGCTTCTCCACGACATCGGCAAGGCCATCGACCACGAGGTGCAAGGGACGCACGTCGAACTCGGAAGGAAAATCCTTAAAAAGTACGGTATTGACGAAAAGATCATTGAGGCGATGCAGTCGCATCACGAGGATTACCCGTACGCAAGTCCGGAAGCGTTCGTGGTTACCGCCGCAGACGTACTCTCCGCCGCTCGTCCCGGTGCGCGTCGGGATACCGTGGAGAATTACATCAAGCGCCTGCAGGATCTCGAACGAATTGCGATGGAGTTTCCAGGCGTGAAACAAGCCTATGCCATATCCGCGGGACGCGAGCTTCGTATTTTCGTGGTCCCGGAAAAGGTGGACGACTTTCGCGCGCTCGAGCTCGCGCGCGAAACTGCGAACCGGATCCAGTCGGAACTCAAATACCCCGGCGAAATAAAAGTGAACGTGATCCGCGAAATGCGGGCGGTGGAGTACGCGAGGTAAGCGAAAGTTTCTAATGCCTAATTGATCTAATTTCTAATCAAGCTCCACGCACGAATTCCAAAAATGCGTATTCATTAGGGCATTGGTCATTCATTAGGGCAATTAGAAATTGGTCATTAGAAATTCAATCGCATGCTGCTCCGCTTCTCCCAATACTTCCTGTACCTCTCGCTTCTTTCGGTCGCGGTCGTGCTCCCCACCACGTTTTTCCCCTTCATCGGCGGGAAGTATTATTTCTTCCGTTTTTGCATCGAGTTCGCGCTGATTTTCGCCGTATTCGCGTGGGCGTTCGAAGATGCCGGCAAGGAGCTTGTCGTCCGGCTCCGGCGCGTATTCCGCGAACCGCTCACAATCGCGGTTTCGATATTCGTTCTTGTTCTCCTTGCATCAAGCGTGTTCGCCCACGACAGGAGCGCAGCGTTCTGGTCGAACTACGAACGAGGCGACGGCATGTTCCAAATACTGCACTACTACGTCTTTTTCGTCCTCATGCTTCTGGTGCTGAAAACCCGCGAAGATTGGCGAGCGCTTATGCGGGTATTGCTGGCGGCGGGGATTTTCGTCGTGGGGTATGGGATCCTGGTGTCGTATCGCGACTGGATCGCAGCGATATTCGGTTTTCCCTCGGCAAGCGTCCTCCTTCTGGGCCCGGTAGGTGTTCAAGGATGGCTGAACCAGCGCTTTTGGGGGTCCTTAGGCAACGCTGCCTATACCGGCTCATTCCTCCTTTTTTTGCAGGCATGGATTGCGTGGCTCTTTCTTGATTCCAAAATTCGAAGAGAACGGATTTTTCTTGGAGTCCTGTCAGCGACGTTCCTCTACTTCTTTTTATTCACGCAAACCAGAGGGTCGTTCGTCGCGCTCGTTCTTGGGGCCTTTGCGTTCCTCGCGTATCTTGCCTTTCGTCTCCGGCATCGGCTCCGACCGTACGCTGCGGGGGTCCTTATTGTATGCATACTCACCGGATCCGCTGCGTGGGCGTTCCGAAGCCATCCTGCGGTCAAAGACCTTCCCATCGTGGGGAGGCTCTTGCGCCTCAACGTGAACGATCGATCTATCACGACGCGGGCGTGGGTATGGGAGGCGGCATGGAAGGGATTCCGCGAGCGTCCGCTTTTGGGCTGGGGACTGGAGAACTTTACCTATGTGTACGACAAATATTTCGATCCGCGGCACTTTGAATGGAACCAGAATTCCGATACGTGGTACGACCGCGCGCATAATGTGTTCTTCGATTACTTGATCGCGGCAGGAGCGCTGGGCATCCTCTCGTATCTTGCGCTGGTCATTACGCTGCTCTTCACCATCTTCCGCATCCGTTTTCGCGAAGGGCCGAAGGGGGTGGTGGCGACAGGGGTGCTCTTCGCATTCACCGTCGCATACCTCGTCCAGGGGATATTGCTGTTCGATGTTCTCCCGACATACCTCCATCTTTTCGCGCTCATCGGATTCACGGTCTTTTTGCGCATGCGTTCCAAAGAATCAAAAGAGCACCATGCCGCGTAACGATATATTGGGGCCGCAGGCCAAAAAATTCATCGCGGCGGTTTTTGGCGCCTTCGTCCTTACGATCGGCGTGTACGGCAACTACCTTCCGTTCGCCAAGTCGCGAGCTTTCATCGGCACCATCCGCAATTTGGAAGACGTGCGTTCGCTCGCGGAATTCGAGGATCTTATAGCCGTCTCATTGGACCGGATGCCCTCTCCGTACGGCAGGGAAGAGCTGGTCCGAAACGTCGGTGGCATCCTCTTGAACACGATGCGAACGAGCGATGACCCCCTCGTGATCGAAGGGCTTACCCGCTACCTAGAGGAGCTCTATCGATCGATCGTAGAGGGAGGGAAAACCCCAAGCTACGTCCAGTATATTTTTGGCCTCGGGCAAATGAACGAGATCGCGTTCCTTAAAACCGGCGAGGCAAAGTATTTTGAGGTTGCAAAGCGCTACTACGAATGGGGACTTACGCTTTCTCCGAAGCGCCCCCAGTTTCTCTACGGGCTTTTCGAGATCTATCGCGGCAAAAAAGACGAACGAGGAATGAGGGCCGTGGGGGAAGAGATACTATCCTATTGGCCGGACGACGAGGCGGTGAAAGACGCGTTAGCCAAACTGGATTAGGGTTTGCGGGCGGGCGCGATGGAGTAGAGGGGGTTCTTGAAGATGAAGTAATAGTTTGCCGCCGCAAATATCACCGTCCAGCCGGCGACCGCGGGCAGTTCGTGTCCAAGGAATATCCCTGTCCACGCCACGACCGCAAGGATCATTCCCATGGAATCGATCAGCGTTTTTCTCCGGAGGAGCGAGGTGAGCGCGCCGCTCGGCAGGAGGACCGCATACTTGAGCGTGGCGACAAAGAATAGGATGACCGCGATCGTTGCGAACCCACGAGCAAAGGGAATCGCGAGGGCAAGCAGTATATAGAGCGCGAAAAGCGCGCCGTCGATGATCGGCTGCCGCGGCAGAAGTTTTTCGAAAAAGCGGATCGAAAGTAAGGTGTTCCATAACAGTAAGCCGTAAAAAAGAAAGAGAAGCGCCTGAACGGAATTCCGGACCGCGAACACCGCTACCATCAACGCGGTGCATCCCCAAATTGCCGTTGCGGCCGCGGCGCGGCGGGAAGATCTATCAGCGAACATCTTCTTCCCGCCCTTTTGTGAACGGCTTTTGAAAAACCGCCTCCCAAACGAAGTTGAGTCCGTAGATGCAATAGGTAGCAAGTAGCCCGCGTTTTGCCAGGCGCCGTCCGGAAGTGGTCACCGGGAATCGGAAATGGAACACCGTCTTCCCCACGCGGCGGAGCCGCTTGGCGATATCGGTATCTTCGCCGTAGAACACGATTGACGTATCAAATCCTCCGGCAGCGTGGAGCGCCCGCTTTCGCACCACGAAACTTCCACCCCAAATCATATAGCCAGCAATCCAGTACGCTGGCGGCGCGGCGAGGAGCCATCCCATCTCGGCAGAACATTTTTTTAAACCGGTGAGGTCGTAGTATCTCGGAGCGCCGGAGACCGAGACGACATCCGCGGAAATAAAATCTTTGCGGACGACCCCGATCCATCCCGGTCCGATGCGGCTATCCGCGTCAAGATATGCCACAAAATCCCCTCGAGCGGACAGAAGCCCTTTTTGACGCGCCCGGGTAAGACCCTTCAGGGGTTCCTCTTCGACGCGTACGTTTCGGTACGATAACGCAGTCGCGGCGGTTCCGTCTGTCGAGGCGTTATTCACGACGATGATTTCCGCAGCGCATCCCTCGCGCTCGATCTCGGCCGATATGGAGGCAATGCAGCCGCCGATACGCTTTTCTTCGTTATATGCAGGAATAACGAAGCTGAATTCAGGGGTCTTATTTTCTGGCACGGGAGACATGCGAAGTGCGTACTTCTTTATATATTGTTTCCCATAGTGCCGCAATGAATGGAGTATGGTAGGCGAGCGCGGACTTTCTCCCGGCGTTCCCGAGGCGCTCCCGAAGCGCGGGGTTCTTATGGAGCCGCATGACGGCATTCGCGAGCGCATCGATGTCGCCGACGGGGACGAATATGCCGGTGCTTCTCTTGATGTATTCCTTCAGCCCCCACATCGGGACCGCGATAACAGGAAGCGAGGAGAGCATCGCCTGCATCGCCACGATGCTCTGCGTTTCCGCGGAACTTACGATTACGAACGCATGCGCCGCTCGATATACGCGGGGCAGTTCGCGTTCAGGGACAAACCCCTTGAATTCTACGAAGCGTTCTATGCCGAGCCGCGCCGCGAGCGCTTTCATCTCGCCGAGCACCGGCCCCTGTCCCACGAGGCGAAGCACGAACCCCGGGATTTTTGGCGCCACTTTTGCTGCGGCATGCAGTATGTGGTCGAGATTCTTCTCTCTTGCAAATCTTCCCGCATAGAGGAGGATGAATCCTTTTGCCGGGCGTTTTTTCGGCGGGACGAACTCCGTCGCATCGATCGGATTCGGCACAGGCCGATGCGGAATGGCCTGGTTGAACCCTTTCCACGAATCGAAAATCGCTTGCGTGGGAGAACTTACGAAATCGCATCGATTATAGAACCATGCATCGTATCGCTCCCACAGGATCCCCTTGAGCGCTCCGCGAAACATCCCATACCGGCTTGCGAATTCCCGGATCGGGGTATGTTCGGTGCCCACGAGCGGCGCGCCGAGCATCCTCGCGGCGATGAGTCCCTCAAGCCCCGTGCCGTACGGCTGGTGGGCATGCACGATGTCGGGGCGGAATGCGCGGAGCGCGAAGTAGCCGCTTCCTCGAGGCACCACCACCCTTCCTTGGCCGCTCGGGGAAGAGACGGAAAATGCGGGAAAACGGTGGAACGTTACGGTTTTTCCCCAGTCTGGCTCGGCGAGAGGACGCCCCACTTTCTTATAGTCTTCCGGGGAATATTTAGGGCCAAAGCATTGTATTATATGCCCGCGCGCCGCAAGCGCAGGCACGATCGTCGCTATGGAGTCCGCGATCCCCGAATGTTCCGGATAGAAGTTATCCGAGAAAACCGCGAGTTTCATACAAGCAGGCCCATGCTATATATTCGACCGCTTTCTTATATACGCCGTGATCCTCCGATACGCGAAATACGCGACGATCCCCGCAGCGGCGACAACAAGGAAGGCGATCTGCGCGTTCTGGAGATAGCGGGCGATCTGGTCGTATATATGCCCGAAGTAGAAACCGATCGCGCCGAAGAAGAGCGTCCGCGGGATAATGACGAGTGTGACCGTGATGAGGAACTTGCGGAATGGCATGCGGAGCGCTCCGGCGGTCGCGAGGCCGATCGTAGAGAGCATCGGCAAGAATTTCATCGCCACCAATTCCTTGACGCCGTGCTTTTGGAAATGTTCCTCAACGCCCAGGAGCTGCTCCTTGGTTGCTCCAACCCACTTGCCGTATCGTTCCACGACAGCGGCCCTTCCCCAGAATCCGATGACATAAAACGCGATATCGCTCACGAGATCTCCGATAAATGCGAGTGCGAGCACGGCGGAAATGTTCAAATGCCCCAGTGCGGCCGCAAAGGCGGCGGCGGTGGTGACGAACGGTCCCTCGATGAGCATCGCAAGGAAGAGCAGTATATATCCGTTCGCGGCTATCCATGAAGCGGCTTGCGTGAATGCATCTGGTTCCATGAGGTTTCATTTTACTCCAACCCCCTCCTGGTAGCGAAGATTGACCCAGAGTTACACGCATGATATTCTGGCGGGACATGGAAGAACATCGCGAGTCCCATCGATCGGATTCTAACAACTTTCTCGCGGGGAGCGTTTTGATTTCTGCGCTGTTGATTTCGGCCTCCATTATCTATTCTACGAATACGGGGAAAGGAGCGCCAAGGGAGAATGCCCCTGCGCTTCAGCCCGATCCGGCCGAACCTGCGGCACAAACCGGTTCGCTGACCGAGCCATGGGATGGCGATGTGGTGTTGGGGCAAGCGAGCGCTCCAGTGTCCATCGTTGAATACGGAGATTACCAATGCCCATTCTGCGGAAGGTTTTTCAATCAGATCGAGCAGAAGATCCGCAGGGAGTATATAGAGACCGGCAAAGCCAAGATGGTGTACCGCGACTTGGCGTTCCTTGGAGACGAGTCCGTTCAGGCCGCGGCCGCAGCGATGTGCGCACGGGACCAAGGGAAATTCTGGCCATATCATGATGCGCTCTTCACCGCGGAGATCCTGGACGGTGCCGAGAATAACGGCAACCTGAACGAAACTCTTTTTTTGAAGCTTGGTAAGGAATCGGGGCTTGACGACAAGACGTTCGGTGAATGCGTGAAGAGTAAAAAGTACGTCGAATCGATAACGCAAGAAACCTCGAAGATCCAATCGCTCGGCGTGAACGCCACGCCTACGACGTATGTGAACGACACGCTCGTTCGGGGCGCGGTGCCGTACGAGGAATTCAAGGCTGCGGTTGAGGCCGAGTTTAAAGGGAAATAGAAACGGTATAATTCCGACAAAAGGGCGACATAGATTCATCACGATGCAATTTCAAGATTCACCGCGAGAGGAGCGAAAGTGGTATCAAGGGGATTGGGCGTGCTCGCAGTGCGGTAAAAAGATCGACCGGCTTCCGTTTGAGCCGAATCCGGACCGCGCGAATACGCTTAAGTGCCTGGACTGCTTTAAGGCATCCAGGAATTCCTCACGGAGATAGGAAAGACAAGAAGGAGATGGCGTGCCGGTTGGGCCGCTCGATATCGAGCGGCCTTTGGCCTCTGCCGCGTTTTTTTGCTTTCTTCCGTTCGCCCCGATAAAATAGGACGATGAACGAGTGGTGGAGCGCTTTAATGCTCGGTATGTGGGTGCTTATTTCTCCTTGGGTTCTCGGAGCAAGCAGCATTACGCTCATGTTATGGAGCAATGCGGTTGTTGGGACGGCATTGGTGCTCGTCAGCCTATGGCGTCTTTTTGGCGCGAAGGGCGGCTCGCGCGATGCAAAGTAGAACGGTTCGAATGATGCGGCAATAGATCAGAACGGGCGGTCCGCTCGGAATGAGGGAAGTCCGCCAATCGCAACAATGTACCAATTAATCATCATAGGCGGCGGTCCTGCGGGAGTGGCTGCAGGAGTATATGCGGCCAGGAAGAAGATGAAAACGCTTCTCATCACCGACTCGTTCGGCGGACAGTCTTTGGTTTCCGCCGATGTACGGAACTGGATCGGGACAAAGTCCGTGAGCGGATTCGATCTCGGGAAGATGCTCGAAGATCACTTGCGCGCGCAGGAAGATATTGAGATCGTGGACGGCGATCGGGTAGCGCTGATCGAGAGATCTCCGGCGGGATTTTCCATGAAAACCGAGGGCGGCAAGTCTCTCGAGGCGGAGTACGTGCTGCTTGCCTCCGGAAGCCGCAGGCGGAAACTCGGCGTTCCCGGCGAACAGAAGTTCGAGGGCCGAGGCGTGGCATATTGCTCCATCTGCGACGCGCCGCTTTTTAAAGGGAAGGACGTGGCGGTGGTGGGGGGCGGGAATGCGGGGCTTGAAGCGGTGATCGATCTCTTCCCGTACGCGGAGAAGATATACCTTCTTAACCGCAGCGATGCGCTCAAAGGCGATCCGGTGACGCAGGAGAAGATACGGGCGAACGACAAAGTGCATATCATCTTGGGGGCGGAGACGATGGAAATCTTGGGAGACCAATTTGTGAACGGGTTGAAATATAAGGCGATATCAAGCGGAGAAACAAAAGAACTGCCGCTCGGGGGCGTATTCGTGGAGATAGGCATCATTCCGAATTCCGAGATCGTAAAAGGGCTCGTCGAGATCAATGAATTCGGGGAAGTTGTGGTCGACCACAAAACGCAGGCGACATCCTGTGCCGGTATCTGGGCCGTCGGGGACGTATCGGACGTGCTCTATAAGCAGAACAATATCTCCGCCGGCGATGCCGTGAAGGCGGTGTTGAACATCTACGACGCGATACGTAAGTTCAGTTGATGGCCAACCTTCCATTCAGTCCGATTCGGCGCGCCGGGGATATTGTTTTTGTTTCCGGTCAGATAGGACTTAAAAACGGAAAGCTTGTTTCCGACGATCTCCGCGGGCAGGTCAAGCAAGCCGTGGAAAATATATGCGCACTACTCGGCGGGGAAGGACTGTCATTGTCCGACGTCTTTGACGTTGCCGCTTTTCTCACGAACCCCGCGGATTATGAAGAATTCAATGAAACATACTTGGAGCTTTTTTCGGAACCATACCCGGCACGAACGACTGTCTTTGTCTCCGGATTACCCATGGGCGCTAAAGTGGAGTTAAAGGTGATCTCGCGGATTCCGGACTAATTCAGCGTACGACAGCCCTCACGTACGGCGATCAAAGAGAGACAGGGTTGTCTCTTGACATACTTTCTTCTTTCGCCTAAATTAGCAGTGTTATAGAGAGAGTGCTAGTCGGCGCTCCGAAAAATATAAATCAGTCGTGATGAATTTCAAGCCACTGTCGAATCGCGTGTTCCTCGAGCCGCTCGAAGAGGAAAAGACGACGAAGTCAGGCATCGTGCTTCCGGAAACGGCGGAAAAAGAGCGGCCGGTCCGCGGCAGGGTGTTCGCTACGGGGCCGGGTAAGACGAACGAGAAGGGGGAGCGGATCCCAATGTCGGTCAAGGTCGGAGACACGGTCCTCTTCAAGAAATACGGCCCCGATGAGATCGAGGTCGAAGGGAAAAAGTATTTGGTCGGGGACGAAGAAGATATACTGGCAATCATCGAATAACATGGCGAAACAGATCTTATTCAACGAAGAAGCCCGTACGGCGATCCGAAAAGGGATCGAGAAACTCGCCGATGCGGTTCGGATGACCTTGGGGCCTCGCGGCCGCGCGGTCGTGATAGAGAAGGGGTACGGCGCGCCGCAGGTAACTTTCGACGGCGTAACGGTCGCGAAGGAGATCGAACTTCAGGACAAGTGGGAGAACTTGGGGGCGGACTTTATCAAGCAGGCCGCGGACAAGACAAACGATAACGTCGGCGACGGGACGACAACCTCCGTCGTGTTGGCGCAGGCGATGATCGAGGAAGGCGAGAAGGCCATCCGCGAGAAGGGATTTAATGTCATCAATCTCGCCGAAGAGCTCAAGAGGGCGTCGGCCGGCGTCGTCGTGGCGCTCGAAGCGCAGCGGGAGCTCATTAATGACAATAAGAAAGTGGAGGAGGTCGCGACGCTTTCCGCGAAGGACGCGGAGATCGGGAGATTGATCGCGGAAGTAATGGGAAAGATCGGGAAGGAGGGAGTCGTCACGGTCGACGATTCGAACACTATCGGCAATTCCTTTGAGATCGTGGAAGGGATGCAGTTCGATCGCGGCTATGTGTCGCCCTATATGGTCACGAACCACGAACGGATGGAGGCGGCGCTCGAAGACCCGCATATTCTTGTGACGGACAAGAAGGTCGGTTCGGTCAATGAACTGTTGCCGCTCCTCGAAAAGGTGGTGCAGAGCGGCAGGAAGGAATTCGTCATTATCGCCGACGAAGTGGAGGGTGAGGCGCTCGCGACCCTTGTCGTGAACAAGCTCCGAGGGGTGTTCACGGTGCTCGCGATAAAGGCGCCGGGTTTCGGCGATCGGCGGAAGGAAATGCTTCAAGACATCGCGGTCGTGACCGGCGCACAATTCATTTCTGATGAGGTTGGGAAAAAACTCGAGAACGTCGAATTGAAGGACCTCGGGCACGCGCATCGGGTGGTGGCAACCAAGGATGATGCGACGATCGTTGGCGGCAAAGGGGACAAGAAGAACATCGAGACCCGCATCGCCCAGCTCAAGGCGCAGATCCAGAAAACCGATTCCGAGTTCGATAAAGAGAAGCTCCAGGAGCGCTTGGGGAAACTCGCAGGCGGAGTGGCGGTGATCAAAGTCGGCGCGCCCACGGAGTCCGCGCAGAAGGAGTTGAAGCAGCGCGTCGAGGATGCGGTTGCCGCTACGCGGGCCGCGATGGAAGAAGGGATAGTCCCCGGCGGAGGCATGGCCCTCTTTAACGCGACGTTCTCTTTGGGGGCGGATATGTCTGATGCGACAAAAACCATCCTGCAAAAGACCATGGAGTCGCCGTTCCGCGCGATTGTCTTAAACAGCGGCGGGTCGCCGGACGAAGTGGCCCAGCTCTTGAAGCAGGAACGCGCAAAAAACAGCAACCCATGGACCGGCTTTAATGCCGTCACGCGGGCGATTGAGGACTTGAAGGCAGCCGGCATCGTGGACCCCCTCAAGGTGACAAAGACCGCGTTCTTGAACGCGGTGTCCGTAGCCGCGAACTACCTTACAGTAGGCGCCGCGATAACCGATATTCCTGAAAAGAAAGAGCCGCCGATGGGAGGCGGCGGGATGGGCGGGGGGATGGATTATTAAGCCACCCCGTTTATGAAGGCCCCCTCGGCGGGGGTCTTTTGTTTTCGCGCGAACTGAGGCCAAATGGCTTGACGCACCTAAGTAAGGCGAGTACTTTGCCCGTAGGCCTTCCAAATAATCCATAACGGATCCGACTTTGTTTACGCAAGGAGAAACGACCATGAAGACGGCAGACAACTCTTCGGCCTACGCGCCGGATTACCCCTCGACCGAGTGGTCGGATCGTGATCGCCGGTTCCTCGAGCCGTTCTTCACGAATGTCGACGGACCGGTGCATCTTGTCCGCAACCTCCCGCCGGAGATCGTGGGCGCGCTCTGCTCAAGGGCGAGCCGCGCCTCCGCATCCCTCCTCCGCGTGTTCCTCGAGGAATATGCCTATCCGATACTCGAGGGGGACGACCGCGAGCTCGCGCTCGAACTGAACCGGCTCGTGATCTTCCTCACGCGGCACGGCTTCAAAGAAGTCCTGAACAATCAGCGCGCCCAGCGGCTCTTCGTAAAGTGGCTCGGCGCCTACGGCGACGACTCGATCGGGCAGACGACTGGGACGCACCTTGTTTTCGACGGCATCTCGCAGATCGCGATCAAGATGATCGAGGATCGGCGGATCGGCATCGAACCGATCGAGCAGTCCACGCGCTTCGTGAACATGGCGGAGAAGCGGGGCGGCCGCTACCGCTACTATGTGCCGCACCCCGATCTCGCGCGCATGGGGTTTGTTGGCGAGTACTGCGCGGCGATGGATGTCCTCTTCGGGACATACGCGGCGCTCGTCCCCCGGTTCATCGAGTGGCTCAGGACCAAGTATGACGAAAAGGCGTCGGTCTTGGAGAAGAAAGCGTTCGACACGCTCCGGGGGCTCCTCCCCGTCTCAACACTCGGCCAGGTCGCGATCCGCGGAAACGGCCAGGCGCTCGAGTACGTCATCAACCACTGCGCCCAGCACGCGCTCGGTGAAGTGCGATGGCTCGCGCGCGCGATGCAGGCGGAGCTCGACACCGAGATCCCGTCGCTCCTCACGCGCGTGGAAGGCGAGAAGGCGCACGAGTACCAGCAACAACTCGCGAAGCGCGTCGCCGCCGTGCGCGACCTCGTGCTCGCCGGCAACCACAAGTGGTTCGTTAAGAGGGGCAAACCGGGCACTTACGGCGCGTCGCAAGTGAAGCTCGTCGAATGGGACCAGGACGGAGAGACGAAGATCATCGCGGGAGCGCTCTTCTCCGCGCTCGATCTCTCGTGGACCTCCGCGATGGAGCTCGCCCGCGAGCTGAACTCCGAAGAGAAGCGGAATATCCTCGAAGCGTACCTCTTTGGCCGCAAGGAGCGCTGGCAGAAGGTCGGGAGGGCGTTCGAGAACGCGTTCGCGCGCTTCGAGATCGTCATGCCCATCGGGGCGTATCGCGACCTCCAGCGCCACCGGCCGCTCACCCAGGAGCGCCAGCTCTTCACGATGGAGCACGGTTACTTCGTTCCCGAGGAGGTCGTCGAGGCCGGCCTCAAGGCGGAGTACCGCGCGGCGGTGGACCACGCGCAGGCCCTCTTCGAGAAGATGGCGAGATCGGGAACCTACGAGGATCTTCTCCTCGCACAGTATGCGGTTCCGATGACCTCGTTCGTCCGCTTCTACCAGTACGAGAACGTGCGCGCGTTCATCTGGGAGACGGAGCTCCGCACGACGGCGCAGGGGCATCCCGACTACCGATGGGTGGAGCAGGAGAAGTTCCGGCTCTTGAAGCAGGTATACCCGCTCCTCGGCGAGCACATGTTCGTCGATATGAACGACTACCCGCTCGCGCGGCGCGGGATGGAGGAACGGATGGAGGCGCGGGAAGAACGCGTCCTCGCGAACATTACGGAGAAAGCGGGGAGCGGTGCTCCCGGCTCATAAAGTGAAACAAGGCGGGCTCGCAATCAGCGGATTGCGGGCCTGTTACATTTCTGCTACAATACACGTCCATGATATATATATTGATCGCGCTCGCAGTCACCGCGCTTTGGCTCGCGTTCATTTATAACCGTTTCGTGACGCTGAGGAATCGCGCCAAGGAAGCGCTCTCGGATATTGATGTGCAGTCAAAGCGGCGGTTCGACCTCATTCCGAATCTCGTGGAGGCCGTGAAGGGGTACATGGCTCACGAGCGGGAGGTTTTGGAAAATGTCACGAAGGCGCGCGCCGCGGTCGCGGGCGCCTCCGGCACGCCGTTAGAAAAAGCGAAGTCGGAAGACATGCTGTCGAACACCCTAAAGACCCTTTTCGCGGTATCCGAAAACTACCCCGACCTCAAAGCGAACGCGAACTTTCTGGATCTCCAGCGCGAACTTGCGGACACCGAGAATAAAATGATGGCCGCGCGGCGGTTCTATAACTCGACCGTGAACGACCTGAATACCGCGGTACAATCATTTCCCGCGAATCTCGTCGCGGGCGCCTTCGGCTTCCACGAGGAGAAATTCTTCGAGGCGGAGTCCGACGCGGAACGGGAGCCCGTTAAGGTGAAGTTCTAACCACCCCGTTCGTTATGCGTAAAGAACCGCTTCCCTCGACTCCCGAAAGTGAGCGAGAGAAAGGACGCGAAGAAACGTCCATAGAAAAGAGGATCTATCACACGAAAGAGGGTGTTCCGATCGAGCTCGCGTGCCGGGAGTTCGATCCGGCGCAAGAGAACGGACAGGAGAAGAGAGAGCGCGGGAGCGAGGTGTTCTTTTTCCCCGGCGTGGGCGTGGATGTGGACACGAAGATCGCGGAAGACCTCGGAGGAGCGTTCGCCGAAGCGTCGCACGAGAGGGCGTACGTAGTGACCACTAAAGTTACGAAGGAAATTAATGATTCGTTCTACGAACAAGCCGTGGCCATCGCCCGATTTATCAGGGAGAAAGGGAAGACGAACATCACGCCAGCGGGCCATTCCGAGGGTGGAGACAGGGCGATCGATGTGGTGTCTATTCTACAAAAGGATCCGGGCATCGCGATCGACGGCCTGGTCCTGCTTGACTCCACGGGGCTTTACGAGCAATCTCCTAATGAGGTTACGAAAGGTTTTTTTAAGGATGCGATGGTGGACGTCCCACGCGATTTAATATTAAAAGGCGTGCCTCGAAAAGGAGGGCAAACAAGACTATCTCACATTAAAAAGGGTATGTCGGTCGGCACGGATGTGGCGTTCGGTATTGCGAAAGATATTTGGCAAATTTGGCGGAAGGAGTCCAGGGTCGGTACCATGAGTCGGATCAGCGCCGAAGCGAAGAATCTTTCGAAGATGAATCCAAGAATGGCGGAGATAGAAGTGCCGGTGGTATTGATCTCCGGGACATCCGATCCGATCTCGAACCCGGAAAAGATAGCTCCGCCGGATGAACGAGAAGAGTACCTCAAAGAGCATCTTTTTCCCAAAAGTCCCTATGTGAAGATGGTCGCCCCTGAAAAAATAGGGCACCATAGCATGCCGTTTTTCCGGCCGAAATCAGTGGCGCGTGCGTCGCTCTATCTTTTGAAACGTTTTCATCGGGCACCCCAAGAAGAGGCAGTAGAATTAGACCGTGGCTAGTATCTACACACACAAGGATTCCAACATTCGGAAGACCTGGTTCTTGTTCACCGGCTTTTTGATCATGGTTATCGGCCTCGGTTGGGTGTTCAGTCAGGCCTACGGCAGTCCCGGCATCCTCTACTTCGCCGTCGCTTTCAGCACGGTCATGAGCGTCATAAGCTACTGGTACTCCGACAAGATAATCCTCGCGATGACGCACGCGAAGCCGGTCTCAATGGAGAACGCGCCCGAGCTCTACCGCATCGTCGAGAACCTCGCCATCACCGCGGGCCTGCCGATGCCCAGGGTCTACATCGTGCCCGAGAAGGCGCCGAACGCCTTCGCGACCGGCAGAAATCCGAAGCACGCGGTCGTCGCCGTAACCGAGGGTCTTCTCGAGCGCCTCGACCGGAGCGAGCTCGAAGGCGTGCTCGCGCACGAGCTCTCGCACGTCGGCAACTGGGACATGCTCGTCTCGACTGTCGCCGTCGTCCTCGTGGGGTTCATTTCCATTCTCTCCGACATGTTCCTGCGCTCCATGTGGTGGGGCGGCGGCAGGAGTCGTGACCGGGGGAACGCGCAGGGGATCCTGCTCCTTGTGGGCATCGCGCTCGCGATTCTCGCCCCCATCGCCGCCACGCTCATGCGGCTCGCCGTCTCGCGGAAGCGGGAATTCCTCGCCGACGCGTCGGGCGCCCTGCTTACGAGATATCCCGAGGGACTCGCGCGGGCGCTCGAGAAAATCTCGCAGGATCAGACGCCGATGCGCTACGCAACGAACACCACCGCGCACCTGTGGTTCGACGACCCCTTCGACGACCCGAAAGGCACGCGGTATAAAAAAACGCCGTGGTTCCACAGGCTTTTCATGACGCATCCGCCGGTGCAGGAGCGGCTCGCGGCGCTCCGAAGAATGTCCATCTAGCCATCCCGCCAAAGAACGCCCCGGTGTAAGAGGCGGCGAAATTGGTGTATCATTTCCGCATCCCATGAATTTCTTCAAACGCATAGGCGCGAGCATTTACGGACCCGAGTTCTATCGCGAGCTCCTTACTCGTCCGTTCTCGTTCTCCTTGGGCTACTTTTACATGCTGATCCTCTCGGCGGCTTTTGTGATTGCGCTTACCCTCGGGTTTAGGGTTGCGCCTCAGCTCAATGCGTTCTTGAACGAGCTAAGCGCGGATATTTTGAAGAGCTATCCGGACGGCCTTACGGTGACCGTCAAAAACGGGGAGGCGTCAACGAACGCGGAAGAACCGTATGTGATCCCGCTGCCGGAAGGAGAAAGCGGCGTCTTTCACGGGGAGCCAGGCATCAAGAACCTGATCGTGCTCGATACGCGGAACCCGTTCTCGATCGAAACGTTCGAAGAATACAAGACCGTCGCCGTTCTTTCAAAGAACTCCATCGCTCTTCGGGACAAGGATGGCGAGATCCGCATCCAACCCCTTGCGAACGTCCCGCACTTTGAGCTTACGAAAGCACGGGTCGAGCGGTTCGTTGGGGTCGTGCGCCCATGGCTCCGCGTGCTCACGCCGCTCGTATTTCTTCTTATCGGCATCGGGGTATTCATCTTCCTTAATCTCAAATTGATCTATTTTCTCGTCGCGGCGCTCTTCGTGCTCGTGATCGCAAAGGTTAAGAAACTGCAGATCACGTACGGCAAGGCGTATCAAGTGGCGATCCACGCGGCGACGCCGGGCATTCTCGCGCAGGTTTTGAGCATGATCGGCTTCTTCCCGCGCATCCCGTATCTTACGACAATCCTCCTTATCGTTATTGTCTCGATCAATCTCCGGTCGCCGAAGAATATTGCGATAATCCCCGCAGAGCTGCCGACCTTGCCGGGCACTCCCCGGTAACGGCGTTCGAAACGCGGGCTTCACGAAACAGACCCGGTCGACAAACGGGTCGAACGCATTTATGATTGGCGGTGCCGAGGAGAGGTGCAGGAGCGGTTGAACTGGCGGTCCTGGAAAGACCGTATGCCAGAAATGGCATCGAGGGTTCGAATCCCTCCCTCTCCGCCAATTGGGAAATGGAGTCATTGGCTCGCCCGTCCCGATTTCGCTA